>CAXBJY010000046.1:0-44300 GCA_963976285.1 uncultured Gammaproteobacteria bacterium
CGGCAACTTCGGTTACAATCAGGCGGTTACGGCCCGCAGGTATCGACCCGGCCGTACACAATCCGCGCGCCGCGGTGCTACGCACATCCCGTCGTTACGAGTCGCGCAAGCAAATCTGGGCCAGGAGCCAAAGTGTCTGATAAACCACTCACCGATGTCTGTTTCGAAAATTTCGACCTCCACCCGCTGCTGCTGAAAGGCCTGAACGAGGCCAACTTCATCCGCTGTACGCCGATCCAGGCGATGACCCTGCCGCTGACACTCGAAGGCAAAGACGTCGCCGGCCAGGCGCAGACCGGCACCGGCAAGACCGCGGCTTTCCTCGTCGCGTTGTACAACCACTTGCTGATGCGCCCCGCAAACCCGGAACACAACAGCCTCGACCCGCGTGCCGTCGTGATCGCGCCGACGCGCGAACTCGCGGTACAGATCGACAAGGATTCGCGTCAGATCGGCCGCTATACGGAACTGAAAAGTGCCCTGATCTACGGCGGCGTCGATTACGACAAGCAACGCCGCCAACTCGAGGAAGGCGTCGACATCATCATCGCGACCCCCGGCCGCCTGATCGATTTCGTGCGTCAGGGTGCGGTGAAATTCCGCGGCATCGAAGTCATGGTGATGGACGAAGCCGATCGCATGTTCGATCTCGGCTTCATCAAGGACATCCGCTTTCTGCTGCGCAAAATGCCGGGGCCGACGGAACGCCAGAACCTGTTGTTCTCCGCAACGCTCAGCCACCGCGTGCTCGAACTCGCCTACGAACACATGAACGAGCCGGAGAAGCTCGTCGTCGAAACGGAAACGATCACGGCGGCGCAGGTACGGCAGTCCGTGTACTTCCCGGCCACCGAAGAGAAGCAGCCGCTGCTGCTCGGGCTGCTCGAGAAAATGGATGCAAACCGCTCGATGGTGTTCGTGAACACGAAGATCGGATGCGAACGCGTCGCGCGAACGCTCGAGCGCGCCGGCTACCGGGTTGGCGTACTGTCCGGCGACGTGCCGCAGAAAAAGCGCGAAAAATTACTCGCGCGGTTTGTCGAAGGCGATCTGAGCATGCTCGTGGCGACGGACGTCGCGGCACGCGGGTTGCACATTCCGAAAGTCAGTCACGTCTTCAATTACGATTTGCCGTTCGACGCGGAAGACTACGTGCACCGGATCGGCCGTACCGCCCGCCTCGGTGAGCAGGGCGATGCGATCAGTTTCGCCTGTGATGAATACGCGATGAGCCTGCCCGATATCGAGGCGTTCATCGAACAGAAAATTCCGGTGGTGCAGTTCGGACCGGAACTGCTGGCGAAAGTCCCGACGAAACGCGCCGTCGCCGCCGACGGCAGCGAAATGGAAAGCGTCGTCGAGGATGCCATCGCCGATGCGGCGGCGGAACGCAAGCGCCGTCGCGAACGGGATCGCGGAGACGGCCGTTCCGGTTCGCGACGCTCGGGCTCCGGTTCGGGTCGCGGCAGCAAGCCGGCCGGCGGCAGCCGGCGATCCGGCGAGTCACGGCGTGGTCCGCGCAAGAAACCGGCCGACGACGAACGCCCGGCGACGAGCCCGGCCGCGGCCGGATCCGGCGATCAGGAACAACCGAAAAAGCGCCGACGACGACGACCGAAACGCGACGGCGAGGGTGCAGCCGAAAACGCACAGAAGAAAACCGCCGCGCCGCGCGAAAAGAAAACGGGCGACGCGCGCCCGCCGAAAGCCGGCAAGGCGCCGCCGAAACTGCGTACCCGGATCAAGAGCACGATCAAGTCCATCGCGAGCCGCTTCGGCATGGGCGGCCGCTGAGTTCTCTCGGAGCGTGACGGGATGATTCCGTACTCCATACTCGACCTCGCGCCGATCATCGAGGGCGGCAATGCCGCCGCGGCGTTCGCGAACTCCCTCGACCTCGCGCAACACGCGGAGCGTTGGGGCTACGAACGTTACTGGCTCGCCGAACACCACAATATGACCGGCATCGCGAGCGCCGCGACGGCCGTCGTGATTGGCCATATCGCCGGGGGCACGAGCCGGATCCGGGTCGGCGCCGGCGGCATCATGCTGCCGAACCATTCACCGCTCGTCATCGCCGAGCAGTTCGGCACGCTCGCATCGCTGTATCCGAATCGCATCGACCTCGGTCTCGGCCGCGCGCCGGGTACCGACATGCGCACGGCGCGCGCACTGCGGCGTGATATCGCCACGAGCGCGAATAATTTCCCGCAGGACGTGCGCGAACTGCAGGCGCTGTTCGCGCCACCCGCGCCCGATCAGGCCGTGCTTGCCGTGCCCGGCGCAGGCCTCGAAGTCCCGTTGTGGATCCTCGGTTCGAGCCTGTTTGGCGCGCAGCTCGCCGCCGCCTACGGACTGCCGTTTGCGTTCGCCTCGCATTTCGCCCCGGATGCGCTGCTGCAGGCGCTGGAAATTTACCGGCGCGATTTTCAGCCCTCGGCGCAACTCGCGCGGCCCTACGCCGTCGCCGCGGCCGGGATATTCGCGGCCGACACGGATGCCGATGCGCAGCGCATCTTCACGTCCGCCCAGCAACAGTTCACGAACCTGCACCGCGGCCTGCCCGGACCGCTGCAGCCACCGATCGACAATATGGAAGACTACTGGAGCCCACGTGAAAAGGCCGGGGTGAACCATATGCTGCAGTACGCGATCGTCGGTTCGCCGGAATCCGTTGGCGCACAGCTGCGCGCTTTCATCGACGCCACCGCGATCGATGAAATCATACTGACCGGACAAATTTACGATCACGGGGCGCGATTGCGCAGTTTCGAGATTGCCGCCGAGCTGTTGTCGGCGAAAGAATTTCCGCGAACCGTGTCCGGTTTCGCAACTTGAATCGCCGGTTCGCGCGCGCGTTCGCGAAGCACCCGTCGGGTTCCTGCTAGAGTTAAGCTCAAGCGTTCCACCATTCGGGATTGTCACGAGGAGCTTGTCATGCATACGCTTGGAAATCTCTTGGCCGCTTTCGGTCTGCTCGCCGCCGCGTTTGCCGTTGAAGCCGGCCCGTTACAGGACATCGAGCTCAGCGACGGCTCCGTCGTACGGGCCGAGGTCATCTCGATGGACAACGACACGTACGTGTTGCGCTCCGAAACGCTTGGGCGCATCGAAATGCCGGCGGCAAAAATCAGTTCGATTTCTTCCGGCAAGACCGCGGCGCAGGCACACGCGGTAACGCCGGCCACGGTACAAATCGACGGCATTCGTAAATCGATCATCAACGACCCCGACGCGATGAACAAGATCCAGAGCCTGCAGGGCGACCCCGTGGTGCAGAACATCCTGAACGACGCCGACACGATGCGCGCGATCAGCGCCGGCGACCTCGGCACGCTGATGAACGACCCGAAAATCAAGGCACTGATGCAACACTCGACGGTGCAGGAACTGACGCAGGGCGCACGTTGAAGCGGATCCCGATCGGTATTTTTCTCGCGACACTGCTTGCGGCGCCGGCAGCCGGCGCGGCGCCCACCGGGGCCGAACTGCTTCAGGTCTGCGAGTCTGCACTGAAGTCGAACTTTCGCGGCATGCGCGGCAAGATGTGCACGTGGTATGTCACGCCGTGTGATTGCGATACCGCCCCGGGCCTGCCGCGGGTGTGTCTGACCGACCCCATCGAACCGCCGAAACTCGCCGTCACCGTCACCGAAGTCCTCAAGGCGGTACCGGAATTCCAGCTCAAGAGCGCCGAGGAAGCGGTCGCACTGATCCTGTCCGAAGTCTACCCCTGCGAGCGCTGAACCCCGGATCCGGGGCGTCAGTTTGCGGCAGCCACGAGGTGGCGGCAGCAACGGATTTTCACCATTGCCCGGCGCGCGAATTCCCCGATGAATTTTGCCGCCGCATCCATTATCCTCACCTCCATGGCAATGAATACAAGCGGCCGGCTTCACGCTATCTTCGAAGCACAACAAGTCACGCAACGCTTCCGTAAAAGGGAATTCGTCGTCGAACTCGGCGACAACCCGGACTACCCGCAATACGTGCTATTTCAACTCACGGGCGATCGTTGCGAAAACATCGACGCATTCCAGGTGGGCGACGAAGTCAAACTCGAGTTCAACCTGCGCGGACGCGAATGGACGAGTCCCCAGGGTGAAACGAAGTACTTCAACAGCCTCGAGGTGTGGAAACTCGACAAGGTTGGCGCGAGCGCGCCGGGGGGTCGCGGAGGCGATGAGCCGCCGCCCCACGACGACGACTATCTGAAAGACGTGCCGTTTTAGCGTCGCTGACGGCGCCAGTACTGGATCACGAGCCAGCCGAAGATCATGCCGCCGAGATGCGCGAAATGCGCGATATTCGGTACGGTATCGGTAACCCCAAGCGCAATCGAGAGCACGACGAACCCGGTGATCGCGTATTTCGCCTTCACCGGGAACGGGATCGGAAACACCATGAGTCGCACGTTCGGAAACATCATGCCGAACGCGAGCACGACGCCGAGGACCCCACCCGAAGCACCGACGGTGAACTGCGTGTGTCCGGTGGCATAGCTCGCATACAAATGCACGAGCGCCGCGCCGAGCACGCAGATGATGTAGTAGACCAGATAGCGTCGCCCGCCCCACTGCTGTTCGACGACCCGACCGAACATCCACAGTCCGAACATATTGAACAATATGTGCATCGTACCGCCGTGCAAGAATGCGTAGGTAAGCGGCTGCCAGACCTGCGTATGCGGCAGCGGCCACAGCGCGAGATAACCGTACAGTGCCCGGCCGAGAGGGGTGTAGGCAGTCAGTACATACACGACCACGTTCGCGATGATCAGATTCAGGGTTACGGGGGGAATCGGGGCTGTCCTTCGGTCGGTGCGCCCGGATTACGGGCGGTTTCTCGAATGCGGGATTGCGCCTGAAGTTTATCACTTCGAGCCTGCATGCGCCCCGCCGGAGCGGCACGCAGCGACGGCAAACAGACGCTGCGACACGGTGCCAGGACTCTGATGATGAATCCGACAACGGAAATCCACGCCGGTTGCATTGCGTGCACGGCACGCCCGGCATTGATGGTGGCCATCGGGTCCGCGCGACCGCCACGCACAGCCCGCAGGCGGATGCCCGTGCGGCCGCGGATCATTTCGCGTGCGCTTGCGTGCGTTTGACTAGCGGAGATCCGATCGTGGACGACATCGCAAGCATTCCCGAAACCGCCGCCGACAACGCCACGGCGGAACTCTACGCGGACATCCGTCACACGTTGCGCGTGCCGGTGACAAATCTCGTGTGGCGTCACCTCGCAACGTTCGACGGTGCGCTCGCAAGCGTGTGGCATTGCGTGAAGCCGCTGTACCTCGACGGTCGGCTCGATGCTGACGCCGCGGCGTTACGGTCGCCACCCGGGCTGCCGGTGCTGCCGCGATGGGATCGCGAAGTGCTGCTGGCGGCGGGACTCGATGAAGCCGCGCTCGCGAGCGTGCGCAATATCTTCGCGAACTACGACGCGACGAATCCGCGAAACCTGCTCGCACTCATGGCCGCACTCGCGCGCCTCGAAAGCGACGACTTAGTGCCGCGAAATGCGCCCGCGCACCTGGCCGCGCCGCCGCCCGCGATATCCCGGGTCGACCCCCTGCCGCCGCTGCTCGATCCCGCGAGTCTGCCGCCGGCCGTGCGGCATGCGGCGAGGAGACTGAACGACATCGGCCTGCCGCCAGGGCAACGCGCGCTCGTGGCCGGGGTGCCGCGACATCTCGCGCACTGGCCGGGGTTTCTCGCCTTGTGTGTGGCTTCGCTGGAACCCGTCGCCGACGAACTCGGCCGCAGTATCGAATTCGTATACGCCGACGCGCGTTCGCGCGCGCAGCGTTTCGCCGTCGCTCTGCCGCCGCTGCACGATGCTCGCTGGAGCCGCGACGTTGCCACCGCGCTGCGTCGTTTTACGTCAGTCGAATTGATCGCGAACTACATTCCGAAAGTCCGCGTTCTTGAAGCTGCACTACCGGACTGATCGCATTTGCGAAAAATTACCTGAAGTGTGGTCAATCGGTCACTACACTCCGACTGGACTACTCGCCACCGGGGGACTACGCACGTGAAACGGGCAACGGTTTTCGTCTTCGCATTGACACTTGCCCTGCCGGCGCTAGCACCGGCCGCCGTGATCACGCAAAACCTCGGCTTCAACACGAGCACGACGATAGTCAACACGAACGGAACGAACATTGATCCGCTCGTATTCAACGCATTCGATACCAATCTTGGAACACTCGACACCGTCGATATCCGGATTACGGGCGATCTGAACGTGAATGTGACGTCGCCGGTTTCGCCTCAGGGCGTGCCCCCGGCCGCGTATGGTTTCGGCCTGACGGCCGAACTGGAATTTGGCGGACTCGGTTTTCTGATCAATCCGGCCGTTATCGCGAATGGCACGAACACTGGCGTGGTCATGCCGCACGTGTTCAATTATGCCTACGCGTTCGAGACGACCCTCGATGCGCTGAGCGATATGCTCGGCCTGGCAAGCGTCAACACCTCCAGCCTCCTCACGGGCGCGGGACTCACCGCGACCGAAGTGAATCCGCCGCTCATGAGTCTTGGCCGGGCATCGCTGTCGTCCGCTGTGCCCGGACTGCCGTATCTCGTGCTGCCGCAATTGACCGTTTCCGGTTTCAGCGGCGCCACGGTTGCGCCGTCGGGAACGGCTGCGTCAACAGGCAACGTCGTCGTTACGTATAACTACACGCCGCGCGCGGTCGCAATGCCGGAACCGGGGTCGATCGTGCTGCTCGCATTGGGCCTAATCGTCGGCTTGCGCACCTGGAACTGCAGCAAAACCTGACGCCCCGATCATCGCCGGAACGCGCCGGGACGGCGTCGTGCGTGCGCACGATAGCCGGCTAACCGGTTCGAGGATATGCGGTGTCGCCGCGCCCGATCAGCGTGCAATCGGACGCGCCCATCGTGCGAACGATAGCCGATAGCGGAGCAAAAAAAACGCCGGGCACTGCCCGGCGTTTTTAATAATGGCGTCCCCAAGGGGATTCGAACCCCTGTTGCCGCCGTGAAAGGGCAGTGTCCTAGGCCTCTAGACGATGGGGACAGATGACTGTCTCGCTGGTTGGCGCCTGCCGGCCTGTGCCGGTTGCAACCGGCTGGCTTGCGGGCAATGTCCGGATTCCGAAGCGGGTCGGGCCGGGCGCCGTCCAGGTCTCGTTTGCTGCATCACACTTCCGCAACATCTATTGTTAAATCAATGAGATGCGCTGACGCTGGCAAACCAGAGCTGCGCATTCTAACGGTTTTTCGTGCGGGCCACTAGCCCCGTTTGTTTGCCGCGGGCAAAGCGGACGGGATCGGCGCTTTGAATCCGGTGTCATCACTACGCAGCTGCATCGTCGACAGGTCGCGCCGGCGTCGCCATGACAGCGCGACGACGGCCGAGCTCGATCAGCCGGGCCGCTGCCGATCACGGATCTGCCGTCACTCCGGCAGCGCCACCCTATCGCCCGGTTCGAGCCCGCTCAACACTTCGATCCGGCCGTCGGCGCGCTGCGCTCCGGTGCGCACGTAACGACGCACGAGTCCCCGTTCGCTGTCGGCGAGTACGAATTCGAGTTGTCCCATGCGCTGCACCGCGCCCGCGGGCACGTAGTAGCGCTCCGCTTCCGTACTCGGGATCAGCAGCCGACCGAACATGCCGGGATACAGCGAGTCGTTTTGCGGCAGCGTGACCTTGACCAGGAACGCCCGCGAACCAGGATCGGCCGACGGCACGATCTCTTCGACCACGCCATCGAGATATGTGTCGAGCGCGTCGATGTGTACGCGCAGGCGCGCGTCGATCGCGATGCGGGTTGCGAGCGTCTCGCGCACGTAGGCTTCCAGGCGTAACAGACTCGGGTTGTACAGTTTCAACAGCGGCGCGCCGGGGACAGCCGTGTCACCGGGATCGGCGAAGCGTTCGATCACCGTGCCGTTGATCGGGGCATCGATTGCGGTGTAACTCAAGCGCGTGTTTGCCTCATCAACGGTCTGTTTCGCACCAGCGTACTCGGCCTGGGCCGCGCGCAACGCGGCGAGCGCCGCATCGACATCGGAACGCGACACGGCATCCGGCGTCGTCGTGAATATGCCCTTGATGCGCTCATTATCCTGGCGCGCCTTCGCGAGCCGGGCCGCAGCTGCGGTGACGACCTCGCGCTGCTGCGCAACCCGCGCACCGAGTTCGCGTGCATCGAGATCGACGAGACGCTGACCGATTTGCACCCGATCACCGGCGCGCACGTGCACGTTGCCGATCGTCGCGGTGATGCGCGCGGAAATGATCGTTTCGTCTTTCGCCTGCACGGTGCCGGCCGCACGTTCGAATACGGGTTCGCGCACGGCTTCCACTGCCACGAGCTGCCCGGCCGACGCTTCGGATTGCGGCGCGTGCACCGCAGCGGGGTCGATCCGTTCGTGAAACACTCCGGCGAGATACGCGAGAACGAGCGCCAGCGCGGCGAGCGCGCCGGTGATGGCAAGCAAACGAGCCGTTGTGTTCATGGCGATAATTCCTTTGGCGCGAGCCCGTGGCCCGGCGCCGCCGCATACACGAGATAATAAACGACCGGGATCACCGCGAGCGTGAACAGCGTGGACGCCGCGATGCCGAAAATAATCGCCCACGCGAGACCGCTGAAGATGGGATCGAGCGTGATCACGAGATTCCCGAGCACGGTCGTGCCGGCGGTGAGAAACACCGGTCGCATGCGGATCGCCCCGGCCTGGATCAGGGCTTCGGTGAACACCGCGCCTTCGCGCAAGGCGAGATGGATGAATTCAACGAGCACGAGCGAGTTGCGCACGACGATCCCGGCCAGCGCGATCATGCCGATCATGGCTGTCGCCGTGAACAGCACCGGGTTCGGGTAGGTGTCCACGACCCGCTCGCCAAACTGGTTCAACAGCCAGAAGCCCGGCATGATCCCGATCATCGACAGCGGGATCGCCAGCATGATGATGCCGGCGATCGACGCGAGCCCGGTCTGCATGTAGAGCACGACGAAGATCCCCACGAGCGCCACCCCGAAGGCGATCCCGAGATCGCGGAATACGCGCAGCGTAATGTCCCATTCGCCCTCCCCGTTCCAGACCACGTGCGTGCCGTGCGGCAAGGACCAGGCATCGTCGCCACCGTTGTCAAGGTAAGTGCGTTCAGCGAGCGAGCGCGGGCCCGTTGCCGCGCTGTCGCTGCCGAGATCGGCGCTCACATCGAGGATCACTTCAGCCGGCATGCGGCCGGCCGCCTCCGCCATGACGTAGGCCACCGGTTTCAGATTTTTGTGATAAATCGGCTGGTCCTCGAGCGTCTCGCGGAAGTGGCCGAGTTCGCCGAGCTTTACGAGCGGGGTCGGCGCGTCGCGGATGCCGCCGGCGTCGCGCACTTTCGCGATCCCGGGGCGCCCCTTCACGTGAAACGCGTTCAGTTCATCGGTGGAACTGCGCTCGCTCAGCGGCAGACGCAACACGAGTGGCAGCGGCGCCTTTTCCGTCGGGATCTGCAGGTAGCCGACGACTTCGCCGGCCGTGCCGAGCGCCACGGTCTGTGCGATATCGCCGGTTGCGATCCCGGACAGCGCCGCTTTCTCCTTGTCCGTTTCGAACACGAGCTTGCGCTGCGGCGCCTCGACGGTGGTGTCGACGTCGACGACGAGCGGTTCGCGACCCAAGCGCTCGGCCACCCGCCCGGCCGCGTGCTGCAGCTCGCTGTAGGGCGTGGTCTCGCCGCCGTAGACTTCGGCGACTATCGTCGCGATCACCGGCGGACCCGGCGGGACTTCCACGAGCGCGACGGTGGCGTCGTGTTCATGCGCGATCGCTTCAAGCGCTGCCCGCAAACGCAACAACATCGCGTGTGACTGTTGTGTGCGCGCGTTGCGTTCGGCCAGGGTGATGCGCAAGTCGGCCATGTGTGGTCCGGCCCGCAGGTAGTACTGGCGCACCATACCGTTGAAATCCATCGGCGACGGGATGCCGACGAAGGCGGCGATCTCCTTGATCTCGGGCACGCTGCGCAGGTGGTCTGCGAATCCGCGCACCACCGCTTCGGTGGATTCGAGCGTCGTGCCTTCGGGCATGTTCACGACGATCTGGAATTCGTTCTTGTTGTCGTAGGGCAGCAATTTCAGCGGCACGAGACGAAACAGCGGCATCGCCGCGGAGCCTAAAAACGCGATGCCGACAACACCTAGAAACAGCCACGCACGGCCGCGGGTGGCAATGAGCGGACGCAGCAGCGCGGAGTACAGGCGATACGTCAACGTGCGCGTGATGTCGTAGGGTTCGGCGGCACCCGATCCGCGCAACAGTTTCCGCGCCATCCACGGGGTGACGAGGAACGCCACAACCGTGCTCGCGATCACGCTGAGCGGTACGTTGAACGCCATCGGCGCCATGTACGGCCCCATCATGCCGGTGATGAAAAACAGCGGCGCGAACGCGATGACCACGGCGACGGTCGACATGATCAGCGCTTCGCGAATTTCCGTCATCGCCGCGATCACCGCCTCGCGCGGTTTGCGCCCGCCGATGCGGAAAAACCGCTCGATATTGTCCACCCCCGTGATCGGATCGTCGACGAGCAGACCGAGCGCCAGGATCAGGGCAAACAGGGTGACCCGGTTAATCGTGTATCCGCCGAGCAGATCCAGCCCGAGCGCAATGCCGTAACACACCGGCACCGCGAGTCCGACGACCACGGCCGCGCGCCAGCCGAGAAAGATACCGATGAAGATCACGACCGTGAGCACGGCCACGCCGAGGCTGCTGACGAGATCGTTCACTTTCTGATCCGCGGTTTCGCCGTAATCCCGGATGATGCTCACGTGCACCCCGGGCGGGAACACGTCGCGTTCGAGCGCGGCGAGACGTTCGCGTACGTCGCGCGCCACCCACACCGCGTTCGAACCTTTCTGTTTCGCGACGGCGATGTACACGGCGGGATACGTAGTGCCCTGATCGACCGGGCCGGCGGCGGCCGGACCGAACGCGATCCAGGCGTAGTTGTCGGGTTCGGCCGGGCCGTCGATGACGCGGGCGACGTCACCGAGTTTCACCGGCACGCCGTTCACCACATTGACGATCATCTCGCGTACGTCGGCGGCATCGGTGAAAAACGTACCGGCTTCGATCGCGATCGATTCGTTGCGTTCGATGATCGCGCCGGCAGGCACCTGGCGATTCGACACCTGGATGGCCCAGGCCACGTCGAGCGCCGCGGTTTGCCGCGCCGCGAGTGCATCCGCATCGAGTTCGATCCGGATCTGGCGCGGTTGTCCGCCGCTAACGGATACGCGATTCGTCGCCGTGATCGACTGCAGTTCCTGTTCGATCTCTTCGCCGAGGCGGCGCAGATCGTGCGCGTCGAACTGTTCCGGGTCTTCGCTCCACAACGCGGCGACGACGATGGGCACGTCATCGACTTCGTTTGGTTTCACCACCCAGGATTCAACCGCGGCGGGTATTTGATCGGCGTTCGAAAAAACCTTGTTGTAGATCTTGAACAGCGACTCTTCCCGATCCTCACCGACGTAGTAGCGTACGGTGACGACGCAGCCGCCGTTGCGGGACGTCGAGTAGACGTATTCAACACCGTCGATCTGGTGCAGCAGCTTTTCCAGCGGCACCGCCACCTGACGCTCCACCTGCTGCGCGCTCAGTCCGGGGGTGCGCACGATCACATCCGCGATCGGGACGACAATTTGCGGCTCTTCCTCGCGCGGGGTGAGCCACAGGGCCGCCGCGCCACTGGCCAGCGCGAGCAGCAGGATCATCACCGGCAAGGGGCTGTCCATTACCCGTCCGACGATGCCGCCGGCGCGTGCGTTCGTGTGTTCCGGTTCCGTCACGGTACGGGTCTGCGAGTTGTCATCCGGCCTCGCCACGTCGCGCGCGACCTGCCACCATCTGCAAGCAGGCGCGAATCGCTCGCAGGCAACGGCGGTAGCAATAGCGAACAGTGCGATGTCATATGCGGGGCAATGGCCTCTAACGCGGCTCGTAAAGTATATCCATCCCGGCCGCCGCGGTCTGCGGCGAACGCTGTTGGCGATCGTGACGTCACAGAGATCGCTCACCCGACGATCTCCGATCACGATACCCTTGAACGGGCCCCGGGCCGCGAACGGGCGCCGCGGGCACGGCCCGAGCCCAGCCCTGCCCCGCTCGTGTCTTTACCGTCCGGCCGCCACGCTGTGATGTGCGCACGCGGCGGTTTGCCCCGTCGAACCGCCGCTGCAAGAACCGCGGCACGCTGCTACGGGAATCCCCTAATGCTGCCGCACGCACGAATTCGCGAACATACACCGTGTCGATAATGACCATGCCCGGGTGATGATGCGGCCCGATCCCGGACGGGTAACACAAGACCTTGCGTGCGAGCGATGCAACCGATGACGGGATCACACACACGACAATGCGTACGAACCTGACAAATCGCCGTTGCGATGCGCACATTGCAGCGCAAAGCGCTCGCGGCATGATCCGGCGGCTACGCAAGGCACCGGTGCCGCCGCCCGGATCATCGCGCGATACAGTTCCGCCGGACGCGAACGTTGTTTTCAGGCACCACACGCACGCTGCGCGCTACCCATGAGTGTTTTCGCCTGGATCGTTCTCAGCGGCGTACTCATGAGCGCGCTCGCGCTTTCCGGCAGCCTCACCCTGTTGCTGCCGTCCGCGACGCTCGACAAACTGTTGCTGCCGCTCGTGGCGTTTGCGGCCGGGTCGCTGATTGGTGGCGCGTTCTTCCATATGATCCCGGCGGCATTGGCTGCGAATTCCAGCCCGTTGCAAATGGGTATTGCCGTGGTCAGCGGCTTCAGCGTTTTTTTCGTGCTTGAACAGCTCCTGCACTGGCATCATTGCCACCGCGCTAGCGCCGAATGCAAACAGCCGCTGACCTACCTGATCCTGATTGGCGACGGCCTACATAACTTTCTCGGTGGCCTTGCGATCGCCGGCACGTTTCTCATCGATATACGCCTCGGAATTACAACCTGGCTGGCAGCCGCGGCGCATGAAGTACCGCAGGAAATTGGTGACTTCGCCGTGCTCGTGCATGGCGGATGGTCGAAGCGGCGCGCGCTTGTATTCAATGTGATCTCGGCGCTCACATTCCTGCTCGGCGGCTTGCTCTCCTATGCCTTGTCGTTCCGGATGGACGTCACGTGGCTCGTGCCTTTCGCGGCGGGGAATTTTCTGTATATCGGCGCCTCCGATCTCGTGCCGGAAGTGAACAAACACGGGAACACGAAGACGAACGCGATCCATCTGCTGGCGTTCGTGGCCGGCCTGATGCTGTTGCTGGCAGCGAGCCTGCTCGCGGACACCGGCGCGTGAGCGCAGCGCACCCGCGGAATCGACCCGTCGAGGCGCGGCCTGCAATGACAAAATCAAGACCGAAATCCCTCGATCCCGGGAACAAGGCGCCCGGGAATCGGCAGTCGCCGCGGAGCCAACGTTGTCGAGGCGAAATCGCACGAACCCGCCGGCGTCTGTTTTGGCTGCATTTCACGCGCTCGGCGCGAACCCGAATAGTCGCCAATCACCGCCAGACGACGCGTTGCGGCGTTTGATTGCCGGTACCGATCCGTGTGCCCGCACGGCGCGGACCGGGGACGATTTGGCCGGGCTGTGAGCAGGCTGCCGGGTCGCGGCTCACCCCCGATCCTACGACTTCTTACTATCACCAACGGTTACGCGTGAGGTCTCAGGGCCAACCAGGTGCGGGATTGTTGAGCCAGATCAGGCTGCCGATCGACGAAAAATGCCAAGATGAAAAAACCGTAGCAGTGCGCTCCCCGTATGTTCGCCGTACCTCGCGAGAGCTGCACCGTGCACCCATTCTCCCGCCGCTGCGTCACCAAGGAGGCGATCATGCGAAGGCTTTATTTTCTCGTACCAAATGTTGCGAGCGCGCGAACGATCAACGACGAATTGTTGCTTGCGCGCGTTGAAGAAAAACATATCCACGTCATTGCGAAAGAAGGCACGGCGATGGAAGATTTGCCGGAAGCGAAACTCGCCCAGCGCAGCGATCTGATCCCCGCGCTCGAGCGCGGGATTGCGATTGGTGGCGCGACCGGTCTCGTCGCCGGGATCGTGGCGGTGACGTTTCCGCCCGCGGGTCTCGCGCTTGGCGGCGGCGCCGTACTCGGGATCGGGCTGGCCGGAATCGGTGTCGGTGCGTTGATGTCGACGATGGTCGGGGTCGACATCCCCAACAGCCGCATCGAGAAGTTTCATAAGGCTATCGAGGACGGCGATCTGCTCATGATGGTCGACGTACCGACGGATCGCGTCGACGAAATCGAAGACCTCGTGAAGAAACACCACCCGGAGGCAGAGATCGAAGGTACGGAACCGACGATCCCGGCTTTTCCGTAACCTCACACCCATGGTCGTTTCGATCGTCAACGACACAATCGGCGTTGCGCTCATTCACCTGGGGTGCGGGAGTTTGCGCTCGGCGGATTGCGGTGAAAAGTCGTTGCATCGCCGCGAAACGAAAACCGCCCCGGCGCGACAAAGTCGCGCGCGGCGCGTGAAAGCCCTGACACGAGCGCGTTGGGGCCGATTGGACAGACCGTCGCAGCTGCCAGACGACATGCGCGGGCGGAATCCTTTGAACGGACGCCGCTCACACCGCGGCGCGAGGACAGCGCGACATGCATGAACAGACCATCGCCGCATTAACCGAAGCGCTCGAGGACGAATACAAGGCGCGCGCAACGTACCGCAAAGTCATCGAAACGTTCGGCCCGGTGCGCCCGTTCATCAACATCGTCGAAGCGGAAGACCGGCATGCAGAAGCGCTGTTGCGCCAGTTTGAACGTCTCGGAATTCAGCCGTCGCCGGATACCTGGGCGGATCGGGTAGCCGCCCCCGAATCGATCGCTGCGGCCTGCGAGGCCGCCGTCGCCGCCGAAATCGAAAACGCGGAGATGTACGAACGCCTGCTGGATCTTGTCGACGACCCGGCGGTCCGCAATGTACTGCTGAACTTGCAGGACGCTTCGCAAAACCGCCACCTGCCGGCGTTTCGCCGCCGCCTCGAGCGGCTACAACGCTAGGCGGCCTACAGGCGGCACAGCTCGGCCGGTCCGGGGGAGCGGCCCCGGTTCAGACACCGCGCAGGAGTAAATCCTGGATCCGGAAAATCCGGGACAGTCACAAAACCGGTAAATCCGGGACGAAAATCCGGGACAGTCACAAATCGGAAAATCCGAGGCGCAAGATCCGGGGGCGGAAAATCGGGGACAGTCACTGAATGCAGCAGCAAAACCGGCGGTGAGTCCGGGACAGTCATTAAATGCAGCAGCAATACGGGACGCGTAAATCCGGGACAATCACTAAACGAGTTGACCAGCAGCAATGCGGGACGCGAACGCGGGCTGCCCTGATTTGCATCGCGTGTTCAAAACTGACCATCACCGACCGTTCGCGCTCGAGGACCGATCAGCTGTTTCAGCATCTCATGACAAATAGATTTATATAATTGATATATTTTAATTAATTCATTTTATTAATTATCCGAACAACCCTATCTTGTCATCCGTCAGCAGGAAAACTGCTTCCTGCATCCATTGAAAACCACGACGGAGTAACCCGACATGAAAAGATTATCCGCTTTAGCCGTACTCATCGTTGCCGCCAATTCCGCGTCCGCAGCCGGGTTTCAACCCTGGAGCGAGCGGTCGGTGGAAACGAGTCCCGACCACGTGCAGTCGCAGATCCAGCCGCGCTCGTTCTACCGCTCGGATGTCCCGCAACTAAACGTCAATGACGCGGTAGACGCCGAACAGGCGGACGTTGTTATCAAGCCGTGGTACACGGGTGGACGCGTCTGATGCGCCGGGATGGACGCGGCGGGGGCTGATGCCTCCGCCGCGTTGGTTACAGGCCGGGAGCGGATCGGCGCGATGCCGTCACCGCCCGGCGATCCGGGTTGTACGAGCGCCGGGAACACGCAGCCGGCAAACCGAACATTTGACCGACGTGATCTGAGTTTTTTTGCGTCGCGCCGAGAACAGCGCCAAGGGCAATTCAGTATAATCAGTGGGGCAAGATTGCCGCGGCGTTCGGCATCGAAATGCGCGGACGGACGGGAATCCTGGCGCACGAACCGGGTGAGAACGCGGCGCAAGGTCTGCACGCGTCTGCGTCCCATACAAGCGGTTCACCGCAGCCAACCGGTAGCCCGCACGTGGCGGCAATATCAGGGGGTTTGGTGGAGCCAGGCGGGATCGAACCGCCGACCTCTACAATGCCATTGTGTTACATCTGTTTGTAAATCAACGAGATGCGTCTGCGCTGGCAAAACCAAGACGCGCATTCTAACGGGTTCCTGCGCCTTTCACTAGCCCCGAAACGCCGGGGCTCCTGCCTCGACGTGGGTAACGCCCCCGCGCGTGGAGTAAAAGCGTCTCGACCAACCGCGCCATCATCATCTAAGCAATATCAATGTCGGTTGGTGGCGGGCGATGCTGAAACGGCGGTGGGATTCTGAAGCAACGCATTACGAATGCGGTTTTCGAACTCTAAATTCCCTCTAAATTTCAACGTGTTGTGTCGGACCATTGGGGCACAAAAATCGCTGATAGACGGTCGTAACGTGTTGATTTGGCGTTTTTCGTACGTGCTTATGCCCCAACTTTCTGACCGGTTTTTTTGCCCGCTCGGCTCCGCCGTCGAGCCGAAGTTTGCAAGTTAGAACCCTAGGGCGTAACTAATTGTATAGACAAAACTTTTGGTGGAGACGCCCGTTGCATTTTTCACCACCGCGCATAACCGTGCAGGACTGAATCCGGCAAAACTTCGGCACGAGCGAATGTCTCGAAACCGCTGGATTTCCGACGTTCATTACAAGGCGACGAGCTTCGGTTGCGTGCCGACATTGCCCGGCGCCGTCTGGAGCCAGCGGCTCAGCTGAGCGGCATAGCGAGTCATTGTCCACGAATTCGTCGAAAGACATTCCTGGCTTGCGTTTCCCGAGTGCAATCGCCTTGATCATGCCAGCGCCCCCTAAAGATTTTGTGTTGATGCTCGAGTTGTCCGATGCTCGTATGCCTCACGCGCGTCCGCGGTCGTCCGGATCAGCGGCGCCACTCATTTCCCCGTTCGGATAATGGACGGCGCGGCAGAACATGACCGCTTGAATGTATGCCGCGGCGTAGCGATGCGCATACCCTCTCAGGGACGATCCATCACGAATATTTCGCCGAGCGTGCCGTAATTCATGTAGCCGAGGCGCGTGAGCGGTGCGAGGCGGCGTTCGTCCACGAGACCATCGACGATCATGTCGTCATCGATATGAATGCCGACGACCTCGCCGATCACGACGTGACTTTCGCGCGCGTCGGATCCCACGGGGAGACTGACGGTTTCGTAAACGCGGCACTCCAGTGAGGCCGGCGCGGAAGCCACCGACGGGGGGCGCACCTGGTTCGAGGCGCGCTTTTCTATCCCGCAGGCATCGAACTCGTCGACATCGGACGGAAAGGTCCCCGAACTTGTATTCATCATCTCGCCATGGGATTCGGACACGAGATTCACGACAAATTCAGGCACCTCACGGAGATTCACCAACGTGTCCTTGAGGCTGCCCGGACCCGCGGCGTTCGGCGCAAACATCACGAACGGCGGGTCTGCCGAGACCGCATTGAAGTAGGAGAATGGCGCGAGGTTTGCGATCCCGGCAGCGCTCACGGTACTGATCCACCCGATCGGGCGCGGCATTACCAGTGCGTTGAACGGATTACGGGTGAGCGGCGCGGGCCGCATGCCTTCGGCGGTTACGAAATACATCACATGCTTCCTGTTGGCGCTGATTGGTTTGCGCGGCATCGCAACGCGCATACGAGAGCCGATTCGACGCTCTATTTGCATGCTGAATGGTACAGAGTTTGCCACCCGGATCGAAGCATGCCGCCATCAGTTTTCGCACGTTGCCGATCATTGCACGGCCACGAACTGCCCGCTGTGCGACTCCCGGTCGGACACACGGGCCGGCGCCTGTCTGGAAAATCCAACCGCGCCGCGACATACTCCAAGATCACATATCGGGAATGCATTCAGGCTCCCGTGCGGGCCGGTGGGAGGTGATTTTTGTCAGAATCGATAGCAGATAATTCCGGCGAACGTTTCGACTACATTGTCGTCGGCGCCGGCTCTGCCGGATGTGTGATGGCAAACCGCCTGAGCGAAGATGGCGCCACGGTCCTCCTACTGGAAGCCGGCGGCTGGGATCGCGATCCGCTCATTCACGTGCCGCTCGCGATCGGCAAGATTTTTCCCGAACGTCTGCACGACTGGGGATATTTCATGGAGCCGGACGATGGCATCGATTCGCGTGCGATCGAATGTGCCCGCGGCCGGGTGATCGGCGGTTCCTCCTCGGTGAACGTCATGGCGTATGTTCGCGGGCACCGCGCGGATTACGACGGCTGGAGCGCCCAGGGCCTCACGGGCTGGTCGTACGACGAGGTCCTGCCGTACTTTCGTCGATCGGAAACGTGGGAACTCGGTGCGGATAACTATCGGGGCGGTGACGGTCCGCTCAAGGTACGCCTCACCCGCTATCGCGATCCCTTGCTTGCTTCGTTCATCGCCGCCGGGCGTAGCGCAGGGTTTCCGGAGACCGCGGATTACAACGGCGCCAACCAGGAAGGTTTCGGCTATATCCAGCAGACGATTGACCGCGGCCGCCGTTGCAGCGCCGCGGACGCGTACCTGCGTCCCGTTATGAAGCGCCAGTCGTTACGCATTGTGGTCGACGCTATGGTTTCTCGCGTCGTGATTGAGAACAAGCGGGCCACCGGCGTGACCTATTCGCGCGCCGGACAGCAACACTTTGCGAAAGCGGAACGCGAAGTCATTCTTTGCGGCGGCGTAATCAATTCACCGCAGACCCTGATGCTGTCGGGGATCGGCGACCCCGATCAACTCGCCGCACACGGCATCCCGGTCGAAATCCCGTGCCCTGCCGTTGGCCGCAATCTTCGCGATCACCTGTCGGTGATGTTGAGTTACCGGCGTCGGGACAAGGGGCCGTTCGAGGCGGCGATGCGCTACGACCGACTGGCCCTGGCCATGGTGAAGGCATGGCTGGGCGTAGAGAGTTTCGCAAGTGACGTGCCGACGGGCGTTACCGCGTTCGTGAAAACGCGTGCGGACGTTACAGTGCCGGACGTACAGTTTATCTTCCTGGCTTCCCCGTTGCCGGCGCATCCCTGGCTGCGCCCGTTCATCAAGCCAGCAATCGATGGCTTCGGCTGTCGCGCCATACTGCTGCGCCCGGAGAGTTCCGGCAGCGTGACGCTGGCGTCGGCTGATCCGACGACCGCGCCGCTCATTTCCCCGGATTTCCTGACCTCCGAAGCCGATCGGGCCACCATCCGTCGCGGCGTCAGCATGCTCCGCGATGTGATGGCCCAACCGGCGATGGGCGCGCACGTCGAGACCGAGCTCGCACCCGGCACTCAGGTCATCAGTGACGAGCAAATCGACGCATTCATCCGCGGCACGGCCGTAACCGTGCACCATCCGGCCGGTACGTGTCGCATGGGCGCGGCCGACGAGACGAATCGGGTCGTCGATCCGGAACTGCGGGTGTGCGGGGTCGACGGCTTGCGTGTCGTCGATGCCTCCGTGATGCCGGGTCTGGTCGGCGGAAACATCAACGCCGTCGTCATGATGATTGCGGAAAAGGCGGCGGATATGATTCGCGGACGGGCGCCGCTTTCGGCGGCTGCACCGGATCTCGAAGCACCCGCGGCCTGACCATCTACGTATCGGGGCCACGCAGGTGGCCACCGGCAACAAGAGAATAAATTTATGAAATCACTAGGCAAAATCGGAAGCATCGAAATCGCGCGGATATTCGACAGCTCGCTGCTCGGATTCACGGCCCAGAAATGGTTCCCGGATTTTGATCGCCGGTTGCTGGAGCCGCACGAACACTGGCTGTGTCCGAACCATTACGATGCGGAATGCGGCCGTATCCCGATGCCGATCCACAGCTGGCTGCTTCGCGTCGGTAAATACAATGTCCTGATCGATACCTGCCTCGGTAACGACAAGCAACGCGACGAATTCCCCGAGATGCATCATCTCAACAACCGCTACCTCGAACGCATGGCGGCGGTGGGCGTCGCGCCCGGCGACATAGACTACGTTCTCTGCACCCACCTTCACGTCGATCATGTGGGCTGGAACACGCGGCTCGAAAACGGACGCTGGGTCCCGACGTTTCCAAACGCCAAGTACGTGTTCTCGCGCCGGGAGTACGAAGCCGCGAAGGCAGAAGCCGCGGGCGCCGACGCACCGGGATTCATCAAAAACACGTTCGCGGACTCCGTATTGCCGGTGGTGGAGTCAGGCAAGGCCTGCCTCGTCGATGACGTGCATGAACTACTCGACTGCCTGACCTTGCGCTCCGCCCCCGGCCATTCGCCTGGGCACGTGCGAATCGAGCTCGCTTCGCACGGCGAACAGGGCGTGTTTGCCGGCGACATCCTGCATTCGCCGCTACAAATTCCGTTGTGGCAGTGGAGCAGCGTCGTTTGTTGGGACGGCAAAATGGCGGCGCAGGCGCGCCGCGAGCTACTGGAATTTTGCTGCGACGAAAACGCACTTCTGATCCCCGGCCATTTCGAAGCGCCTTACGTCGGTCGGATCCGGCGGGCCGACGACACGTTCGCGATCGACTTCGGCTGGTAGCCCGGGTCGCGTCTTACACGGGATAGATTATCGAATTCGGAACCAACGTCGAATCGTATACGCACACACGTTCGGTGAAACGCCATGCGCCGTCGGCTTCACGCCGCACCCGGTCCCGATAGCGGCCGCACATGAGAATTCGAGGCAAGCCGTCCGGTAGCACTTCGATGACGGAGAAATTGGCGGTCGCCTCGACCTCGTCCGCCATGTCGTTCAGTATGCGCAGGTTCGTGACATGGTGGCGCAGATAGCGTGGCTCATACACCATCGTCTCGTTCACCGCGGTTACCCGGTCTTTCAGCATATCGCGGCTCTCGCAGCGCATGATGGCGAGCGGCAGTTCGCGCTCGTAATTCTCACGCGGAATGATGAGATACAGGCATTCCTCCGCGAAGCACTCCGGCCACGCGTCGAGCGGCCCGTCGTCGAGCGCCTCGGCATAGCGTGCGTATAGATCTTCAAGTTCTCGGTACAGGGCAGGGTCGGCGGTACTCACGTCACACTTCCATTACTTCGCGGTAGTATTTATAGAAAGCCCGGATCGCGGTTTCCGTCACCATGTGATCCTCATCGTGCGTATCACGCCCGCCCATCTCGAGTACGGCGTCGTCATCCGGGTAGGGTACGAGGCCGTCCTGCGCGAGCTTGATTATTTCGCTGTCGTCCCCGGAAACGAGTCCCGAGGCGCTCATGAGGTTCGCCTGGCGCAGCCGGCGCCGGGTCATCGCTTCGTCGTCGTCGGCATAGCCGAAGAACGTCCAGGACAGCTCGAACGAACCCGCGTCGCGTGGCTGGATCTGACGCATCGCGATGGTATTCGACTGTTGCTGCACGATGAGATTGGGCCAAATCGTCTGCATCACCACGGTCGCCGAATCCTTGAACTCCCGCACCGGGTCGAGCAGACGCGGGTCGCGCAACTTGAAGTCCGTGCGCAGGTTCGCAATGTCCCGGGTATGCTCGCTCGCTTGCTGCTCGCCCCGCCGCGAGATGAGCAAGCCGTGGCGGCCGGTTGCATCCATCTTCACCTGCGACTCCTGGTCGGCGCGGAACAGGCCGAACGTGACGAGGAAGACATGCAGCAGTGAGGCGTGATAGGGATCCTTGATATTTTCGAACATGAGTTTCCAGTTGCCCGGAATGAGCTGCCGCGTGTAGCCCAGTACGGTAAGCTCGCGGCCGTCGAAAACCCGTTCGAAATACGTGCGGTTCGTCTCGCCGAGGTAGTCGGTAAAGTCTTCCACGTCTCGATCGAACGACGCGAACAGGACGCCGTTGTGCTCGGTAACCCGCAGTTGTTGCAGGCCGTGCGCGTTCAGATCGAAATCCTCCGGCATACCGCCCTGCCCTTTCACACCGGCGCGGAAGGGTACGCCCTTGAGTTCTCCATTCAGATCATAGGCCCACTGATGGTAGGGGCAGATGAAGCGTTTTGCCGTGCCGAGGTGCTGGCGGCAGAATTTGACCCCGCGATGCGCACAGCGATTCGCGAACGCGCGCAACTCGCCGTCACGATTGCGACACACAATCACCGAGCGATTCCCGATCATCGTCGTCAGGAAGTTTCCGGGGCCCGGGAGTTCGGCCGCGAGACCGACATAGGACCAGCTGCGGCCACAGAAGATCCGGTTCATTTCCTGCGAGAACACGTCCGGATCGGTGTACAGCCAATAGGGTATCCGCGCGTATTCGTTTTCCGGCCAGTGTTTGCGCGCCTGGGATACGGTGGGCGGGTGGGCAATCTGCATCGATTCGTTCATGTTTTGTGCTTTCCCTTAAGTAGCCTGAGTACAGTCAATAATAGTCGGCGCTTGCCCGAGCCAGCAGCCGAACGAAGTTGAACGGGCGACGCGCTGCTTCAGTCGAGCGCGACGTGGACATGCTTGATTTGCGTATAGGCCAGCAATTCTTCCAGGCCTTCTTCACGACCCATACCCGATTGTTTGTAACCGCCGAAATCGGCGCCAAGAAAATGCGAACTCGTGTGATTGATCCAGACGTAGCCCGCTTCGACCCGTGCCGCCGCGCGGTGCGCGCGGACGAGATCCTGCGTCCAGATCGAAGCGGTCAGCCCGTAGTCGAGCGCGTTGACCTGCTCGAACAGCGACTCCTCGTCGTCCCAGGGTACGACAGCGAGCACGGGCCCAAAGATTTCTTCGCGGAAAACGCGCATGTCCGGCGTCACATCGGCGAAGACGGTCGCTTCCACAAACCAGCCGTGCGCGAGCGCGGGGTCCGCTGGCCGCCCGCCGCCACACACGAGCCGGGCCCCTTCGGCATGTGCCGCCTCGATGTATTCCATGACCTTGTCGAAATGCGCGCGTGAAATCAGGCATCCCATCGTGGTCTCCGGGTCCGCGGGGTCGCCGCAACGGTGCCGCCGCGGGATCAGGCTGGCCATGTCGGACAGCACCCGATCGTAGACCGAGCGGTGGACGAAACAGCGCGACGTCGATCCGCACGATTGTCCTGCCCACCAGAAATTCATACCACTCACGGCGCCGTTCACGGCGTTGTCGATATTCGCATCCGGATAGATGATGAGCGGATTCTTGCCGCCCAATTCGAGTGTCACCGGCATGACCTTGTCCGCCGCATTCTTCAGGATGGCGATCCCGGTCGGCACCGAACCGATGAGCGCGGCCTTGCGAATTTTCGGATGCGCGACGAGCGCTTCGCCACATTCCCGACCGCCGGAAAGAATGTTGACGACCCCGGCCGGCAGCGTTTCCCGCACCAGCTCCGCGAGCCGGTATGCCGACAGCGGCGCCTGGGCTGCCGCCTTCATGATCACGGTATTGCCCGCCGCAACCGCCGGCGCGAGTTTTCCGGCGAGGAACATCAACGGATGGTTGTAGGCCACCAGCCGCGCGACCACCCCGAGCGGTTCGCGCACGGAATAATCCAGCGCGCCGTCACTCGCCGGTAGCGTCGTGCCCTTGAGTTCGTGTGCCAGGCCCGCGTAGTAATCGATTTGCGCCGCCGCGATCGCGGCATCCCTGATCATCTCGCGCACCGGGTTGCCGCAGTTGATGGCGTCGATCATCGCGAACTCTTCCGCGCACTCGCGCACCCGTGCGGCCAGCGCGCGCAAGAATTCGGCGCGTTCACGGGGCTCCAGCCGGCGCCAGGCCGGGAATGCCAGCTCGGCCGCCGCAACGGCCGCCGCAACATCCTGCGTATTGGCAACTGCGACCGGCCCGAGGTCGTCCTGGGTTGCCGGGTTCCAGGTGGGTTCGTATCCGCCATGGGGCTCATGCCACTCACCGCCGTAGAACAGATCCCGGCGCTGCGGCAGCAGATCGAGGCGGCTGGTGATTGTGTGAGTGCTCATGACCGCTCCTGGGCCGCGGACCCGGTGGATGATCGCCGCGGCGCCGGCCCTCGCGTTTCGCTGCTCGGCGACACGGCGCCGGCGGCGTCGTTCGCGAGCGCTTCCTCGCGCTGTTCGAGGCCGGTACGCACTTTTTCCAGCAGCGTCCGCAGCTGCCGGACTTCGCTCGCCTTCAATCCGTCCACCGCCGTTTCGTTCACGGCCACGGCATAGGGCAGGAGTCGCGCCTTCAGCGCCCGTCCACGCCGGGTCAGGCTCACGTGACTCGTGCGGCGATCGGATTGCGCCCGCTGGCGGGTGATATAGCCGCGCGCTTCCATTTTCACGAGCTGTTGCGCCGTGGTCGGCTCCGTAGCCCCGACGCGGCGGCTCAGCTCCCGCTGCGTCAGCTTGTCTTCTTCCCACAGCGCACGCAGGTAAAACCACATGCCCACCGGGATGTCGTGCTCGGCGAGATGCCGCTGCAGGTCCCGGGTGAATGCCTGGTGCGTCATACGCACCATCGCACCGATGCTCTCACTCAGCGGGAACTCGAGTTTGGCTGCGGGTGTTTTCATGCCTGCGGATTGTATGCTAGGTTACTTAGGAAGCAAAGTAATTTTATGACATCAGGCTTTCGATGAGCGCTCAGATACCCCGTTTCAGCTTTGAAGATTTACCGCCGGCGATCGCCGATGGCTTGCGTTCGAAAGTCGAACGGCTGGGCTATCTCGGGGAATTTTTCGCGGCGACGGCGCACCAGCCCGAAGCGCTCAAGGCGTTCATGGACTTCACGGATCTGTCCAAGGGCGAACTCGATATGCGCACCGTCGAACTCATCGCCCTGACCGTTGCGACGATGAAACGGGTCGCCTACGAAAAGAATCAGCACGAACGCCTCGCAGTAAAGTTGGGGTTTGGTCGTGACTGGGTCGAAGCGGTAGAAGCGCTGTCACCCCGGACGCAAGCGGACCTCGGCGACGACGAACGTGTCATCCAGACTTTCGTGATCGCTGCGGTGGAACGCGATGGCGCCGACACGGGAGATTTGCTCGACGACGTGGTCGAACGCCTTGGTGTGGCGCGTGCGGTTGCCGTCCTGTTCGTCATGGCGCGCTACACGACTCACGCTATCATTGTAAACAGTCTCGGCATCAAAGCCCCGGTGCCGTCCATCTTCGAAGACGGTTTTTCGGGCTGAAAAAAGGAGTAGCAGAAGTGGAACAGGCTCAGGTTAATTTTATCGATCAGACGGGCACCGTCACGACGGGCAACGATCCCGAGAACTGGCGTCCGGCCCGTGAATGGTGGCCGGTCACGATCACGCGCGAGCAGATTGACGGCGAAATCGAACGTCTCGCCGCGGCGCCTAGGCCGGCGAATGGCCGTCGTCAGGTGCAGTTCGTGCACCCGAGCGCGAACCCCGCGACGCCCGGCCTCAACCCCGGGGTGCGCGTCACGCTGGACGTACTGCTGCCCGGCGAGGAAACGGCGCCGATCCGGCACAATTCGACGCAGGTGAACTTCTGCATCCGCGGACGCGGCATGACGATCGTCGGCGGCAAGCAGATCCGCTTCCAGCAGTACGATGTGTGGAACCATCCGTCCTACCTGCCGTATCGCCATGTGAACGACTCGGACGATATCCAGGTGCGCCTGACCTACTCGAATGCACCGTTGCTAGAGATGCTGCGCGTGCATCTCGTCGACGAAGAACCGCCGATGACCGCCGACGTCGCCCTGGTCGAGGAGTCGCACGAAGACAACACCCATGGCGCGAGCCCGTTCGGCACGTTCGCCATCGATGAGGACGGCGCCCAGTTGATGCCCTACGAAACGCTGATCAGCCCGCCGGCCGTCGAGTCGAGGGCGCTGCACTGGCCGTGGGCTACGGTCAAGACGAACCTCGACAAGCTCGTGGCGCTGGGCAAAGACTATGTCGGGCGCAGGTTGTACCTGATGTACAACCCGCTCACCGGCCGCTCTAACGGTACGACGCCGAATTTCTTTGCCACCATCACGATCCGGCCGCCGAAGATCATCGACCGCCCGCATCGGCACGTGTCATCCGCGATCAATTACTATTTTGCCGGCAGCGGCTACAGCGTGGTCGATGGCCAGCGCTACGAATGGAAAGCCGGCGACCTGATGGTCTCCGCACCCGGCTGGGCGGTGCACAACCACGCGTCCTACGACGAACCGGTGTACGAACTCACGATTCAGGATCAGCCTTTGCACATCATGATGGAATCCTTGCTGTGGCAGGAGAGCATGAAAGGCGAGGCTGCGATTCTCGGTTCGAACGTGGGCTTTGCCACGAATCGCAAGGTCGGACAGGCCTGATTCGCGCGCGGGTGCAGACGGCGCAGATGACGGGCGGGGTCCGCCATGCCTGCTTGGTGGCGGATTTCGAGTCCCCCGGTAACACCGTTAATCTGGTCTCACCGACACGCTCATGTTTGCCCGCGGCGTGAAGTAGCGGGGCCGCGTTCGCGGGCGAATATCGCCCGCGATCGGTTTCAAGGCCCCGCCCGACGAATAGCGAGGGGCTCTCAATAAAGGTGCCCAATCGGTTTGCGAATTCTGAACACGCATTGGTTCAAGGACTTGACCGATGCGCGACGAAAGGTGCGGGCTTGGAGGAACGACTACCACAAGAGCCGACCTCACAAGGCTCTCGACAACCGTTCGCCCACGGAATTTGCGGACATCTGGGCTAAGAATCATCAGAAAATCGCAAGCACAATGGGGTAAAGATCGGGGACTCCTCAAGCGATGGGCTTTCTCCCACAGGGTCTGGCGCCCCGGACGAGGAAAGGCCAAGCTGCCTTGACGTGGTAACATCGAACCCGGCGAGCTTACTCAGGGGAACCAGATAAGATGAGCGCTGTACTTCTCTCACCCGAGTCGATCAACGATCTGACCTTAGAGCGACTTCGCCACATGACGGAGCAAGAGCTGCTTGCAATCTGGTCGGCGGCTCCTGCCCCGGCCCTCGACGAGCTGCACGGCGAGTATCAGTCGGCTATGCCGATGCCTATCGCCGAACGCCATGACGACTTCCACCATAAGTACGGATTAGGCGAGTGGATCGGTAAGGCTTTCGCTCCGATTAGCCATGCCAACTTTGATGGGCAGGGACATAACCTTTGCATCAAGGATGGTGTAGTGCAGAGATGGATGCGGTTCGGCACGAGAATCGGGTCATCCATCGTCGACGGGCGACCAGCACTGATGATGCACTATAACGCTTTCGACAATCTCTGCGCGGAGCCCGATCTGGTCGACGAAATCCGCAAAGTTCGACGCAGCTTGTACGTTGCCGTTTGTACGATGGCTGCGAACAACGAGTTGTTCGGTGAAGTCGACCCGGACACCTCGCGCACTCCGCCCTTGCCGTTTCTGCTTCGTGGCCCGTTCGCTCTTTGGCACGGCCCTGACGATCCCGAATTCGAGCTTCGACCGCAGTGACTCGCCGGAACTGGCGAGCGCGTGAAGCTGTCGGCCGTTGATATTCAGCCGATAATCGTACCGGCGTTGACCTCCTCAAAGTCGACCCACCATAAGAACCCTTTCCAGTCCGCTATCGCTGCCTCACCCACCGGTGTGGCGAGCGCTGCGAAACAGTCGTCCTTCGACGGGAAAGTCATGAGTATGTACGAGTCCGGTGTTGGCGGGGTGGCCGGCAGGGTCGTGTTCCCGGCGTTACCGTCTTCCGTGAGATACACGTCGTAGCGCTGGATCGCGGGCAAATCGGGGACGTAGTGCCAATGGACACGTGAGTAGTGATCGAGGAATTCGGCGTGCGAGAGTGTCGGGTGGCGGTAGACGGTACCGAAAATTGTGTAGGCCTTCGTATGGTCGTGATTCGCAACCTGCGGTCGTGTAATCGTCAGTGGCGCAGCCAATGCTCTATGCGCTGACGGGCGTTCATCTTTCCCTCGAACTCCACTATCGAGTGCGTTGGCATACCGAGCAGCCGCTGCGGTTGTCCATGCGGCCAATTCGGGGTCTTTCAGCGAATCGAGCCCGCCGCTTTCGTCAAACACGGTCCTGGCGCGCTCGTCTTCGAAAACCAGCATTGCCCATAGATCGTGTGTGGGCGTTCCATTGCCGATACTCCCAAGGGACTCGCGAACGTCACGGTTGAGCACGAATGCCTCACACCCGACCAAGCCCTGCACGTTCGAAGTAACAGTCTTCAGCCCTTCAAGGTAGCGCTCTCGAAAAGCATCATTTCCGATATCAGCGCCTCGCCACGCCGAAATTGCGATGGATGGCATCATTCTGTGCGCCCTCGACAAAAATTATTTAGGAACCGGACCGTTAGTACCCCGAAATTTGTTTTGTCTCCAGTCGCCAGCGATGCGAGCTCTCGCCAACCGTACCAATTGCACCCCGGTTCATCTCTTGAGCTCCCGGCAAATATGGTGGGCCGCCTATCCGAAGGGCTAAGACAGCAGGTACGTCTGAAATTGACCGTTCGCATCGTTCTTTTTCGAGGAGTCGAATGTCCGTTCTCGGGTAAGTCGCAGTCGTTCCAATATACTCAAAGCGAACGCCCGTCCGTGTTCGCATTGATAAGTAAAATTTTCGTAATCAAGGCGCACGACGGCGACGTTTTGAACGACAAAACGATCGTCCATCGCGGAGTGATTGAAAAATCGCCCCGATGTGATAATCGATTGATTAGAGTGGAGATCTTCTACAACTTCCGCAAAAAGCGACTTTCGCGCCGTTTTACGAAAATTATTGTAGAGGATTCAGAAGAAAATCAGGGGGTTTGGTGGAGCCAGGCGGGATCGAACCGCCGACCTCTACAATGCCATTGTTTTATATTTTTAAATCAATCAATGAGATGCGTCTGCGCTGGCGGCGTTAAGTCGTGCATTTTTGAGGCCAAACAGAGAAATAACGCCTTCGCCCCGTCGATCCGTTAACACTGATCTTGTGGTCAGTGCTCAAATCAGTCGCGGTGGAAATCCTTGACCGTAATAGCACGACGAAGAGTGAGGTCGTCGTTGAAGGGCTCGTAAATCACCTCCCCGTCGGTACGCATCGCGAAGACGATGATCGCATCATCGTCTCCACTGCCTTCCATGTGTACTTCGTTCTCGCCGTCGCGCGAACAACTGCCCACGGACTTCACCTTAACGACCTCGCCGCCTCCGTCAAGCTGCTCCCACACCCGGAGTTCGCCTTCCAGTACCGTAGTCGTCGTGCAGCGGATATGCCGGTGGTACACGCACTGGCTGTCCCGAACCGGCATACGACGTTGCCACGGAAGCCTGGTTCGACGACGAGGACGATTTCCGGCGCGGCATGGAATACCTCACCGAGCCCGAGACCGCACGCATCCTCGGCGAGGATGAGGAAAATCTTTTCGACAAATCCTCGATTCGATTCTTCGTGCTAGAGGATCATGAGACCGATATGACGACCTTGAACGCCGAGGAACGCCGACGGTATGCTCGAGAAAAAGGCGAACCTATGGATAGGGAGATAGATTGTGGTCACGATGATCGTCTACGTAAAACGCAAGACGGGCTTAACCCGCGCGGAATTCACGCGCTATTGGCAAGACCATCATGCGCCGCTAATACTGGAAACGCCGGAATTCATGCGATACGTGCGAAAATACGTGCAGTATCACTTCGCTCCCGGCGAAGCGGCGGCGGGCTCCCTGTTCGGTGATATCGCCAACGACTACGATGGAGTCGGGGCTATCTGGTTCGACAGCCGCGAGTCGATGAACGCTGCATTGAACGAGCCCCGATACCTCGAGGTGATGCGCCCGGATGAGGAAAAATTTATCGACCTCGCCGGTTGCTTGTCCTTCCTCGCGGAAGAGCACGTGGTGTTCGATGCCCTCGGCGACCACTATCGTCGTCGCGCGGTCTCGTCCACGGGTACCGGTGATCGGGATCTGATAGTCCGCGGATCTCTGAGTTCGCGACCGCGATGATCGGAACGACTGTCCTGTAAACGAAAAGGCGCTAAACTTACGCGCGAAACGCCTCATCCCCGACAGCCCCAGTTATCGATGCGTTAGCAACGTGCTTTTCGATTCGTCCCAGCATCGAGCGGCACGCGTTTCGCGAGAATGTTCGGGGCTCACAGCCGTTCGATACCTATTTTCCGATTCTCCGCTACGGCAGAATGACAGAGCCGATTCGCCAACCTTATCAACGGCGTTCCCGAGGAGCGTCAACATGAGCGAAGTATCCCTTGCCCGGCCCACTCAGAGTGGCCGACCTCTGTTCCGATACGACGCCCCGGGCGTCGAATGGGCGGAGTTCTTCACGCCTGGCATTTACTACGGGATCCTCGACATAGACCTTAAGGCACGCGCCGCGGATATGCTCGCGAAGTTTTTCCTCGGGATCGGTCGAGTAGACGTCGTTACCGTAGCAATGCAGAAAGTGCCGAACATACCGCTTCATGTTCGGCACTTTGATCGAGGCTACCGGTGCATGGTTACCTTCGTAGTACGCTATGAGGTCCTGCTCACTCATTCCCGGCTTCCGCTTGCTGAGTATCATGATCTTGAACATCGTCGGTACTTCCTCGCCATCGTCCTTCCTAGGCGGTAGCGCCGTTGCCGGGGAACCCGACGTTACTCCACCAAGCGGCCGGCCACTAAATCTTCGATAGTCGTCGTCGCCAGCACATTGTGCGCCTTGTCAAGAATGTCGAACAGGCGGCCGTCCGGTGTATGCATGCTGAAGTATACGAGTGTGCCCTGCGGGCCCGCGTACTCCATATGTACGTCGCCACCCGGATTATGCGCGTAATGGCCGGCTGTGCGCGTCTTGTGCACTGTCTCGGTCGGCGACGTCTCTACCACATGGTGCTCGCCTTCCAGTACCAGGATCGTGGTGTCGCCGATATGTCGATGGTAATGGCAATAAGCATCCGACTCCCAGCGCACGAGAAACTCGCAACGACCGGCCTTCGGATCGGCACCGAGCAAGGCGAGGCTGTAGTCAATATGGTAGTCGAACTCGGGGCCTCCTTTCAGGTAATGCCAATCGAGCTCGTCGGTTTTGAATTGTGGAACTTCGGGTTTTGCACTGAGTGCTCGTACGCTGCTCATTAACTTTCTCCTTATTTAATCTTTCGAATAAAATAGATCATGAATCAGTCTCCGAACGCAGGGATAATCTCGTTCGCAAAGCGATCGAGTTGACGGCGCAGCTGCACCGGGTCCATCAGGCCCTGGTCGAGATACCAACCAAACCATTGTGGGTTGACGTCATCGCAGAGCTCCGCTATTTGACGTTTGACCTCGTCGATCGTCCCCACGATCGCGAACCGTGCTTCGACCATGCGCTCGAACGTAATCGGTACCGAGCCAGTCTCGCCCGGCCGACGAAATCCTTCAAAAAAGCCAAAGCCGGAGAAGTACCGTACAAAAGCATCACCCAATGCAGACGCGCCGAGGGCGAACGCCTCTTCGTATGTTTCTCCTATGTACACCATACGAAACGCGCCGAAATTGTCGCCAAGCGCGCGGCCATGGCCGTGCCGCGCGGATGCGTCACGATAGGCCTCGCACAATGCCCTGAAAATGCTCGGTTCCGACGCCAGACTCCAGCAAAGAATATCTTCCCGGGCGCACCACTCGATCGTCTCGTCGCTAGCCGAGAACGCCTGCCATAACGGCGGGTGCGGCTGGGTGTAAGGCTTCGGTACGACACAAATTCGGCGTAAGGTCCCGTCAGCGTCCAGTTCATCCGGTACGCCGTAACGTGCCGTCCAATTTTCCGCCACGGGCCACCCTCGGATCCCTTCCTCGTATGGTGAAGGTATCTCGTAGTACTTACCTTTGTAGGCAATGGAATCCTCGGTCCAGGCCATCTTCATGATGGTATAGATTTCCTCGAATACCTCGCGATTATGGCGGTCAGATTCCGAACCATCGGATTTCGCGCCTTCGACGGCGTAGTGTTGACCGAGCACCTTTACCCGCCGATCCTGATAACCGCGTCCGATGCCGGGAATAAAGCGGCCTCGACTCAAATGATCGAGCATCGCGATCTCTTCAGCCAACCGAATGGGGTCCCAGGCGGGAAGCGCCATTACCAGCGTCGCCAACTTGATGCGCTGCGTGCGAGCTGCGAGATCGGCCAGAAAAGGGATTGGCGCTACGGAGACCTCGAGTCCCTCGGAATGAAAATGGTGTTCGGTCAGCGACAGAGCGTCGAATCCGGCACCGTCGGCGTAGATCGCAATTTCGCGAACTTCGTCGAGCATTTGCTGCATGCGTTCTACGTTGCGGCCGATCGGCCGCAGGCGCTCGCGCTCCTCGTAACTCGCGGGGATCGTCGGCAGCATGAATACCATGAACTTCATCGTATCGCCGTCCTAGTGTGTGTCCTTGCTACGCTCATGACCAGGTCGAGCGTTTTAGATTCAGGCGTTGTAGTTTTCGATACAAGGTACTACGACCGATGCCGAGCAGGGCGGCCGCCTGCCTGACGTCACCGCCGCAGTGAGTAATGGCGCGTTCGATTGCGGCCGCTTCCGTATCGGCCAAAGTTCCATGGGCCGATGGTGAGCTAGTCGTACCCGATATGCGTGGAACGGAATCCGGGAGATGCTCGGGTTCGATTCTGGATTCTCCACACAAAGCCGCGGCCGTGCGCATGACGGATTCAAGCTCGCGTACGTTGCCCGGCCAGTCGTGAGCGACGAGAATCTCGAGCGCCGCGTCGGAGATCCCAACGCCCTCGGCATGAGAGGAACAGAAGTGACGCACCAATTCGGGGATGTCCCCGCGGCGTTCTCGCAGTGGCGGCAGTGTGATTAGTGTTCCGTTCAGGCGGTAGAACAAATCGCGCCGCAAATTACCATCTTCGACGGCCTCGGCGGGTTCGCGATTCGTCGCGGATATGATGCGCACGTCGACCGGCCGCGCAACTTCCGCACCCACCGGGACTACTGCACTGTCCTGAATGGCCCGCAGCAGGCTGACCTGAAACGCGGAGCCGGTTTCGGTAACTTCATCGAGAAACAAGGTGCCGCCGTCAGCGAGTTCGAATTTGCCGCGTAATCCACCGCGGTTTGCGCCGGTAAAGGCGCCTTTTTCGTAGCCAAATAACTCCGAGGCGATCAAGTCGGGCGGAACGGCGCCGCAATTGACCGTTACGAAGGGCCCGGACGCCCGCGCACTCGCCATGTGGATTGCGTGTGCAAGCAATTCTTTACCACTGCCGGTCTCGGCGTGAAGCAGAATCGGCAGGTCCGTCCGCGCGAGCCGCCCTGCCAGCTCCACCGCGCGCCGTACCGCTGGGCTGCTACCGATAATGTCACTGAGCGCATGCCGCGCCTGCCAGGTCGAACGTGCCGGGGTCGAATTCGGCGTACGTAGATGCACGATGCTGCCGGCAAGCTTCTCACCCAGGAGCGTGGGTTCGATGTCGAGCGTAGTCTCCTGCTCACCGATCAGTAAGGTGTGCGTTCCGCGTTCTCGGCTGCCGAGAACTTCCGGGGGTAAATCGAGTGCCGGATAACGGTCCGCCGTAAGCGCTCTACCGCCAGCCAACAGCCGCCGTGTCGAGCGATCCGCGCATAAGATGGTGCCGTGTCGGTCCAGGGCCAGCGTGCCGCCGCCGTCGCGCTGCGGCAAACACGACCAGTTCTTCAATACGGCGCGTTGCAGCTCGGCCTCCAGCTCCAGCACGTCAAGCTCAATTGCGCGGGCAATCGCCTTGATTGCCAGGGTGAGCGCCGGGGTTATCGTGCCACGACACATCCCCAGATCGACCATACCGAGTAGAGCGCCATTGCGTGGGTGAACAATCGGCGCGCCGATGTCCGACCAGTGCCAGAACGCCTCGCAAAAATGCTGCCATCGCTCAACGTGGGTCACTTGCCCGAGATGCAGTGTCGTGCCGGCGCTGTTCGTCCCGGCCGCCGCCTCGAGGGTCATCGCGCCGGGCACCGAGCCGATCCGATCCGCCTCGTGAAGTGTGCTCTGGCAGGCGTGGCGAAAGACGATACGGCCACTGGCGGAAATGATCGCAAGCAAGGCACCGCATTCTTCGACTTCTTTAAGGAATGGGCGCACAGCTCGAACCGTATGGCCAAGAAGCTGCGCTTCGTCGTCGCTCCACGTCGGTTGTGAATCCGGCAAGGGAAAGTGTTCGAGTCCCGGGTCTACGCCCCCGCGCCGGCTGCGGATCCAGGACTCCGCAACGTCCCGGGGCAACCCGCTCAAACAACCGGGATCCCCTGACTCGCAGAATTGCGTCCACATACGCCGGACTTTGGCAGCGTCAATGTCTTGGAAAGGTGGCATCTGCAGCAACCGTCGTTCGCCTTCGTTTAACTCTGGTGCAGCCATTCGACCGTGTCAAATAATTCGCCGCCACGCGGCAATCGATTCCTCGATATACCGCCCCGGGAACGTGCCGTGCAATCGTTCTTGCGACATGATGTCAAAGTCCGAGCGCCGCCAGAGCTTCGAGATCGGCGACCGGTGCCGGAGGGCGCCCGTCAAGGAGTTTTCCGCCCGGCGCACAACTAAACGGATCGGTAAGCCCGATCACCTTACCGTACGCGCGCATTGCCGGGATCACCTCGCTGTTCAGCAATTCCAGGCACCGCTTACGATCGGCGGCCGGCACCGGGCCGTCGAGCCAGAACGAGAAAATTCCCGGCCGCAACACGTCGAGCACCTTATTCAAACGCGGAATCACATTATCCGGGGTACCCGCAATCATCACCATTTCTCGCTGCATCTCGGCGTAAGAGTCGTAGATTATCCGGCGCACGCTTTCGATCTCCTCGTCGGTCGTTTCGCCGCCTTCGCCGTAAAGTGGCTTGTTCGTTGCGTTCGGCCCGAAGTCATTCTCGGCCAGCCGGCGCGTCGCAGCTTTCGAGTTATAGCCAGACGGAAACATCCATTCAGGTCGGGCGAAATGCGCGAACGCGCCGCCGAATAGGATGCGCTTGCCCATTTCCTCGGCGCGATCCTGAGTATCCGCGACCATCACAGGCTGCATGAAGCCGAAGTTTTCCGGACCGGCTTGATAGCCTTCCTGTGCCGCGGCTTGCGCATAGAAATCCCATAATTCCGTGGTCGGCTTGAGCTTCGTTGCCAGCGCGATATAGGGAATACGACGCTTCGCACACCACGCCGCGGTATCCGGACTGACCAGACCGGGCATCCAGAACGGCGGATGCGGCTGCTGCAGCGGCTTGACCCACGGATTGACGTGACGGAAATGAAAATGCTTGCCCTCGTAACGGAACGGCCCGGGTCGGGTCCACGACTCGACGATTAAATCGATTCCTTCCTCGAGTAGCTCGCGGTTGAGCGCGGGATTCGCGTTATTCGCGAGTTGCTCACTGCCCGCCCCGCGGACCCATCCGGGAACCAGGCGTCCGCCCGATATCAGGTCGATCATGGCGAGCTCCTCGCCGAGCCGAATCGGATTGCCCACGGTTGTTACCGGATTCCCCAGCAGAACTATCTTGACCCGCTTCGTCGCCTTGGCCAGCGCTGCCGCCTCTACGTCCATCACGGCGCCCAGGCAAAACGGGGTACCGTGATGCTCGTTCAGCATTACACCGTCGAAATTGAGGAGTTCGGTATCCGTAAAGATTTTCTCGTCGAGATACTGATTTAGGAGCCTCGCGGCGACCTCCGGTTCGAAATAGGTGTTCGGCGTAGCGAAGAAGCTGCGCTTCCTGATGACTTCGTTTTCTAACGCGCGGAACTTCTCCGGATCGAGTTCCGGATCGTAGTGGTAAGCGCGCTCGGTGAACCACATAAAAAAACATTGTGATGAACCCTCGCGTCAGTGCTGCAAATGGAATTCGCGTACGGCGGCGATGAACCGGTTACGCTGTTCGATCTCGGGGCGGTGCCCGGAATCTGGAAGCTTTACGTATCGGCACTCGCCCAAAGTTTCGACGTACCGCCGCATTGCTGATTCGGGTATCACGGCGTCGCACTCGCCCCACAGGATCTGAACCGGCACTCGGCTACCCATCCCCGCAAGCAGGAACGGTAGTGACGGATTATGCAACCACGGCTGCCAGGCCAGTCTCGCCGTTTCGGCGCGCGCGTCATCGAGTGCTTCAATCTGCGCAGGGGTCGGAGCGCCGCCGTACAACCGATCGAATTCCGGCGCTCGGGCCGCATCGGCAACCGTCGCGGCAAGATGATCCCGGTGGCTGAGTTCAAATGCATCGAGGATCACACCGTCCGTCGGCTTAATGCCGAGCGGTGCTACGAGCGTCATCCGACGAAACAGGTGCCGGTCGTTTGCCAGCATTTCGGCCGCGATCCAGCCGCCAAGAGAAAAGCCGACGACATCGACTGGCTGATCGTCGAACAATTTCTCCGCAAGGCGCGCATACAGGCAAGCGAGATCGCGCACGCTGCTCAACCATTCGCACCGAGTTGCGGCGCCGAATCCCGGTGCGAGCGGTATATGAAGCTCGAATTGCTGCGCGAGATCTGCCTCCCACAGAAGCGGGCCCGGATAGCCCATCTCATCGTGGAATACGAGCAACGGTTGCCCCTGCCCCCGTGTCAGCACTTCGATCCCTTCGGATCCCGCTGCAAACCATTTCGCTTCTGACATCTTTTCCAAAATGAGCCCGCTCCAATCGATGTGTTCCCGAATTCAGGAGACACAGCAAAGGCTGTGCCACAAGACGCGGCACCGAGAGCGATGGCATGGATTTTGCGGGTTGTCCCGGGTTACTGCTCGATTCGATGGAAAGTCGAACGTCCGCTAACAAGCAAACCGCGAACGCGCGGCGACGTATCGCGGCCATCAATCCCGAAGTGGGACTGACGTCCCGAGACGTCAGTCCCACTTCGAGACTGAAGGGTCGACCCGCGCTCGTATGCGGTGACACGGATCAAACCGAAAATGGAGATCAGGATTATGAAACTCTGCTGGTTCCACTTAATGCCCTATCGAGACCTGCCTCAAGATTTTAGAGAGAAACACGATTCCGTCTGGGTGACCATCGACTCCCGGCTGTTCGACCCGGTGCGCGCGCATCAGATGTACAACGACTCCATGGACGAGCTCGAGTTCGCGGCCGAAATGGGATTCGACGCGATCTGTGTCAATGAGCACCACAACAACGGCTACGGGCTCATGCCATCACCAAACCTCATCGCCGCGGCGCTCGCGCGCCGCACGACGGAGGTAGCAATCTGCGTCATGGGCAATTCGCTTGCGCTTTATAACCCACCCGTCCGGGTCGCCGAGGAGATGGCAATGCTTGACTGCATCTCGGGGGGCCGCCTCATTGCGGGTTTCCCCGTCGGGACCCCGATGGACACGTGCTATGCGTATGGCCAGAACCCGAGCACGCTACGCGAACGGTATTACGAGGCCAACGACCTCATCATCAAGGCGTGGACAGAACCCGAGGTATTTTCCTGGAACGGGCGTTTCAATCAACAGCGCTACGTCAACATCTGGCCGCGGCCGATTCAACAACCGCATCCACCGGTGTGGATCCCCGGCGGTGGCTCCATCGAGACCTGGAACTTCTGCGCGGAGCATGATTACGTCTACGCCTACCTCTCCTACTTCGGATCGATATCGGCAGAAGAGACGATGCGGGGATTCTGGGCCGAAATGGATCGCCTGGGCAAAGATCGCAATCCGTATCGGGCCGGCTTCCTTCAATTCGTGGGGGTGGCCGAATCACGTAAAGAGGCACTGAAGCTGTACGCTGAGGCGGGCGAGTATTTCTATCGTCGATGTCTCCACGTTGCTCCGGCATTTTCCTCGGCACCGGGCTATACGACCGAAGCCACCGCGCGTGCCAAGATCAAGTCCCAAGTACAACAGGCAGCGAATTATTTTCCGGAACTGCCCACGACCTTCGCACAGATGGTCGACAAGGGTTATGTCATCGTTGGCAGCCCGGACGAAGTCGCGGACCAAATGCGCGATGTCGCGCAGCGGCTGCACATCGGACACCTGATGCCGAACCTGCAGTTCGGCAACATGCCAACGGATCTCGTCCGCTACAACACCGAACTATTCGCGCGCGAAGTCATACCACAGATCCATGATTTATTCGATGACGAATGGGAAGACCGGTGGTGGCCGACGGGCATGAGAACGGAGATTGCCGCGAGCGCGACCGACAAGCGTACGCGTGTGGAGGTGACCGCATGAATACGCTGCAGGAAGCAACGGTCGAGGTAAACGACCATCCCTGCCGTGTGTGGCAAAAGGGCGCCGGCGAGACATTGGGATACATACCCGGCTATGCCGGCCTCCCGCGCTGGACGACGTTCCTCGATGAACTCGCGACGAGCCGGTGTGTCGTCGCGCCATCGTTACCGGGGTTCCCCGGCGGCAACGGACACGCGGACCTCGATACCTCATTGGACTGGATAATCGCAACCCGAGATCTGCTCGAAGCCGCAGGCTTGAACGGCGCGGATATTGTCGCCTCGGGCTTTGGGGCAGCACTCGTCGCCGACGTTGCCGCGTTGTGGCCCGGAAGCGTAAGAAAGTTGATCCTGATAGCGCCGTTTGGGATCTGCTGGGACGACCCACCGTTAGCAGACATCTGGGCGCCTCGGCCGGGGCCGGTGGAATCCATGCTCGTAAACAACCCCGAGCGCTTCCGGCAATTCGTGGAATTGCCGGCGGATGGAGATCCGGTCGAATGGCCGATCATGTTGAACCGCGCCAACGAGGCAGCCGCACGGTATCTTTGGCCGCTCGGCAATACCGGGCTCGGCAAGCGCCTGCACCGAATCGCACAACCGACATTGTTGGTATGGGGAGACGAAGATAAGGTTGTACCGCCTGCTTATGCCGAGCGCTATCGAAGCAGCATACGAGGTCCGGCGCGCTTGTGTCGGATCCGCGACGCCGGGCATCTAGCCGAAATCGATCAGCCGGAGACCGTGGCAAACAACGTTCTGAATTTTCTCAACGAAGCGGCATGACAAACTGAGAGCGCCATGCACCGCTATACATTCTTCGCCTGCAGCAACCGTACACCCGGCAATGAAACCGAATACCACATCTGGGGCGACGAGCACTATTTGAAAGATGTAATCGATATAGACATCCGTTTAGAAGAGCTTCCAAGGAATCGATTTTTATGAATAGCAAAGAAATGACCCCAGATCTCGTAAACCCCGCCGGGTTCGACTTTGATGCCGTAATCATAGGCGCCGGTTTTGCCGGCATGTACATGCTCTACCGATTGCGACAGCTCGGGCTCTCGGCGCGCGTTTATGAGCGCGGCGACGGCGTCGGCGGCACGTGGTACTGGAATCGTTACCCGGGCGCGCGCTGCGATACGGAGAGCATGACTTATTCCTACTCGTTCTCGACGGAACTCGAGCAGGAATGGCAGTGGACCGAGCGCTATGCGCCGCAAACCGAGATCCTGGCGTACGCGAATCACGTTGCGGATCGTTTCGATCTGCGGCGCGACATCCAGTTCGAGACACAGGTCCGCTCAGCGGCCTTCGACGAGACCAGACGATGCTGGATAATCACCACAGAGCACGGCGAGGCGGTAAGTGCGCGCTTTTGCATTTCGGCAGTCGGATGCTTGTCGGCGGCGACGCTACCCGAATTTCCAGGCCTCGAAAATTTCGAAGGAGAGTGGTATCACACGGGAAAGTGGCCGCATCAACGGATAAGCTTCGCCGGCAAGCGGGTCGGTATCATCGGCACCGGATCGTCCGGCGTTCAGTCGACTATCGCTATAGCGCCGGAAGCCGCCCATCTCCACGTTTTCCAGCGCACGCCGAATTACAGCATTCCCGCCTGGAATGGACCATTGGCGGAGCAGGACGTCACCCGTCTGAAGGCCAATTATCGCGCCTGGCGTGAGGCTGCACGCTATTCCCAGATTGGGATCCCGTTCGAGAGCAACGGTAAGTCCGCGAAGGCGGTACCCGCCGACGAACGTGAGCGCGAATATGAATCGGCGTGGGCGGACGGTGGTTTCAATTTCGTTATGGCCTATCCCGACATCCTGACCGACATCGATTCGAATCGCACGGCCGCTGAGTTTGTCGAACGTAAGATTCGGGAGGTCGTAAAGGATCCGGTCGTCGCCGATCGATTAACTCCAAAGGATCATCCGCTCGGCACTAAACGACTGTGCATCGATACTGGATATTACGAGACCTTTAATCGCAAAAACGTTACCTTAGTCGATATCCGGGAGGCGCCGATAGAGGCGATCACCGCCGAAGGCGTGCGTACGCGCGACGCCCATTACGATCTTGATGTCATCGTATTCGCGACTGGATTTGATGCGATTACGGGACCTCTGCTCAAGATAGATATTCGCGGCCGCGGTGGCGAGCAGCTCGCCAGTAAATGGGCCGAAGGCCCGCGCACCTATCTCGGGCTTGCGACCGCCGGCTTTCCTAATTTCTTCATGATCACGGGTCCTGGCAGTCCCTGCGTACTGAGCAACATGCTGACTTCCATTGAGCAGCACGTAGACTGGATTGCGGATTGCATCGAAAAAATGCAAGAACGGCACCTCGATACAATCGAGCCGCATATGAATGCCGAGAACGCCTGGGTGCAGACCGTCCACGACGTCGCGCATACGACGCTCTATCCCCTGGCCAAATCCTGGTACACGGGAACGAATATTCCAGGCAAGGTGCACATGTTCACGCCTTACGCGGGCGGCGTCGGAACCTATCGCGAGATCTGCGACAACATTACCGAAAACGACTACGAAGGTTTCACATTCGCCTCTGCGAATGCTCGATCAACGACGGGTCCCGCAGACCGTACCTTGGAATCTATGAAAGCTGGGGCATGACGCAGCGAACTCTCAAAACTGCAACAGCCTCATATGCGCCCCGACACTCGGCCCATTACTTAAGGAGGACTATTCGATATGAAGCGCGCGACCAATCCGGCCGGCACACGATCGGGAAATGCCCGATTCAGTTACGACACCAGCCACGTCGACTGGAAGGACTTCTTCACGCCAGGTACCCACTACAAGATCCTTAATGTGGACCTCGAAGCACGTAGCGCGGACATGCTCGTAAAATTTGAAGCAAATAGTCAGTGCATGTATCACCGCCATGCTTGCCGTACGACCACGCTGGTTCTCGAAGGTGAGCTACGTGTACGTGAACAGGTTGACGGCGGCGAAGTGGTTAGAGTCAAGCAGGCGGGTAGCTATTCGCACGGCGGCGAGAACGAAGTCCATATCGAAGACAGCGGTGACGAAATAGCGATTATTTTCTTCGGCATGCGCTCCGACAGCGATGTTATCTACGAGTTTTTAAACGAGGACCTGAGCCTGAAGCGGGCGGTGACAGTGGCAGACTTTGACAGCGATTGGGGCGAACACTGGCCGCAGGATGCGAACGCCGCTTAAGGCTGCACCGCCAGATGCTGTCGTTCAGTACGAGAATTCGTTCACGACCTTCGCAACGTATGATAATTGCAGCAACGATGACGTTCGAATAGGTGACCGTACCCCAGTAATCCGAGCCACCCGTTATGCAGGATTTCCGTTTGACCTTGCCCGTGGGTTTTTGAACGAGACGCAGATACGACCGAAGAATTTATCGACATGCAACGCAAACTTCCTTGCATTCGATAAATCTCCGAGATGCGATAACAGATTCATTAAGAAAGAGATCTTCTACAACTTTCGCAAAAAATGACTTTCGCGCTGTTTCTTGCAATTTATTGTAGAGGACTTCGAGGAAAATCAGGGGGTTGGTGGAGCCAGACGGGATCGAACCGTCGACCTCTACAATGCCATTGTAGCGCTCTCCCAGCTGAGCTATGGCCCCGTTCACGATTGCTGGACCCGGTGATTCCTGAATTGGCTTGCAGCGAATAAACGCCGCGATTTCAGGCCGTTATGGTCTCTCTATCGAGCTGGCGCAGAGTACTTTAGGCGCGCTGGCGAGTCAAGCCGCGGCGCGCGCGGCGATATACTCGAGCGCCTGGTCGAGGCGTTCCAGACAGCGCTGCTGGCCGACGAGTTCGAGCGTCGTGTCGATCGACGGCGAAGCCGCCGATCCGGTAACCGCAACGCGCAATGGCTGCGCCACTTTGCCCATTTTCATGTCGAGACCCGCCGCGATCCGCTCGACGATCGCTTTCAGCTCGTCGCCGTTCCATTGCGTCAGGGCGGCGAACTCGGCGCGGATCTTTTCCAGCGCCGGCCCCACGACCGGGCGCAGGTGTTTCTTCGCGGCATCTTCGTCACGGATCAGATGACCGTAAAACATGTGGCTCTGGTCAGCGATTTCGACCAGGGTTTTCGCCCGCGTGCGTTGTGCCTCCACGGCGGCGGCGACATCCGGGCCATCGTTCAAATCGAGTTCGGCGGCCTCGAGGTAGGGTCGGGCGTGCGCAACGAGCGCTGCGTGCGGCGCGTGCTGAATGTAGTGCTGGTTCAGCCACAGCAGCTTGTCCCAGTCGAACGTGGCGGCGGACTTGTTCAGACCGTCGAAATCGAACGCCGCGATCAGTTCTTCGCGGCTGAAAATTTCCTGATCGCCATGCGCCCAACCGAGGCGCGCGAGATAGTTCAGCAGAGCGTCGGGCAGGTAGCCCTCTTCGCGGTATTCGAGCACGCTGATCGCACCGTGGCGCTTCGACAGTTTTTTGCCATCCTCACCGTTGATCATCGGCACGTGCGCATATACCGGGCGCGGCGCGCCGAGCGCTTCGAGGATATGCACCTGGCGTGGCGTGTTGTTGATGTGATCGTCGCCGCGGATGATGTGCGTCACCCCCATATCAATATCGTCGACGACCACGGTGAGGTGATAGGTTGGCGAGCCATCGGAACGGGCGATGATCAGATCGTCGAGTTCGTCGTTACTCGTATTAATGAAACCGTGAACCTTATCGTCGACGGCGATGCCGCCGTCGAGCGGCGTTTTGAAGCGCACAACCGGGGCGATGCCGGCTGGCGGCGGGCCGGCGCGATCACGGCAATGACCGTCGTAGCGCGGTTTCTGCTTGTGCTGCATTTGCTCCGCACGGAGATTTTCGAGGCGCTCCTTCGAGCAATAACAATGGTAGGCCTTGCCCTCTTTGAGGAGTTGCTCGGTGACCTCGGCGTAACGATCGAAGCGTTGCGTCTGGTAGTACGGCCCCTCGTCGTAATCGAGTCCGAGCCATTCCATGCCCGCGAGAATGATATCGACCGCTTCCTGCGTGGAGCGCGCCTGATCGGTGTCCTCGATGCGCAAAATGAATTTGCCGCCAGCGCGGCGCGCGAACAACCAGTTGAACAGCGCGGTACGGGCGCTGCCGACGTGAAGATAACCGGTAGGGCTCGGTGGGAAACGGGTGACGATGGACATGGCGCTCGGTCGATGGTGTAAGGACGCGGGATTATAGGCAATTATTCGCGACGACGGACGAAAAAAACCCCGCACAAGGCGGGGTTTCGCGATTGATGCCTGCGCGCGACGCTAGCGGAAGCGCCGCCGGCGCATGAGCAACCCCAACGCCGGAACAGCGAGCCACAACGCTGCCGGCACCGGTACCACCGCGGCAACGAACAATTGGCCGCGCAGTTCTCCCGCGCCGTTTGCCGGGGTGTGAATGTTCAGATACCAGTCCGTGATGGCGCCGGGACCGAAGCCGCCGTCGCCCGTGAGGGCCGAAATCGCATCGGCCAGACCGCCGCCGGCCAGGATGACGCTACCGGACCCTGCGCCCGAGATTGTCGCCGGTACCGTAACCGGCACCGTGACGCCGCCGGCAACACCCGCGGGCGCCTCGTGGAAATGTGCCGCGCCCGGAGCGCCCGACAGGCCCGCGTACGTGAACTCCCAGGAGAATTCACCGGTCTCCGTATCGAGCGCAGCAAAGACGATCCCGCCGCCGAAATACGGATCGGGCAGCGCGAGCGCATGGGTGGCAGCAGATTGCTCGGTATTCATGCCGCCTTCGAACGTCCATATCGCCGCGTTCGCGAACATCGGCACGATAGCCAGCGCACTGAAGACAAATACCTGGATCCTTTTCATCATTCGTCTAATCCCCGTGTACGTGTGCATTGGGTTCGGCGGGTAGGTACGGCATTGGCGCTCGCGGGTTCAAATAATTCGTCGGTCGTTGACGGCAGCGACGCCGACTGTCGTCGCATCGCGCCCGCCCGATGAGTTCCTGCATTTGACCGCGATCCGGCCTCGACCTAGAATGCGGCCTCCAATCCCGGGCGATTAGCTCAGCGGGAGAGCACTGCCTTCACACGGCAGGGGTCACTGGTTCGATCCCAGTATCGCCCACCAATTAAAT
>CAXBJY010000047.1:0-44023 GCA_963976285.1 uncultured Gammaproteobacteria bacterium
GGATCAGTCGGATCAGTCGGATCAGTCGGATCAGTCGGATCAGTCGGATCAGTCGGATCAGTCGCGACCGCATCATGCGGAAGATTTGTCACATGCCGGTACCGGTCTCAACGATGCCGCCGACGACTTCTTCGTCAGCAGCGGATTCGGCTGGCGCTTTTAGCGACGCCCGAGGACGTGGTGCGACCCCGCGCCGCGGCGGTTCCCGGCGGCGTTGCGTGGTCCCGTGCGCGCGACGATACGGTGCGCGATCGCCGGTTTACTCCGCCGCCAGATCGATCCAGGTCTCGACCACGGTGTCGGGGTTGAGTGAAATGCTGTCGATCCCCTGCGCGAGCAGCCACTCCGCCAGGTCCTCGTGATCCGATGGCCCCTGACCGCAGATCCCGACGTACTTGCCGGCCTCGCGGCAAGCCGTGATAGCAAGCCCCATTAACTGCTTCACCGCCGGATCGCGTTCGTCGAACGCGGCGGCAACGAGTCCGGAATCGCGATCGAGTCCGAGCGTCAGTTGCGTCAGGTCGTTCGACCCGATCGAGAAACCGTCGAAGTATTCGAGATAATCCTTTGCGAGCAGTGCATTCGTCGGCAACTCGCACATCATGATCACGCGCAGGCCGTTGTCGCCGCGTTTCAGCCCGCAGTGCTCGAGCAGGCCGATCACCTCGGCGGCTTCACTGACGGTGCGCACGAACGGCACCATCACCTCGACATTCGTCAGGCCCATTTCGTTGCGTACGCGCAGCAGCGCTTCGCACTCCATTTCGAAACAGGGCCGAAACGACTGCGCAACGTACCTCGACGCGCCGCGGAATCCGAGCATCGGGTTTTCCTCGTCGGGTTCGTAACGCGGACCGGCGATCAGGTTTGCATACTCGTTCGATTTGAAATCAGACAGACGCACGATAACCGGTTCGGGCGCGAACGCCGCGGCGATGGTCGAAATCCCTTCAACGAGTCGCTTTACGAAAAATTCGCGCGGCGATCCGTACGCGATCCAGCGCGGTGCGATCTCGGTTTGCAGGTCCTGTGGCAGCGCATCGAACTCGAGTAGCGCACGCGGATGGATCCCGATCATCCGGTTGATGATGAATTCGAGCCGTGCGAGACCGACGCCGCGATGCGGCAGGTTCGCGAACGCGAACGCGCGATCGGGATTACCGACATTCATCATGATCTTGACGGGAATCTCCGGCATCGCGCCGAGGTGTGTTTCACGGCGTTCAAACTTGAGCGCACCGGCGTAGATAAACCCCGTGTCGCCCTCGGCGCAGGACACCGTAACCTCTGCGCCATCCTCGACTTTGACCGTGGCATCACCACAGCCGACGACCGCCGGCACGCCGAGTTCGCGCGCGATAATCGCCGCGTGGCACGTACGGCCGCCGCGATTCGTGACGATCGCCGCGGCCCGCTTCATCACCGGCTCCCAGTCGGGATCCGTCATGTCGGTCACGAGCACGTCGCCGTCGCGCAGTTCATCCATCTGGTCGATATTTTTGATCACGCGGGCACTGCCACCGCCGATACGCTGTCCGATGCTGCGCCCTTCACTGAGGATCGGCCCCTGCTCCAGCATTTCGTAGCGTTCGATCACCTGGTTGTCGTGGCTCTGCACCGTCTCCGGTCGTGCCTGCACGACGTAGAGTGTGCCGGTCGCACCGTCTTTCGCCCACTCGATGTCCATGGGTCGCGCGTAATGCGCCTCGATCGCCATCGCGATGCGGCCAAGCTCTTCGACGTCGGTGTCGGTGATGCTGAACTGCATCCGGTCCGCGTCGTCCACCGGGCATGTCTCCACGTGATCGCCGTCACCATCGGCGGCGTAGCCCATACGAACGTGTTTGCTGCCAATATTCCGTCGCAGGATGGACGGGCGCGAGGCCGCGAGGGCAGGTTTGTAGACGTAGAATTCATCCGGATTCACGGCACCCTGCACGACAAGTTCGCCGAGGCCGTAGCTGGCCGTGATGAACACGACATCGCGAAAGCCGGATTCCGTATCGAGCGTGAACATTACCCCGCTCGCGCCAATGTCGCTGCGAACCATGCGCTGCACACCGGCCGACAAGGCAACCTGCTCATGCTCGAAACCGTGATGTACGCGGTAGGCAATCGCGCGGTCGTTGTACAAGGATGCGAAGACGTCCTTGATCCGGCGTTTTACGTCGTCGAGGCTGCGGACGTTCAGATACGTTTCCTGCTGGCCCGCGAACGACGCGGTCGGCAGATCTTCGGCCGTCGCGGACGAGCGTACGGCAACGGAAAACTCGGCCGTCTCACCGTCGCTCATTTGACGATAGGCTTCCTCGACGGCACGCTCGAGGCCGACGGGTAACGGGGTCGCGTCGATCCAGGCCCGAATCTCGCGCCCGGCTTCGGTCAGCGCACCGACATCGTCGACATCAATCTTCGCGAGACGGGAATAGATCCGCGATTCGAGCTTGTCCTGGGCAAGAAACTCGTTGAACGCGACGACCGTGGTCGCGAAACCGCCCGGTACTTTCACGCCACTCGCGCCGAGATGACGGATCATCTCGCCGAGTGACGCATTCTTGCCACCGACCTGATTCAGGTCGTCCATACCGATTTGGTCCAGGGGGACGATATAATCCGTCATGAGATCGGCTCACGCTGCAGGGTCGATAATTGGCGCGCATTGTACCCGAGTATTGCCACCGCGCGGCGGCCGACGAGGTCGAGAACGTCAACAGACGGAAAGAACTCATGAAACGCAAGGTTTATTACGTGTCCGACCGCACCGGAATTACGGTCGAGACCCTCGGTCGCAGTTTGCTGACCCAGTTTCCCGGCGCCGAATTCGAAGTTGCGAACATTCCGTTCGTGACGAACCAGCTTGCGGCGGAAAAGGCGGCAGCAACGATCCGCGGTTCGCAGGAGCTCGACGGCGTCCCCCCGCTCGTTTTCAGTACGCTGACGGACCCGGCGACGCAATTCATCATTTCCGCGAGCACCGATTATGTATTCGACCTGTTCGGTACGTTTATCGAACCGCTCGAAGATGCGCTCGGCATGGAATCGTCTCATACGGCCGGCCGCATGCACGGGATCGGCAACGTCGGCGACTACGAACGCCGTCTCAGTGCGCTGAATTTCACGCTCAGCCACGACGACGGCCTGAGCACGCGCGACATCGATGCATCCGATGTCGTCCTGCTCGGCGTGTCCCGCTGCGGCAAAACACCGACGTGTCTGTATCTCGCGATGCACTACTCGCTCGCGGCGTCGAATTACCCGCTCACGGACGACGATTTCTCTCAGCGCGGCCTGCCCGACATCCTCGACGGCTGCCGACCGAAACTCTACGGCTTGACCATCGTGCCGGAACAACTCGCCCGGATCCGGCACGAGCGCCGCCCCGATGGCGTGTATTCACAGCTGAGCCAGTGCCGGGCCGAGGTGTCACAGGCGGAAGCGCTGTTTCACGCCGAGCACATCCCGTTTCTCGATACGACGACGATCTCGATCGAGGAAATTGCCGCCACGATCGTCCGCGACATGGGCCTGCACTGAAACCGTGCCGGTCGATCGATACGATGCCGTTCGTTCCCCGGTGAGGTCCCGTCGCCTGCCCGCCCTGCCGTACCGCTGCCGCACCCTGGCGCTCGCATTGCTGCTCATCGCCTGCGCGCTCGGCGGGCCACGGGCGTTCGCCGCCGGCGCGCGCCTGTACGATATCGAGTACGCGATAATTTCCGCTGCCCTGAACCACGGGATCGGCGGCGAGGTACAACGTATCGTCATCGACGGACGTACGACCGGTCTCGTCGTCAATATCTCGCCACCGGACACGACGCGCGAGGACCTCGCGAAAGAGCTTGGCACGACCGCCTATGCAATCGACGAATGGGCCCGCATAAATCGCGCGCGGCACACGCTGCAGACCGGGTTCGCGACCACGACGCCGTACACGCTGCTCGACCCGGCGCACCGCGATGAGCTTTTCAAAGACGATGATCCGGAAATCAACTGGACGCACTTCCGCGCCGCGTTTCCCGATGCGAACGGCATCGTGCGGGTCTCCCGGCCCGGCATTGATGATGCTGCGCGGGTTGCTCTGCTGTATCTTGAATTCCAGTGCGGGCACGAATGCGGGTCAGGACGCTTGATCAATCTCGCGCTCGACGCGACGGAATCATGGCAGGTGACCTCCGGCTCGCTCGTGTGGATCACGTCTCCGGAGGACCCTGAATGAGGCTCGAGCATCCATGACTACAGTGTGCGTATTTGGCGGTGCCCGCAGCGGCCACGATCCGGTTTTCGCGGCCGCGGCCGGCGAACTCGGACGGGTACTGGCGGCGCGCGGCGACGTGCTCGTGTTCGGCGGTGGCCGCACGGGCATGATGGGACATCTCGCCGATTCCGCCATCGCCGGCGGCGCGCACGTGATTGGCGTCGTGCCGGCGTTTCTCGACCATCCCGATATTGTTCACGACGCGCTCGGCGCGAAAGTCGTGGTCGACGATTTATTCGAACGCAAGGCGCGCATGATGGAACTTGCGGATGTTTTCGTGGCGATGCCGGGCGGACTCGGCACGTTCGACGAATTGCTCGAGGTCGTCACGTGGCGCCAACTGCGGCAAACGAACGGGCCCGCCGGCCTGTTCGATGTCGACGGATTCTTTACCCCGTTCCTGCACACGCTCGAGACGATCGCCGAAGCCGGTTTTGCGAACCTGAGCGATATCAAGGCACTTCATCGGCACAACGATCCGGCGACCCTGCTCGATGCGCTCGCCGCCGACCGCGAATGCTGATTGACATCGAGACCGGTGGCGGCGACGTCCGCGTATCGTCCGTACTCGCCGATACGGAACGCTGTGACGCGCTCATGGTGTTCGCTCACGGCGCCGGTGCCGGAATGCAGCACGCGTTCATGAACCGGATGGCGGAGGCGCTCCTCGATGCCGGCATCGCGACGCTGCGTTTCCAGTTCCCTTACATGGAGCGCGGGCGCAAGCCACCCGATCGCCAGCCCGTGCTCGTTGCCACGATCGCGCGGGTCGCAGCGGTCGCCGCGACGCAGGCGCGCGGCCGGCCGCTGTTCGTCGGCGGCAAATCCATGGGCGGTCGCATGGCTTCGATCGCTGCCGCCGAAGGCCTGCTGCCCGACGTGCGGGGCCTCGTGTTTTTCGGTTTTCCGCTGCACCCGGCTGGCAAGGCCTCAACCGCCCGCGCCGAGCATCTCGCGGCGGTAGCAGTGCCGATGCTGTTTCTCCAGGGCACCCGCGACCGGCTCGCCGATCCGGGCTTGATCGAGGCCGTGTGCGCCGATCTGGGATCGCTCGCAACGTTGCAGAAATTTGTCGGTGCCGACCATTCATTTGCCTACCTGAAATCCGCGGGTCGCACGGACGCCGCTGTCGACGCGGAAATCGCCGCGGCCGTCCGGGCTTTCGTCACCGCGGTCGGCGCCACGACCGTATGACGTACCGTGCCGTTATTTTCGACCTCGACGGTACGTTGATCGATTCGGAGCCGATTTTTCGCGCGGTCGCGAAACTCGCGGCGCTGCGTTTCGAACGCGAATTCTCCGACGAACTGTTTATCGAGTTGCTCGGTCTGCCGGGGGTTCAGGTAGAAGCCGGGATTCGCGCGGCGTTCGGGGCCGACTTCCCGATGGAGGCGTTCCGCGACAGTTTCGGTGCACTGTGGGTTGAATACGTCGACGAACACGGGATCGCGAGTAAACCGGGGGTACACGATTTCGTCGACCACCTCGGCCGCGAACGCGTACCACACGCGATAGCGACGTCCACACAGCACGACCGGGCACGGGAATCGCTCGCGATCGCCGGCCTCGGCGACCGCTTCGAACACTTGATCGGCGGCGACCAGGTGGCGAACGGCAAGCCCGCCCCGGACATCTACCTGACCGCCGCGGCCCGGATCGGGGTCGATCCGCGCGACTGTATCGCGATCGAGGACTCGAAAGTCGGCGTCATGTCCGCCGCCGCCGCCGGCATGCATACGATCATGATCCCGGATTTGAAGCCGCCGGACGACGAGGCGCGCACCCACGCGGACACGATCCTCGAGTCGATGTACGATGCGATGAAACTCGCGCGTGCGTTGCTCGAGCGCTGAACACTCGCGAGCCGCGGTGGTCGAACCACCGGGCGGGCCGTAGCAATTCGAACCGCGACGACCCCGGAAACGTAACGCCGGACTGACAGGCAGGAGAAAGCCCATGCGCAAGTTTCATCACATTGGCCTGATTATCGGCGCCGCGTTCGCCTGCACCGGGGTGGCCGTCGCGGCCGAGGATTCGATCTCCGAGGCGGCGGATACGGCCGAAGTATTCGTCTACGGCCGGGAAGCGAAAAACGAGGCGCTGTTGCGCGAGATTTCGGATCCGGATCAATACGAGTCGATGGCCGGGAAGCGTGCGGAAGTCAATCGGAAGCTGAACGAAAACGTACAGGTCGAAGACGTCGAAGTAACACAGATAGACGGCAATCGGGCCGTTGCGAAAGCGACGTACCGGCAAAAAAACGTGAAAGGCGTGAAGAGCGCCGACGTCCATCTGAAACGTGTCGACGGCAGATGGCAGGTAACGACCCCACCGGATGCGGCTGCGGGGGCTGCTGATTGAGTATTGCCGGCCGCCTGCTGCTGGTCTGCGTGCTTGGCTGCGCGCTGTTGCTGGCGGGTTGCGACGGGTTTCCGGCGCGTAGCCCGAAACCGAGTTGGGAGAAAACAATGCAGGCCTACGCCAGTCGGGATTACGGCGCATTGTGGGACCAGCTCGCCGAAGTCTCGCAGAAGGACACCGAAAATGTCCTCACGTATATCAGGCGCGATGCGCGTTACCGACAAAACATGCAGTTGAAGCTACAGATCACCGCGACCGTTCTCGACCGGATGACGCCACGCGATTTTTTCATCGCACTGATGGCCGCGGCCGAACGCGCCGCGCCCGAGGCCATCGCACTGCGTGCGCAAACCGCGCGCGACGCACGCTACACACGTGAATCCATCGACGGCGATCGGGCCGTCGTGTTCTGGGACTCGCCGCAAGGCGGTGCGGAGAACATGACGTTTGTCCGGGAGTCCGGCGGCTGGCGCCCGGTAATCGAACGTCCCCGAGTCGGTCCATGAGTACCCGCGACGAAAACCCGGTGGACGAGCTGAGCGCATGTCTCGCCGATATCACGACGCTCGACGTCGACGCGATCGTGAACGCGGCGAACAATTCCCTGCTCGGCGGGGGCGGCGTCGACGGCGCAATTCATCGCGCGGCCGGGCCGCAGTTGCTCGCGCAATGCCGCACGCTCGGCGGCTGCGAAACCGGCGCGGCAAAAGTGACCCCGGGTTACCGGCTCCCGGCGCGGTACGTGATCCACACGGTTGGACCGGTGTGGCAGGGTGGCGCCGCAAACGAAGCGACGCTGCTCGCAAGTTGCTACCGCGCATCGCTGGCGCTCGCGGAGCAACTCGAGCTCACTACCGTCGCGTTCCCGGCGATCAGCTGCGGCGTGTACGGTTATCCGCTCGCGGCCGCAACGAACATCGCCGTGACGAGCTGTCGGAGCGCGCTCGCCGGCGCGAAATTCGTGCGCCGGGTCGTGTTCGCCTGTTTCAACGAGGATCTGCTCGACCATTACCTCGCGGCGCTGGGCGGTCGCGGCAGCATCGCGTCAGCGGAGTAAGGAGATGCCGGCAAAACCCCGATTCACCCGCAATACGCTCGCGATGGTTTACGACTTCGATGGCACTCTCACCCCGCAGCCGATGCAGGAATACACGGTCCTGCCCGAACTCGGCATCACCGGCGAAGCGTTCTGGAGCGAAGTAAACCGCGAAGTCGTCCGCACCGGCGGCGACAGTATCCTCACGTACATGCGCCTGCTCGTGGAAAAAATCGACGAGAACAAGAAACACCTGAGTCGCGACGCACTGCGCAAGCTCGCGTCGAACATCGTCTACTACCCCGGAGTCGAGACGTGGTTTGACCGGATCAACGACTATGTAAAAACCCAATCCGGCGGACGCGTTCAGGTTCGTCACTACATCGTGTCCGCGGGTCTGAGCGAAATCCTCGAGGGGATCAGCATCAAGCCGCATTTCGAGCGCATCTACGCGTCGCAGTATTACTTCAACCACCATGAGGCCGCGTGTTTTCCGACGATCGTCATCAACGACACGAGCAAAACGCAGTACCTGTTCCGGATCAACAAGGGCCGCGAGGAATCCGGCGAGTCAATCAACGAGTTCATGCCCGAAGACGAACGCCCGATTCCGTTCGAACACATGCTCTATATTGGCGACGGCCTGACCGATGTCCCGTGCATGACGGTGGTCAAGAACTACGGCGGGTTTGCCGTCGCGGTACACAACCCGACCAGCGAAAGCGCGGTGGAGGTTTGCCGCGAACTCGTTGACGCGAACCGTATCGACTTTTTCGCGCCGGCGGATTTCAAACGTCAGCGCAAACTCGAAAAACGCGTACACAGTATTCTCGATATCATCATCGCGAAAATACTGTTCGAAAGAGAAAAATTCACCTTCAAACAGGAACACTTCGACTAAAGCATGTCTTGCCATCTCTCCTTACGAGCTGCCGTCGCCAGTCGCTGCGTGGTGACGATAATCATCGTCGCCGTGCTCACGGCCTGTGGCAGTGCGCAGTCGCTGCTCAAGCGCGATTCTGCGCCCGAGACCGCGACGCCGATAACAACCGAGGCCGTCACTTTCCAGGTAACCCCGCGCGAATTGCTAACGGCACGCCTCGTCAACCCGCCGGCCGACGAGAACACGCCGCCGATCACGGTCGGTAAACTCATCGAGTTCGCCGACCGTTACCTGTCGTGCGATTGCTCCGGTACGCGTTTCGTCAGGGCGTGGCAACGCCTGCCTGACGGTTACCGCCTGCAAACGAACTCCGAGCTTATCCGCCCGCTGGATTTCGCCTGCCAGACGAATGCGGACGTGACGATGTGCTATCTGACGGAGATCGATCGCGGCGCGCATGTACAGACACTCGAGGAACGTTTCGTGCCCGGCGCGGAATTTATCCGCTTTATGTACGAAAACGGCCTCAAGTGCGAACGCGAGGGTCCGTGCCCGGTGTCGGAGCCACCGGGTTAGCGCGGCAAAATGCGCGATGGTGGTGCATCAAGTTAATGACAACGGGGCCGCCATGTTTTTCTGAGCATTGACGGTGCGCGCAGCTTCCGCACCGCAGCGTCATACCCGAGCGTCGCGTCGCGCGACCGGAGAGAGACCGGTCACCCATGATTGATCTACAATCGAGTGGCAGCGACCAAGCGACTTAAACCCAACGGACCGGAAAAACCTGATGGCCGACATTCAAGATATCGACCCCCAAGAAACGGACGAATGGCTGGCTTCGATCGACGCACTGATTGAAATCGAGGGCGTCGAGCGGGCCCACTACATCCTGGAACGGCTCATCGACAAGGCACGACGCTCCGGTGCCTACCTGCCTTACTCGGCGAACACGGCCTACGTAAACACGATCCCGCCGCACAAGGAGCAATACACGCCCGGCGATCCGGCACTCGAACACCGCATCCGCTCGATCAATCGCTGGAACGCGATGGCGATGGTCGTCAAGGCGAACCGGCGCAATGCGGAACTCGGCGGTCATATCGCGAGCTATGCGTCCGCCGCCACGCTCTACGAAGTGGGCTACAACCATTTCTGGCATGCCCCGAGCGACTCGCACGGCGGTGATCTCGTGTTCTTTCAGGGCCATTCCGCACCGGGGATTTACGCACGCGCGTACCTGCTCGGCCTGCTCACGGAAGACCAGTTGAACAATTTTCGCCAGGATGTCGCGGGCAACGGCCTCACGTCCTATCCACATCCGTGGCTGATGCCGAATTTCTGGCAGTTTCCGACCGTTTCCATGGGTCTCGGGCCGATCATGGCGATCTACCAGGCGCGTTTCATGCGCTACCTCGAAAACCGGGGCCTCGCCGATACGCAGGCGCGCAAGGTTTGGGCGTTCATGGGCGACGGCGAGATGGACGAACCGGAAGCGTTCGGCGCGGCGGCGCTCGCCTCGCGTGAGAATCTCGACAATCTCGTGTTCGTGATCAACTGCAACCTGCAACGCCTCGACGGTCCGGTGCGCGGCAACGGGAAAGTCATCCAGGAACTCGAATCCGATTTCCGTGGCGCCGGCTGGAACGTCATCAAGGTTATCTGGGGTTCGTACTGGGATCCGCTGCTCGCGCGCGACACGCAGGGATTACTGCGCCAGCGCATGGAAGAAGCGGTCGACGGCGAGTACCAGAACTACAAGGCGTTCAACGGCGCGTACGTCCGCGAACATTTCTTCGGCAAGTATCCGCAACTGAAAGAACTCGTCGCGCAACTCAGCGACGACGATATCTGGCGCCTGAACCGCGGCGGTCACGATCCGCACAAGGTCTACGCGGCCTACGCCGAAGCGATGAATGCCAACGGTAAACCCACCGTGATCCTGTGCAAGACCGTCAAGGGATACGGCATGGGCGAGGCCGGCGAAGGCAAGAACATCACGCATTCACAGAAGAAAATGGGTGAAGAGTCGCTGAAACATTTTCGCGATCGCTTCAATATCCCGATCTCCGACGAAGATATCGCCGAAGCGCCGTTCTACAAGCCGCCGGAAGATTCCCCGGAAATGACCTACCTGCGCGAGCGCAACGAGACGATGGGCGGCTTCGTTCCGCAGCGACGCACCGCGGCGGATCCGCTCACGATCCCGGGCATCGAGATCTTCGACAAGATGATCGAAGGCACGGGCGAACGGGAAATTTCCACCACGATGGCGTTCGTCCGCCTGCTGACCGCGCTCACGCGCGACAAAACGATCGGTCCGCGGGTCGTCCCGATCGTCCCGGACGAAGCGCGCACGTTTGGCATGGAAGGGATGTTCCGGCAGCTCGGGATCTACTCCTCGGTGGGACAGTTGTACGAGCCCGTCGATCACGACGAGTTCATGTATTACCGCGAAGACAAGGGCGGTCAGATCCTCGAGGAAGGGATCAACGAGGCCGGCGCGATGTGTTCGTGGATCGCGGCTTCGACGGCCTACAGCAACCACAACCTGCAGATGATCCCGTTTTACATCTACTACTCGATGTTCGGGTTTCAACGGATTGGCGATCTTGCCTGGGCCGCCGGCGACATGCAGGCACGCGGCTTCCTCATGGGCGGCACGGCCGGCCGTACGACCCTGGCCGGCGAAGGTCTGCAGCACCAGGACGGGCACAGCCATCTGCTCGCTTCGACGATACCGAACTGCGTTGCCTACGACCCGACGTTCGCCTACGAACTCGCCGTCATCATTCACGATGGCATGCGGCGTATGTTCACCGAGCAGGAAAACGTTTTCTACTACATCGCCGTGATGAACGAAAACTACGCCCACCCGGCGATGCCGGAAGGTGTGGAGGATGGCATCGTCAAAGGCATGTACCTGTTGCACGGTAACGAGGACGGCGCTGTCCAGCTGCTCGGCAGCGGCGCGATATTGCGCGAAGTGATTGCCGCGGCGGAGCTGTTGAAGAATCAGTACAGCGTTGACGCGAACGTGTGGAGCGTTACGAGCTTTAACGAACTGCGTCGTGACGGACTCGCGAGTGCACGCTGGAACCTCCTGCATCCGGATGAGGCGCCACGCAGAGGCTACGTCGAATCGACCCTCGCGGAATACCGGGGCCCGGTCGTTGCGGCAACGGATTACATGAAAATCTACGCCGATCAAATCCGGGAGTTCGTACCGCACCCATACCGCTGTCTCGGTACCGACGGTTTCGGCCGGTCTGATTCGCGGGCGCGTTTGCGCGAGTTCTTCGAGGTCGATCGGCGCTATATCTGCCTCGCCACCCTGAAATCTCTCGCCGACGAAGGCCGAATCGAGGCCGCAACCGTGGCGCAGGCACTCAAGGATTTCGGCATCGACCCCGAAAAGCCGAACCCGCTGACGGTCTGACGACCACATCGACTGGACGACTTATGGCCAAGCAACTTGAAGTAACCGTTCCCGATATTGGCGATTTCGAAGAAGTCGACGTCATCGAAATCCTGGTCGCGGTCGGCGACACGGTCGCCGTCGAAGACCCGCTCGTCACGCTCGAAAGCGAAAAGGCGACGATGGATATCCCCGCACCCGAGGCAGGCAAAATTGCCGACATCCGGGTTGCGGTAGGCGACAAGATTTCCGAAGGCGGTGTGATCGTCGTGATCGAGACCGCGCAGGATGACGCGCCGGAAGAAACCGGAAGCCCGGACGCGGACCGGCAGCAATCCGCTGCCGCGGCAGCCGAACCACCGGCCGCCGAACGAGCGGCCGAAGCGGAGCCACAGCCGGCCACGGCCGAGCCGGCCGCGGAATCCACGACGGGCAGCGCGACGGTGTCCGTCACGGTGCCGGATATCGGCGATTTTGAGGATGTCGAAGTGATCGATATCCTGGTCACGCCCGGCGACAGCGTCGAACTCGACGACCCGCTGATCACGCTCGAGAGCGACAAGGCGACCATGGATATTCCGGCGCCGGTGGCGGGAACCGTGAAAGACATTCGGGTCGCGATCGGCGACCGCGTGTCCGAAGGCCACGAAATCGTGACCCTCGCGAGCGCTGCCGCGCCCGCAACCGGTGGTGGCGAAACGCGGGCGACGCCCGCCGCCGCTGCCCCGCCACCGGCCACGCAACCCGAACCGGATGCAGCGCCGGCGGCGCAAGCACCACCGCGCACGCCGGCGCCGGCGGATCTCCCGACCCGCACGGACGCAGCGCCCGCGTATGCGAGTCCCAGTGTGCGCAAATTCGCGCGTGAACTCGGGGTCGAGCTGAACCAGGTTACCGGCAGCGGACGCAAGGGCCGGATCACGAAACCCGACGTCAAGGCCCACGTCAAATCACGTCTTGCCGCGGGCAACCAGGGCGGCGCGGGCGGTAGCCTGTCCGTGACCCCGCTGCCCACGGTCGATTTCGCGAAGTTCGGTCCGATCGAAACGCTGGAATTGACGAAGATCCGGCGACTCACGGGCGAGAATCTGCATCGCAGCTGGGTACTCGCACCCCATGTGACGCAATTCGACGAAGCCGACATCACGGATCTCGAGGCGTTCCGCGAGGCGAAACGCGACGACGCGGCCGCGCAGGGCGTGAAGCTCACGCCGCTCGCGTTTATGATCAAGGCCGTCGTTGTCGCATTGAAAAAATTTCCCGATTTCAATGCGTCGCTGTCGGCCGACGGCAAGTCGATCGTTCGCAAGCAGTACTTTCATATCGGGATTGCGGTCAACACGGAGCAAGGGCTCGTCGTACCGGTACTGCGGGACGCGGATCAGAAAGGCCTGTATCAGCTCGCCGGTGAACTGCGCGAGCTGACGGTCAAGGCACGCGAGAAAAAACTCGCACCGGCCGACATGCAGGGCGGCTGCTTCACGATATCGAGCCTCGGTGGCGTTGGTGGCACGATGTTCACCCCGATCATCAATGTGCCGGAAGTCGCGATCCTCGGCGTGTCACCCTCGAGCATGAAACCGGTGTACCGCGACGGCGAATTCGTTCCCCGTCTCATGCTGCCACTCGCGCTGTCCTACGATCATCGCGTGATCGACGGGGTCGCCGGCGCGCAGTTCACTTCGGAACTCGCGGCGGTGCTGGGCGATATCCGGAACATCCTCCTGTAACTGAATTCGCAGCGACTCGATCCCGACTCATGCCCGCCGCACAGGCCAGATTCTCGATCTGCCTGCTGGTCGATGCGGCAGACCGCCTGCTGTTGCTGCACCGTGCACCGGATCAGCGAATCGCTCCCTCGCTGTGGGGCTTCCCGGCCGGACACATTGAAGCGGGGGAATCGCCGCGCGAGTGCGCGGAACGCGAAATGAACGAGGAGATCGGCACGGATCACCGGCTCGATCCGCTCGGCTCGCTCGGGCCCGTACGCGACACGTTCTATGGCGGTCGTTTCGAAATCCACCTGTTTCACTACCGCTGGCTTGGCGGCCACATCGAGCTGAACGAGGAACATACGGCATTCCGCTGGGTCGGGCGGCACGAATTCGCGGAACTCGAACCGATGCTCGGCGTGGAGCAGGACATCGTACTGCTCGATATCTGGCCGGCCACGACGTTCGAGCCGGACCGTCTCGGCACGCTGCCAGTCGCTGAATAATGGCGACGCCGGTGGAACTCGCGTGGACGACGTTCGGCAGCGGACGTCCGATCGTCATTCTGCATGGCCTGTTCGGCTCGAAACGCAACTGGCGCGGGATCGCGCAACGACTGGGCGAGGATTATCGTGTCGTGACCGTCGATCTGCGTAACCACGGCGAGTCACCACACACACCTGACATGGACTACGCCGCGATGGCCGCAGATATCGGCGGCCTGCTGGAACACCTCGAACTCGATGATGTTGACCTGATTGGTCACAGCATGGGCGGCAAAGCGGCAATGACCTATGCGCTGTCGAACGGCACCCGGCTCGGCCGCCTGATCGTTGTCGATATCGCACCGAAAGCCTATCCGAACGAATACGGCGCGATCCTCGACGGCCTGGTCAAGCTCGATCTCGCTGCGGTATCACGTCGCGCCGACGCGGATGCGGCGTTGTCGTCATCGATTCCGGACCCGGTGATCCGGCAGTTCATCCTGCAGAATCTGATCCTGAGCGGCGACCGCCCGGCGTGGCGGTTCAATCTCGGCGCACTCGTCAATCATATCGGGGCGCTCGTTGGCGCGATTCCGGTTGCCGCGAACGCGACGTTCGACCGTCCGACCGCCCTGCTCCGTGGCGCACGCTCCGATCGCGCCCTGGATTCCGACTGCGACGCGATGGCGCGGCAGTTTCCGGCGCTTAAGGCCGTCACGATTCCGGCCGCCGGTCACTGGCCGCACAGCGAAAATCCGGCCGTGTTCATGCGCGAACTCGCTGCAATCCTCGCCCATCGCTGAGCGCGCGCGACCGGGCCGGGCCTGCGCCGCCGGGGTCCGGAGATTTCTGGACGACATCGCGAGAGGCAGGCACAATGCGCGCTCCCAAACCACCGCCGTGCCCGAACAATGTCCGCAAACTCGATCAAGAAAGTCGTACTCGCCTACTCCGGCGGCCTCGATACATCCGTCATTCTCAAATGGCTGCAGGAAAAATACGATTGCGAAATCGTGACGTTCACAGCCGATATCGGCCAGGGCGAAGAGGTCGAACCGGCGCGCGCGAAAGCGCAGCAAATGGCGGTGAAGGAAATCTACATCGACGATCTGACCGAGGAATTCGTCGCCGATTTCGTCTATCCGATGTTCCGCGCGAACGCGATCTACGAAGGGGAGTACCTGCTCGGGACCTCGATCGCGCGCCCCTTGATCGCGAAGCGCCTGATCGAAATCGCGCGTGAAACCGGCGCCGATGCGATTTCGCACGGGGCCACGGGCAAAGGCAACGACCAGGTCCGGTTCGAACTCGGCGCTTACGCCCTGCAACCGGATATCAAAGTGATCGCGCCGTGGCGTGAGTGGGATTTGAATTCACGCGAGAAACTGCTCGATTACGCGGCTGAACACGCGATCCCGATTGAATATCAAACCGGCACGAAGTCGCCCTACTCGATGGACGCGAACCTGCTGCATATCTCCTACGAAGGGGGGATCCTCGAAGATCCGTGGGCGTCGCCCGAAGCCGGGATGTGGCGCTGGAGCGTGGCGCCTGAACAGGCGCCGGATACGCCACTCGAACTCACCGTGACGTACGAACGTGGCGATATCACCGCAATCGACGGCAAGCCGATGAGTCCGGCCGCGGTGCTCGCGGAACTGAACCGGCTCGGCGGCGCGAACGGGGTTGGCCGGCTCGATATTGTCGAGAACCGCTACGTCGGCATGAAATCGCGCGGCTGCTACGAAACGCCGGGTGGCACGATCATGCTGAAGGCACACCGCGCGATCGAATCGCTGACCCTGGACCGCGAAGTCGCACACCTGAAAGACGAATTGATGCCGCGCTACGCCAGCCTGATCTACAACGGCTACTGGTGGAGTCCCGAGCGCGAGATGCTGCAGACGATGATCGACGAATCCCAGCGGCATGTGAATGGCGAGGTGCGCGTATCCCTGTACAAGGGTAACGTGACAATACTCGGACGCCGGTCGGCGGAAGACAGCCTGTTTTCCGGTCAACTCGCCACGTTCGAAGACGACGCGGGTACGTATAACCAGGCCGATGCCGAGGGCTTTATCAAGCTGAACGCACTGCGCCTGAGAGTCGGCGCGCGACGCTCGCATTAAAAAGCCGTGCCGGCGCGTGGAATTTAACGCGGTTTAACACTCTCGTGCGTCATTTGTGACGCGATTCACGCGCCCGTGCCGGGGCCTGTGATTCGGGTCACAGCGCAACCCGCGCCAAGTCCGGCGAACACGCTTACGATTTGCACTGACACCTGTTGTGAACCTCGTGGCGTCGCGGGACCGCGGCACGCACGAATAATGGATTAGCTGCGGCGCGCGGCGCCGACCCAGGCAAGGAACAGCCTAGCAATGACGAACAGTATCTCCCGGATGCCGGATGCGACACGCAACGGCACTACAACGGACACGCTTGGTGCGGCGCGCGAGCTTCCGTTCATCGAAGCGTGGTATGCGCGCGGCAGCGGCGCATTATGGGGCGCTACGAATATCGCCGCGGCGCTCTGCGTTGCGGGCATCGCTTACGGATACCTGCCCGCCGGTATCCTTGTCACGTGGCTCGTGTTCACCTGCGTTAACGCGGCGGCGTATCAGGCCCTGTCGCGCGGGTTACACCGCAGCGCGGACAATTCGCCGGCGATTACGCGCGCGCTCGCATTAGTCTTTGCGCTGAGCTGGAGCTTTATACTGCTGCTCGCCGCACCCGCACTACCGGCGGCGAAAGCCATTATCCTCGCGATACTCGCGCTGCTCGTTGCCGTTGCCGCGATTGGGGTCTTCGCGATTCGTCGTGGCGCCTATCCGCTGTTCGCGATCCCGCTTGTCGCGGCAACCAGCGTGGCGCTGAATGCGAACGCGGGCATTTCGCATGCCGGCGCCTGCGCCGCGAGCATATTCGTGTTCCTCATGCTCGTCGGCGCCGTTCACGGCAGATTCAGCCGCGTCGTCCTGCAGGCGCTCGGCAATGTCGCGGTCGCGTCGGCCGTCGGTCGCGGGGTGGACACGGACGATGCGGCACTGTTGTTCGAGTTGCACAACCGTACCCTGAAACGCCTGCGCCGCGAACGCGACCGTTCACGCTCAACACTCGCCTCGCTCAGCGACGCCGTGATTACGGTAACGGGAAGCGGGCTCGTGGATTACATGAACCCAATGGCGGAGTCGCTCACCGGGTTCGACTTCAAGGATGCGAACGGTCAGGCTCTCGAGCGGGTTGTACAACTGACGACAAACGATGCGCAGGCCGGGCTCAGCGCGTCGATCGCGAACCCGCACCCGGCCGCAGCGGCGGAGAACCGCGGTGGGCGCGCAAAACTGCGGCGTCGTGACGGTGCGGAACACGAAATAGAATTCCGGATTTCACCGTTGCACGATGACGCCGGCAACGCGGCCGGCGCCATTTGCCTGCTGCGCGATACGACGCCGCAACGTCATTTGAGTGAAAAAATCGCCTGGTATGCGACGCACGATACGCTGACGAACGTGCTCGGCCGCTGCGAGTTCGAACGCCGTCTCGCAGACGTGCTCGCGGATCACACGGCGGGCGCCGAAACCCGTCACGCCATGTGTTACCTCGATCTCGACCAGTTTCGTTATTTATCCGCGGCGTACGGACTCGACGGCGCGAACCGCGCGCTGACCGCCGTCTCGGAACTGTTACGCGAGCACGTTCGCGCCGATGCTGCACTCGCGCGAATCGGTGAAGACCGGTTCGGTATTTTGCTCACCGCCTGCCCGCTCGACGCTGCCCGCCGTCTGGCCGAGACGCTCAGACTCGCAATCGCGAGGCTCGAGCTTGAACTGTGCGGCGAACGTCCCGCGATTTCCGCAAGCATCGGCGTCGCGACGTTCGCTGCACCGGATGACGATCCAAGCCGCAGTTTCGCCCGCGCGCAGGCGGCATGTCTGCGCGCAAAGGCCTCCGGTGGCAACCAGGTACAGGTGATCGACGGTGACGATCAGTCGGAACGTTTCAGACTCGCGAGCCTCGACCGTCTGCATGGAATCCACACCGCCGTCGACCACGGGGAACTCGATCTCTACTACCAGGATATTCTCGCTCTGCGCCCCCATCCGGGCGATCGCGCGTGCGAACTGCTCGTGCGCCTGCGCGACCCGGTTGCGGAATTCCTGTTACCGCGGGAATTTCTCGTCAGCGAGGATCATCTCGGTCTCGTGTCGCGAATCGATCGCTGGGTGATCGGCGCCGCTGTCGAAGCGCTGCGCGGGAACAATACCGTGCTGTCCACCATGGATACCGTATTTGTCACGATATCGGGGCACTCCCTGAACGACGATCGATTCGTCGATTTAACAATCGACACGGTTCAAACGCTCGCCGGGTGTGAGAAATTGTGCTTCAGGATCGGCGAAGCCGGCTCGATCGCGGAAATCGAGCGCGCACGTTATGTTGTCGCGAAACTGAAAACCCTCGGATGCCGGATCGCACTCGACAATTTCGGCGTCGGGTTCGGTTCCTTTGCGCTCCTGAAGCGTTTGCAAATCGATTACCTGAAAATCAATATCGATACGATCGCAAACATGCCGCACAGTTCCGTCGATTACGAAATCGTGCTGGCAACAAGCCGCATCGCCAGGACGCTCGGCATAGAAACCGTCGCCGAGGGTGTCGGCACGCAGGCCACGCGCCAGGCGCTGGTCGGGCTCGGCATCGATTATATCCAGGGTCTGCAAAGCGGCCGCCCGGCACCCGTCGTACCCACGGAATCCTAGCGGGTTCGTATCGCGCCGGGCCCGGCGGTTTTCCGGTACGTTCGCCTCAGCTGTGGAAGCGGCGTCGAATCCAGTAATCGATGCTGATAAAGCGACCACCGCCAAGAAACATGAGCGCGACGAGCATGAGGAAATAAGTGGCCGCCCATTCAATCCCGTTATTCGACACAACGAAGCTGCCGTGCTCGGTCAGCCAGTCATAATTCCCGTGCTCGCGCAGCAGGGATTTCGCCCGCGACAGGCGTTCCACGGCTTCGTGCACGGCGTCGGCGGCGTGCGGGCTTTTCGGATCGTGCACCGCCTGCCAGCCGTTTTCCCAATGCACGGTCGTCGCCGCGATGACCATCGTCACCATGAGCGGAATGCACACCCAGCGCACGGCGAAGCCGAGCGCAAGGCAGATTGCCCCGACATACTCCGCGGCCCAGGCGAGTACCGCCATCAGCAGTGGCGCGGGCAAGCCGAGTCCCCAGTCGGGATTACCAAACCATTGCGCCACATCCTGCAGTCCTGCGGCCGGATTCAACGTGCCGTTCTCGGCGAACGGATTCCACTTGTTGCTGGCGGCAAAAAAGAATACCGGCACGAGATACAAACGCAGCAATAGCGGAGCAACGAAGTCGACCCGGTTGCGGAGCCCGTCGAAGCGTTCCTGTGCCCACAGCAAAAAGCCCATTACCTTCCTCCAATTGATTGTTCCCGCGCGGGCCGTCATGCGACGTGCGGTTTGCGCTCCGGGTAGAGTTCGTTCAACGGAATCGACTTGCCGTTGTCCGAGACGATTCGTGCATGGAATCGCTTCAGCTGTCGCGGCTCCGGCACACCACACGAGTGCGCGATGATGCCCACTTCGTAATGCAGATTCCGGCAGTAATTCGCAACCCGTTGCGCCTTGTCGCTGGGCACGAGGCCGCGTTGCAGTTTTACATCGTGCGTCGTGATCCCTGTGGGGCACGTGTTCTTGTTGCACTGGAGCGCCTGGATGCAGCCAAGCGCAAACATGAAACCACGGGCCGTGGTGATGAAGTCCGCACCCACGCACAGTGCCCAGGCGACGTCCGCGGGGGTCACGAGCTTGCCGGAAGCGATTACCTTGATGCGCCCGCGCAGGCCGTGCTTGACGAGTCGATCGACGACCAGCGGCAAACTCTCGCGCAAGGGCAGACCCATGTCGTCTATCAATGGCAGTGGTGCGGCGCCGGTGCCCCCGTCGGCACTGTCTACGGTAATGAAATCCGGGGCACTCGCTGCACCGCGACGATTGACTTCGCCAAACAGTGTATCGAGCCACGCGTAAGCACCGATGACGCACTTGATGCCAACGGGTTTCCCGGTGACCTCACGGATACGGGCGATCATGTCGAGCAGGTCTTCGTTGCTATCGATATCCGGATGACGGTTCGGGCTAATCGCGTCCTCGCCGGGGCGAATGTTGCGGATCCCGGCGATTTCTTCCGTGACTTTGGCCCCGGGGAGAATGCCTCCCTTGCCGGGTTTCGCACCTTGCGACAGCTTGATTTCGAACATCCTGACCTGTTCATGCGCGGCCACCTCGCGCAGTTTGTCGTCGCTCAGGCTGCCGTCGAGATCGCGCACGCCGTTTTTCGCGGTACCGATCTGGAATACGATATCGGCGCCGCCCTCGAGGTGATAGGGTGATAGCCCGCCCTCGCCCGTATTCATCCAGCAACCGGCCATGCGCGCACCATTCGACAAGGCCAGCACCGCCGGCTTCGAAATCGCTCCAAAGCTCATGCCAGAGATATTGATCACGGATGCCGTCGAGTAGGGTTTCGCGCATCCGGCACCAAGCGTAACCTCGAACGGCGCCACCGCGTCCTCGTCGAGAGTCGGGTACGGACAATTGACGAAAATCACCGAGCCGTTCACGCGCAGGTCCCGTGTTGAACCGAATGCGGCCGTGTTGTCCACGTTCTTCGCGGCCCGGTAGCACCAGCTGCGCTGCGTGCGATTGAACGGCAATTCCTCGCGGTCCATGGCGAAAAAATACTGGCGGAAAAACTCGCCCAGGTGCTCGAAGACGTAGCGAAACCGACCGATAACCGGGTAATTTCTCCGCACCGCGTGCGCGGTCTGATTACGATCGATGACGTAGGTGATCGCGATCGCAACAAGACCCGCAACGACCGCGAAAACAAACAGCGCCGCCATGACTTCGAGCGCCGAGAGCAAAAAGTTCGAAATTATGCTGACGTCCACGACTTCTCCCCACAGAAGCTGATTGCGTTGCTAGCGGCGCGAGCGGATAAAACTAGACCGGCGAGCTCACCTCACCGGGACCGCCGACCGCGCATGTTCTCCGCTGTTAAACGGCACCCAGTACCAGCTCGCGGTCAGTCAGTTCGTCGAGAATCGCTGCTCCGCCGTCGACGACGACAGCCGGCTGCGGATGTTGCAGTTCCGTCGCGATTTGTTCGAGCAGGTCGCGCCCGCTCCGCCGCGTGTCCGCGAGGATGAGTTCGACGAGTCTCGCGGTGAGCGGATTCAGCTGCATGAAGCCGACGTCATCGTTACGCCGACGCCACACAGCGAGATAGGTTGATTCGGCGGGCGGTTCAGCAGGCCGGTACTCGGGACCTATGCGGTGGACCGGGAATGCGTACGCATGCACGCGGGCGATCGGGTTCAACCGCGGGATACCATCGAGGCAGTTCGCCGCCGGATCAACTTCGACCGCGTCAATTTCCCGCTTGTCGAGCGATACCTCGAGTTCGAGCCATTCGTAGTGCGCGAGTTCGGACAGAAACACCGGCACGGAACACGGCGGTTCCTCCTCGGCGAGATACTGCAGAAACTCCTGCGCGAGCTTCGGAAACAGCGGAGTCCGCGCGACGTGATTCGCGAAATATCCGCGCACGAGCGCGTGCCAGTCGTCGTCGGAAAACAGACTGCGAACGACCGGGAAACTGCCGGACATGAAACTTTCGATGTTGTTGTAGAGCAACTCACGGTAAATGCCGAGGCGGCGATCCTCGATACCCTGCGGCGGTGGATTCTTTGCCGGATTGCGCAGATGCGCGGTGAATTCGCGCTGGATCGCCTGAAACCGGGATTCGCTGTCAGCCATGGCGACGCTTGGCAATCGCATCGTACGCCGCGGTACAGCGCGCCTGCGCATCACCGATGCGTTGAACCTCCGCGTGCAACCCGGCAACCGTGGGCAGATTGAAATCGCGTTCCAGCAGGGTCGGGAACACGCCAAAATGCCCGTATGCCGCATCGAGCAGCGACCAGACCGGTTCGATGATGTCGGCGCCGTGCGTATCGACAATGAGGTCATCAGCTTCGTTGTAATGTCCGGCGATGTGCGCATAGGCGATCCGATCCGCCGGCAATGCGTGCAGGAATTCGACCGGATCGTAACCGTGATTAACGCTGTTGACGTAGATGTTGTTGATGTCGAGGAGCAGATCGCAATCCGCCTCGTCGAGCACGGCGAGAATAAAATCGATTTCGCTCATCTCGGCGCCCGGCGCACAGTAATACGAGACGTTCTCGATCGCGATACGACGCTCGAGTAAATCCTGGGTTCTCGCGATCCGCCTGGCGACGTAATGCACGGCGTCGTCCGTGAACGGAATCGGCATCAGATCGTAGAGATGTCCGTGATCGCCGCAGTAGCTCAGGTGCTCACTGTAACAACGGATCCTGTGCTCATCGAGAAACTGGCGGATGCGCACGATGAACGGTTCGTCGAGCGGCGCCGAACCACCGAGATTCAGCGACAGGCCGTGGCACACGAACGGCATCCGTTCGGTAAATTCGCGAAACCGGCGGCCGAAACGGCCGCCGACATCGATCCAGTTTTCCGGTGCGACTTCCATGAAATCGACCGGCCCCGCCGACCCGGGCTCAAGCGATCGCAGCAACGATCGCCTGAGGCCGAGCCCTTTACCGGTGACGGGGTACTGCCTGGACATGGCTCAGGCTGTTACTTGTCGCCGCCGCACTTGCCTTCACCGCATTTGCCTTCGGATTCAGTCTTGTCGCCGCCGCACTTGCCTTCACCTTCCGCCTTCTCGCCGCCGCACTTGCCTTCACCTTCCGCCTTCTCGCCGCCGCACTTGCCCTCGGCGTCGCTCTTCTCGCCACCGCACTTGCCTTCCGCTTCGGGCTTGTCACCGCCACACTTCGCTTCACCGCACTTGCCTTCCGCGCCGTGCTCACCGGACACCATATAGCCGGATTCGAACGTCGTTACGGAAAACGGGTTCTCCGCGGCATTCGCGAGCGGCGAGGCGGCGAGAGTTACCGCAAACGTTGTTCCGAGGGCTGCCGCGACCGGCTTAAGTTGTTTCTTGGCCATTGAATCAATCTCCTTACCATTATTGACGTAAAAATGGCCCCTCGAACGACCGTCCGGGTGCCGTTGCTGTGCCCGGGAGCAGGCTCCCCCAGTTGTGGGCAATCGCGATTTCACAGGGGTAGACCCAACTGCGAGCCGCGAGGTTCAATCCATTGTCGGGCTTTTTGCCGTTCCCGGGTCACGCCGGGTCGCGGCGGCGCATCTGCGGAAACAGCAGAACATCCCGTATCGAGGCCGAATCCGTCAGTAACATCACGAGGCGATCGATACCAATCCCCTCGCCGGCAGTCGGCGGCATGCCGTGTTCCAGCGCCTCGATGTAATCGGCATCGAAATGCATCGCCTCGTTGTCGCCGCCCGCCAGTGCGTCCACCTGGGCGCGAAAACGCGCGGCCTGGTCGTCCGGGTCATTCAGTTCCGAGAACCCGTTCGCAATCTCCCGGCCGGCCGCGAAAAACTCGAATCGATCCGTGACGAACGGATCATGGTCGTTGCGGCGCGCGAGCGGAGACACCTCAGCCGGGTATTCCGTGATAAACGTCGGCTGTTGCAGACGACCTTCGACGATTTTCTCGAATATTTCAGTTTGTACCTTACCGAGACCATAGTCGTCGCGCAGCGGGATATCGTAGCGCGCCGCCACCGCGCGCGCCGCATCCGGGTCATCGAGTTCCGCGAGCGAAATTTCCGGATTGAATTCGACGATCGATTGTTTCAGCGTAAGGCGTTTGAACGGGGCCGTAAAATCGAGCTGCTCACCCTGGTAGTTTATCGTCGTCGTGCCGCCCACCTGCCGCACGAGATGCCCGATCAGATCCTCGGTCAGTCTCATCAGGTCCTTGTAGTCGGCATAAGCTTCGTAGAATTCGAGCATCGTGAATTCGGGATTGTGCCGGGTCGACAGTCCCTCGTTGCGAAAATTACGGTTAATCTCGAACACTTTCTCCATACCGCCGACGACGAGCCGCTTCAGATACAACTCCGGGGCAACGCGCAGGTACAGCTGCATGTCGAGAGAATTGTGATGCGTAATGAATGGCCGTGCGGTTGCGCCGCCCGGGATTGCCTGCATCATCGGTGTCTCGACTTCGAGAAACCTGCGCTCGTGCAGAAACTCGCGAATGCTCGCGATGATTTCCGAACGAACCTCGAATACCCGGCGACTCTCGTCGTTCATGATGAGATCGAGATAGCGCTGCCGGTAGCGCGCTTCCGTATCGGTGAGACCGTGGAATTTTTCCGGTAACGGCCGCAGCGATTTCGTGATGAGGCGGATCGAATCAACCATGACGGATAATTCGCCACGCTGAGTGCGGAACATAATGCCCGAGGCACCGACGATGTCGCCGAGATCCCATTTCTTGAAATCGTTGTAGACGCCTTCCGGCAGCGAATCGCGCTTCACGAACAGCTGGATTTGACCCGTCATGTCCTTGATATGCGCGAACGAGGTCTTGCCCTGCACGCGCTGGGTCATCATGCGGCCGGCAACGTCGACGCGCAGGTTCATTTCCGCGAGTTCCTCGGCGCTTGCCGATTCGAACTGCTTGTGCAGATCGCCGGCGAGCGCATCACGGCGGAAATCATTCGGATAGGCGCCGCCCGCTTCTTTCAGCGAATCGAGCTTGGCCCGGCGTTGCGCGATGAGATGGGACGGCGTTGCGCCGTCGCTCGAATTCGTCATATTGGATGTGCGTCTCGTCAGGCTGGCCGGCGACCTATTCTACAGGCCCTGCTTCAGGCTGGCCTCAATAAATTCGTCGATATCACCATCGAGCACGGCCTGGGTGTTGCCGGTCTCCACCCCCGTGCGCAGATCCTTGATCCGCGACTGGTCGAGGACATAGGAGCGGATCTGACTGCCCCAGCCGATGTCGGCTTTCGAGTCCTCGAGGACCTGCTGCTCCTGGGTGCGCTTCAGCATTTCCTGTTCGTAGAGTTTGCCCCGCAGCAGCTTCATCGCCTGATCCTTGTTTTTGTGCTGCGAGCGTTCGTTCTGGCACTGCACGACAATCCCGCTGGGATTGTGCGTGATCCGGACCGCGGAATCGGTTTTGTTGACATGCTGGCCCCCGGCGCCGCTCGCGCGGTACGTGTCGATACGCAAATCGGCCGGGTTGATTTCCACCTCGATGTCGTCGTCCACTTCCGGCGACACAAACACGGACGCGAACGAGGTGTGCCGCCGGTTACCGGAGTCGAACGGGGATTTGCGGACGAGCCGGTGGACGCCGGTTTCCGTGCGCAGCCAGCCGAAGCAATATTCGCCCTCGAACTTGATCGTCGCACTCTTGATCCCGGCCACTTCACCCGGCGAGGCCTCGATCAGCTCCGTATTGAAGCCGTGATTCTCGCCCCAGCGCAGATACATGCGCAGCAGCATTTCCGCCCAGTCCTGCGCTTCCGTGCCGCCGGATCCGGCCTGGATGTCGACGAAGGCATTCGCGGGATCCATTGGATTCGAGAACATGCGTTGGAATTCGAGCGGGGCGAGGCGCGCTTCCGCCGCATCGAGATCGGCGGTCACCGCTGCCACGGTTTCTTCATCGTCCTCGGCTTCGGCGAGCTCAAGCAGTTCGGCGGCGTCGTCGAGGCCGCCGGACAGGTCGCTCAGGGTCGAGACGATGCGTTCGAGTTCGACGCGTTCGCGGCCGAGTTGTTGAGCGCGCTCCGGCTCGTCCCAGACACGCGGGTTCTCGAGTTCGCGATTGACTTCTACGAGTCGTTCCGATTTGCGATCGAAGTCAAAGATACCCCCTGAGCAACTGCGCGCGGTCCTGCAGATCTTTGATGCGATTTAACAGCGGGTTGAGTTCCATGACTGATCCATTGAGAAATTTTGCCGAGCGCGGATTGTAGCGATCTTGCGGGGTTGCTGACCAGTCGCTGCAGTGCGCCAATCGGGCCGGACGCAGGAATTCAGCATGCCACGCCCCTAACCGGGGTGGCCGGCGGCGGGAATCGCATGTTCGATGATCAACTGCAGGGAGCGCGTCCCGCGAAAATCATTCACCGCGAGTCGATACGCGGCATGGATCGGACCGTCCTCGCCGACCCAGGCTTCGTCGATCGCACCGAACGCAATCGCCGGAAACTCGCGCTTCGTCGCGCGCGGGCGCAGGCGCAGGCGAATGTGCGTTTCGCCGACCACCCGCTTGTCGCAAATCTCGAAAATACCGTCGAACAAGGGCTCCGGGAACTGCTGTCCCCACGGCGCCGCCGCCGCCAGCAGCTCGGCAAGTTCGAGTGAGAAATCGTCCCCGAGGAGTTCACCGTCCGTCGCGATTTCCGGTTTCAGGCCGTCGTCGCCGAGCTGACGCCGCACCTCGGCATCGAATGCAGCCGCGAATATATCGATCGAAGCGGGTTCGAGCGTCAGTCCGGCCGCCATCGCATGACCGCCGAATTTCGACACGAGGCCGGGATGGCGCGCCGCGATCGCGTCAAGCGCGTCGCGCATGTGCACGCCGGCGACCGACCGTCCGGAGCCTTTCAGTTCACCGTCGTCGGTGGGCGCGAATGCGATTACGGGACGGTGGAAGCGTTCCTTGATCCGCGAAGCTACGATCCCGACCACGCCCTGGTGCCAGGTTTCGTCGTGCAGGCACAGTCCCGCCGGCAAGGCTTCGTCGTTGAACGTCATCGACTCGACGAGCGCCAGTGCCTGGTGTTTCATGTCACCTTCGATTTCGCGACGCTGCCGGTTCAACTCGTCGAGCTTCACGGCGGCGCGCTCACACTGTGCAGGCTCATCGTTGAGCAGACACTCGATCCCGAGCGACATATCGGCGAGCCGCCCGGCCGCATTCAGTCTTGGACCGACGGCGAAACCGAGATCGGTCGCGGTAACGCGCTGCGGATCGCGACCGGCGATCGCCAGCAGCGCGGCGATTCCCGGTTGCGACCTGCCGGCCCGGATCCGTTTCAGCCCCTGCTGCACGAGCCGCCGGTTGTTCTGATCGAGCGGCACGACATCGGCCACCGTCCCGAGCGCGACGAGATCGAGCAGTTGCGCGAGATTCGGCTGCGCGATCCCGCGACGTTCAAACCAGCCGGTATCGAGCAGCCGCCGCCGTAAGCCGAGCATGACGTAGAAGATCACGCCGACCCCGGCAAGTGCTTTGCTCGGAAACCGATCACCGGGTACGTTCGGATTCACGATCGCATTCGCGTCCGGCATGCGATCCCCGGGAAGGTGATGATCGGTTATGAGTACATCAATGCCCGCGGCGCGCGCGCACGCAACGCCTTCGATGCTGGAAATGCCGTTGTCGACGGTGATCAGCAGACGTGGCTCGCGCGCCGCGGCGAGTTCGACGATCGGCGGCGTCAGGCCATAACCGTATTCGAACCGGTTCGGGACGATGTAGGAAACACGCGTCGCACCCATCGCCGCCAGCGCACGCATTGCCACGGCGCAGCTCGTCGCGCCATCGGCGTCGAAATCCGCGACGATGAGGATCGCGTGATCTTCCCTGACCGCCGCTTCGAGCAGCGTGACGGCGGCTTCGATCCCGCCGAGCGACTCCGTACGATGCAGGCCTTCCAGCGTCGTATCGAGGTCCGCATCATGACGCACGCCACGGGCGGCGAAGACCCGTCGCAACACCGGATGCATTGCATCCGACAGCCCGCAGTCGGCCGGTACCGCGCGCCGGACTATCGCGAGTTCTCTCATCGATGCAGGTGCTCCGGGGCGCGCGTGCGGCGCCAGAATTTGAACCGGTCGACCGGGGTCGTAGCGTAGACATCGCGGTCAGTGATGATCGTCAGGCGGCGCAACGTACCCCGGTTCAGCGCGTTCAGTAAAGGCACGGACCACTGCCGCTCGAACGCACCGACCGAACCCGTATCGGCGCCCCGGTCGGCCGCCCCGGTCGGTGCGCCGATGACCGCCAGCCCGGCGGCGCCCGAGGCGCATGCGGTGATGGCATCGCTCGCGCTTGCGTGCGCTCGCCAGTTACAGCCGGCATGCCTCGCGAGCGCCGCGGACAAGGCGTCGTTGCCGCAGACGAACGCCGGTCCGGCGAGCCGTTCGGGTCGCATCCCGGCGCCCCACAACCAGACGGAATTGATGGGCGGCAGGCCGCGCTGTTCGCGCGCCGTATTGACCGGGTGTTCGTGCAACAACATCTGGGCATCGTTCATGCACTGCCGCAGTGCCCGCGCGGCATCGCCGTCGGGTAAAAATCCGCTGATCGATCGTCCGCTCGCCGCGAACGGCGAACTCGTGCGTGCCTGCGCGTTCAGATCCGTGTACCAGCGCGCCGGATCGCGACCGCGGAAAAACCGGATGTCGGTGAATCCGGCGTTCAACGCCCGCAGCAGTGCGTCGGCTTCCTCGGCCGAGGGCATGATCTCGTCGTTGTTGAATAACAGGATCTGGTTCGGATCCGCGCGCAGGTAAACCGGATCGGCACGCATAATGGCACGCGAAGGTTCCGCGACGTCATCGAATGGCGCGGTCAACGCGGCCGCCGGAATGGATGCGGGCACCTCGCCGCTCAGACCGACGAACGCGGCGAACAGCGCGTGTTCGAAAGACTCGACCGGATTCGGCGTTACCGTGGCCCGTGCCAGCAGGCGGCGGGTGGCCGCCCAGTCTTGCGAGCCCTCACCGGCGGCCCCGACGAGTTCACTGAACAGGGCCGGAATGTACACGGTGAGGCCGGACACCGGACTACACGCAGGTCATGCAGGAGCTCGCGGAACTTCGCGTGTACACCCGGGCGCTCAGAGGTTGTCGAGGATCGCGCGCTTGACCGCGTCGGATTCCGCCGGAATTTCGATCACCCCGCCGGCGCTCTGGCGGATCGCGGTGTCGGGGTCCTTGAGGCCGTGCCCCGTCAGCGTGCACGTCACGACCGAACCTTCCGCGATCGTCCCGTTTTCGATGTCGCGCAAAATTCCGCCAACGGAAATCGCCGATGCGGGTTCGCAGAAAACGCCCTCGGTTTCGGCGAGTAATCGCTGCGTGCTGAGGATCTCTTCATCCGTGAGGCTCGCCACGGCACCGCCCGATTCATTCACCGCGGCCCAGGCGAGATCCCACGATTGCGGGCGCCCGATCCGGATCGCGGTCGCGACCGTTTCCGGGTCGTCGACCATTTTGCCGAGCACGAACGGCGCGGCTCCGGCGGCCTGGTAACCGAACATGCGCGGCCGTTGCGAGCACACGGCAGGGCGCTCGTAGCGGCACGTATCCTCGCAGAATGCGCAGGCGGCTGTCGCCGGGGATACGTTCGCGTATTCACTGAAGCCCACCCAGTACGCACTGATATTACCCGCGTTACCCACCGGGATCCCGTGGACGTCAGGCGCACGTCCGAGCGCGTCTACGATCTCGAATGCCGCGGTTTTCTGACCCTGCAAACGGTACGGATTGATCGAGTTCACGATCGTAACCGGAGCGGCCGAAGCCATTTCCTTGACGATACGCATGCCGTCGTCAAAATTCCCTTTGATCTGGATGACCACAGCGCCTTCAATCATCGCCTGGGCGAGCTTGCCGAGCGCGATCTTGCCTTCCGGAATCAGTACGAATGCGCGGATCCCGGCGCGCGCAGCGTAAGCGGCAGCCGATGCGGACGTGTTGCCGGTCGAGGCACAGATGATCGCTTCACTGCCCTCCGCCACCGCCTGGGTCACGGCCATCGTCATGCCCCGATCCTTGAACGAGCCGGTCGGGTTCTGACCTTCGAACTTGCCGTACAACTCGATGCCGCGACCGATCTTCCGCTCGATGTTCTCGAGCCGGATCAGGGCGGTATCACCCTCGACGAGACTGACGATACGGGTATCGTCGGCGACCGGAAGCCGATCGCGGTAACGTTCGATGATGCCCGTATAGCGGTTGCCTTTGCTCATGCCAGTGGTTCCATGCGTATGCGCACGACGGGTTCGTCGACCTGTGCCAGCGCTTCGATTTCCGTGATAGCGTCATTCATAGCGCGTTCGACGACGAGATGCGTGAGGATGATCACCGGGACGGAGCGTGCGCCGTCGTCCGGTTCCTGTTGCAGGATCGCCTCGATGCTGATGCCGTGGTCGCCGAGTATGCGCGTGACATGGGCGAGTACTCCGGGCTCATCAGCGACACCGAGTCGTAGATAGTACGACGTTGCAACCTCAGCCATATCGAGGATCGGCGCGCTCGCCAGTGCATTCGGCTGGAACGCAAGGTGCGGCACGCGGTTTTCCGGATCCCCGGTCAGCGCGCGCACGACATCGACAATGTCGGCAACGACCGATGAAGCGGTTGGTTCGGCCCCGGCGCCGGCGCCGTAGTACAGCGTGGGTCCGGCGGCATCGGCATTGATCATGACGGCGTTCATGACACCGTTTACGTTCGCGAGCATCTGGCGGTTCGGCAGCAGGGTCGGGTGTACCCGCAACTCGATACCATCGGGGCGTTGGCGGGCGAGTCCGATGTGCTTGATCCGGTAGCCGAGTCGGCGCGCGTATTCGACATCCATGCGCGATACATGGCGAATCCCTTCGACGTAAACGTGTTCAAACTGCAGCGGGATACCGAACGCGATCGCCGCGAGTATCGTCAGTTTGTGCGCGGCATCAACCCCGTCGATATCGAACGAGGGATCCGCCTCGGCATAACCGAGCGCCTGGGCTTCGGCGAGCACTTCAGCGAATTCGCGACCTTCGTCGGCCATCGCGGTAAGAATGTAATTGCAGGTGCCGTTGATGATGCCGGCGATCCACTCCACCCGGTTGCCCGACAAGGCCTCGCGCACGGCCTTGATGACCGGAATGCTGCCGGCAACCGCGGCTTCGAACGCCACCATCGTTCCCGCGCCGTGCGCGGTTTCAAATACCTCGTTGCCGTGCAGGGCGATCAACGCCTTGTTTGCGGTGACGACATGCTTGCCGCGTTCCAGCGCCGCGATCACGAGCGCTTTCGTCGGGTCCGTGCCACCGATCAATTCAACGATGACATCGATATCGTCACGCATGACGACGTCCATCGGGTCCGCGTACAAATCAATGCCGGCAACGTCGAACGGCCGCGCCTTGTTGATGTCACGCGCGCTGGCGGCGACGACCTCAATCGACCGGCCTGCGCGTCGGGTTATGACGTCCGCATTACGCCTCAGTACGGTTACCGTGCCGCCACCAACCGTGCCGAGCCCGAGTAAGCCGATCCTGACCGCGGGTAACGTGGACACCGCCGGCCGCTCAGTCGCCGGTTGAATGGATATCGAGTCCACCGTCACGCAACATCTCCTTGATTCCTCGTACCGCCTGGCGCGTACGGTGCTGATTTTCGATCAGCGCGAAGCGAACGAAATCATCGCCATACTCGCCAAACCCGATCCCCGGCGACACCGCAACTTTTGCTTCACGCAGCAACAGCTTCGTGAATTCGAGCGATTTCAGCTCGCGGAATCTCTCCGGCAGGCGCGCCCATACGAACATCGTCGCGCGCGGGCGCTCCACTTCCCAACCCGCTGCGTTGAGCCCGTCGCACAGCACGTCGCGGCGATCCTGGTACAGCTGGCGGATTTCCTGAACACATTCCTGGGGCCCTTCGAGCGCGGCGATTGCGGCAACCTGAATCGGCGTGAACGTGCCGTAATCCATGTACGACTTCAGGCGCCCGAGCGCTTTGACGAGATCCGCGTTGCCGACCATGAACCCGACCCGCCAGCCGGGCATGTTGTAACTTTTCGACAGCGAAAAAAACTCCACCGCCACCTCTTTCGCGCCGGGCACCTCCATGATCGAGGGTGCCCTGTAACCGTCGAACACGAGATCGGCATAGGCAATGTCATGAACCACGTAGATATCGTGCTCGCGTGCGACCTCGATTACGCGTTCGAAAAAGTCGAGTTCGACACATTGCGCGGTCGGGTTGCTCGGGAAATTGAGCAACAGCATTTTCGGTTTCGGCCACGAGTTGCGGATGGCGGCGTCAAGCTCCGCGAAAAAATCGATATCCGGCCCGATCGGTACGTGGCGGATATCCGCGCCCGCAATAACGAAACCGTACGGATGGATCGGATAGGCGGGATTCGGCACGAGGACCCCGTCGCCGCGATCAATCGTCGCGAGCGCGAGGTGCGCGAGGCCTTCTTTCGATCCGATCGTGACGATCGCTTCGGTTTCGGGATCGATGTCAACGTTGTATCGATTGCCGTACCAGCGCGAAATCGCGCGTCGCAGGCGCGGAATGCCGCGCGACACGGAGTAGCGATGCGTATCGCCGCGCTGTGCGACTTCGATCAACTTGTCGACGATATGTTTCGGCGTCGGCTGATCGGGATTACCCATGCCAAAATCGACGATGTCCTCGCCGCGGCGCCGCGCGTCGAGTTTCAGCTCGTTGACCTGATTGAATACGTACGGCGGTAACCGCTCGATACGCGGGAACTCTTTAATCAAAATGATTACACTACATAGTCTGAAGGAAACGGTCCCGAACCCCGGTGCTCGCAAGCGCCGGCGGTCCAAGGTGCAACGCACAAATATAGCACGTTCCAACGGTCAGATTAGCGCCCGACCGGCATGCCAGGTGAAATTTTATGAGCGACACGACCCTCGATAACGCGCGCCAGATGCTCCTCGATCCCGGCGGCATTGAACTTCGCGACATCGAACACCTCCTCGGCCAACTCTCGGGCCGGGCGGTCGACCTTGCGGACCTCTATTTCGAACACACCCGCAGCGAGTCATGGAGCCTCGAAGACGGACTCGTGAAGGACGGCGCCCATGCGATCGACCAGGGCGTTGGTGTACGCGCCGTCAGCGGCGAAAAAACCGGGTTCGCGTACTGCGACGAACTCGCGATTCCCGCGCTCGAACAGGCCACCCAGGCGGTGCGCGCAATCGGCCGCCAGGGCCAGGATCGGCACGTGCGCGTCATCCCGGCATCGAATACGCCGGCGTTGTACGCGCCGACGGACCCGCTCGCGAGCATCCCGACGGAGGCGAAACTCGCGCTGTTGAAATCGCTCGACGAACGCCTGCGGGCCGCCGATCCGCGGGTGCGCGAGGTAATGGTGAGCCTGACCGGGCGCTACTCCGAGGTGCTGATCGCGGCCTCGGACGGCACACTGGCCGGCGACCAGCGGCCGCTCGTACGGCTCAACGTGAACGTCATCGTCGAACAGGACGGACGGCGCGAGTCGGCGAGCTATGGCGGCGGCGGCCGCACCGGGTACGAGTGTTTCCTCACTGCCGGCAGCGCCGAGGCGATCGCCGACGAAGCGCTGCGCCAGGCGCTCGTCAACCTCGACGCGGAGAATGCGCCGGCCGGCGAAATGGTTGTTGTGCTCGCGCCCGGGTGGCCGGGGATTCTGCTGCACGAAGCGATTGGTCACGGCCTCGAGGGTGATTTCAACCGCAAGGGTACGTCCGCGTTTTCCGGCCGCGTGGGTGAACGGGTCGCCACGAGCGGTTGTACCGTCGTCGACGACGCGACGCTCGCGCAACGGCGCGGCTCATTGTCCGTCGACGACGAGGGTGTGACCGGCCAGAACACGGTCCTGATCGAGAACGGCGTACTGCGCGGCTACCTGCAGGACAAACACAACGCCGCCCTCATGAACGTGGCATCCACCGGCAACGGTCGGCGCCAGTCTTACTCCCATCGGCCGATGCCGCGTATGACGAACACGTACATGCTGCCGGGCGAAGCCGATCCGGCGGAAATCATCGCGAGCGTGGACAAGGGTCTGTACGCCGTCAGTTTCGGTGGCGGGCAGGTCGACATTACGAACGGCAAGTTCGTGTTCAGCGCGAGCGAAGCGTATTTGATCGAGAACGGACGCATTACCTCCCCGGTGAAAGGCGCAACGCTCGTCGGTGACGGCCCGGACGTGCTGACGCGGGTCAGCATGATCGGTAACGACCTCGGACTCGACAACGGCATTGGTACCTGCGGCAAGAACGGACAGTCGGTTCCGGTTGGAGTGGGTCAGCCGACATTGCGCATCGACGGCATCACGGTCGGCGGTACCGACGCGGGCTAATCCCGACACGTGTGCGAAACCCGGCACCAGCCGGGTTTCGGATTGGATTCATTACCCCACCGCTCCGTGGCGGATGCTCTCGCTGCGACGGCGCGGGGACGCCGGGTTGAAAACCGGGCAGGGAAATATGACACCCTGGCCAGCGCCGGCGCGCGCGAACGGTGGCGGAACGGCGTCAGAACCGTTCGAGGTCGGGAAATCGCAGGCGGCCCGCGTGCACGTGCATCGCCCCGAGCTCCGCGCAGCGATGCAGCGTGGGTACGGCCTTGCCCGGGTTCAGTAAGCCCGTTGGATCGAACGCCGCCTTGAGCGCGTGGAACAACCCGAGTTCACCGCCGGCAAACTGCACACACATCTGGTCGAGTTTCTCGACCCCGACCCCGTGTTCGCCGGTCACCGTGCCCCCGACTTCGACGCAGGTTTCGAGAATTTTCGCGCCGATCTTCTCCGCTGCCTCGAGTTGCCCGTCGTCGTTCGCGTCGTAGGCAATGAGAGGATGCAGGTTGCCGTCTCCGGCGTGAAACACGTTCGCGACAGGCAAACCGTATTCGGCGGACAATTCCGCGATACGCGCGAGCACATCGCCGAGGTGCCGGCGCGGGATCGTGCCGTCGATGCAATAATAATCCGGCGCCACCCGACCCATTGCCGGGAACGCGGACTTGCGCCCGATCCAGAACCGCTGCCGTTCCGCTTCGCTCTGCGAGGCGCGAACCTCGGTGGCCTGATGGCGGTAAAAAATCTCCGTTACGGACTCGATTTTCGCGTCGACCTCGCGCGTCGTACCGTCGAGTTCACACAACAGTATCGCAGCCGCATCGCGCGGATAACCGGCATGGCAAAAGTCCTCGGCCACGGCGATCGCGAGGTGGTCCATCATTTCGAGACCCGCGGGGATGATACCGGCGGCAATGACACCGGCAACGGCATCGGCAGCATCGCCGACAGTGGCAAACGCGCCGAGCAGGACACGCGCGGTGGGCGGCAAGGGCAGCAGTCGCACGGTGATCTGCATGATCACGCCGAGCAGGCCTTCCGACCCGTTCACTACCGCGAGCAAATCGTAGCCGGGGTTGTCGAGCGCCCCTTCGCCGAGGCGTAGCCATTCGCCTTCCGCCGTCAGAATTTCAACCGCGAGCACATTATTGACGGTGAGGCCGTATTTCAGACTGTGAACACCGCCGGAGTTTTCCGCGACATTACCACCGATCGAACAGGCGATCTGGGATGAAGGATCCGGTGCGTAATACAGGCCATGCGGCGCGGCTGCGGCGGAAATGGCGGCGTTGCGTACCCCCGGTTCGACCACGGCCGTGCAGTTATCCGGATCGATGGAGACGATGCGGTTGAATTTCGCGAGCGACAACAGACACGCTTCCGCCAGCGGCAACGCGCCGCCGGACAGGCCGGTACCGGCGCCGCGGGCGATCACGGGCACGGCATGCGCGGCGCAGGTTTTCACGACTGCCTCGACCTGAGCGCGCGTTTCCGGGAGTACGACGACGCGCGGCAGCTGCTGGTAGGCGGACAGGCCGTCGCATTCGTAAGGTCGCTTGGCTTCGTCTGTCAGCAGCAGCGATTGCGCCGGGAGGATTTCGGCAAGGTCGGTTTCAAGGGTCATGATACGTCTCCGATCAGACCAGTTGCCGGACCGCTCAGTTGAAATTCGCGTCCGAGGGGATGACGACAACCCCGTTCGGGGTGACGGTAAAACGTTCCGCGTCGGCTTTCAGATCGGAGCCGATCTGCTCGTTGGGCGGGATTATGACACCGCGGTCGACAATGCACCGCTGCAGCTGCGCGCCCTCACCAACATGGACCCCGGAACTCAGGATGGCATCTTCGACCGTGGCGCCGTCGTCGATGTAGACGCGGTTGCCGAGCACGCTGCGGCTGACGCCGCCGCCCGCGATGACGGTGCCGCCGGCGACGATGGAGTTAACGCAGATGCCCTCGTTGCACGAGCGTCCCGCTACCGTGCGGGCCGGCGGGCGCTGCATCTGGTGTGTGCGGATCGGCCAGTCGATCTGGTAGATGTCGAGCGGCGGTTCGAACTTCAGCAGATCCATGTTCGCATCGTAGTAATCGTCTACGCTGGCGAGCATACGCCAGTATTTGTCCTGCGACACGCGGCCATCGGCGCCACCGAAACGATAGGCGTTGATGCGTTCCGCCTCACCGAGATGAGTCTGGATCATGTCGATGATCGTACCGCCGTTCACCCCGGCCTTCTGCGCGCTCTCGAGCATCGACATGAGCGCGGATTTCCTGAAAATGAAGACTTCCATCGGCCCGTGGCCGCCCGAGGCGTCGGCCGCTTCGTCAAACGGTTCGATGGCAACGATCTTGTTGCCGCGCAGCTTCAGTGACGCCGACAGCTGCGCACCGTTCATTTTCGCGCGCTCGACCGTGCCGACCGTCACCGTGCTCTCGTGCTTCAAATGGAACGCGAGGATGGCGGCGTAGTCCATTCGGTATATCTGCTCACCGGACACGACGATCACATGCTCGGCCGGCGTGCGTTCGAGCAGGTAGGTGTTTTGCACCAGCGCGTCGGCGTAACCGCCATAAGTGGTGATTCTGTCGACGATCGGCGGCGTCACCGGCATGACGAATTCGCCGAGATCGGCGTTGAATATCGACCACCCGTCACGGATATGATTGTGCAGCGACAACGCGTTGAACTGCGAGAACACCATCACCCGGCGTAATCCCGAGTGGAGGCAATTCGACAGCGCGAAATCGATCACACGGTAGCCGCCGGCGAACGGGATCGCAGCGACGGTGCGGCGCTCCGTCAGCGGCATTAACGCTTTCCCGTCGCCGGTTGCGAGAACGACGGTGAGAACGGAATTGAGGTTTGAAAATAGCATGGGATATTAAGCGTCGCGCATTATACGCACTATCGATGCGGTTGGAAGGCTCGAAACCGGACCGAACCAATATGGTGCGCCGGGATCCCGCGCGCGCTCCGCGACGGTGCGAGCGCGGCTGGCAGAATGCCCGTGGAAATCGATATAATGACTTGTTTTTTAGGGATTTATGACGCTTCCCGCTAACTCGCCCGGAGAGAAAACCCACTACATCATGGCCGAAGAAATCCTCGTTAACGTCACGCCGCAGGAAACCCGGGTCGCTACGATCGAAAACGGCGTGCTGCAGGAGGTCGTGGTCGAACGCAGCCGCAACCGTGGACTGGTCGGCAACATCTACCTCGGCAAGATCAGCCGGGTCCTGCCGGGCATGGGCGCGGCGTTTCTCGATATAGGGCTCGAACGAACGGGGTTTTTGCACGTCTCGGACATCGCGCGGCCCGAGCCCGGGGCAACGACCGAACCTTCGATCGAACAGCTCGTGCGTGAAGGGCAGCATTTGCTCGTGCAGGTTACGAAAGACCCGCTCGGTTCCAAGGGCGCCCGGCTGACAACGTTCCTGAGCATCCCGTCACGTTACCTCGTGCTCATGCCGCACTCGCGCACGATCGGCATCTCGCAACGGATCGAAAACGAGGAGGAACGCCAGCGTCTGCGTGACTTGCTGGCGCAAATCGAACCGGGACTGGAGACGCGCGAAGACGAGAATGTCGACGCCACGGAGGAACCGGCTGACGAACAGCCCTCGCTGGTCGCTGCCGGCTACATCGCCCGGACGGCGGCCGAGGGCGCCAGCGAGACTGAACTGCGCGCGGATATGCGATTTCTCAAACGCCTTTGGACATCGATTTCCGAGCGCCTCGATTCGGCGCAGGCCCCGTCACTCATCTACGAGGACCTGCCGCTGGTCTTCCGTACCTTGCGCGATCTGTCGGCTGCACGTGCCGAAAAAATCCGCATCGACTCGAAGGAAACATTCGCGAAAGTCGTTGAATTCGCACAGCAGTTCACCCCCGAACTCGTGGCCCGTATCCAGCACTACCCGGGCGAACGTCCGATCCTGGATTTGTATTCGACGGAGGATGAAATCCTGCGCGGTCTGAGCCGCAAGGTCGATTTGAAGTCCGGCGGCCACCTCGTCATCGACCAGACCGAAGCGATGACGACGATTGACGTCAATACCGGCGGTTTCGTCGGCCATCGCAATCTGGAAGAAACGATATTCAAGACGAACCTCGAGGCGACGCAGGCAATTGCACGACAACTGCGCCTGCGCAATCTCGGCGGCATCATCATTATCGATTTCATCGATATGCAGAACGAAGAACACCAGCGACAGGTGTTGCGCGCGCTGGAGAAAAGTGTCGAACGCGACCATTCGCGCATCGCCATCAGCGAGGTCACCTCGCTCGGACTCGTGCAGGTAACCCGCAAACGCACGCGTGAGAGCCTCGAGCACGTGCTGTGTGAATCGTGCCCCACGTGTGCCGGCCGCGGTTCGATCAAGTCGGCGGAAACCGTGTGTTATGAAATCTTCCGCGAGATTCTCCGCGAAGCGCGGCAGTTCGACGCGAAAAAGCTGCTCGTCGTCGCATCCCAGGCCGTCGTCGATACCCTGCTCGATGTCGAATCCGACGGCGTCGTCGAGCTTGAAGAATTCATTGGCATCCCGATTCGATTTCAGGTGGAAGCCGCCTATACGCAGGAGCAGTACGACGTTGTGTTGCTGTAGGGACCTCGCGTGCGCGCTCTAGGAGCACGTCTCACCGGCGCATTGTGGACCTTATTTGCGGCAGTCGCCGTGTTCTTTGCGGTCGTGATCAGCATCGCCCGCCTCATGTTGCCGGAGATCGACCAGCAGCGCGAAGCTATCGCACAATGGTTGAGCGACTATATCGACCGGCCCGTGCAAATCGGCGGCGTAAGCGCCACGTGGCATGGATGGTCGCCAAACATTCGCGTCGCGGATCTCGTGCTGATGGACGAGAGCGGCGCGACGGAACTCGCGCGCTTCGAACACGCCACGATCGATATCGCACTGTTCGAATCCATCGCGACGGTGTCGCTCATCCCGCGGCGGCTCGTGGTGAGCGGCATGGAGGCCGCGTTCGAACGCGACGCGGACGGCAACATCCGCATCGCCGGTATGCCACCGGCGCGTTGGCCGGTCGCACAGTGGGTGCTGCAACAGCGAAATTTCGCGCTGACGAATGCCGTCGTCAGCTACGTCGACGTCACGTCCGGCGGCCCCCCGATCGAATTTTCGAATGTTACGCTCACCGTCACGGGAGAGCGCGAGGGACAACTGATCCAGGGTCGTCTGAGCCGCCGCGGTGCGTCGACCGAAAAGATCGAGTTCGCGCTCCGCGCGAACGGCGACCTGCTGGGTCCCGACTGGGCCGGCGATTTGTTCCTTGCCGTGAGCGACCTCGAGGTACGCTCCGCATTCTCACTCGCCGGCTGGCCGGCTGAACATATTCGCGACGGCACGATCCGCGCGCGGACGTGGAGTTCCTGGAATGCGGCACGCTTGTCGCGGGCTGCCGTACGGGTCGAAGCGGTTGACATCGCAACCGAGCACGACGGCGAAATCTCGACGATCGACCGTATCGATGTCAACGGCATGGCCGCTGTCACGTCCGATGGCTGGTGGTTCGACGGCGATGAGATGCAACTCGAGGTCGGCCGGCAACCCGCCCCGCCGGCCACCATCGCGCTGCGCCGTCGTAACCGCGGCGACGGTGAATCATGGCTTGCGTTTCGCGCAAACAATCTCGAACTCGATGGGCTGAGGCCGTTGTTGCCACGATTTACACGACATGTCGGTACCGCGGACACCGCCCCCCCGTCACTCGCGGATCTTCATCCGTCAGGAACCCTGCGCTCGCTCGTCGGCGGCTGGGCAGATGGCACGACCCCGCGCTATTACGCCGAGGCGGACCTCGAGGGTCTCGCACTGGACGAAAGCGCCCGGATGCCCGGGATCAGTGGTGTCGATTTTTCGATCCGCGCAAATGCGCGTGGCGGTGTGATCGAAACGAACCACACCGCCGGCTTCACGGTGACCGATCCGCAGCGGTTCGAGGCGCCGATCGAAGTCCAGAAAATCGCCGGCGCCGTGAACTGGACTGTGCATGACGGAGTACTGCGCGTCGCCACGGACGAGCTTGCAGTGCGGGCGCAAGGCATCGAATTTGTCAGTCGCGGCGCGATCGCGTTCGAACCGCAGGCCAGCCCTTATCTGAACCTCGTCACGCGGATCACGTCCGGGCCACTCGCCGCGGTGTCGGGACTTGTTCCGCCCGGCAAACTGCCGCCGCGCGGCGAGCGCTGGGTACGCAACGCTTTCAAGGCCGGCGAGTTCGACCCGAGCGATCTGCTTATTCGTGGCCGGCTCGCCGATTTTCCGTTCGACGACGGCGATGGTTCATTCAAGGCGCGACTCGAGGTGCGCGACGTCGATCTCCAATACAGCACGAAGTGGCCGATGACGAATGCGCTCAGCGCGACGATCGAGGTGGAAAACCGCACGGTAAAAACGAACGTGCACGAGGGGCTCATGTACAGCGCCGAACTCGGCGGGTCGACGATCGAGATGCCGGATCTGTTTTCGCGTAAACCCGTCGTGCGCGTGCAGGGCGCGATCCGGGTGACGGCCGACGAACTCGATCGCTTCATCGCCGAAAGTCCGCTCAAGAACACGAAGGCCGCGCGCTTCCGCGACGTCGATATCGCCGGTGATTTCGGCATGACCCTGGATATGAACCTCGGTATCTACCCCGGGGGAGAGAAAGATATCCTCGGTCTCGCGCAATTCGCGGGAAACCGCATCGATGCGCCGAAACAGAAACTCGTTCTCGACGACGTACACGGCGATATCAGTTTCACGCGCCAGGACTGGTACGGTGAAGGTCTGCGCGCCGTGTACGACGGCGATCCGGTTGGCGTGGTGCTGAACGGCGGCCTCGACGATCCGAACTACGACACGGAATTCCGTATGACGGGGACATCGAGCGCGCCGCAACTGTTGAAAATAATCGGAACCTACGCGCCCTATCTCGGCACGCTGCTCACGCGCGGCGGAACCCACGACAGCGTGGACGGTGAACTGCCGTGGAAAGTCGTCCTCAGCATTCCCGAGACCAACCCTGATGGCTCCACCGCGCCGCAACGGCTGACAATCGACTCGAGTCTCGTCGGTCTCGAACTTGACCTGCCGTGGCCGTTCGGCAAATCGGCTGCCGAGAAAAAGCCGCTGGAGATCGTCTCCGAAACCTCAGCTGACGGACAGCGCACCATCCGGGTCGAATTCGGTTCGAATGTCGATATTGAATTCGCGCAAACGAAGCGCGCCGACGGCGCGTTCGATACGCAGCGCGCGGAAATCGTATTCGGCGAAGAAAATCCGGTATTCAGCGGCCGGCCAGGCCTGTCCGCGAGCGGTCGGATCGGACGGCTGCCGATCAACGAGTGGGCCGCGTTTGGACGTTCCGTCGCAAACACGATGGCGGACGGCAAGAATTCGCTGCCGATGCAGTTCGACGTCCGTATCGACACGCTGGAAATACTCGGACGAATCTATACCGACGCGGATCTTGCCGGGGTCAAGTCGGACGCCGACTGGCAGGTCGGCATCACGAGCCCGCAGCTTCAGGGCATGGTCACCGTGCCCCGCGACGACCCGACCCGGCCCTTGCGCCTCGATTTCGAGCGCCTGTGGCTGACCGAAAAAACCGACGAGCAAAGTACGAGCCGCATCGACCCGAAAACGATCCCGCCGCTCGAATTGACCGCGGAATCGCTGCGTTTCGGTGAAATTGACCTCGGCCAGGCAATACTCACAACCTCGCAGCGTCCGGATGGACTCAAACTCGAACGGCTGCATTTCGAACAACCGGGATTCGAACTCGAGGGCAGCGGTGACTGGATACTCCAGGGCGACGCCCACCAGTCGCGCATCCATCTGAATGTGGACGGCGACACGCTCGCCGGATTGCTCGCGCGTTTCCAGTATGCGGTGGCGAATATCGACGGTGGCGCGACCGGAATGGAAATTGACGCCGCGTGGGACGGCATGCCGTCGGAATTCGCGCTCGAGAAGCTGCAGGGCAGCTTCAGCCTCGAGGTGGATGAAGGCCGGTTTCTCGATATCGACCCTGGCGGCGGCCGTCTGTTTGGCCTGTTGAGCCTGCAGACATTGCCGCGCCGGCTGTCGCTCGATTTCAACGACCTGTTCCGCAAGGGATTTGCGTTCGACCGCATCGAAGGCGCGTTCGAACTGGACCATGGCAACGCGTACACGAACAGTCTGCTCATGGATGGCCCTGCCGCGCGCATCGACATTTCCGGTCGCACCGGTCTCGCCGACCAGGATTATGATCAGCGCGTTACCGTGACCCCGGCCCTGTCCGATTCGATTCCGGTTGCAGGCGCATTTTTCGGGCCCGCAGGCATCGGGGTTGGCGCGGTACTGTACCTCGGGCAGAAAATGTTCAAATCGATACCGGAGCAGGTCGACAAGTTTCTCAGTCGCGAGTACTCGATCACAGGCGGCTGGTCGCAACCCGTGATCGAACGCATATGAACACGATGAACAAGTCCACGGATTCGCCACGATGACGACACCCGCGTACGCGCTGCCGCGAGAGCTTCGTGATCACTGCGCCGATCCACACATCGTCGTCGCGATGTCCGGTGGCGTCGATTCGTCCGTTGCCGCGCTCCTGCTGAAACGGGCCGGCTACCGGGTGTCGGGCATCTTCATGAAGAACTGGAATGAACCGGACGACGATGGCCAGTGTCGCTGGGAAGCGGATGTTGCCGATGTCCTTGCCGTGTGCGAACCGCTGGATATCCCGGTGAACACGGTCGATCTCTCGAAGGCCTACTGGGACGAGGTATTCGACTCGTTTGTGGCCGAGTACGCCGCCGGGCGCACGCCGAATCCCGACGTATTGTGTAATCGGGAAATCAAGTTCAAGGCGTTTCTCGACCACGCCCGTGCGATGGGCGGCGATTTCATTGCGACCGGGCACTATGCGCGCAACCGCTTTCGCGCCGGCCGCGCCGAACTGCACAAGGGTACCGACGCCGGCAAGGATCAAACCTACTTCATGTATGCGATGGGTCAGAGCGCCCTGCGCGGCAGCCTGTTTCCGGTAGGTGAACTCGACAAGCGTGACGTGCGCCGACTCGCCGAATCCGCGGGCCTGCCGACTCATGCAAAGAAAGACAGCACCGGGATCTGTTTTATCGGTGAGCAGCGCTTCCGTCAATTCATGCGGAATTACCTGCCGGCCCGCCCCGGCGACATCCGCACGACCGACGGGATCGTCATCGGGCGCCACGAAGGTGCCGCATACTACACGCTGGGCCAGCGCGAAGGCCTCGGGATCGGAGGGGTACGGGGCGCCGCCGAGGGCCCGTGGTTCGTCGTGGGTAAGGATGTTGAGCGCAACGAACTGATCGCGGCCCAGGGACACGACCATCCTCTGCTGATGAGCGTGACGCTCGTCGCCCGGTCATTGAGTTGGCTCGACGACGAAGCCCCCCGGGCACCGCTTCAGTGCACCGCGAAGACACGCTATCGGCAGACCGATCAAATCTGCACCATCACGGCTTGTGATGACGACGCGGTGAGCGTCGAGTTCGAACAACCGCAACGCGCGGTGACCCCCGGGCAGTCCGTCGTGTTCTACGCCGGGTCGCGGTGCCTTGGTGGCGGGGTCATCGAGAAAACGGGGCGCGAACGACCGGGAAATTCGCCCTATCCGGACCTGCCCCGCCAGCACGGATTGCGGTTTATTTAGTCGCCAAAAAAATTTTTTCCTACAACCGAGCCGCGGAATTGCCGATAATAGCCGGCTTTCCGACGGACCATCACGGAGTCACGATGAAAAACAGTTTTGATACGCGCACGAGCCTGGCA
>CAXBJY010000048.1:0-43707 GCA_963976285.1 uncultured Gammaproteobacteria bacterium
CTCAGCGGCGTTGCGCTGAGCGCCGACGCACGTGGCTGGCATGGTCACCCGCGTGGCCATGTCGGGATCTATTTCGGCGCCCCGCTGTGGCCGGCGCCGGCACCTTTCTACCGTTACGACCCGTATTACTACGGACCGCGGACGATCGTCATCGAACGCGAGCCGCCGGTCTATGTCCAGCGCCAGCCGAGCTACACCGCGCCGTCACCGGCCCCGGCCCCGGCCGCGGTGCCGAGCGCGCAGGTCTGGTTCTACTGCCCGGACCCGGCCGGTTATTACCCGCACGTGCAACAGTGCGCGCAACCCTGGGTGAGCGTCGATCCGAGCACCGTGCAGACGGCGCCGACACCCTGACGAACACAATGACAGGAGAATGAAGTCAATGACGACAATAAAACTGTGGACAGCGGCAGTACTCGCGTTGTCACTCAGTGCCTGTGCGACCTACCCGGTGGGTCCGAGCGTGACGGCACTGCCCGGTAGCGGCCGCACGTTTGATCAGTTCCGCTTCGATGATGCGAACTGCCGCGCCTACGCCGCGCAGATGACCGGCAGTGCGACGCAACAGGCGGCGAACAAGGGCGCCATCGACAGCGCTGCCGCCGGCACGATGGTTGGCGCGGCTGCCGGTGCGCTGATCGGGGCGGCGAGCGGCGACCCGGGAGCGGGCGCGGCGATCGGTGCGGGCAGCGGCTTGTTGCTTGGCAGCGCGGCCGGTACGGATGCCTACACGAGCTCCGCATCGCGTACGCAGGCCAACTACGATACGGCTTATGTGCAGTGCATGTATGGTCACGGTCATCAGGTACCGGTGCCCGCGAGTCTTGCGGCGGCACCGCAGTCGACCGTACAAAGCAGCTCGCGGGTCGCCGCGAGTCCCACCCGCTACCCGGCACCCGGGACCCCGGCACCGCCGGGCTACTGAGTGCGGGTATTGCCCGACGGGTGGCCGCGGCCGGTGCCTCAACGGACGGGATCCTTCCCCGGCGCGATCAAGTAAACTAGCGCCCGCCCGCGAATCCCCGCGGGCGACGTCCGGATCGGCGTGAACCGCACGCCGACGTTTGGAACATGAACCCGAGCTCCCGACCCCGCACACTTGTCGCATGCCTGCTCTGCCTGAGCCTGTGGGCCGGCGCCGGCACGGCTGTGGCGGACCCGGTCGTCGTACCGTTAAACCTGGATTACGCGGTTGTCCGCAAAGCGCTGATCGAACGCGTATTCATCGGGCCGGGTGAGTCCCTGCACTTTGCAACGATCGAGCCGCGCTGCAACAGCCTGACCATGGCGCGCCCGGAACTCGGCGCGAATGATGACGGCACCCTGAACATCGCGGTTGACGTCGTGTTGAGCGGCGGTGCTCCGGTCGGTGCGCAATGCCGCTTGCGCTTCGGCTGGCGCGGCCGGGTCGTGTTGCGCGAACGCGTCGCGCTCGATGATTCGAACGAACAGCTGACGTTCCGCGTGATCGACTCGCAAATCCTGCGCACCGACGGGAGTACGAGCGTGCCGGATGTGTTGTGGCGCTGGATCAAGCGCTTCGGTCATCCCTATATCGAAACGTTCCGGATTGATCTGTCGACCCTGGTCGGCGGTCTCGGAAATCTGCTGGCGCTTGCATTGCCACGAACCGACCCGACGGATCCGGCGCCCGACTTCAACGAGCGCCTGCAGTTTCCGCGCGCGACCGGGCAGGCGCTGCGGGTTGAACTCGCGTTTGAGATCCCGACCGGGATGAGCGCGCCGCCACCGGAACCCGCGGCGCTGACCGACGCCGAACTCGCGGCGTGGGACGCGCACTGGCAGGCCTGGGACGCGTTCGCGACCTGGGCGATCCGGTTGCTCGCGATCGGGGTTGACGATGAACTGCGCCTGGCCCTCGTCGACACGCTCGTCCAGTCGCGTTACGCCTTGCGCGATGCGCTGGTCGGGCAGGATTACGGTACGGATCCGGTCCGCGAACTGTTCACCGATACATGGGCGCGCCTCGCGCCGCTCGTCGCGCAGGCGCTGCGCGGCGCCGACAGTGGCACGGCCCTGAGCTATCTCGCGTTTATCAGTGCGGGCGATGCGCTGGCCGCGATCGATGCGAGCGGGGAGTACACCGGGTTGCAGATATCGCGCGCGACGCTGCTCGAGTTCGCGCGTTCGCTCGTGCCGGACGTCAGTGGCGGCGAGCTCGAATACACGCTCGAACCCGATCCCGGGTTGCGACGCGTGTTTGGATTTCCGGATGAACTCGCGACCGCGACGCCGCGGGCGACGAACCTGTGGCTCGACTTTTTCATCACGCCGGCCCGGGCGGCATCGCTACCCGACGAACTGGCCGGACGTCTGAACCATTGGGCGCCGCAGCGCGATGATCTCGATGCCTATCTCGAGGCCGTCGATACGCTGCTCGGCGCGGTCGAAAGCGAGGAGCGGGAGCGCGGCAAAATTCCCGCCGACGGCGCCACCGTGTACAGCGCCCTGCTGCGTGCGACGGCGTGGCAGGAAACGTGCTGGCGCCAGTTCATCGACAAGCAGGGCACGCTGCAGCCGATCCGTTCGAGCGCGGGCTCGATCGGCCTGATGCAGGTGAATCAGCACGTATGGCGCGGCATCTATGACATCGATCGTCTCGGCTCGGATATCGCGTACAACGCACGCGCCGGGAACGAGATCCTCGTGCATTACCTCGTTGACTACGCGATCAGAAAAAAAGAACACGAGATCACCGGCTCCGTGGACAATCTCGCGCGTGCGACCTACGCGGTTTACAACGGCGGGCCCGGTCATCTTAAACGCTATCGTCTCGACGATACGAAACGCAGCTTGCGCGCGATCGACGATGCGTTCTGGGGCAAGTACACGAGCATCCAGAGCGACGGCGCGAGCGCGGTCCGCAGCTGTTACGGTCCGGGCTAGGCCGCACCGCAGGCGCTGTCCGGAACACGCTCGCCGTACTGTGCGGGGCGGATCCGGCGGCGGACCCTGATCAAGCCGCGGGGATCTCCCGGGGCGACGCTCGCGTCTAGGGATTCATCAGGGTTTTTGCCATCCGGGTGTTCTGCAACAAATCAGCCAGCGTATGCTGCTTCACCTCGTCGAGAAACGCGCGCTGCGCTTTCGCGAAGACATGATTCAGATCACACGATGCGCGCAGCGGACAGTTCGCCTCATAGCAGTCGATGAGCGGATTGATACCCTCGAACTCCATGAACACCCTGCCGAGATTGATTTTCGCCGGCGCTTTCTTCAGCTCCATGCCGCCGCCTTTGCCGATGTACGTGTTGATATATCCGAGCGTCGACAGCTGGTGTACGACTTTGCGCAGGTGTTCGTGGGAAATGCCGTAGTAGCTTGCGATCCCGGCCATCGTGGCGCGCTCGCTGTTGTTGACCGCAAGGTACATGAGTACCCGATAGGCGTAATCGGTGTATCGGTTTATCCGCATTAGGCAATAATGGTAGCGCAGTCCCTACTCGAATGACACGCGCCCCCGGCCGGCCGGGATGGTCCGGGATCCGCGCTGCCGGTGCGGGATGCGGGCGTTACTCTCCGGGCGCTTACGGTTGCGGGCTTTTCTTCTTTTTCTTTTTCTTCTTCTTCCTCGGTTTCTGTTCAATTGGCTGTCCCTTAAAGCCGGCATGATCGTACATGCCATAGGGCTTCTTCATCGTTTCGGTCAGGTAGAAATCCGGGTCATAGCTTGCATCCTTGTCTTTCCACACATACCAGTCATCGTTCTCGATACCTTCGTATTCGACGATCATGACGGCACCGCCGGGCATCTTTCCGCTGTTCGACGTGTGTTGTTCAATGTGATCGTGATTGATCCAGCGCCCCGGATTGTTCATGCGGGCAATTACGTCGACCCGGGCGCCCATCGGTACATCGACAACGTCCGCCCAGTACGGCGAATCGAGTGGCAGGCCGTCCTTGTGCGTCACGAGCACATCGTGTCCGTGCAGGTGGTAGGCCGTCTCGGAGCTCGCACTGAACAACCTGATCCGCAGCACATCCCCTTCCTTCACGCGCAGGGGCTGGTTGAGCGGAAACGCCTTGCCATTGATGGAATAGTAATCCGGGATATCGCGGGGATGGCCGCCTTTGCCGTATTCCTTCGCGACATCGGAATCCCATCCCGAAAACATCATGATCACGTCTTTCGTGACTTCTTTCTCAATCTCGCTCGGGACTTTCGGATCGACGATCATCGGGCCCCACATGCCGCGCACGCCGAGGTGCTCCGCGACATTGACATGGCAGTGGTACCACAGGCTGCCGGGTTTATCCGCGATGAATCGGTAGACGAACGTTTCGCCCGGTTCGATCGCCTTTTGCGTGATGTTCGGCACGCCGTCATTACGCCACGAATTCGTCTGGTACGTGCCGTGCCAGTGAATCGTGTGATTCAGCGACGTGAGGTTGTGCACGGTGATCTCGAGGTCGTCGCCTTCCGCGACATGGAGCAGGGGGCCCGGAACCTGGCCGTTGAAACCCCACACTTTCGCCCTGAAATTCGGCGCCACTTCGAGTTCAACCTCTTCGATCGTCATGTCGAATTGTCTGAACTCGGCGTGACTGCTCTGAACCAGCAGCAGTGAGCCGATGACAGCGACGGCGAGGCCGCGCAGGAGCCGGGTGCAGATCGCAGGTACGTTCACGCTTCGTTCTCCCTAGTTTCCGGCGGCGTTACAGCACACCGAGCGCAGGTAACGCACGAGTGACATGATCTGCTCATCGGAAAAGTTCGCATCCCAGTTCGGCATCAGCACGGATTTGTCGATGGCTTTGCCGCCGTGCTTGATGGCTTTGAACAGGTCCTGATCCGTACGCGTCAGCATTTCTTTCGCGTCGGTATGATCCCGGGGCAGCACCTCCATATCCTCGACGTTGATACCGTAGCCGTCGCCTTCGATACCGTGACACTGCGTGCAGTAGATTCGGTACAGCGTCTTGCCTTCTGCCGCCGATGGTTCCGCCGTCGCCGTGACAGGAACGATAACCGTCAGCAGCAATATGATTAATGAGTAACGCATCATTGCTCTTGCTCCGCGACGAGTTTCAGATAATCCGCAAGCTTGTGGACGTCGGACTCCTTCAGGTGCCGGTTCGGCATCATCGAGTGCGGATCCCAGGCGATCGGATCGGCGGTATAGGAAACGATGAAATCGGCTTGCAGCCGATGCCACGCCGTGTACAACTCAGGTCCCGACAAACCGCCGCTGTCCGTTGCATCCCGATGGCACGCCCCGCAACCCTTGAACTTGTTGAAGTCCATTCTTCCGAGCATGAGCGTCCCGGCTTTCGGCTCGTACGGTTCGGCGAGCGTCGGCGGATCCTGCAAGCGGCGGCTCATCAGGCTCGCGACTACGGCGTCCACGCTGTCCGCGGGAACGGACGGGTGATCCGCAAGCGTTGTCGCGTCGATGACATCACCTTCGTCCGTGACGACGGTGTGGTCTGGCGGAAAGCTGCCTCCGGGCCTGATTCTGGTGGGGGCAACCAGCCAGGCCCGGAGCCAGTCTTTCCTGAACTTGTTGCCGGCATAGTGCAGCTGCGGTCCTTTACGTTCCGCACGTTCGGTGGCGGCGAGTTGCGCGACGTCGGGTGCATCAAGCGTATGGCAGTCCGCGCAATGTGCCTGCAGGTATTGTTCGCCGTCGGCGGCGCCCGCCGCCGCGCCAAAGGTGATCCCGGTAAGCGCGATGACCGTCACGCAGGCGATTCGGTAATCGTGTAAACAGCGTCGTGTCTTGTTCATCGTCTGGCTCCTCGACAGGTACGCGATCGCGATCCGTCCCCGCGGTTCATCGCAGGATCAGGTTGCCGTTCCGGCCCTTTTCCGGATCGGCGCCGGTGTAGTTCATCAGCACGCTGATCGCGCCGTTCAGTGCATGTTTCATGCGGTGGTCCACGAGCGCGTTATTCGAATTGCGATCGGCGGGACTCACGATATCGAAGACCATGCCGTGCGCCGGCGGTACGTCGACGGTCTGCATACCGTAGAGCACGTTCTTCGGGTTCCCGTTGTCCCACACGCGTTCCCAGATACCGGCTATCGGGTGGAACGCCGCGGATTCATTGATGCTCGCATTGACGAAATACAGGCGCACGCGCTCTCCCGGTTCGGATTCGAGCGCAATGCTCGCGTTCGCATCGTGTACCGGGTCGTAGTGAAAAACCTTGCCGTTCACGAGTGATGCTTTCCAGCCGATCCCCATCGTGATGTCGTTCGGCTTCGTGCCTTCCTCGAACAGATCGCCCTGGACGATGACGTACTCGCGATCCGGTCGCGGCAGCGCTTCGCCGTAACCGTCCGCCGGGTCGACGATAATTACGCCGTACATCCCGCGCGCGATGTGTTCGGACATTGCGTCCGAACCGCAGTGATAGATGAAGACCCCGGGAACTTTCGCGACAAACTTGAACTTCTTCGTTTTGCCCGGCTTTACCGGGGCAAATTCATCGAGCACATCGGCCTGCGCGGCATGGAAATCCATCGAGTGGCTTTGACCGTTCGCTTTATCGTTATGCAGCGTGAAATCCACGACGTCGCCCTGCCTGACCCGCACGAGCGGGCCGGGAATCGTGCCCCCGAACGTCCACATGGACTGTTTCGTCCCGGCGTTGTCAATTTCGAGCTCCAGCTCCTTGACCGTCATTTCAACATTGACGGTCTCGGCGTCGGCGAATCCGGATGCGGTGAAACACAGCACACCGAAGGCGAATATGAACGTTCTCATCGAGCGTCTCCCCGTGGTTTTAAATAATGCATATTAGATACATGTTACAAGATAAATGAACTAAAGATGTATTACAATGTCATCTTAAAACGCGCCCAAACCCCCACGGAGATCGCAACCGGATCCACGCGGCATGCCGTCTGTGCTTCGTTACGCGGGTATCGGTATTGTTCTGGCGGGGCGCAAAATGTAGTATCAGCGGATCGATATCCCTCTCGTCGGTCGACAGCCGATTCCGGACCGATCCCGGCGCGAGATGAAACGAAATCAACCGATATTTTCGCGGCTACCGGTGACCCCGGGCGCCGTCAATCCATCAAGGAGATCAACTTGGACAACTGCCTTAAGTTTTATATCAATGGCGAGTGGGTAACACCATCCGACCCGAAACCGTGTGATGTAATAAACCCCGCTACCGAGGAAGTCATTGGACAGATCGCGCTCGGTAATGAGAAAGATGTGGACAAGGCGGTCGCCGCTGCGAAAGCAGCATTCCCGTCGTTCTCGCAAACGACCGTGGCCGAGCGTGTCGAGCTGCTGAAGGCCGTAGAAGCCGCCTACAAGGAGCGTTATCAGGAGATCGTCGAGACGATTTCCGCCGAGATGGGTGCCCCGATCTGGCTGTGCAAGGCCGCGCAGGCGGCGATGGGGCCGGCCCACCTGAATTCCGTTATCCAGGTGCTCGAGAATTATCACTTCGAGGAACGTCGCGGTAACGTCACGCTGCGGCGCGAACCGGTCGGGGTCTGCGGTTTTATCACGCCGTGGAACTGGCCGATCAACCAGATCGCGTGCAAGGTGTTCCCGGCACTTGCCGCCGGTTGCACGATGGTCCTGAAGCCGTCCGAAGTGGCGCCGCTCAATGCGGCACTGTTCGCTGAAGTGCTCGACGCCGCGGGGGTCCCGAAAGGGGTGTTCAACCTCATCAACGGTGACGGCGCGACAGTGGGCGAGGCGATGTCACGGCACCTGGATATCGACATGATGTCGTTCACGGGTTCCACGCGTGCCGGCATCCAGGTCGCGAAAGCAGCCGCCGATACAGTGAAGCGCGTGGCGCAGGAACTCGGTGGCAAATCACCGAACATCATTCTCGATGACGCCGATTTCGAAAAGCAGGTGTCGGGCGGCGTCCAATCGATGTTTTTGAACTCCGGGCAATCGTGCAACGCGCCGAGCCGCATGCTGGTGCCGGAAGCGCGTCACGATGAAGCGGTCGCGATCGCGAAGCGTGCCGCGGACGCGACGAACGTGGGCGATCCGAACCTGAAGGATTCGACGATCGGTCCGGTCGTCAGCAAGGTGCAGTTCGACAAGATCCAGACGCTGATCCAGAAGGGCATAGACGAAGGCGCGACGCTCGTATGCGGCGGGCCGGGCCTGCCGGACGGTCTCAGCCGCGGGTTCTTCGTGAAGCCGACGATCTTCGCGAACGTGCGCAATGACATGACGATCGCGCGCGAGGAAATCTTCGGACCGGTGCTGTGCATGCTGCCGTACAAGGATGACGAGGAAGCCATCGCGATTGCGAACGACACGCCTTACGGGCTGTCGGCCTACGTGTCGGGCAGTGATCCGGAACGCGTACGCGCGGTCGCGAACCGCCTGCGCGCCGGCAACGTTCACGTGAACGGAGCCCAGCTTGATTTCGCCGCACCGTTCGGCGGTTACAAGCAGTCGGGCAACGGCCGTGAATGGGGCGAGTTTGGTTTCGAGGAATTCCTCGAGGTCAAAGCCGTCATGGATCCGGCCGCCTGAGTCATGGCTGTAACCGGACCCCGGCGCTTCGGCCGGGGTCCGGTGTTTCCTGGCGCTGAGGCGCGGTACTTTTCAGCCCCGCATTCGCGTCGACGATCCGCGACCCGCGCACCGCCAAGGGCGCGTTAACGGATTCTTTCCGGAGCGGGTTCCCGCAGATTTGCGCTCACCGCGCAACCGTTCAGCGGACTTCCTCACCCGTGGCCAACAGCGGCGCCGCATCGAGCGATTCGGCATCCATCATGGCCGCGACACGCGCCAAAGCCGCGACGATGTGGTGCTGTTCCCAGGTTTTGAGTTCGTTAAAGCGCGACACAAATTCGTGCTGCAGCGGCTCCGGGGCATCGGCTATCAGGCGTGTCCCTTGCGCCGTGAGCTTTACGTTGACCCGCCGCTTGTCCGCACTGCAGCGTTCGCGTTTGACGAGACCCTGCGATTCCAGTCGATTGAGGATACTCGTCACGGTTGCCTGGCTCAGACTCACGCTGCGCGCGATTTCCGATACCGTTTGACTCTGCGCCCGCTTGATCGCACCCATGATGACGAGTTGCGGGGTGGTCAGGCCGGTGTCCCGGCCCAGTTTGCGCGAATGCAGATCCGTCGCGCGAATGATTTGGCGCAGCGACACGAGCACCTCGTCGGTCAGATTCGTCATGGCTTCCTTTTATCACGCCGGCGCGATTTCCGGAATCCATCATCGTGTCGATTTCGTCCGGTCGATCCAGGCCTGTTTCCCGAGAAAATAAATACGATTCTAAGCAGTTTTAAACAGGCGCGACCCAATTGATGCGGGGTAACACTTTGTAAATAAAACATTTATCGTATATAATCCGCCAGTTATATACACCAAAACACCAAATACAAAATAATAAATGCATAGAGGACGATGGATAAAATCCGCCTGCGTAAGCCGACAGACAAAGACGGCGCGGCACTTCACGAACTCGTAAAGGAATGTGCGCCACTCGACGAAAACTCCCGCTACTGCAATCTGCTCCAGGTCAGCCATTTCGGCGACACCGGGATCGTCGCCGAATGCGCTGACGCCCTCGTTGGATTCATCACGGGCTACCGGGCGCCGGGCCGCGACGGGGTGCTGTTCGTGTGGCAGGTCGGGGTGAGCCCGGCGGGCCGCGGCCATGGCCTCGCGGTGCGCATGCTGAACGCTCTCGTCGCCCGTCTCGGCGACATCGATACGGTTGAAACCACCGTAACACCCGACAACCACGCCTCGACCGCGATGTTCGAAAAATTCGCCCGCCTCAACGGCGCATCAATCTCACGCGAAACCCTGTTCCATAAACACGAACATTTTGCTTCGCGGCACGAGGACGAGGTGCTGTTCCGCATTGGCCCGCTGCGCATGACGCACACGCAGGCAAGCTCCGTCGAGCAAGACACCACGCTCGTACCGGCACATTAACTGAGAGGAATAACGACCATGACCGACGTTTTTGAACAGATGGAATCGGGGGTGCAGAGTTACGCACGCAATTTCCCCGTTGTCTTCGAACGTGCCTGCGGCCCATACCTCTACGACGTGGCCGGTCGCGAGTACCTGGATTTTCTCGCCGGCGCGGGTACGCTGAATTACGGACACAATCACCCGGTGCTCAAATCCGCGCTGCTCGACTATGTTGCGAGTGACGGCATCACCCACGGACTGGACCTGCATACGGTTGCGAAAGAACGGTTCCTGACCGCGTTCCAGGAATTGATTGTCGAACCTCGCGGGCTCGATTACCGCGTTCAGTTCACCGGCCCTACCGGGACGAACGCCGTTGAAGCGGCGTTGAAACTCGCGCGCAACATCACGGGTCGCCATAACGTGATCAGTTTCACGAACGGTTTTCACGGCGTATCGCTCGGTGCGATGGCCGCGACCGGCAATTCGCATCACCGCGGTGCGGCCGGTATTCCGCTGACCGGTATCACCACGATGCCGTTCGACGGTTACCTCGGCGATGCCGTTGATACGGCGAAATTCCTCGCGCAAATTATCGATGATTCGTCGAGCGGTGTGGATCACCCGGCGGCCGTCATCGTTGAGACGGTGCAGGGCGAAGGCGGCCTGAATGTCGCCAGCTTCGACTGGCTGCGGGCCGTCGAAGCGGTTTGCAAGGCGCGCGACATCCTGGTCATTGTCGACGACATCCAGGCCGGCTGCGGGCGCACGGGAACGTTCTTCAGTTTCGAGCCGGCGGGCATCAAGCCGGATATCGTCACGCTGTCGAAATCCCTGTCGGGTTACGGCCTGCCGTTTGCCGTTACCCTGTTCAAGCCTGAACTCGATCAATGGAAGCCGGGCGAACATAACGGAACGTTCCGCGGCAACAATCACGCTTTTGTCACGGCCGCCACGGCACTCGAGACATTCTGGCGCGACGACGCTTTCGCCGCCGAGGTCGCGAAGCGCGGCAAGCAGCTGCACGACCGCCTCACGGCCATCGCGGCGGCTGCGCCTTCCGGCTTTTTCACGGTTAAGGGCCGCGGCATGATGCAGGGAATCGAATGCCGGGACGGCACCATCGCCGCCGCCATCTCGGCGGGGTGCTTCGAGCACGGACTCGTGATTGAAACGAGTGGCGCCGACGATCAGGTCGTGAAATGCCTGTGTCCGCTCACGATTACCCCCGAGCAGCTCGATACCGGTCTCGACATTGTCGCGGCCGAAGCGCAGAAAATTGTCGCTAAACACTACAAGAGGGCGTCCTGAGATGATCGTCAGAACATTAGCCGATGCGGCGGCGGGAGAGCGCCGCATCGATGCCGAGACCTGGAACAGCGTGCGGCTGTTGCTGAAGTCGGACGGCATGGGTTTTTCATTCCATATCACAACCATCTATGCCGGCACGACGACGAAGATGCATTACCAGAATCATCTCGAAGCCGTGTATTGCATCCAGGGGCGCGGCGTGCTGCGGGACTTCGGTACGGGCCAGGAACACACTATCGAACCCGGGGTGGTTTATGCGCTGAATCAACACGACGAGCACGAACTGATCGCGAGCGAAGAACTCGTTCTCGCGTGCGTGTTCAATCCGCCGCTGCACGGCAAGGAAGTGCACGACGAGACCGGCGCCTATGCGCTCGAAGCAGAGGCGATCGCAGGTTGAGTGATACTGCAATGATTGACGATGTTTACCCCACCCGCGGCGCGAGCCCGGCCGCGATCGAGCGTCGGGATCCGGTCGTTTACTGGCCCGACAATCCGAGCACCCAGATGCAGCGGGACGACCGCCTGCGCCGGTTTGAACGTGACGGTTATCTGTTTCTCCCGGAACTGTTCTTCCAGGGCGCCGCCGAAGCGCTGCATCAGGAAGCCGAAAACCTGCGGCAATACGCGCTAAGTGAGCGTCCGGAAATTGCGTTCTTTGAAGCGGACTCCGAAGCAATTCGCTCGGTATTCGCGGTGCACCGTCACTCCGAGGTGTTCGCCCGCGCGTGCGAGGAACCGAAGCTTCTCGAATTGGTGCGGAGCATACTCGGCGACGACGTCTACGTGCACCAGTCGCGTCTGAACTACAAGCCCGCGTTCAAGGGCCGCGAGTTCTACTGGCACAGCGACTTCGAGACCTGGCACGCGGAAGACGGGATGCCGCGAATGCGCGCGGTCAGCCTGTCCGTTTCGCTGACCCCGTCGCTGACCACGAACGGCCCGCTCATGGTCATTCCGGGCTCGCACAAAACATTTATCAGTTGCGTCGGTGAAACCCCGAACGATCATTTTCGCGAGTCACTCGTGCAGCAGCAGGTAGGAACGCCGGACGAGGCGTCGCTGACGGACCTGGCGAATCGGCGCGGCGTAAAAGCACCGACCGGTGGTCCGGGATCCGCACTCCTGTTCGACTGCAACACGATGCACGGTTCGAACGGCAACATCACGCCGTTTCCGCGCACGAACCTGTTTATCGTCTACAACGCGTGCTCCAACCGCCTCGCGTCGCCGTTTTGCGGCACTTCGCCGCGCCCCGAGTTCATCGGTGCACGCGAGCACACGGCAACCCTGCCGAGGGCCGGCCGGTGAATGGCGTGCGCACCGTCGAGAAGATCGGCGGCACGTCGATGGCGCGGCTGCCCGATCTCGTCGAACCACTGTTCCTTGATGACGGTGGCCGGCCGCGCTACGGCAGAATTTTCGTCGTCTCCGCGTACGGCGGTATTACCGATCTGTTGCTCGAGCACAAGCATTCCGGTGAACCCGGCGTGTACGCGTTGTTCAGCGGCGGCGACAACGCCGACGAATGGCAGGATCGCCTGTCGGACGTTGGCAACCGCATGCGCGCCATCAACGCGGATCTGTTCGCGGAACGGCCGCACATGCTGCGCGCCGCCGATCGCTTCGTCGACGAGCGCATCGCCGATGCGCGTCAGTGCCTCGGCGATGTCAAACGGATTTGTCGCTTCGGACCGTTCGCCCTCGATGCCTATCTCGATCGCGTGCGTGAATTGCTGTGTTCGATGGGGGAGGCGCACAGCGCGCGCAGCGCCGCGATGATCCTGCAGGACCGTGCGGTCAACGCGACGTTCGTCGACCTGACCGGCTGGCGCGATAACCGGGTATTCACGCTCGACGAGCGTATCCAGGCCGGATTGGCGAATACGAATTGCGCCGAGGAGTTACCCATCGTCACGGGTTACGCCCAGTGTGACGGCGGGATCGTGCGAAAATATTCCCGCGGCTACACGGAAATCACGATGAGCCGCGTCGCCTTGCTCACGTCTCCGGATGAAGTTGTGATTCACAAGGAATATCACCTGTCGAGTGCCGATCCGAAGATCGTCGGCGATGCGGTGAGCGTGCCGATCGGGCGCACGAACTACGACATTGCCGATCAGCTTGCGAACCTGGGTATGGAAGCGATCCACCCGAGCGCGGCGAACATGCTGCGCCAGCGCGGAATTCCGCTGCGGGTCCGCCACGCGTTCGAACCGGATCACGACGGGACCCTGATCGACTGTGACTATCGCAGCGCACAGCCGCGGGTTGAAATCATCGCGGGTCGCTCGGGGCTCATCGCGTTCGATGTGTTCGATCAGGACATGATCGGACAGCAGCAGGATTTCGAAATAAGAATTATCGAACACCTGAAGCGCTTCAAGATTCGCCCCATTGGCAAGGACATGAACGCGAATTCGATCACGAATTACGTGGACTGTTCCCTGAAGACCATGAAGCGTTTGATCAAAGAGCTGAACAAGGCGTTTCCGAATGCCGTCATCGAATCGAAAAAAGTCGCTTTCGTTTGCGCGATCGGCACGGATCTGGATTTGCCCGGCATCCTCGCGCGCTGCGCCGGTGCGCTCGGCGCGGCGGACATCGCGATACTCTCGGCATCGCAACCACTGCGGGGCGTCGATGTACGGTTCGTCGTGGCGGAGGATGATTACAAAGCGGCCGTCACCGCATTGCACGACACCCTCGTAGTCAATCAGTCGCAGGTGGAAGCCGCGGCATGATGGTGGCGAGCTTTCTGGCTTGCCTCGGAATATTTGTCTTGATCGGAGTGGCGTCGCATCGCCACAGTTCGGCCGATCGTCGCAACTACCTGCTTGCGGATCAGAACGTCAGCCCGTGGCTCGTTGGCCTGTCGGCAATTGCGACGAATAACAGCGGCTATATGTTTATCGGCGTGATCGGCTATACGTATGTAACCGGTCTGCCCGCCGTGTGGCTGATGATCGGCTGGATCGTGGGCGACGTGATGGCCTCGCAACTTGTCCACCGGCGCTTGCGCGAAGCGAGCGTGGCACAAGCGGGAGACACGTTCCCGGCCGCGCTGGCAAACTGGCATGGTATCCGGATGGCCCGTGTGCAGCGCCTCGCGGGGGCCATCACGGTCCTGTTCCTCGGTACTTACGCCGCCGCGCAGTTGACGGCCGGCAGCAAGGCCCTGACGGTGTTGTTCGGTTGGCCGGGCTATGCCGGCGCCGTGTTGGGCGCGATCATCGTACTCGTCTACTGCCTCGCCGGCGGGATCCGGGCCAGTATCTGGACCGACGCCGCGCAGTCCGTCGTCATGCTCACGGCCATGGTGTTGATGCTGGTCGCCGCCGTCGGTGTGCTGGGCGGGGTCAACGCAGCGTGGACGGCCCTGCACGCCGTGTCACCCGACTACATGCAGTTACTGCCGCGGGGGTTATCACTCGGCGATACTTACGGGCCCGTGCTGTTCGTCGTCGGCTGGCTGTTCGCCGGATTCAGCGTGATAGGCCAGCCGCACATCATGATCCGCTTCATGGCCCTGGATCGTCCGGAGCACATGAATCGCGCGCGGCTCTATTACTACCTGTGGTTTATCGCGTTTTATTTCGTCGCCAATGCCGTCGCGCTGCTGTCACGCGTGCTGTTGCCGGAAGCCGCCGGTTTCGATCCGGAACTCGCGCTGCCGACGATGGCGCTGAACGTGTTGCCGCCGGTGGCCGTTGGCGTTGTGCTGGCCGGGATCTTCGCCGCGACGATGTCGACGGCGGACTCGCTGATCCTGAGTTGCGCCGGATCGCTGTCGGAGGATGTCGCGCGACTCCCGCACAACGTCTGGATCGCAAAGTTAAGCACGATCGTCGTCTGTGCGCTGGCGCTCGCGCTGGCGCTGTCGAGCGACAAGAGCGTGTTCAGACTCGTCGTGTCTTCGTGGGCCGTGCTCGCGGCCGCGTTCGGACCGTTGCTCACGGTCAATGCGCTCGGCTACCGGCCGTCCGAGCGCCTTGTGCTGTTGATGATGATCTGCGGAGTCTGCGCGGTCTACGTCTGGCTGCAGTTCGACATTCTGCGCGCTTACTACGAGGGCGCGGCAGCGATCCTCACCGGGTTCGCGGTATTCGGTCTCGGTAAACTGTTCGGCCAGGCGCCGGCCGCCGAGCGGGTGGCGCCGGCGCCGACAGTTTCAGGCTGAGGCCGATCCCGCGTGGCGTTGCGCCCGAACGCGGGATCGCCCGTCTGTGCGGCGGCACAAGCCGGGCTTATGCCTCCGGCGTTACCGTAAGCTCAACCTGGCGGTTGCGCGCTTCACGCACGCCGTCGGCCGTGGGTTGCGGCAGGTTCTCTTCACCACGCGCAGCGGTGGTAATCGCGGTGGCGGGAACGCCGAGTTCGACGAGCTGCCGTTTAACGGCCGCGGCGCGCTGGCGCGACAGAGTCAGGTTGTAGTCGCCACTGCCGACGGTATCCGCCCAGCCAATTGCCCGGATGCGCGCGCGCTCGGTGGCGGCGTAGCGGCGGTGGACGCGCTCGAGCACGGCGGCCGCATCCGTCGTGAGTGAGGCCTCGTTGAAGTCGAAATAGACGCGGTGGATTTCGGGCTGCGGCGCCGGTGCCGGGGGCGGCGGCGGTTCGGCAACGGCAACGGGCGTGTCGAGGATGTGCTCCGCGGCGGCGATTGCCGTCATGAACGCATCCCGGCAGGCAGTGATGTGAGCCGGCTGCAAATCCTCGGCGGCCTGTTCGAGCCAGCATTCATAGGACGATTCCGCACGCGCTGCGGGTGCGGGTGCGCGATGCCGGGCGTCGCGATCGTAGGCGCGCACGAGGCGGCTGCGCGCCGCATCGAGATCGCTGACGTACTGATCCTCGAGGAAGGCGCCGCGGGTGTCGGCTGCGGTCGGCGCCAGCGGCTCGCCGACAGCGGCGGCTGCCGCGCGCGCGGCATAGCGTTCAGCATCCCGATAATCCCCGGAAGCGCGCTCGACTTCGGCCAGCGCGCGGTATTGTCCGGCTAATTCTTCGGTGAACGCCCTGGTCGTGTGGTCGTCGACGCCGGCGTACGTCGTCGTGCCGACGACTGCCAGCAGGGCGGCCGACAGCGGCCCGAAATGTGTTCGAAACTCCATGTTGATTTCTCTCTCGGTGTTCTTGTCGTGGTCACCGGGCCGTTTCCGGCCCGGCTGAGATGGCGGTTGGCACTCGCGCGGCGGCTCTAGAAGTTGAAACCGACGCCAAGCGCGTAGGGCACGACGCCGTCGTCGCAGCATTCATCAACCGGGACTTCGTAGGCGACATTGCCGAACAGAAACGTGCTTTCGTTGACGTAATACTTCACCCCGAGCTCCGGTCCGAACAGCGCTTCATCACGTACGCCGGCACCGTAGATGCCGCCAACGTTCATGCCGGCATAAGGGCGCCACTTGCCAAAATCCCACTGATAAGCCGCTTGCAGGATCGTGCGTCCGTCGACGAGCGTGCTCGGGCCCGTGTCGTTCAGCTGCAGGCTCTGCTTCAGCGTCACGATCACGTTGTCGTTGTAGTAGTAACCGTATGAACCGGTGATCCCGAAATTCGAGTCGTTGAAATCACTGTCGGACAAGCCGCTCCCGGTCAGGGTTGCTTCACGATTACCCGCGCGCGGGCCCGGATCCGCCGGGTACGGCGCCGCGGGTTCGGCTATTGCCACGGTAGTGATTGCCGCCAGCGGCAGCACAGCTGTTAATAGTTTCTTCATCGCTCGACTCCGCCCCAACGGATTCATGAGTGACTGCACGGACGCTCGGGGCTTGTACGCACCGGCAGCTAACCTGGCCGGTTGCAGGTTTCGTGCCGCGGCTTGCATCGCAATGCGCGACCGTTCTGAAATTGCGTCTGCGCGCAGGATATTCCGCGGGAGTCCGGTGAACGCGCGGTGCGCTCGCCGCGTGGATGCCCGCCCGGGATGAGAAATCGTGTAAACCTGGCAACGCCGATGTAAGTCTTTCACACCGGGTGCAACACCGGACCGTGTCCGCGGGCCCGAACCATCGCGTCGCGGGCGGGTGCCGGTCGCCGCGGCGAACGGGCGACGATGACGCCGGCTCGTGTTACCGGTGTACCCTGCTTGATTCGGTCAACAAGCGGCCGCTATGGTGAGGGCGCGATGGCACAACCCTATGACAATAAAGATCCACCGATGAGCTGGCTTCAGGGTGGCGGTGAACTCGGTCGGATGATTCGTGCCCACGACTGGGCGAGCACCTCGCTGGGGCCGCTAGCGGGCTGGTCCCGGGAGCTGCTTTCGATCCTCAATACGGTGATCAATTCCGCCGCGCCGATGCTGCTGTTCTGGGGCGACGAGCGCCTGTGTTTCTACAACGATGCGTACCGGCCGGTACTTGGGACACAAAAACACCCGGGTGCGCTTGGCCGTCCGGGCGCCGAAGTCTGGCACGAAATCTGGTCCGAAATTTCGCCGCTGATCGACGGTGTCATGGCGCGCGGTGAAGCAGCGTGGCAGGAGGACATGCTGCTCGCGTTCAATCGCCACGGGTATCTCGAGGAGATCTATTTCACGTTCGGTTACTCGCCCGTTTACGTCGATGCGCGCGTCGTTGGCGGCACGCTCGCGACGCTCTCGGAATCCTCCGCCGAAGTGTTGCTGTCGCGTCGCCTCGAAACCCTGCGGCAGCTTGCCGCGACGCAGCCGATCACGAGTGATCGCAACAAACTGGCCGCCGATCTTGCCGACACGCTGGGGCAAAACCGGCACGATGTTCCGTTCTTCGTGCTCTACGAGGTGACGCCCGCAGGCATCGCGCGGCGGCTGTGCGCCGTCGGCATGGACGAGGACCCGACGTCCAGCCCGCTCACGTTGTCGCTCACATCCGATCACGCGCAGCCCTGGCCGCTCGCGCAGGCGATGCGCACGAACACGGCGCAACGCGTGGACGATCTCGGGGAGAAGTTCGGCGCCTTGTCCGGCGGGGCCTGGCCGGAAGCGCCGGACACCGCCGTGGTGCTGCCGATCGTCGCCGGGTCCGGCGCGACGCCGACGGCGTTTGCGATCGTCGGCATCAACCCGCGCAAGCGCCTCGATGCCGCTTACTGGCAGTTTCTCGAACTGCTCGGTTCGCAACTCGGGGCCACGCTCACCGCGGCACGCGCCATCGAAGGTGAGCGGGTGCGCGCCGAGATGCTCAACCGCAGTGAAATCGAACTGCGGACGATGCTCGATAACCTGCTTGCGATGGTCGCGATCCTGTCCGCGGACGGCACGGTGCTCGAAGTCAACAAGGTGCCGCTCGAAATCGCCGGGATCACGCGTGACGATGTTGTCGGCAAACCGTTCTGGGAGTGCTACTGGTGGCAGCACCTCGACGACGCACAGGCCGGTTTGCGCGACGCCATTGCCCGCGCCGCCGGCGGTGAAACCCTGCAGTACGACGTCGCCGTTCACGGGCGCGGCGATGAACTCATGATGATCGACTTCAAACTCGCGCCGTCGTTCGATACGCACGGCACGGTCACCCGACTCGTTGCTTCGGGGTTCGACATTACCGATCGCACGATTGCCTTGCGCGACCTCGCGAGCGCACGCAACGCGGCCGATGCGGCGAATCGCGCGAAATCCGAGTTCCTCGCGAACATGAGCCACGAAATTCGCTCGCCATTGAGCGCGATACTCGGTTATACGGAGTTGCTCGATGCGGCACTCGAGACACCGAAGGATCGGCAGTACGTCGAGACGATCCATGAAAGCGGGCTGCACCTGCTCGATCTCGTCAATGACATCCTGGATTTATCCCGCATCGAGGGTGGCGCGTTACGAGTGACCCGGGAAAGCGTCGACTTGCGGGCCTTGCTCGGCAGACTGCACGTCTCATTCGCGCCGGCGATTGCCGACAAGGACTTGACCCTGTCGATTCGCAACCTCACTCCGATCCCGGCGACCGTGACGACGGACGGGCAGCGCTTGCGGCAGATCCTCACGAACCTGCTCGGCAACGCCGTGAAATTTACCGACGCCGGCCGCGTTGGCATCGACGTGGCGCTCCGCGAGGCGGACACGCCCGCAAGCCTCGAATTCGTCGTGCACGACACCGGCCCCGGCATTCCGGCGGCGCAGCGCGCCGGCCTGTTCGACGCGTTTTCCCAGATCGATACGACGGATGCGCGCGCGCACGAAGGCGCGGGACTCGGGCTTGCGATCAGCAAACGCCTCGCGACGATGCTCGATGGTTCGCTCGAACTCGACACAAATAGCAAACGCGGGAGCCGCTTCGTGCTGCGGATCCCGGCACGGTTCGCCGGCGCCGATGACATGATCAGCGCGGGGACGGAGCATGCCGAAGCGAGCCCGCGCGAACGCGCGAGTGCGACGCCGCGAAAACTCGACGGGCGTGTGCTCGCGATCGACGATCGGCGCGACATGTGCCTGCTCGTCCGGGAATACCTTGAACGCGCGGGCGCTGTTGTCGCAACCGCCGGCTCGGCGGAGGAAGGTCTCGCGCGCGTGACGCAGGCGGAAGCCGCAGGGCAGGCATTCGACGTCATCGTCATGGATATGCAAATGCCCGGGCTCGACGGGTTCGCGGCGACCCGTCGCCTGCGCAGCGAAGGGTACACCCGCCCGGTGATCGCGCTCACCGCGTCGGCGATGAAAACCGATCAGGCGCGCAGCCTCGCCGCCGGGTGCTCGGCGTTTCTGACGAAACCGATCGATCGCGAACTGCTCGTGGAAACCGTCGGCGAAGCGATCGCGGCAGCGCGCAGCAGTCCGTTGCTCCCGCGTGGTGACGCGGAACCGGGGACGCGTACGCGCGTCTTGCTCGTCGATGACGATCGCAGTGCGCTAACGGCGCTCGAGAAACTGCTCACGCTGAAAGGGTTTGCGGTCGAGGTTGCCTGCGACGGTGCCGCGGCGCTCGCTGCCGCCGCGAGGTCCGCGCCAGCGGTCGCCGTCATCGATATCCGCTTGCCGGACATGTCCGGCTTCGAGCTCGCCGGGCACCTGCGGGCCCTGCCCGGCGGTGCGGCGATCCGTTGCGCGGCCCTGTCGGGATTCGAACTCGATCGCGACGAGCTCGCGAACAGCGTGTTCGAGCAGCGGTTCCTGAAGCCGGTTGACCTCGCTGAACTCGTTGCGTTCCTGCAATGAACCACGCGTGATTGTCGAATCCGGCGGCGCACCCGTGTGGCGCCGCACGGTACCGGCGCCACGGGTCGTCGCCGTCGCCGGTTTGCATGGATACAGACCCGACGACACCGGCGCCACGCCGGCGCGAAGCGCCGGCATCGGCGAACCGGTAAGCTGCGTCGACGGGTGCCGGTCGCTCACGTCGGGCTGCGACGCGGACACCGTTACCGGAATGCGCTTACGGGAGAGACAGGATTTATGCGTGCACTGAAATGCATCGCCCGGAGCGGGGCGCTCCTCGCCGCGCTGTGTGCCGGGGTCGCAGCCGGGGAAATCGGCAGCGTCGATACGAAGTTCAACCTGCTCAGCCCCGACGACACGATCAAGGTCGACGCGTTCGCGGACCCGAAGATCGACGGCATCGTGTGCTACCTGAGTCGCGCGCACCGGGGCGGGTACAAAGGCGCCATGGGCCTCGCCGAGGATACTTCGGATGCGTCGATCGATTGCGCCCAGGTTGGGCCGGTGACGCTGCGCGAGCCGCTTGAACCCGGCGAAAATGTGTTTCGCGAACGCCGCTCGCTCATCTTCAAGTCACTGAAGGTGGTTCGCTTCTGCGATCGTGCGAACAACGCCGTCGTGTACTTGTCCTACAGCGAACGGGTTATCGAGGGATCGCCGAAAAACTCCGTCTCGGCCGTGCCGATCCGGCCGTGGCCGGGCGGTGGTGCCAACGTCGCCCGATGTGCGTACGAGTAAGAGACGGTACGACCGCAGGGGGCGGCAGCAGGACGATCGTGTATGCGCATGCGCCGGCGGAACCGGATCCTGACGCGCGCTGGAAGCGCCGGACGCAGCCTGTGACGCCGCGCCGCGAACCGCGCGGTTGTCACGGGAATGATCCGCGCGCAAAAACCGCGGCGTCGGCGCCGCGTTCCGGTTGTGCTCGTGCACGGCGCCGCGGGCTAGGCGAATAAACGGGGGTTCACGTAGAATGACTGGCCACTATGTCGGCGCCCCTGTCTGAAAAATCACAACCCGTACCGGCGGTCAGCGGGAACCGGTCGAACGGCGGCCTGGTCGGCGCGAAATTGCGTGCCTTGCGCAAGCGGCGCGGAATGACCCTGCAGGCGGTGTCTTGCGCGGCCGGCGTGTCCGTCGGGCATCTGAGCCAGCTTGAACGGGACATCACGTCCCCGGCGGTGAAGACGCTGCACGACATCAGCGTTGCGCTCGGGGTGGGCATCTCATGGTTCTTCGAAGAAGCCGAGGATGAGTCGGTCGACAGCAAATACGTGGTGCGCCAGAGCGAGCGCCGGCGGATCCATTTCGCCGATGGTATCGACGATTACCAGTTGAATTCCCGCTCGGTGGCGCAGCTCGGCTTGCTGTACTGCGTGTTCGAGCCCGGCGCCTCGAGTGGCCGCGAGGCCTACACCCACGCCGGTGAAGAGGCCGGCTATGTCGTGTCCGGTACGCTGGATTTGTGGATCGACGAGGAACAAACGACGCTCCGACCCGGCGACAGTTTCAGCTTTCCGAGCGAGTGTCGGCACCGCTATGCGAATCCGGGCACGGAACCCGCCGTGGTCATCTGGGCGATGACCCCGCCGAGTTACTAGCGCGCTGCCGGCGGTTCTCGCGCGACGGTCGCGTCGAATCCGACGCCCGGATCGGCGCGAACGGATCCGATCGTCGAAGAAATTTCACGAGCATGAACGCCTAAGCGCCTGTAATACAAAGAATTGGCGCGCAGAGGTGAGCTGCGCGCCGTCCATCCGCCGATTAAGTTTGCATATGTGAAAAAATTGCACTATTTTTTCACTCGCATAACAACGACGGCCGCGAACGCCGCGCGCAAGCGCGCAACTAAATCTGAGAACGACTATCCGAGTAAGGTAGACCCAGCGAAAACCCCCAAGGAGAAATAGACATGTGGCACGTCGGAATTGATGTCGGTGGAACGTTTACCGATCTGTTCGGCTGGAACAAGGACACTGGCGAACAGGTCACTTCGAAAGTCCTCACGACCCGTCCCGACCGCTCGATCGGCGTGATGGATGCACTCGTCGCCGCGAACATCAGCGCCGCTGACGTCGCCCAGTTGATGCATGGTACGACGACGGCAACGAACGCACTGCTCGAACGGGAATTCCCGGCCGTCGCCATGATCACGACAACGGGTTTCCGCGACACGATCGAAATTGCCCGTCAGCACCGCGAGCACCTCTACGATCCCTACCAGACAAAACCGAAACCGATCATCAAGCGCCGCTACCGGTTTACGGTCGACGAGCGCATCGATGCCGCCGGCAACATCGTCCGGCCATTGCCGGTGGAGCAAATCGAGAAAATCGCCGAAACGATCAGAGCGCACGATATCAAGGCGGTCGCGGTGGGTTTCATCAATTCCTACAAGAACGCCGAACACGAAATCGCCACCCGCGAGATTCTCGAACGAACCTGTCCGGGTGTTCGCGTCGTGCTGTCGGCCGAAACCCGCCCGGTGTTTCGCGAACACGGGCGATTCACGACGACCGCGATTCGCGCGGCGACGATGCCGGTCATGGAACAGTACTTCAATCACCTCGAAGAATCGCTGCAGCAGGCCGGGTTCAAGGGCACGCTGACGATCCTGAAAAGCAGTGGCGGCATCGCCGGGATCGAGTACGCGAAGCAACATCCGGAAGAATTGATCGAATCGGGACCCGCCGGCGGCGTCGCTTATGCCGCCTACCTGAACGGATTGCTCGAGTCGTGTCCGAACATTATCCACACCGATGTCGGCGGCACGAGTTTCGATGTGTCGATCGTGGAGAACGGCAAAGGCCTCGTTACCCGCGATCACGAAATCGAGTGGGAAGTGCCGTGCATCGTGCCGATGCTCGACATTCACAGCGTCGGCGCGGGCGGCGGCTCGGTCGGCTGGGTCGACGAGGGCGGTTCCCTGCGGGTCGGCCCGTTGAGCGCCGGTTCGAGCCCGGGGCCCGTGTGCTACGGCAACGGCGGCACGGAACCGACGATCACGGACGCGAACCTGCTGCTTGGCCGCATCGAGCCGAGTCTCGGTGGCAAGATGGAACTCGATCGCGATGCCGCCGAGCGCCAGATGGGGGTCATCGCGGAGAAAGTCGGCTTGACGACGCTCGAAACCGCCGAAGGCATGATCCGGATCGGCTGCGAAGCAATGGCGCAGGCGGTCAAGAAAGTACTCGTGAGCCGCGGTCGCGATCCGCGCGATTTCGTCTACGCGAGTTTCGGTGGCGCGGGCGCGATGCATGCGTGTTTCGTCGCCGATTCGCTCAACGTACCGCGGGTTATCGTGCCCGCGTTCGCCGGGGTCGCGTCGGCATTCGGGGCCACCGCGATGGACCTGCGCCAGGATCTCGAAGCATTTTATTTCTCGCCGGTATCGGAGACGGATGTCGCGGTGCTGAACGCGAAGTACGCGGAACTCGAAGCCGAAGCGATTCGCCGGCTCGAGGCGGACGGAGTGTCACGCAGCGACATCGTTACGTCGCGCAGCGCGCAGATGCGCTACGTCGGCCAGACCTATGAAGTCGAAACGGAAGTACCATCCGGTGAACTGACGGCGGCCGATCTCGACGCGATCGTCGAACGCTTCCACGCCACGCACGAACGGGAATACGGCGTGAGTTCGACGGACTTCGCGCCGGCGTTCGTGTCGCTCGGATTCACCGGTGCCGGCAAGGTCGAATCCCCGCCGGCGCTCGAGATCGCAAGAGCGGACGATACCGCCGCGCTGAAAGGCACGCGCGAGGTGTACTTCGAGGGCGAATGGCACGAGACCCCGGTTTACAACGGTCATGCACTCGCCGTTGACCAGCGCGTCGCGGGCCCGGCGATCGTCGAGTACGAGCACGCCTGTGCCGTCCTGCCGCCGTGGACCACCGGGCACATCGACAAGTTCGACAACCTGATCATCGATTTGGCGCGTGAGAAAGCGACCGCCGTGTCGACACCGGAGCGCGAGGAGGTGGATCCGGTGACGTTCGAAGTGTTGCGCAGCGTGTTCGAATACGCGAGCGATCGGATGTCGAGCGTGTTACAGCGCGCGTCGTTCTCGCCGATCCTCGCGGACATGGTGGATTTTTCGAACGCGATTTACGACTACGACACGCAACTCCTGAGCCAGGCGGCGAACTGCCCGATCCACCTCGCGGCGATGAAGTACTCCGCCGAAGCGATCATCGATCATTTCGGCCGCGATGGCATCAACGAAGGTGACGTGATCGTGCTGAACGACCCGTACAAGGGCGGCACGCATATCAATGACATAACGTTCCTGTCGCCGATCCTGTTCGAGGGCGAACTGCTCGGTTATTCCGTCAGTCGCGGTCACTGGATGGATCTCGGCGGTGGTGCCGCGGGCGGGCAGGCGTTCACGGGCACGCACATCGCCGGTGAGGGCTTGCGTCTGCCGCCGACGAAAATTTACGAGGCCGGCAAGCCGCGCAAGGACATCATCGCGATCATCCTGAACAACACGCGCACCCCGCACTTCGTGGAAGGCGATCTGCAGGCGCATGTCGGCTGTTTGCGCGCGGCCGAGCAGGAGATGCAAAGAGCGGCGGAGAAGTACGGTTTGAAAACGCTGAAAGTTGCGATGAAGCAACTCCAGCGCTACACCGAAACGATTGTGCGCAAGGCGATCGATGACATCCCCGACGGCGTCTACGAAGGTGAGGACTACGCGGATACGGACGGCTTCTCGGCTACGCCGATCAGGATCAAGGTCGCGCTGACGGTGAAGGGATCGGAGATCACGGTTGACTACACGGGGTCCGATCCGGTCGTGAAAGGCGCGATCAACTCGCCGTTCGCGAACACCGCATCGGCGACGCTGTATTCACTGCAGTTTTTCCTCGCGCCGTATGCGCCGCAGAACGAAGGCATGTTCAATCCGATCAAGCTCGTGATCCCCGAGGGAACGTGGCTGAACGCACAATGGCCGGCGCCGACGATTGGCTGTACGACCCTCACCTCGGCGAAGATCACGAGCGCGATCTGGCAGGCGCTTGCGAAGGCGCGACCCGATGCGGTGACGGGTTCGACGAGTGGCGACTGCAACTGGTTCGTGTCGTCGGTGAAAGCGCCCGACGGCAGCACGGATGTGTTCTCGGATCTGCCGGCAGGCGGCTGGGGTGGCACGCCGTTCAATGACGGTATGAACGTGACGGAGGATCCGCTCGGCAACTGCATGAATATGCCGGCCGAAACCGCCGAACTGTTGTTCCCGATTGCCTACGAAGCGTTCGAGTTGCGCAACGACAGCGCCGGCGCGGGCAAATTCCGCGGCGGCCTCGGCGCCGTGTTCAAAGTACGGTTCCTGTGTGAGGGCGAACTGTCGATGGAAACCGCGCGCACGATCGAAGGCAGCCCCGGGGTTGTCGGTGGTCTGAATTCGCCGGTGCAGCGACAGATCAAGGTCTTCGGCGACGGCCGCCGGGAAGTGATCGGCGGCATCGATGAGAACGACGACTGGCATTCGCCGCTGCTGTGCGCCTACCCGTTCAGCTCCGGTGAACAGTTCGTGTTCGAAAGCACCGGTGGCGGCGGCTACGGTGATCCGCTCGAACGCGAGATCAGCATGGTGCTCGAAGATGTGCTCGATGAATATGTGTCGCTGGAGCAGGCGCGCGACCTGTACGGGGTTGTGATCGACGAGCAAACGATGACGGTCGATGAGGCGAAGACGCGCGCGTTACGCTCCAGTCGCGCCGTTGAAGCCGCGGCCTGACCGGGGGCGAGCGGGGACCGTCCGCCGGGTGGTTGTGTAATCGAACGCGCGCGACGCGGAATTCAGCGTCTCGCGCGTATCCGACCACCGCGACGGAAACCCCGGGCACGCCCGCCGCGGTGATGCGTCTATACCTTGTTGCGGATGCGCAGGGGCCACGAGCGTGGCGGGCACAGCACCCACCGATAACGCGAAGAGCAGGCACTCCCCTCGGCCTCGGGCCAAATCACTCGCCGTTCCCTGACTCACCCGGTTTCCCCGAGGTCCGGACAAAAGAAAACCCGCACTGAGGCGCAATGCTGTTCACTTAAGGGGAGCGGCATGTCGATTAACGGGATAACGGGTTTTAGAGATCTTAACCGTCCTGGGCCGTGATGGCCTGGGTCGGTTTTCTATAAACAGGGTCGCAACGGACCCTCTGAGCTCACGTAATCGCCTCGGCGTATGGCCCGGTGAAACAGCGCCAGCCATCACAATCAACTGGCTCGCGAGAAACTGGAACGCGAACATGAAACTGATTTCCGATGGCGCTCGGTCATGTTCGACAGCCGCTTGAGACGCTTCCCGGCGGATCAAATTGTACGCCAACAACAACCCCCAAAGCTTCCTGATAGACGAGCGCAACCTTCTTGCTGCGCAAGGTAATTGCGTTGTGTTGCATCGAACTTTTAATATCTCGAAAGCCGAGCTCGATTTCCCAACGTTCGTGATACAGCCGCGCCACGGCCTCGGCGCTAAACTCACAAGCGGGTAAGGACGTAAAGACGGTCTTCTCGACACCGCCAATCTCGTAAGTCACCGCCCGGGCAGTCCAGGTCTCCGGTAGCTCAGGGTTGCGTTTCCTCGCGTGCGACGAGACGGTCATTTTGACCAGCCGGTCACCATCGCCATAGTCGTCGATGACCTCGTAGACGGCGTTCGTCTTCGCCGGTATCAACCAGTGGCGTTGGTCACCTTTACGACTGATCTCGAGCAGGATGTTCGCGCTGAGAAAGCCTTTGTCTAACAGCGTGATAGATCGATCCGCAATGCCACCTAAAAAGCTCTCCGCTAATGGCATTTCACCTTTGCGATAGGGACTGATCGCGGCATCGGCGATGACGTGTGAGCGCAGATTCATCAACGCCACCAGCCGCAACATCGGAAAGGGCGTTTGTCGGTCGCTGCAGGTGTTGCCGGAGCCAAAGTGTTCTCGTAGTTCCGGGCTATCCTGCGTATGGAACAATGCCCCATCAATGGCGAATAGCTGCAAGCCGTGCCAGTCATCTTGCGGGTATCGTTCGCCACCCCAGACCGAGGCACACTGCTTGAACAGCCACTTCATCGGCTCCTCGCCCAAACGCTGACGCGCCTGCGATAATCCGCTACGGGCCAACAGCTCATCACCGGCCATGCCGTCAGCGCAGATATTCAGCCGCCTGGCGACTTCGTTGATCGGTTCGTTGCGGAACATTGCCATACCAACTACCAACCACACCACCATATCCTGGGGTAAGCGCCGACGACGTATCGTCGCATGGGAAGAAAACGACAGCGATGTCTCTACCCAAGCCGTCGGTAGATGCTCGGTCAACGCATCAAACGATTGAACAAAGGGTTCCGAACACGATTGCGTATCGTCAAGCACTTCGGACAGAGACATAAAAAAAATCCGGTATCAATTGCTTGATACCGGATTCTGATCCTGCTCTAACCCTACTTCAATGCTTATCTGATCAGCATTGCGCACTGAGGCGGGTTTCCTGTGAGCGGCGTTGCGCCCGGAAAGCTACGCGGCGTTGCGTTTCCGGCTGTAACCAATGCCGGCCAGGCCGAGCGCCATCAGGGCGGCGGTGGCGGGTTCCGGCACGTCCTGGAGCGTGAACGACAGGTCGTCGATCCCGTAATTCCAGGAGTCAGAGGGCTGGATGCCTTCGATACGCGAGATGTTCGTCGATGCGAACGAAAGCAGTTCCCAGCCATTCGTGCTCGTGGAAAGCGACTCGAGCAGGTTGTTGCCGGCGTCGTAGGCATTGAACGTGGGGGACAAACTGCCTTTCTGATCCACGTACATGCTCACCCCGAAGGCCGGGGACGGGAACGAGATCGTGAAAACATCGGCACGGTTAGTTCCATCGTTCGGCCCAAAACCGGCGATCTGGTTGTCCGCGTAGTTGAGGCCGGAGAACGCGGGTTCGTTGAAGAATACGGCCGGGGCCTGGATTGATGGAGACACCGCGGCGCCATTCTCGGTTGCCGAAAACGTCACTCCGAGGCTCGCAAACTGGTTAAGCAGCGGTACTTCCGCAGCAGGATGGCGCCGCTATTTCGCGTGCCGGTTCGCGCTTGCGGCAGTGCAAATCGCACCCGCGAGCGCGCGCTACCACGGTTCGGCATAACTGCGCACATCCGTTTCGAACGTCCACGCGGAGCGCGGCTGGCGGTGCAGGTGCGCGTAGATTTCCGCGATGTCGTCCGGCCGGAGCACGGCGTCTTCCGCGCGGCCGGCGTACACGTCGGGAAACAGTTCCCGGCTGTTGTCGTTGTCGATCGGGCCGTCGATCACGACATGCGCAATATGAATTCCCTGTGGAGCGAGTTCGCGTGCCATGCTCTGTGCCAGCGCTCGCAGCGCGTGCTTGCCCCCGGCAAACGCGGAAAATCCCGCGCCCCCACGCACGCTCGCGGTAGCCCCGGTAAACAGTATCGTGCCGCGTCCGCGCGGCAGCATCGCGCGCGCCACTTCGCGTCCGACGAGAAACCCGCCGAACGCGCACATCTCCCAGACCTTGCGGTAGACCCGGCTCGTCGTTTCGAGCAGCGGATAGCGGACGTTGCCACCGACATTGAACACGGCCACCTCGATCGGGCCGTGGTTCGCTTCGACCTCGGCGATGAGTGCGCATACCTGTGCTTCGTCGCGGGCGTCGGAGTGCACGCCGGTCGCGGACCCGCCGTCAGCGGTAATCGTATCGACGAGCCGGGTGAGGTCGCCGCGTCTGCGCGTACCCACGACGTGCAGACCGTCGCGCGCGAATCGTCGTGCGATTGCGAGACCGAGATAATCGCCGGCGCCGATGACGAGCGCGGTGTTGTTCGGGGCGTTTGAAGTCATGGACGTACCCTTGCGAAATTTCGTGATCGATCGACCCGAGCCATGCCAGGACGGGTCGAGACGCAGGGTTTAACGATATCGCAGCTTCGATCGTTTTAGCGAATTGCGCCGACTCTGCCGCTGGCGCGGTCATGCCCGTTGTTGAAACCGGCGAGTCCGCATCACGGACGGATTTCTTAATTACACTGATCGGTGTATTATGCCGGGCAACTGGATCACGAACACTGTCGTTCTGCGCAACCATGCGCCCGACGGGTTGATGTCCGGGCAATCGGGGATCCGGGGACATGCAATGACGCGCGATCAGCACGACGCGAACGAAATAACCGGGAAGGGTGCGGGAGCGGTCACGCCGGGTAACGTTTTGCGCGGGGACGGCCCGGGTGAGTCGTTCGTCAAATTGATGCTGCGGCCCGACGTTTACCGCCGGGCACTGACGCTTGCCCTTGTCGTCGGGCCCGTGATCGGCCTGATTAACCACGGCGGCCGGATGCTCGGCGGAACGATGGAAGCCGGGGATTGGCTGCGATTCGGACTGACGTTCATCGTGCCGTATTGCGTCTCGACGTGGTCTTCGGTCATGACCTTGCGTGCGTGATCCAGACCCAGTTCGAACATCGATTGCCGTCACTGCCACCTGTGGCAGGGTTTTTTCCGGCCCGACAACGGCGACGAAACCATTTGCAGCGCTTCCGGGAGTTTCCTTGTGAACTTCGGGTTTGCAATGCACAACCGCAACAAAGTGGAGTACAACATGAAACTATTGAACTCATTCGGGCCGAACCCGCGCGCCGTACGCATGGCGATGATCGAGAAAGGCATCGACCTGCCGACCGAAGATCTCGATCTGCTCGGTGGTGATAATCGCTCGGCAGCGTACATGAAGAAAAACCCGGGCGGGCAAATGCCGTCGCTCGAACTTGACGACGGCACCGTGATCGCAGAGACGACGGCCATCTGCGAGTACCTGGACGAAATGTACCCCGAAAATCCGCTGATCGGTGCGACGGCGCTCGAGCGCGCGAATACGCGCCAGTGGATCCGTCGGGTGGAACTCGGGATCACGGAAAACATGTACAACGGTTTTCGCTATTCCGACGGCCTCGACCTGTTTCGCGAGCGCCTGTACTGCATTCCGGAAGCCGCGGACGGGCTCAAGGAGAAGGCCCGGCGTGCGCGCCAGTGGATGGACAAACTGATCACGGGTCGCGATTTTATCGCCGGTGACAAACTGACGTTCGCCGATATCGTGCTGTACTGCTGCATGGATTTTGCGAAAGACGTGGGGCAGGCGCTCGATGGCGATACCCCGGCTCTGAGCGCCTGGTTCCAGCGCATGGACAGCCGTCCGAGCGCCACGGCGAGCCTGCATCCGGGCGCCGCACAGGTCAACATGCGCGGCTGAGTTCAAACTGATCCGGTCGCTCAGGATCCCGTCGCAGGCGTGGCGGGATCCCGCCATCGGCGCCGTGACGGGAGCGGGGCCCGAGCCGGTTGGTCGCGGGCCCCCGTCTCACGCAGGTAATTCTTCGACGCAACAGCAGGTTCACTGCCATGACCACGAAACCCGAAATCCACCTGTACACCGCGAACACGATGAACGGCTGGAAGCCGTTGATCTTTCTGCACGAAGCCGGGATTGACTACGACATGACGGCGGTACGCTTTGCCGAACGCGAGCAGAAGGCGGAGGCGTATGTGAAACTGAATCCGAACGGCCGCATTCCGACGATCGTCGATCGCGGTAACAATGACTTCGTCGTTTTCGAGTCCGGGGCGATACTGTGGTATCTGGCCGAGAAGTATCGAAAGTTTCTTTCTCCGGAACCGGATTTGAAATCCGAGACGCTGCAATGGCTCATGTTTCAGATGAGCGCCGTCGGTCCGATGATGGGGCAGGCGATGTTTTTTCAGCGCATCGCGCGACCGAATGGCGACGACGAACCGTATTCGATCGCGCGCTACGTGAATGAATCGAGACGACTGCTGGAAGTTCTCGATCGGCGGCTGGACGGCCGCGAGTATCTCGTCGGGGATGCTTATTCAATCGCGGATATGGCGACTTATCCATGGGCTCGCAGTCACATCTGGGCCGGTGTTTCCGTGGCCGGCCTCGACAGCCTGAACGCGTGGTTTGAACGCATCGATGCGATGCCGAAGACCCAGGCGGCACTCGAGCTACCGGAGCCGAGACCCGCCGTGTTCGGCCGCGGCGACATCGAGGAAGCCGCGCGCATCAACGCACTGAACTACCGGGATCAGAACTAACGTGCCCCGGCGATGTTCACGTCGCCCGCTGGTCAGTTTCGGCTGCCTGCCGCGTGTTGTGCGATCGCGGGTACGGACAACAGCTCCTCGAGTGAGGACACGACGACGGTCGGCGCGTGATCCCATGGATCAAAAACGCTGCTGGCCTGCCGTTGCACCCAGGCCGTGTGCCAGCCGCAGGCGGCGGCGCCGATCACATCGAACGGATTGCTGGACACGAGCCACGTCGTGTGTGGCGACGATCCCGTGCGGGCGAGAAAATGCCGGTACAGGCGCGGATCCGGTTTGAACGTCTGTACTTCATCGGCGCTGACTATCGAGGCGATCATTTTGTCGAGTCCGGCGTGCCGCAGCAGCGCGGCGATATCATCGGCGACCCCGTTCGAAAACGCATGCAGCGCGACCCCCGTTTCCGACAGCCCCCTGAGCGCGGGTGCGGCATCGGGAAACGGATCGAGCGCGCGGTACTGGTCCATCAGCGCGGCCGAGTCGGTGGCGCTCAACTCGATGGCAAACGCCGCGCACGTGAATTCGAGCGCCGCGCGCGTCACGTTCGCGAAATCCCGGTACGCACCCATGAGGCCGCGGCGGAAACTGTATTCGAGTTGTTTCGTACGCCACAACTCGGCGAATGCCGGGGCATCGTCGCCGACATGGGCGGCGAGCGCGGTGCGGACCGCGAGCGGATTGATCAGGGTGCCGTAGATGTCGAGCGCGAGTGTGATGGACATAGTGTGATGCTGTGCAGATCAGAAATTCAACGTTGCCGCTACGCGCCCCATTACGCGAGCGATGCGGGGCACCGATCCGGTTCCGGCGCGATTTCGGCGCCAGGAACTTCCCCGGAGTGGCCCGCTTCGGCACTCATCCGAGCGCCCTCAAGGCGACATCCGCGTAGTTTCCGATTGCTCCGGGTGTCGCACCCGTGCGGGCCATCGTACTGATCCCGATCAGCACCCCGACGAAAAAATCCGCGAGCTTCCGCGGCGGCGTCGATGTTGTGATGTCACCGTTGCGAATACCGGCCTTGATGCACCGGAGAAAGCCGGCATGCGCGCGCGCGAAATATCCGTCGATCAGGCGCGATACCGGTTTCGACGATCGGATCGGATCCTGCGCCGAGAGGCACAGCAGGCAGCCGTCGCGTCCGGCCTTCGTGGTCGCGCGGGCAACCATCGAGCGCACGACGTGTTCGATCGCCTCGCGGCCGGCGCCGTCGCGCTCGAGCGGTTCGATGAACTTCACACTCGATTCGTGCGCGAACTTGTCGAGCGCCCGCATCAGCAGCGCCTGCTTGCTGCCAAACGTGTTGTAGATACTTTTGCGGCCGATCCCGGTGGCGGCTTCGAGTGCCGATACGGAAGTGGAGCTGTAACTATCTTTCAGAAAAGCCCGGACGGCGCGGTCGACGACGATCTCCTCGTCAAATTCTTTCGTTCTAACCATGGTCGAGTATCAGTGTGTGAAACCTGGAAAACATCGTGTGCCCTGAAGCGAAACGCCTGACACGGTGATCCGCCGCCCCGGTGGGCAATCACCGTGCCGCCGGTTCCGTGCCTTCGCGCAGCGTGTCAACCGCTTATGCATGGGCTCCCGTACCCGGCATCGGGATCGTGGACGCGCGTGTCACGCCCGAACGATGCATTTCGCGATGGCATCTTCGTCCCAGACGATGCCGCTGCCGGGACGCTCGGACACGAGTGCGTGACCGTCGGCGATTTCGACCGGATGTCTGAGCACGGGGTTCGCCCAGTCGACATACTCGAGCCAGTGCCGGGTTGGGGTGACGGCGAGCAGGTGGCTGCTGAATTCGGGGAACAGATGGCTCGATAGCGGTACATCATGCGCATGCGCGACAGCCGCGGCGCGGAGCCAGCCGGTGACCCCGCCGATACGTTGCACGTCCGGCATGTAATAGTCGGCGGCATCAACGGCGATCGCGCGCTGCAATTCGAACGGGCTGCACAGATACTCACCGATTTGCACCGGCGTATCGATGGCCCGTGCGATCGTCGCGCTGCCGACGTAATTGTCATGCCGGACGGGTTCCTCGATCCAGTACAGGCCTTCACCATCGAGCGCACGACACCGCCGCATGGCCTCTTCCAGTGCGAGCGACTGATTGAAATCGCACATGAGCGCGACGTGATCCGGCAGGCGTCGGCGAATCGTCCGCACGGCAGCGAGGTCGTCCGTGAACCCGGGCCGGCCGAGACGGATTTTAACGGCGCCGAAATCGCCTGCCGCGAGCAGGTCGTCGAGTTGTGCATTCAATTGATCAATCGGCTCGATCCACAGGCCGCAACTGTTGTAAGCGCGCAAGGGCACGGTATTACCCCCGAGCACGCGCGCCAGCGGGAGATTCAGTGCTTTTGCATGTGCATCCCACGCGGCCATATCGATCCCGGCCAGCGCCTGACCGAGAATGCCGCGCATGTCGAGCAGGGCGAATTTTTTACGCAGCGCCGCGTCGAGCGCGGCCGGGTCGAGCGCCTGCCCGACAACGGCATCGCGCAGCGCCGCGGTACAGGCAGCCGTCGTCGGCAGCATTGCCTGCGAATACGCGAACAGGTAGCTGCTGCCGGTGACATGGGCGTCCGTTTCGAGATCGATCAGTACGAGCGCCGCTTCGGTGATCGGCCCGCTCGCCGTCATCGGCGGGCGCTTGATCGGCACCATCACGGAGCGCGTACGAAGGTCGGTGATCTGTATGTCCATGCGTTGCTCCGTGGAAACCGGTTTATACCGGTTGTTGCCTGGCCGCTGCGCGGTGAATCCGCGTAACCGTGAACGAACCGTTCCCGGATACCGCTCTGTTCATGACGATATTACAACGAATAGTGCACTATCGTGAACAGCACGCGTGCACCGGGGGCCGTGCACGGCGAACGAGCAAGCGAACTCACCCGTGTTCGCGACGGTGGCGTCCGGTGAGCTTAAGACGGCCAATACCGCGCCTTGAGTTCGCGCTTGTACAGTTTGCCGTTCGGCAGACGCGGGACGTTCGCGGCAAAATCGACGGAACGCGGACATTTGATTTTCGCAATACGGGCGTGGCAGTGCGCGATCAGTTCGTCCGCAAGTGCCGCGTCGCCGGCATAGCCCGGGGTCAGTTCGACGACGGCCTTGACCGCTTCGCCAAACTCCGGATCCGGGACCCCGAACACAGCCGCGTCGAGTACGGCGGGGTGGCCGAGGAGTGCGTTTTCGGCTTCCTGGGGATAAATATTCACCCCGCCGGAGATGATCATGTTCGCCTTGCGATCGGTCAGGAACAAGTAGCCGTCCTCGTCGACGTAGCCGACATCGCCCAGCGTGCCCCAGCCATTCGTCGTCAGCGCCTCGTGCGTTTTCTCCGGTGCGTTGTGATATTCGAAGCGCGGCGCATCCGCGAAATACACGGCGCCGGTTTCACCCGGCGGCAGTTCCGTGCCGTGCTCGTCGAGGATATGCAACTCGCCGTCGACGCTGCGGCCGACGGAGCCCGGTCGGGCCAGCCATTCCTGCGCGGTGATAAACGTCGTTCCGACGCCTTCCGAGCCGGAATAGAACTCGTGCACGATCGGACCCCACCAGTCGATCATCGCGGCTTTCGTGTCGATCGGACAGGGCGCCGAGGCGTGAATGGCAAAGCGATGGGACGTGAGGCGATACCGCTTGCGGACGGCTTCGTCGAGGCGGAGCATGCGCACGAACATCGTCGGTACCCACTGACTGTGGGTCACTTCGTAGCGGTCGATCAGGGCGAGCGCGCGTTCGGGGTCGAAGCGTTTCATCACGACAACCGTGCCGCCAAACGCCATCGTCGCCAGCGTAAAGCCGATCGGCGCCGCATGGTAAAGCGGGGCCGGGGACAGATACACCGTGTCCGTAGCGAATTCGTAACGCGCGCGGAATTTTTCGTAGCGCGGCGGACAGAAGTCGATCGGATCCCCGGACAAGGGGTGGCGGATCCCTTTCGGATGTCCGGTCGTGCCGGATGAATACAGCATCGCGCTGCCGGTCGTCTCATCGTCGATCGGCGTAGTCGGGGCGGCAACGGCACGATCCTCGAGACGTTCGTAGCCGTCGATGTCACCGCCGAGCGACAACAACCGGGTCGTCGCCGGCAGGATACCGGCGAGTCGTACGGCGATGTCCCGGTAGGTAGCCGAGGCAATAAAAACCGCGGCCTCGCAGTCCGCGACGATGTAGGCGATTTCCTGCTCGTTCAGGTGGGTGCTGATCGGCGTGTAATGCAGGCCAGAGCGCCGCGCGGCCCAGCAAATCTCGAAAAATCCGCGCCGGTTCTCGAGCAGAAACGCGATCCCGCTGCCGTTGCCGAGACCCAGCGCGCGCAAGACATGGGCGATCCGGTTCGACTGTTCATCAAGCTCGCGGTAACTTACCGAAACCCCGTCATCCGGAATGATATAGGCGGGTTTCGCCGGATTCGCGAGGGCGTGGTTTTTCGGATGAAACAGCTGGGGCATGCGGATTTCCTCGACCGAGGATTCATTATACACCGATCAGTGTACAATGACCCCCGGGCGATGATCCCGCAACCCGGTCCACGCACGGCGGAGAGCGATTCCGGTTCGACGCTTCGCGATGCAAAGGGAAACGTCTATGACGCAACAGGAAATCGAAGTGTTCGGGATCGGTACCCCGAGAACGCTGCGCGTGCACTGGGCGCTGCGCGAGTTGCAGCTCGATTACACGACGCGGCCGATAAAACCGCGTACGCCGCAGATGGATGCGGCCGATTTTCTCGCGGTCAGCCCGGGGAAAAAAATTCCCGCGCTCCGGCACGGATCCCTGGTCCTGACCGAGAGTGGCGCGATCACGCGTTTTCTCATGGACCATTATGCGGCGCGGAAATGGTCCGCCAGCGAGCGCGCGCGGATCGATCGGCTGACGTTTTTCGTGCTGATGGGAATCGACGCAACGGCGCTCTACGTGATCCGCCGTCACGAAGGCTTGCCGGCCATTTACGGCGAAGCGCCGGGTGCCGTCGCCGCGGCGTATGCGTACGCCGATCGCCAGTTCGCGGTCCTCGCCGATCTGATCGGCCGTCAACGCCATGCGATCGGCGAGCAGTTTTCCGAAGCCGATATCCATGCGGGTTCCGTACTCGACTGGGCGCTCGCGCTGAAGATTGATCTGCCGGCGAATCTCACTGAATACCACGAACGGTTGCGCGCGCGGCCGGCCTATGTCGCGGCGCGCGACGCGAATGCAATGATCCTTTAAGCTTCGCTGCGCGCCCGCGCGGGTCGGTCGGCGCGGCGGCGGGAAGCGCACGATACTCGGCAATACGTCACCGGGAACGATATTCAGTTCCCAAGCAGAACAGGAGCAGGACTCACCATGATCGACTTGTATACAGACGCGACACCGAATGGCTGGAAAGTCTCGGTGATGCTCGAAGAAATCGGCATGCCGTACACGACGCATCACGTCGACATCATGCGCGGCGTACAGAAGGAAGCGTGGTTTGTGAAACTGTGCCCGAACGGCCGCATCCCCGTCATCGTCGATCGCGATAATGACGATTTTCCCGTATTCGAGTCGGGCGCCATCATGCTCTACCTTGCGCAAAAGAGCGGGAAATTAATCCCGGCGGATGCGAAAGGCGCATCGCGTGTCACGCAATGGCTCATGTTCCAGATGGCCGGAATCGGGCCGATGATGGGCCAGTCGAACGTTTTCTACCGCTACTTTCCGGAAAAGATTCCCGCCGCGATCAATCGCTATCACAATGAATGCCGGCGCCTTTACGAAGTCCTCGACAAACAACTCGAGGGTCGCGAGTACCTCTGCGACGAGTATTCGATTGCCGATATCGCGAACTGGTGCTGGGTGCGCATACACTTCTGGGGCGGCACGAGTATCGACGGTCTCGGGAATCTGCAGGCATGGCTGGATCGCCTCGAAGCACGTCCCGCCTGCCAGCGCGGTATTGCGGTCCCGCATCCGGCGAATTTCAAACAGCTCGAAGAAGAACTCGAGAAGAGTGACAACGATATCCTGTCGCTCGTAACGAAGTAACATCGATAACAACGCGCTAACGTGTGGCGGTTGGCGCGGGCCGCGGAGTGCCCGCGCCAACCGCCGGCGTTTCGACCCCGGTTCGTGCGCACGAATTGCGGGGACACCGCTGCGACGTTGTCCGTGGTTACGGGGACGCCGCCGCCGCGCTTCGCATGGCGTGTTGCGTCACGCGACGGGGCGACGAGCCTGTCGCCGTGACGTTCCATAAAGCGTTTGCGAACCCTTGCGTGTCCGCGGCCGGCATCCGGTTCAACCCGGGCTTCGGCTCCCGCCACCGGCGCAAGCGTTGCTAGGACATTCCTGTTCGACTGTTATGCCCTGGATCCTGCCGCGATGCGGCCGCCGGATCGTATGACCACGGTCCCGCGTTCGTTGCGCTATTGGCCGCGGACGGTGCGCCGGCCGCTGACCGCAGAGCGTTGCAACTCCGCATCGACACGCCGTAACGTGATTCCGTTGCTGGACGCCGGACATGCGCCGCGCACCGGCTCACGACAGGTCATGTCGCGTTCGTACTGATCATCGAAGCGGCGATGCCCGCGACCACGGGTGGCCGGGACGCTACCCGGTATTACGCTGGCGCCGGGAACGTTCCCTGTCATTGCGCGAAACTAAAAAAATGACTAATTAGTCAGAAGTTTTGACAATATAGTCAAAAAGTATGATTATCGCGGTTGCAGGGGCATGTTATGGCACGTCAACGACCCGCCCCGCCACCTGTTTAATCATCCCTTACGGAGGGAAAGATCATGAGCAAAGAGATCCTTCTCAACGCTTTCGACATGAACACACCCGGTCACCAGTCGAACGGGCTGTGGCGCCATCCGCGCGACGAGAGCCATCGCTACACGTCGATGAAGTATTGGCAGGATCTCGCGCGCACGCTCGAGCGTGGTCTGTTCGATGGCATCTTTATCGCCGACGTCACCGGTATCTATGATGTCTACGGCGACAGCCCGGAGACCGCGCTGCGCGCCGCGACGCAGGTGCCGACGAACGACCCGTTCACGCTCGTGCCGGCAATGGCCGCGGTGACCGAGCACCTGTCGTTCGGAGTCACGGCGTCGATCCCCTACCTGCACCCGTATTCCTTCGCGCGGTTGATCTCATCGCTCGATCATCTCACCGACGGCCGCATCGGCTGGAACGTCGTCACCGGTTATCTCAACAGCGCCGCGAAAGGGGCGGGTCAGGCACAGCAGACCGAGCACGACACGCGCTACGACATCGCCCACGAATTCATGGAAGTCGTCTACAAGTTGTGGGAGGGCAGTTGGGAAGACGATGCGGTCGTGCGCGATGCCGCGAACGCGGTGTACACCGATCCCGCGAAAGTACACCGGGTCACCCACGACGGTACGTATTTCTCGCTCGATGCGATCCATCTGTGCGAGCCTTCGCCCCAGCGCAGTCCGGTCATCTACCAGGCCGGGACCTCGCCGAAGGGGCAGGCGTTTGCCGGCACCCATGCCGAGTGTGTGTTCGTCGGCAATCACAGCAAGAAAACCGTTGCCAGCTACGTCGAGTCACTGCGCGGGATCGCCGCGGCGCAGGGTCGCAGTCCCGACGACCTGAAGATTTTCGCGCTGCTCGCGGTGGTGCCCGGCGAGACCGACGCGGAAGCGGCGGCGAAGTTCGCGGATTACCAGAGTTACGGCATCCGCGAAGGCGGGCTGGCGTTGATTTCCGGCTGGACCGGTCTCGACATGGCCGGTTTCGATACCCACGCGTACATCGAACATCACGAGTCGGAAGGGATCCGCGCGATGGCGTCGTCGCTGTGTGCGCGCTCCGTCGACGAGTGGGCCGACTATCTCATCGTTGGCGGTGCGGCACCGGTCATCGTCGGTTCGCCAAAGACGATTGCCGACGAGATGGAGGCGTGGATGGACGAGACTGGCATCGACGGTTTCAATCTCGCCTATACCGTGATGCCCGAGTGCATGACGGAATTCGTCGACCTGATTGTGCCCGAGCTGCAGCGACGGGGTCGCTACAAAACGGCCTATACGCCGGGTGCCATGCGCGAGAAGCTGTTCGGTGCCGGGCCGCGTCTGAAACCGTCGCACCCGGGTACGCGCTATCAGGTGTAGGCGGGCGATGCCGCACGCGCCGATCAACACGGCGGAACACGGGCGCTTGAGCGGCGGGTGTTCGCGACGGTGGCGGCAGCTTGCCGGTTGCGATTTTCGTCCAGCCGGCGTTGCGCGCGGTCGACGCACGGGCAGCGCCCGTCGCGACCGGGACGCTGCCGCAGCACGATGCGCATTCCCGCGACCCGCCGCCGCTCGTGTTGCGGCGGGCAAGGCCTTGTACGACTTCACCCGAGTGACGACGGCGAAGGGGACGGGTGCAGTTTCAGCCGAACGCGCGACGCTCGACCGACCGGATGCCGGCGGTGCCGTACCTGGCCGGGGTGAGCGGCCTCGCGGTGCGCTGCACACGTATCGATGAACGACGGCACCGTAACGCCGCGCAATCTGCCAAGAGGCGAGCGCCGGAAACAACTGCTCGACTGTGCCGTGTGCGTCGCTGCCCGTAACGGTCTCGTCAGGACCGTGCATGCCGATGTCGCGCGTGAGGCCGGGGTCGCCGTGCCGACGGTGTTTCAGTACTTCCGTAACCGCAGGAACCTGATGCTTGCGATCATCGAGGAGGTCGATCGGTTCTACACGGAACTCGGCCTCGGCTTCCACTCCGGCGCTGTGGCGCCGCTCGAGGCCGTGCGCGGTCACCTCAGGGGGTTCTCGGAATCCGTCGCGTCGAACCCGGAGTATGCGCGGATCTGGCTCGAGTGGGGCGCGCTCACCCGCAACGAGGACGGGTTGTGGGACGCGTTTCTGGATTTTCAGGAACGGATCATTCGCATGCTCGCGAAGTCGATACGCGAGGCGAAACGGGACGGAACACTCCGCGCGGAACTGCCGGCGAGCGACGCGGCTCGCCTGATCGTGGCATCGGCCTATACGGTCGCGCAGTTGACGTTCACGCGGCGCGGAAAGAACGTGCTGCGCCGTTATATCGAGCAAACGCTGCACCTCGCACTGATGGACGTTACGCGACCGTCGGAGGCACCCGTCGCCCGGCCACGGCGGCGCTGACCGGCCGGGCGACGATGACGTAGGTGCCGGGCATCGTCTCGCCGGTCGCCCCGGGGCGCGAACGCTGTCCGGGTTTGTAGTTCACCGACAGGCGAGCGGGTGATGGCTGGCCATTCAGGTCGAGTTCGCTGAAACCGACCGATGTCTTGTTCGAACGGATCACGAAGTTGATCGCCCGTCCCGAGGGCGAGCAGTCGATGCCGTGCGGATTGCGCAAAAAGAGGCTTGCGTCGTTAGCCACGTTGACGCGCTCGGTACCGCCTGGTAATGAACCATTCGCCGAACCGAACTCGACGTTGAACGAGCCGTCGATGAGTTCTGCAGAATTCACACTGTCATCGGCGAGGGTGATCTCAGCGAACGTGACGCAGCCGTTCGGGCAGCTGTCGATCGTGCCCTCATTGGCACAGCCGTTCAGCTGATCATGAGAAATTCCGCTGATGTTGTAGCGCGCGGTTGCGGCCGGGACTGATTGAATCGTCGCAACGCGTGTGAACAGACCGGCAAACGTGACGAAAGTGTGGCACGCGGTTGCAGTCGCTGGGTCGCCGCCTCTTCGCCGGAGCTTAACGTGTCTTGACGACAAATTCCGTGAACTATTCCCGCCACCGCGCAGGCAACCCGGTAGTCCTCGTCGGCGCGCCGTTCATCTCGACTCGACCCGGTGCTCGTGCGAATGACGAACCTGGAATGATGACGACGCGGCGGGACCGGCGACAACGAAGACGAGCGTTCAATCATCCGATCGTTGTCATGCAATGTTAAACATTCAACCGCAGGACGATGGTATAGTTGCGGCGCAAAATTCGTACGAACTGCTCGCGCGTATCGCCGCGCAGAGCAGCGCAATAAAAATCAATAACAAGGAGCAAAATTCGCTGTGTTCCCGTATTCATTTTCCCGCCGCTGTGCCATCGCACTCTTGCTTACCTTCGTCACCGCGGGTGCCGGCGCCGAACCCACCCGGTTCAATTTTTCGGCAATGATCGAAGCAGAATTCGGTGACGACCTGTCCGGTCTATTCCCCGACGACGCCATTTCAGGCTACCTCGCTTACGACAGCGCCGCCGTGCCCGACGTCCTCGACGTGGACAACGATTACGCCTCGTTTGGCGGCGTTGAACTGTTCATTGACCAGCTCGACATGACGTTCTCTCTCGGGATTTTCGACATCTACGGTGCGAACAGTGAGTTCTACCTGGAGTCATACGAGCCGTTCATGTTCGGCGGGCAGGATTACGATAGTTTCGGCATGGATTTCTATGCTGATTTCGGCATGCCGATATTCAATGATCCATTTGGTTCGTTGCCGACGCAGGTTAACGCTTCCGTGGCGACGAACGGGCAACTGTTTGGTGGCGTGTTCATTTCCGAGGCCGAGGGGGCGTTCAAATACGCACCGCTCACATTCACCGCGATCTCGATTGGCGAACAATCCGTCGGCCTGCCGCCGCCTGTGGTCGATATCGACGGCAACGTGATCCTGGGCGGCGATGGGTTGGCCGCCGGCGCGCAAATCGATACGCCCGACGTGCTGGACACGAACACGACGACGGTGGGATTTACCGCGTTCGCGCAGTTCATCCAGCGTGGCGGCACGCACAACGCGGTGGAATTGCGGGTGGGTGGCGACGCCGATAACGCCCAGCCCGCGGACGGACAGTACACGCTGTCGGGCGGAGCGCTCGTGACGGATGTTTCGAATGTCGGTTACTACGGTACGGGAGCGTTCACGCAATCCGGCGGCACGCACGAGACCCGCACCCTGTTCCTCGGCAATGTCGGCACGTCGAGTGCCTTCAGTGGCCCGCGCGCGACAGGGGTCGGCAGCTATGACCTGACCGCTGGCGACGTGATCATCACGAACGCCGTGATCGGGGCTTCGGGCCAGGGCGTGTTCAACCAGTCCGGCGGCACGGTCGAGATCGGGAATCCATTTGCGCCGACGAGCACGTTCACGTTTCTGACGATCGGCAACAGTTCCAGCGCGTATCGCCGCGACGACTACAGCATCCCGGTTGCGGAGCAACGCTTCGGTGAGTACACGCTGAGCGACGGCACCCTGACGGTGAACGGCAGCACGACGCTCGGCGGCGGTTCGGATTATGCTGGCCACGCGGAAGGCGGGCTCGGCAGATTCAACCAAAGCGGCGGCCTGTTCGTAACCCATAACCTGACTGTCGGTGAAGCCGGCACGGTCGTCAGCGGCGAAGGGCATGTCAGCGTGTCGGGCGGAACGCTGAACGCGAGCGGCGATATCTTCGTAGGCGCGGGATCGGCAACGGCGCCGGCAACGGCAACATTTGAACAAACGGCGGGTATCGTCACCGCGCGCAGCATCCGGATCGGCGAAGGCGCGGTCGATATGCCGAATCACTACCGCATCCTCGGCGGTACGACTTCGGCGACGAACGGCGTAACGGTCGGCACCGTTGGCAGCGCGCCGGGCCAGGCGATCCTGGAAGTTTCCGCCGGCGGTATTCTCAATGCCGATGTCATGATCAACGAAGACGGCCTCGTGGTCGGCAGTGGCGGCGTGATCGTCGGTGACGTCACGCTCAACGGCGGCACCCTGTCACCGGGCCTGTCGCCGGGTACGCTCGATATCGAGGGTAATCTGATCGTCAACAGCGGGGTGCTGAACCTCGAGTACTTCGCCGAGGACGTGTTCGACGTCATCAACGTCAGTGGTGGCGTGGTGCAGATCGGTGACGCGGCAACGGTGCAGTTCACCTTGGGTACCGTACCTGCGGCGGCTTTGACGCTCGAGCAATTTTTTGCGCCGGGGACGACGGTGCAGCTCGATCCCGGTTTTGCTGCCGAGTCGCAAGTGTTGTTTGCCTTCGCCAGTGGCTTCGCACCCGCGCCGGGCACGACGATCGACTACGCGCTCGGGGGTACGACGTTCCAGTACACGGTGTCCGCCGTACCGCTACCGGCGACGGTCTGGCTGTTCATGCCGGCGCTCGCCGGGCTGTTGCGGCTGCGCGCACGTGCCCCCGCGCGCGGCGGATTGCGTGCGGCTTGAGGCGCGGGGTCGCAACGCCGGCTGGGTAGCGCTACCGGCAATAAAAAATAGGACATCCTGAGCTTCCCCCAGAAAAACGGACACGAATATTAGGCAGCATTTCGACGTTCG
>CAXBJY010000049.1:0-42851 GCA_963976285.1 uncultured Gammaproteobacteria bacterium
CAAAAAAAAACCGGGCGCGTGCGCCCGGTAACTCGAGGGGTTGGGGGGGAATGAGATCAGATGACGGGGGCTTTGAGGGGCCACCCGGCCAAACGATCAGAGGATTGGTGCTGTCAGGCCCGTCGCGATGTGGTACCCAAGGTACGCAGTCAGGACGAGTGAAAATGTCGTGACGGCGAGACTGACGGCGTTTTCTTTGATTGTTTTCATGAGAACTCCTTCAGGGCCAGTTGCCCGCTTCGGGAGACGCCACCGGTCAAGCCGGGGCATCTCGTTGTGCATGGGCGCATATTAAGGAGTGGGACCGGTTTGCGATGTGGAAATTCCCACATGCACCGGCCGATCGTCTGCGTTCAGGCGTCGGCGACGTTCATCACCATCTGGGTGAGCGTGGCGACGTCCGCCACCGTCAGTGCGCCCCGGCCGCGCGAGACGATACCGCGGCGCACGAGCGCGCCGATTTCCTTCGTGACGGCCTCGCGTTGGGTGCTGATCCGGCTCGCGAGCTCCGCGTGCGTCGGGGCCGGCTTGATCACGGCGGTGTTGTCACGCACCCCGTGCTGCTGGGCCAGCCGTAACAGTTCCGCATGCAGGCGGTTCGCGACCCCGAGCGTGGACAGTTCGACCACCCGGTCGCTGAGCGAGCGCACCATCGCGGTGAGCTGTTTCAGGATTTTCGTGCCGACCGAGGGGTAGTGGGTCACGATGTCGAGAAAATCGGCCGGCTTCAGCGTTGCGACGAACACATCGCTGAGCGCGACGACGTCGGCCGAACGCTCGGCGCCATCGATCGCGGACAATTCGCCGAAGCACTCGCCCGCGCTCAACACCCGGAACTGTACGTCCTTGCCGGGCTTCGAATGGAAGCTGACGCGGACGCTGCCGCTGACGATAAAAAACACGTCCCGGCGCGCGTCACGCTGCAGGACGATATTTTCCCCGGCGTGGTACTGCGCACCGATGCAGCGCGCGGCAATGGCGGTGCGGTCCGCGGCACTCAAATCACGGAATAAATCGAGCGCGAGCAGCGTGTCGCGCGTGATGGCCGCACGGCGTGGATCACTCATTCGCGGCGGCGGCTGTGGATCGACATCGCGCTAGTTTAGTGCAATTCCGATCCGGGACCGCCGGCCACCGGCGAATTTCTTGCTCCACCGCACGGAACGCTACACTAGAGGCCCGTTTCAGCGAGAATCCGCCACCATGATCCCGAGAACCCTGTTCGACGACGGCCACGAAGCCTTTCGCGAAACCGTCCGCCGTTTCATCGCGAAGGAAATCACCCCGCACTACGCCCAGTGGGAAAAAGACGGGATCGTCAGCCGCGAGGTGTGGCTCGCGGCGGGCGATGCGGGGCTACTGTGTACGTGGGTGCCGGAGGAATACGGCGGCGCGGGCGCCGATTTCCTCTACGGCGCCGTCGTGATCGAGGAAATGGGTCGTTCCGGGTATGCCGGGGTGGCATTCCACCTGCATTCCGACATCGTTGCGCCGTACGTGCTGCACTACGGGACGGAAGCGCAAAAGCGCGAGTGGCTGCCGAAATTCGTCAGCGGCGAGACGATCACCGCGATCGCGATGAGTGAACCGGCCGCGGGCTCCGATTTGCAGGGCATGAAAACGCACGCCAGGCGTGACGGTGACGATTTCGTCATCAACGGGCAGAAAATCTTCATTTCGAACGGTCAACTCGCGGACTTCGTGCTCGTCGCGTGCAAAACCGACCCGGCAGCGCGCGGCCGCGGGATCAGCCAGATCATCGTCGAGCGTGGTGCGCCGGGCTTCGAGCGCGGGAAAAACCTCGACAAGGTCGGCTACCACGCGCAGGACACCTCGGAGTTGTTCTTCGCCGATTGCCGGGTACCCCTCGGCAATCTGCTCGGCAAGGAAGGTAACGGTTTTATCCAGATGGTGAGCCAGTTGCCGCAGGAGCGTCTCGTCGTCGCCTTGCGCTCGACCGCGATCATCGAGGTCGCACTCGACTGGACCACGCGCTACGTCAACGAGCGCGAAGCGTTCGGCCGCACGCTGGCGAATTTCCAGAACACCCGTTTCAAGCTCGCCGAGATCAAAACGAAGGCCGCGGTAACGCGCAGTTTCATCGACGCCTGCCTCGCCCTGCACGTCACCGAGGGCCTCGATGCGAACGACGCCGCGATGGCGAAGCTGCACAGCACGGAAGTCATGTGCGAAGTGCTCGACGACTGCGTGCAGTTACACGGCGGTTACGGCTATATGTGGGAATTTCCCATCGCGCGCGCCTGGGCCGACAACCGCATGGCGCGGATCGCGGGCGGGTCCTCGGAGATCATGAAGGAAATTATCGGACGCACGCTCGTCGACTGAGCGCGGGCTCAGAAATCGGCGATCACGTCGTTCGCGATATTCCGCAGATTCCCGTTGACCTCGTCGTCGGGGCAGCACGGCGACAGGATCACGACCCGCGCCCCGGCATCGGTGTACTCGCGCAGCCGCGCCTTGCAGGCATCGGGGTCGCCGGCCAGGGCATATTTGTGCACGAGCTGGCTGAAATCCTGCGCGTATTGCCGGCTCAGGGTTTCCGTTGCGGTGGCGACCGCGCGTTTGCCGTCTTCATCGACCGTCGTGAAGATATACAGGCCCGGTTTGAAATCACTCAGATCGCGCTCGAACTCCTCGCCGAACTTGCGGATCGTGGCGATGCTTTCCGCGAGCTGTTCCGGGGTGTACATGTAGGGTAGCCAACCGTCGCCGTAGCGGGCCGCGCGGCGCATGGCGACGTCCTTGCGGCCCGAAATCCAGATCGGCGGCCGCGGTTGCTGGATCGGCATCGGTTTCAGCGTGAAATCGTCGAGCGTCGTGTAACGACCGGAGTAACTCACGTTTGTCTCGTGCCACACGCGCTCGAGTACTTCGAGGCAGTCGTTGGTACGTGAACCGCGTTGTTTTACCGGCACGCCACAGGCCGCGAATTCCTTCGGGTACTCGCCGCCCACCCCGACCCCGAGCATGAAGCGGCCGTTCGAGGCGACGTCGAGCGCCGCGCCCATTTTCGCGAGCAGTGCCGGCGGATACAGTGGCAGCAGCGTAATCGCGCTCATGAGCCGGATCCGCTCGGTCGCGCCGGCGGCAACGGACAACGAGATGAGGCCGTTCGCGGTATCGCCGTGAAACGTCACGTGCTCGCCGCACGCGAGGATGTCGAACCCGAGCGCCTCGATCTGTTGCGCGGTGACGGCAACGTCATAGGGGGAACGCAGCGAGGTGCCAAACTGGATGTCGCGGTCGGTCATGATCGGTCTCCCCGGTGTTATCTATTGCACATGTCCGAGACGTCGCGCTTCGGTGTCCATGACGACGGCGACGCGTCCGATTGCGCGGCGTGACAGGACCTCGTCCATCGCCGCCTGGAACGACTCGAGCGGAAAGCTGGCGGCAAGCTCGGGCCTGATCGCACCGGCGTTGAACCACGTGAACAGCTGGTTCATCGTTCGCAGCACGAGATCCGCATAGCGTTCGCGCTCGTCGACCGGGGTCCAGCCAAAATACATCCCCATGTTCAGACCGCACACGGTGAGATTCTTTACGAGCAGGATATTCGCCGGTATCTGCGGGATTTCACCGCCGGCGAAACCCACCGGCATGATTCGCGCCTCGGGCGCCATACAGCGTAGCGACTGGTGAAACACATCGCCACCGACGGGGTCGTAGACCGCGTTCACGCCGCGCCCGTCGGTCAATTCGAGCACGGCGTCGCGGAATTCCGTGTCGCGGTAATTGATCACGTGATCGGCGCCGTGCGCACTCGCCGCCGCGAGCTTCTCCGCCGTGCTGGCGGTCGCGATCACCGTTGCACCGAGAACCTTGCCGATTTCCACCGCGGCCAGCCCGACCCCGCCACCGGCGCCGTGTACGAGCAGCGTCTCGCCGGCCTGCACGTTCAGCAGGCGGGGCCAGGTCAGCGCCGCGCACGTCGTCGCGTAGGAATTCGTCAGCCCGATTGCGCGGGCAAATTCGAGCCCGTCCGGCAGCGCGAAGACATTGACTTCCTGCGCGCTCGCGAACTCCGCGAGCCCGCCCCAGTCGATCACCGCGACGACGCGATCGCCGACCGCAAACCGCTCCGTGTTCCCGCCGACTGCCGCGATGATCCCGGCGACTTCCGTGCCGGGTACGAACGGCAGGGGCGGGCGCCGCTGGTATTTACCCTGGACGACGAGACTGAGTGCGAAACTGATCCCGACGGCCTGCACGCGGATCAGGACTTCATTGTCGCGTGGCACCGGCGGCGGGATGTCCGTCAGCGAGAGTTGATCAAACGGGGCCCATTCGGATACGAGGACTGCTTTCATCGGGCAGCAGGCCACGGTGAGCGGGTTTGTTCGAGCATCGTTTTATTCCTCCGTCAGCGTTATCCCGGCGAATTCCGCCACGATTTCCCGCATGAGTGCAACACCCTTGTGGAAGTTTTCGATCACGATCCGCTCATTGTTGCCATGCACCGACCCGAGCGTCGCTTCCGGTAACAGAAACGGACCATAGCCATAGCTCGCAATACCGATCTCACGAAAAAAATGGCTGTCCGTAAATCCCGTAGACACCGACGGCAGAACACCGGCGCCGGGATAGTGTTCGCGACTCTTTGCCGCGAGCAGGCGGTAGAGCGGCGTATCCGGACTCGATTCGGCCGGCGCGAACAGCATGATCTCTTCGATTTTCACGTGTTCGTCGGCGATCCGGGACGCGAGCGCGGTGACGAACTCCCCGGCGTCCTGATCGGGCAGGATCCGGCAGTCGAGTTCCGCGCTCGCGCTGGCCGGTACGACATTGATCTTTGCGCTGCCGTTGAGCACGGTGATCGAGCAGGTGTTGCGCAGCAGGGCGTGCCACCGGTGTTTCTCCGCCTGCAGGCGATCGAGGAAGCCGGGTTCGAGTATGGCCGCATCGATGTCCGCGAGTGCCGCCTGCCATTGTGGTTCGACGTACGCTGCGAGTGCCGCCATCATCGCGCGCACCGGCGCGGTGATCCGGGGTGCGAACGGCTGCGCGTCGATGTTATGCAGTGCCGTGACGAGCCGGGTCGTTGCGGAATGGGCGCGCGGGCTCGATCCATGCCCGGGTTCGTCCGTGGCGATGAGTCGCAGCCAGTACGGTCGTTTCTGCGCCGTTTCGATTTTTACCCGCACGTGTGCCTCGGTCGCGAGCACGGCGCCGCCTTCATTCAGCAGATAGCCGATGCCGTCGAAGAGTTCCGGCCGGTTGCGCACGAGCCAGCCGGCGCCGAACAGACCGCCGGCTTCCTCGTCCGCGGTGGCCATGAAAACAATATCGCGGTTCGGCCGCACGCCGCTGCGATGCAGGGCCAGGAACGCTTCGAGATGCGCGATGCCGAGCGATTTCGCGTCGATCGCGCCCCGGCCATACAGCGCGCCGTCGTGAACCGTCGGCTTCAGCGGGTCGCTCTGCCACGCGTCCGCGCTCGCCGGCACGACGTCCATGTGATGCAGCAGGATCAGCCCGGGTTCGTCACCGCCGGGAAGCCGGGCCCAGATATTGCCGCGGCCCGGCGCGGATTCGACGGCTTCATATTCGATCCCGGCATCGTCGAAGATGGCAGCGAAAAAAGCGACCCCGAGCGCTTCGTTACCCGGCGGGTTCGTCGTGTCGATGGCGATGTAGCGCTGCAGGTGATCGAGCGGGTCGGCGTGCGCGGGCAACGCGGCGATTGCGAGGGCGAGCGCGACGCCGAATGCGGCGAAATACTTCATGGGCGATCTGTTTGAACGGAACCGGTCTAGTGTATCGTTTGTCGCGTGCACGTGCTCACCGCGCACGGCCGGCCCCGCAACGCCACGGAACCGGATCGACCGCGACCCGCTGCGTTCAACCGACGCTGCGCACGAGTTCCTTCAGATCGACGCTGTGGCCAACCATCAGATCATCGCGGTCGAGAAATTTCGGTTTGACGAACCACACGAGCATCGGCAGCACGACGAGTGAGAGCACCATGTTGATCAACATGACCGCGACGAGCAGCATGCCCATGTCCGCCATGAATTTCAGATCCGAGAGGAAATACCACGGCAGGATCCCGATCAGCATGATCGTCGCGGTAAACATGATCGCCTTGCCCGTCGTGGTCAGCGCAGCGTTGATCGACCTCGCGAGATCGCGGTCGTTGGCGGAGTATTCCTCGCAGATCCGCGACAGCAGGTAGATGCCGTAGTCGATCCCGACGCCGACCCCGATCACGGCAACGATACCGGCATTGATGTCGAGTCCGATCCCGAGCAGGTGGATACACGCACCGAGCAGCAGGTTCGACATGTTTACCGGTATCAGCAGGATGAACCCGGCGACGAACGAGCGATACGCGAACGCCGCGATCAGGAATACGGCGCCGTTGACCATGCCCATGATCAGCCAGTGGTATTTCTCAACGGTATTGTTCTGCGCCTGCTGCAGTGCGATCACACCGGTGCCGAGACGTACGCGAAACTCGGGGTGGTCTTCACCGACGATTGCGACCGCGCGTTCGGCGCTCGCGAGCGCGGCATCGACGGTTTCCTGTTTGTTGTCCTTGTACCAGGCGGTGACGGTTGAATGCTGGAACATGAAATCGGCGACGTGGCCGAAATTTACCGTGTTGTTGCCGAGCAGCGCGGCGAATGCGGCGGCATAAATCGCCTCGCGGGTCAGATCGAGTTCCTGCCATTTCGGATTGCCGCCGGCGAACAGACGGTTCACCTCGCGCATGTAATCCGAAAACGTCAGGGTCGCGCGGGGCGGCAATACCGGGTCGGATTCGAGCAGGCGCTGCAATTTCGTCGCCACTTCCACGACCCCGGGGGTGCGGGCGACCGGGTTCTCGAGGTCGATTTCCTTCGCTTCGAGGACGATTTCGAGCGTGTTCGTGCCGGGGAAGTGATCGTTGATCGCGCGAACGGCCGTATTGAACTCGGAATCGTGCCACAACAGGTTGCTGCCCTCGACCGGGTTGCCGATTTTGATCTGTGAGTTCAGGTAGATCGCAATCGCGGCGATCACGATCGTGACCACGGCGGTCCTGTTCGCGGTCGTGCCATAGGAAAGATGCGACACGCGGTCGAGTAATTTTTCCTGCGCGAGATGGATCCCGCTTTCCTTCGTCCTGCCGCCGACGATCTTGTCCATGTTCTTCGGTACCGGCAGGTAGGACAACAGGATCGAGCACAAGAACACCCCGGTCGGGATGATCCACAACGCCCAGAAGCCGCAGAACAACGCATGATTCACCATCGATTTGATCGGTGCGATGGCAATGAAAATGATCCCGCATACGTCCGTGAGAATACCGAGGATCGACGGCGCCATCATGATCGCCATCGTCAGTTCCGCCGCCTTGCGCCGGTCGTGGTCGACATGCATGAGCACTTCGTAATACCGCTCCGTGTACTGCACGCAGTGGGAAAACGAGCGCGCGACGAGCAGCAGCGGGACGATCATCAACAGCGGCTCGATCGGGCGTTCGATCAGCCCGATGAAACCGAATCCCCAAACGCCGGCGACGAGTGCGCAGATGATCGGCGTTAGGACGCCGGCGAGATTGCGCATATAGAACACGAGCGCGATGACGAGTGCGCCGACCGTGACGGCGAAAATCTTGTAGGTTTGCTTCTGCAGTTTGTAGACCCAGCCGGTCAGCGCCGGCAGACCCGCGAGGTAGACCTCATGCTCGTCGTCACGCGCCGCCTCGACGAGCCCCTGGGCGTACGTGAACGCTTCACCGTAATCGATTTTGTCGAGAAACGTCGCGAGGATCATCGTCGCGGTTTCGTCGCGCGAAATAAAAAACGTCTGCGCATTCGTCGACACGCCGACCCGACGACGGAATTCAGCAACTTCCTCCGGGGTTTCCGGCGGGCTGTTGTCCATGAGCGGGCGCGCGTTTACGCCGAACGGGGTGGCTTCGGCGTAGCGCAGTTTTTCCGTCGAAATGGAGATGATTTGATCGTGATCGACCGCCGGTGCGAGATCGATGTCGCGGGTCATTTTCCACACTTTCTTCAGCGTATCCGCGTGGTAGATGTCGCCATCCTTGCGTTTGATCATGATCGCGATCGTGAGCGGGTTGCCGAAATTGCGGTGATCGAAATAAATCTGAACGTAGGGATCGTCCTTCGGCAGCAAATCGTTGAACACCGTGCGGATGTCCACGTTTGGAAAACCGGTCATGAAGAATCCGGTGACGAGAACGAACGCGACGCTGACGGCGACGCGGTGTTGCATGACCCAGCGGGCGATTTCGAATCTCATATCGGCGGGGGCCTCGGCTATGGGCGGGCGGTCCGTTTGTCGGCGATCAGATCCCGATCAGATCGGCGTAGCGATTGCGATGGAACAGCGCGTCGCCGAAACATTGCTGCGCGACCCGCGCGCGTTTGAGAAACAGCCCGATATCGGCGGCATCCGTCATGCCGATGCCCCCGTGTAGCTGAACGGCTTCGTTGCTGACGAGTTCGAGCATTTCACACGCTTTCGTTTTCGCCAGGCTCGCGAGTTCCGCGGTGTCGTCGTCGCGCGCGTCGAGCGCCTCGAGTGCGGCGTAAGCGGCCGACCGCGCGAGTTCGATTTCGCAATACATCTCCGCGGCGCGGTGCTTCAGGGCCTGAAACGAACCGATCGGTACGCCGAACTGCTCGCGGACCTTCAGGTACTCGATCGTGCGATCGAATGCTTCGACGCCGGTACCGAGCATTTCGGCCGCGAGACCGGCACGGGCGCCGTCGAGGACAGCTTCGAGTGCGGGGCCGGCGCCGTCGCGCGGGCCGAGCAGGGCCGTGGACGGTACCGCGACGTTCGCAAACGTAATGTTCGCGGCGTTGCGACCGTCCACCATAATCGTCCGTCGGCGCGTGATCCCGGTTGTTTCGGGGTCGACGAGAAACACGCTGATGCCGTCGCTTGCCTGCGGTTCGCCACGCGTGCGGGCGACGACGAGCAGTCGATCGGCGATGTGACCGTCGAGCACGAACGTTTTTTCGCCGCTGATCGTATAAGCGTCGCCGCTCGCGGTGGCCGTGGTCGCGATCAGATCCGGCGTGTGGCGCGCGCGCTCATCGAGTGCGAGCGCGAGGATGCAGTTGCCGGCGACGACATCGCCGAGCACGGCCGCGCGCTGAGTCTCGTTTGCCAGCGCGGCGACCAGCGGCGCACCGATGAGCGCGGTGGAGACGAGCGGGGACGCCGCCAGGGTGCGTCCGGACTGTTCGAGCACGACCCCGAGCGCCGCATAGCCAAAGTCGATGCCGCCATCGTCTTCGCCGACCAGGATCCCGGTCCAGCCCATGTCGGCCATGTCGCGCCAGCGGTCGCGATCGAAACCGGTGGGGTCGATGTCATCGCGCAGACGACGCAGGCTTGAGAGCGGCATTTCATCGCTAAAAAAACGGTTTGCGGTGTCGCGCAGTAATTCGAGATCTTCCGGGGTGAGCGTTTGCATGATAATTAATCCGGTAGCCCGAGCACGCGTTTCGCGATTACGTTCAGTTGCACTTCGGACGTGCCGCCTTCGATGGAGTTGCCTTTCGAGCGCAGCCAGTAGCGGCATAACGCGAGATCGTCGTCGTCGAAATCCTCACCTTCCCAGCCCAGTCCGGCGGACCCGGCAAATTTCATGAGCAGTTCGAGCTTGCGCTTGTTTTGCTCCGTGCCGTAGTACTTCAACATCGAGGCAACGCCGGCCGCGGCGTCGCCGCCGCGCATTGCGCGCCTGGACGTGAAGTCGAACGCGCGGTCGTTCATGAGCTGCCGGGTGAGCAGGTCGCGTAACGCGGGATCGCTGATCCGGCCTTTGGCGTCGCCGGCGTAGCGGCGTGCGAGTTCTTCCACCGCCGGCAGCCGACCGCCGCCGCGCGCACCGAGTTGGGAGATCATGCTGCGCTCGTGGCCGAGCAGCTTCTTCGCGATTGTCCAGCCGTCGTTGACCTCGCCGATGAGCTGGGATTTCGGTACTTTCACGTTGTCGAAAAACGTTTCGCAGAACGCGGACGCGCCGCTGATCAATTTGATCGGGCGTACTTCGACACCGGGGCTGTGCATATCGAACAGCAGGAAGCTGATCCCGCCGTGCTTGTTCGAGGTGTCGGTGCGCACGAGACAGAATATCCAGTCCGCGTGATGCGCGTAGGATGTCCACACTTTCTGCCCGTTCACGAGGTAATGATCGCCCTTGTCTTCGGCGCGGGTCTGCAGGTTCGCGAGATCCGACCCGGCGCCCGGCTCGCTGTAACCCTGGCACCACCAGATCTCGCCGCGCACGATCGGCGGCAGGTAGCGCTGCTTCTGCTCCGCGGTGCCGATATCGAGCAGCAGGGGGCCGAGCATGTGGAGCCCGAAGCTGAACAGCGGGGGACGGCACTGCAGGCGCTGCATTTCCTCGCTGAGCACGGCGGCATGCGCGCGATCGAGGCCGCCGCCACCATACTCGGCAGGCCAGGTCGGCGCGGTCCAGCCGCGCGCGACCATGCGATCCATCCAGATTTTCGATTCCGGATGCTTGAATTCGGGGTTCTTGCCGCCCCAGACGCGTTCCTCGTCGGGCATCGGCGTGCGCATGCCGGGCGGGCAATTTTCCTCGAGCCAGGCGCGGGTCTCGGCGCGAAATGCTGCAAGCGTCATACGGTGCGTCCAGTTGATGCCGGTCGCATACTATATTGGATCCGCATCGTATAAGGTAACCGCCGCCGGGCGCGGGTTGCGCGGCTCCCGGGACTGTCTAACGTGTGTGGTCGCGGCTTGCGAAGGCTGTGCGACCGGATGGGGAACCGACCTGTGGCTCGCTCGTGGTTGACGCCGAATGAATACTGAACCTGCGATGCCCCGGCGCGGCTGGCTCGCGCTCGGTGCGGCACTGTCGCTGCTGTTCGTGACTTACGGCTCGCTGGTCCCGTTCGATCGCAACGGGGTAGGGCTCGACGTCGCCCTGGCCAGCTTTCGGGTTATCCGCGAGGCCGGAATGCTGTCCGGTTCCCGGGTCGATTTCGGATCGAACGTGCTGCTGATGATGCCGGCCGGCTTCTTTCTCGCCGGTCTTACGTGGTCACGCACGCGCCCCTGGTGCAACGTCGTGACCGCGGTCGTGTGTCTCGCGCTGTGCCTCGCGGTGAGTATCGGGGTCGAATTTCTGCAACTGTTCTTCCAGTCCCGATCGACGGCCTACCGCGATATCGTGGCCCAGTCGCTGGGTGCGCTACTCGGCATCGGGGTCTGGTGGCTGTGGGGGCGGCGCCTGTGGCCACGGTATTTTCGCGCCGGCGAGGCGCTGGCCGGCGACGGGTATACGCGGCTGCTGATCGTCTATCTTGTCGCCATGCTGTTGTATCAGTTGACCCCGCTCGATATCACGATCCATCCCGGCGACCTCGTCGAAAAATGGCAGCTCGGCAGGATCAGCCTGTTGCCGCAACTGCCGACCGACGCAGGGATCGCGGCATTAGCCTACGAAATATTCGCTGATATGGTCGCCTGGGTGCCGCTCGGTTATCTCGCGTTCAGCGCCCGACGCTATTCGGTGACCGGTGTCGTAGCCGGCAGCGTGCTGCTCATCGCGGGCGTCGAGGTGCTGCAGTTGTTCGTTTATTCGCGTCATACGGCGGTAACGGATGTTATGTTCGGCACCGCGGGGGCCGCCGCGGGTTGCTGGCTCGCGCTGCTGCACGGTGGCCGGACGGTGCGCGCCGCGGGCGCGCGGTCAATCGCGGGGCCCGGGCAGCGCGTCATCCTCGGACTGGCCGGCGTACTCGTGTGGTTTGCCGGCCTGTGTCTCGTGTTCTGGTATCCGTTCGATCTGCATATCGAGCGCGCGTTCTTCAATGAGCGCGTGCGTGCGTTCTTTTCGCTGCCGCTCGAAAGCTACTACCGCGCGTCGATTCTCGGCGCGACCTCGAGCGTCTTCCGCAAGGCCGCGCTGTTCCTCCCGATCGGGATCGGTCTGGCCTATGTTCTGGCGCAGGTTCGCGTACCGCGCGCCGCGCTGCCGGCGAAACTCGCGGCGCTTGCCGCGGCCGGCGCCTGTGCGCTGGGGGTCGAAGCCGGCCAGTTGCTGCTCGTCTCGAAGGTGCCGCGCCTCAGCGATGTCGTGTTCATGTTCGCCGGAGCCGTGATCGGTTATGTCGCGGCGGCGCGCGCGTTCGCGAGCGAACCGGGGCACGCGCGGGACTAGACGATGCCGGAACCCGCACGGGACAACTGGATTGCCGCGTTCGACGGCCTGCGCGCCTGCGCGGCGCTCGCGGTGTTTGGCGTGCACTTCCAGCAAATTGCGCAGTTCCGCCCCGGGAGCATCGGCGTGTTCGACATCGAACGCGCGCTGATCAACGGTAATGTCGGTGTCAGCCTGTTTTTTACGCTGAGCGGCTTTCTCCTGAGTATCCCGTTCTGGCGCGCAAAGACCGGCGTCGCGCGACAACCGGCGATCGACGCTTATTGGGTGCGCCGGATCGTGCGCATTGTCCCGGCGTACTACCTGTGCCTGACGGCCCTGCTCGTGTACAACGGCGCGCTGTTCGATGCCGATGAGGTCACGAACGTGGTGATGCACTACCTGTTCGTGTTCAATTGTTCGAACGATTATTTCTACGATTTCAATCCACCGTTCTGGACGCTCGCGGTGGAAATGCAGTTTTACGTGCTGCTGCCCCTGTTGTTTCTGCTCGTGCGGCGGGTCAGCGCGGCATTCGCGTGGTTTGCCTGCGTCGCGCTCGCCATCGTGGCGTACGGCGTGCAGTCGGCGTTGCTGCAAGGGGTCGTCGGGGGCGAATTGCTTGCCGGCGCGATGATGCCGAACGGGGCGCCCGGCGTCGTGCTGACGCATTCGTTGCTCGCGCATCTGCCGCATTTCCTGTTCGGCGTGATTGCGGCGGGCTACCAGGTCGTTACCCGCGGGCGCGCGGCCGCGGGCGGGCACTCGCGCGGCGCCGAGGTGATCTGTGTGATCGCGATCGCCGCGACGTTTGCGCTTGTCGGGACCGATCTCGGGGTTAGCGGGTCGCCGCCCGGCGCGCGCTATTTCTGGCCGCTGTTGAGCCTCGCGTTCGCCGCCCTGTTGCTCGCGGCACCGCGCGCGGCGTTCGTCGGCGGGTTACTCGGTAGCGCGCCGTTGCGCTATGCCGGGCGGATCTCCTACGGTTTTTATCTGTTCCACTACCCCGTGATGCGCCTCGTCGAGAAGCTGATGGAGATTCCCGGCACGACGCCGGTCGCGCACCCGGCCGGGTTTGCGCTGGCGAGCCTGTGCCTGAGCATCGCCGTCGCGAGCGCATCGTATTTCGCGCTCGAGAGCCCGCTGCAACGTGTCGGTGCCCGCCTTGCGCGCCATCGCGAACGGGGTCCGCACTTGCCGTAGTCCGGACGCCGGTCTATCGTCGCGAGCCCAACAGGAGAGCAAAGCATGCCCGGACTACTTGACGGAATTCGCGTGATCGAGATCGCCACGTTCGTGTTCATGCCGGGCGCCGGCACGGTGCTCACGGACTTTGGCGCCGACGTGATCCATGTCGAACCGCCGGACGGCGGTGATCCCTACCGCGCGTTGTACAAAATGCGGCCGTTGCCGGAAGGCGAGCGTAATTATTGCTGGAACCTCGATGGCCGGAACAAGCGCAGCCTCGTCGTCGATCTGAAAACGGATGCCGGGCACGCGATCATCGTCGACTTGATCCGCGAGGCAGATGTGCTGATCACGAACTACCACCCGTCCGTGCTCGCCGAATTGCGCATTCGTTACGAAGATCTCGCGCCGATCAACCCGCGGCTGATTTACGCCCACGGCACGGGCTACGGCGAGGTCGGTGACGAAGTCGAGAAGCCGGGTTACGACGCCACGGCCTGGTGGGCGCGATCCGGGCTCATGGATGCCGTGCGTCCCGCCGGATCCGCCCGTGCGATGTCGACCGCGGGGATGGGCGATCACCCGAGCAGCATGACAGCATTCGCCGGTATCGCGCTGGCGCTGTATGCACGCGAACGTACCGGCAAGGGCACGAAAGTTTCCTCGTCGCTGCTTGCGAACGGGGCCTGGGCGAACAGCATTCTGATCCAGGCCGCACTCGATGGCTGTAGCGACTACGTGCCGCCGACGCAGACGACGACCCCGAATGCGATGCTGAACCACTACCAGTGCGCGGACGGTCGGGCGTTTTTTCTCGTGCTGATCAAGGAAGCGCAGGAATTCGAGCGATTTTGCGTCGCGATCGAGCGGACGGATCTGCCGGCCGATCCGCGTTTCACCACGCTGCCGGCGCGACGCGAGCACGCGAATGAACTCGCTGCGCTGTTGTCGGACTGGTTCGCAAGCAAGCCGCTGGCGCACTGGCGCGCGCGGTTCGAAGCGCATGCGATCACGTTCGGCGATGTCGCGACGATCGCCGATACCGTGAACGACCCGCAGATGAACGCGAACGGGGTTTTCGTCGAGTTTGCCGACGACCCGGGACGACGGGTCGTCAATAGTCCGCTGGAACTGCGCGACTTCCCGAAATGCGCACCGGTCTCGGCGCCGGCGCTCGGCGCGCATACGGTCGAGGTCCTCACCGCGCTCGGCTACGACCGCGAGCGTATCGAACAACTCGTCGCGGCGAATGTCGTCGCTGCCGGATGAGGCCGGGCTGGCGGTAACGGAGTGCCGGCCCCGTACCTCGACCCATGGCCGGGATCGGATCGGTTCCGCGCGGGATATTGCTTCCGCCGAGGCTCGTGCGCTGGAGAGCGGTAACGGACGGGGCGGCAAGCGCGAGCGTGTTCGTTATACTGTCGCGTCCGGAATTCGCGGTACGCGGAAGTGACAGCCGAGCAACAACACGGCCCCCGTCAGGTCGTCGCCCAAAATGATGCCGCCGACAGCGGCAACCCGATACATGACGACGAAACCGCGCGGCGTTTCAACTTCACCGGTGCGCTCGTTCCCGGGGTCACCGTGTTCGGTTATCTCAGCGGCGCCTTGCTGCGCGAATTCGGACCGGCCTGGCTCGATGACGGCGCAGCCCACGTGCGCCTGCGTCAACCGGTGTACGCGGGCGATACGGTAACGATCAGCACACAAACCGGGACCGACTCCGCGGGCCTGCCGATTATTACCGTCGATGCCCTGAACCCTGACGGCGCGAGGTGCGCGATCATGTCCGGTACGCTCGCGGCGATCGACGATGTCGTGCCGGACGTCCCGCAAGGCCGCGTGCCGCCACGCCGCGACCTCCCCGCACGGCGACGCCCGGCGACCCCCGCCGGATTCGCCGGCGAGCGCGAACTCGGCAGTTTTCGCACCGAATTCGCAGCCGCCGCGGCCGACGATTTCCTCGCCGGCCTGCAGGAAACCGAGGCGGTCTACCGCACCGGTGTAACGCATCCGGCCTGGCTGTTGCGGCAGGCGAACCTGATCGTCGATCGCAATTTCGATCTCGGGCCGTGGATCCATGTATCGAGCAGCATTCGCAACCACGCGCGCGTGCACCACGGCGACACGATCGAAGTCCGCGCGCGGGTACAGGATCTGTTCGAGCGCAAAGGGCATGAATATGCGGATCTCGATGTCGCGTTGTTGCTCGACGGCGATCCCGCGCGGCCGGCGATGCGCGTACTGCACCGCGCCATCTACCGCATGGCGGAGCGCTAGACGAGCAGCGCGCCGCGGCCCCGGTGCCGGGTCGCGACGTCGCCACTGAACACGAACCGAAACACACACCCTGGAGAGATAACCTTGACCCCGCTGGATGAGTTGATCGAAATTTTGCGCCCCGAACGAACCGCCGAGGACTGCTTCCTTGGCCGTGGATCCAGCGGCGACGGCGCGGACGGCACTTACGGCGGTCACTTTCTCGGCCAGGCCACCGCGGCCGCACTGATGACCGTGGCGCGCGACCAGACAGCGCATTCACTGCACGCGTATTTCCTGCGTCGCGGCGAACCGGGGCAGGCGATCGCGTATACCGTCGAACGCGTGCGCGACGGACTGTCGTTCAGCTCGCGTCGCGTGTGCGCGTTTCAGAACGATCGCCTGCTGTTCGAGCTGCACGCATCGTTCACGCGCCAGCGCAGCGGCGGGCTCACCCGGAACGCGCCGACGCCGGACGATTTCGCGGATCTGCCGGCGCCGACGTCGCTGCCGCGCTATTCGGAACTGATGGGGTCGCACGATCCCGTGCCGCTGCCGGAAGAATGGGCGTTGCGCGAGCACGGAATCGACGTGCGCGTGGTCAACGCACCGTGGGCACCGTCGGGTCCGTCGGCCGATGGCGGCATCCGCATGTGGATCCGCGCGAACGGGGAACTGCCGGACGATCCGCAATTGCACAACGCCGCGCTCGCCTACCAGAGTGATGAATCTCTTGCCGACACCCTGCTCGTCCCGTTCGACGTGACCTGGGGTGACGCGGGCGTGTTCTGCGTGAGTCTCGATCACGCGATGTGGTTCCACGACGTCGTCGACCTGAACACGTGGCATTTCGTCGAGCAACGCGCCGTTACCGTCACGAACGAACGCGGCGTTGGCACGGCCGCCGTGTGGTCGGCCGACGGCCGTCTCGTCGCGTCGTTTACGCAGGAAGTATTGCTGAGAATCGCGGACGCTCCGCGCTAATTCGCAGCGCCGGAACCGGCGCCACACGGCCGCCGGCAAAATCCAATCCCGAATGAGGAGCTTGAGATCATGAGACGACTCGTAGTGATGATGGTATGCATCGGCCTGCACGCGGGGGCGCTTGCCGCCGAGGACAACCGGGCGCGGGGCCGGGCGGCGCTCGACGTGATCACTGATGGCGAAACCGACCAGCGGCTCGCGCAGTTGAAGCAATTTGCGCCGGAGATGTTCGACTGGATCGTCGATTTTGCCTACGGCGATGTCGTCTCACGACCGGCGCTCGATCTGCGCTCGCGTGAACTCGCCACCGTGGCGGCACTGACCGCGCTCGGCAATGCCGCGCCGCAGTTACGCGCGCATATCGACGGTGCCCTGAACGCCGGCTGCGCGCCGCGCGAAATCGTCGAAGTGATTTTGCAGATGGCCGTATACGCCGGCTTTCCCGCGAGCCTGAACGGCCTTGCGGTCGCGCGCGAGCTGTTCGCCGAGCGCGGCATCGGGCTGAAGCCTGCCGCGCGCTGAGCGCGGGCGTTGCGGATCCGCGCTCAGGCGTTGCCCGAGCGGATCACCTGCCCACTGCGCGTACCGGTATCGGTGCCCGATTGGAACAGCACGTCGCCGTTTACGATCGTGTATTCGATACCGCGTGCCGGCACGACGAGACGGCGTCCACCGCCGGGCAGGTCGTGGCGCATTTCCCCGGTCTTGTCCGAGCCGATCGTGGCGAGATCGAAAATCGCGAAATCCGCCGCGAGCCCCGGTGCGATGCGTCCACGTTCAGTGATACCGAACAGCGCGGCCGGTTCCGTCGTAATACGCTGTACGGCGCGTTCGAGCGTCATCACCGCTTTGTCGCGCACCCACGTGCCGAGCAGGTAAGTGCAGTAACCGGCGTCACACAGGCTGTCGACGTGGGCGCCGCCGTCGGACAAACCGATCATCGTACGCGGGTCGGTGATCAACTCGGGGATCCGATCCTCGTCGGCGTTGAACAGTTCGTAGTTGAACTGCATCTCGAGTCCGTCTTCGATGGCGATGTCGAGGAACGTATCGACGGGATCCGCGTTGCGTTCGCGGGCGATGTCGGCAACGGTGCGCCCGACGTAGTGTTCGAGCGCCGCATGCCCTGCCTGGAGTACCGTGGCGAGTTCCCAGCGCGCGGTGAAAATGAGCGGGCGCTTCAGCGCTTCCTTGAACGCGGCGCGAAACGACGGATCGCCGAGCACGGCCATCTGCTCCGCCGGGGTGCGGTTCAGCACCGGGTTCCAGCAGTCCATGTTCGCGAAGATAAACGGCGTGCGCAGATCGATCTGGATGATGAACGGACGGCACGTGCTTTGCGGTACCGCGCCGCGCGCGAGCAGATCCGCCACTTCCGCGAGCGTGTCCTGGCACGCGTTCGGGTTGTCGTCGCGGTTCAGCAATGCGAGCCATGTGACCGGTCGCCCGCTTTCCGTCAGCAACAGGTCGAGCAGCTCGCGTTCCCGCGCGTCGACTTTCGAGACTTCGTTCGTCAGCGCGATTTCGATCGCGCCGCGACCGAGGTCGCGCAGGACATTACTGTAGGCGCGTAATTCGTTATCGTCGGCGAGGCGACAGGCGAGCGGACGGCCCTGGAAGCCGACGTGCTGACCCGCGTTCGTTGTCGTGAATCCGAATGCCCCGGCTTCCATTGCTTCGCGCAGCAGCCCGGCGATCGACGCGGTTTCCTCAGCGCTCGCCGCGCGCTCCATCGATTCATCACCCATGACGTAGTGGCGAAACGGGGTGAGCGGGGCGAGGAAGCCGAGGTTCAGGCCCGAGCCGCGGCGCGCGGCGGCATCGAGATATTCCGGAAACGTTTCCCAGTCCCAGGTGACGCCCTGGTTCAGCACATCAAACGGGATCGCTTCGACGTTGACGAGATCCCAGGCCGCGACTTCGTGGGACTCGGGACGGCACGGCGCGATACCCACGCCGCAGTTGCCCATCATGACCGTCGTCACGCCGTGCCAGCACGACGGCGAGGTGACATCATCCCAGCAGATCTGGGCATCGTAATGCGTGTGCGGATCGACGAAGCCGGGGGCGACGATCAAATCGCTCGCGTCGATCGTCTCGCGCGCGCGACCGTCGACCTTCCCGACGTCGACGATGCGGCCATCGGTGACCGCGATATCGGCGGCGAACCGATCGGCCCCGGTGCCATCGACCACGGTGCCATTGCGAATGACGAGATCGTACATGTGGGAGTCTCCTCAAAAAGGCAGGGGTGAGCCAGCATACTGCTATGCGCCACGTATGCCTACGGTTGCGCCGGGTCTTATCGCGGAATTTCGCCGGCCACGATCGTGCGCAGCATTTCGCGCCGGAATCCGTCGTGGTCGTTGAACGCATGGTGCAGGCACGCGCGGTTGTCCCACAGCGCAAGCGTGCGCGGTTCCCAGCGCAGACGGCACTGGAACAGCGGCTGCGTGACGTGAGCGCAAAGAAATGCGAGCAGCGGTGCCGCTTCGTAATCGCTCATGCCGGCAATTCCGACGGCGTAGGTTTCGTCGACATACAGGCTGCGCTCGCCCGTGACCGGGTGCGTGCGGATCAGCGGGTGAATGGCACCGTCGAGCATGATTTGTTCCGCTAACTCGACATCCATGGAGGCCAGCGCGGGCGCGCCGGCGGCGGCGTGTTGGTGCAGCGCAGCAAGCACGTTGCGGCCGGACATGTGCACGCGCAGCGGTCGCAACATCGCCTGCATCGTGTCGCTCAGTGCCGCGAGTGCCTGCACCGTGTTCGTCCACAGCGTATCGCCACCGTACGGGGGAATGTCGACCCCGTAGAGCACACTGATCGCGGGCGGGCGGGCGAGGAACGGTGAGTCCGTGTGCCAGCTGCCGCCGAAGATCAGCGGCGCGCTTTCGTCCGCGCGTTTGAGCACGCGCTGGATATGCGGATGACCGGGGATGCCCGCGGTATATGCGTCGGTACCAAACTCGCCGAAGCGGGCGGTCAGGTTCTCCTGAGCGGCGAAATCCAGATCCTGATCGCGCACGAAGATCATCTTGTGACGATACAGCGCGTCGGTGAGGTCGGCGCAAGTCGGCTCGTCGAGGCGCGCGAGGTCGACGTCGAGAATTTCCGCGCCCATCGCGCTCGCGAGCGGACGCACGCGCAGATTCGCGTAGCTGTGCGCGTGGTTGTCCGGCTTCCCGATCGGCTGACCGTAGGGTTTTGTTGCGCTCATACCGGCCTCCCGGATATCGCATCTGGCGCGCACGCAGCGACAAGACGATTCACGGGGCTTTACCCGCACTGCGTTTGCCACGCTGAGTCGTTATTATGTCGCGTTACGTCCCGCGTCACGAGCGTCGGGCGGGGAACCGGACCACGACGCAAACTTCGATGTTGTACGAATAATGTTATCGCGCGGATTAGGCAACTTGCTGCGCCGCTCGACGAGCCTTGGCGTGATCGCGACGACGCTCGGACTCGCCTACGGGATCTGGTATTCCTACAGCGTCATTCTCGTTGCCCTGCTCGCGGAATTCGGCTGGAGCCGCTCGATGCTCGCCGGCGCTTTCAGCACGTTCGCGATCGTCCACGGGGTCGCGAATCCGTTTGTCGGCCTGCTGTGCGACCGCTTGCGGCCGCCGCTGCTCGTCGGCATCGGCGGACTCGGCCTTGGCGCGGCGTTGTGGTTCAACAGTACGATCTCCGAACCGTGGCAGCTCTACCTCGGTTTCGGGGTGATGACGGCCGTGTCGGTCTCCGTGTGCGGCTGGTTGCCCGCGCTCGTCATGGTCGAACGCCGCTACCAGCATCGTCTCGGATTGGCGATGGGTATCGTCAGCTCCGGGATCGGGGTCGGCATGCTGAGCGTTGTGCCGCTGTGCCAGTTGTTGATCGAAACCCTGGGTTGGCGTAGCGCGTTTCGCGCGCTCGGAGTCATTTGCGCCGTATGGATCGTGCCGGCCGCGGTTTACCTGTGGCGTACGACGCCGCAACGTCCTGCCTATACGCAACTGCAAACCGACGCCGCGCGCGATCTCGCCGATTCCGTCACCGGCGACGCCGGACCGGCGGCCACGAAGCGATCGATCACGCTCCGCGAGGCGGCACACACCGCGCCGTTCTGGCTCATGGTTTCCGCATTCTTTTTCGGCAGCCTGTGTTCCCAGACGCTGCATGTACACCAGGTTGCCTACCTCGTCGATGAAGGGATCCCGGCCATGGTCGCGGCGTCGGTTGTTGGCACCGTTGGCCTGGCGAGCGTCGTCGGGAAAACCGGCGGCGGCTGGTTGTCGGACAAGATCGAGCGTGAACTCGTATTCGCGGCCGGTATCTCCGTGCTCGTGCTGAGCGTCGGCGTGCTCGCGCTCGTCAGCCATATCCCGCGGGCATGGCTTGCGTACATCTACGCGGTTATGCTCGGCATCGGCTATTCCGCGACCGCATCGCTCGTGCCGGCGATGATGAGCGATCGCTTCAGCGGGGTGCACTTCGGTTCGATCATCGGGATTGGATTGTTCGGCAGTGCGGCCGGCAGTGCTGGCGGTCCGTGGCTCGCCGGACACCTGTTCGATCGCACGGGAAATTACGACCTCGCGTTTGCGTTCGCGGCCACGTGCGGGGTTTGTGCCGGCGCCGCGGCACTGTTCGCGCGTGCGCTGCGCGTGCGCGAAGCGGCCGGCCGGTAAGCAACATCCGGAGAAGCAGATGGCAACACACGATATCGAATTCTTGAGCGACGGCGTGCAATTACGCGGCTGGCTCGCCCTGCCGCCGGACGCGCCCGCCACCGGACACCCGCTCGTCATCGCAACGCACGGGCTCAGCGGGATTATCGATCTCGATCTGCGGCACTACGCCGCCGCGTTCACCGCGGCCGGTTTTGCCTGCCTGGCCTACGACCATCGCAACTGGGGTCGCAGCGACGGCGGGCCGCGCGGCGAGTCCGACCCCTGGCGCCAGGTGGCGGATCTGCGCGAAGCGATCTCGTTTGCGCGCGCGCTGCCGCAGATCGATCCCGAGCGGATCGGACTGTGGGGCACGAGTTATGCCGGCGGCCACGTGATCACCGCGACGGCGCTCGATCGGCGCGTGCGCGCGACGGTGTCCCAGGTGCCGCTGATCAGCGGTTCGCGCACGTTCGAAGCCTGGGTGCCGGCGGCGAAGCGCGAAAAATTTCTCGCCCGCCTCGATGCCGATCGCGACGCGCGCTACCGGGGCGAGGCGCCCGTGACGAGCCCAGCCGCCTTGCCCGACAGCGAGACGGACGAATGGGTTCGCCACAGTGACATCGACGGGCATTATGAGAATGCCCTGACGATCCGCTCATTCGACCTGATCCGGACCTACGAGCCGATCGATTTCGCGCCCCGGGTGACGCCAACCCCGCTGCTCATGATCGTGGCCACGAACGATGTCCAGACGCCGACGGCGTGGCAGCACGAGGCGTTCGCGCTGATGGGTGAGCCGAAGCAACTCGTTGAAATCGACTGCCGCCACTACGACGTCTACATGGATCGGATCGACGAAGCCGCGGCAGCCGCGGCAGCGTGGTATACGCGGCATCTTTGAACGCCGGCCACTGATCGCGCCGCGCCGTGCGGGGCTGCACCCGGTGGCGTTTGGCGTAGAATAGGCACCCCGATCGGCCCCTCAATACAACGTAGAAGGTTTGCTCATGACTCATTCCGTTTCCTACACGAAAGACGGTGATCTCGGCATCATTACCGTCAACAACCCGCCGGTGAACGCATTGTCCCAGCATGTTCGCCAGGGCTTGAGCGAAACGTTCAAGGCGGCGAGCGCGGACGAGACCACCGCGGTGATCCTGATCTGCGACGGCCGCACGTTCATCGCCGGTGCGGATATCTCGGAATTCGGCAAGCCGATGGCGCCACCAAATTTCCTTGACACGCTCGGCACGATGGAAAGCATGCCGAAGCCCGTGATCGCGGCGATCCATGGCACCGCGCTTGGTGGTGGCCTCGAAACCGCACTGTGCTGCCATTACCGCGTGGCCGTCCCGTCGGCGCGGGTGGGACTGCCCGAGGTGCATCTCGGTCTGCTTCCCGGCGCGGGTGGCACGCAACGCCTGCCGCGCCTGATCGGCGCCGAAGCCGCGCTCGAAGCGATTGCGAAAGGGATCCAGATCCCGGCGAAGGCCGCGCATGCGCAGGGCGTGATCGACGAACTCGTTGAAGAAGGCAAACTGCTCGAAGGCGCGAAAGCGTTCGCGCGCAGGATCGTCGCTGAAGGTGCGCCGTTACGCAAAGTCCGCGATATGAACGAGAAGGTTACGGGGGTCGACCCGGCGATCTTCGACGCCGCGCGCGCCGAGGCCGCGAAGACGCGGCGTGGTTTCAAGGCGCCATTGAGCTGTATCGCCTGCGTCGAAGCTGCGTGTACGCTGCCATTCGACGAGGGCATGGCGCGCGAACGTGAACTGTTCCAGGAATTGCACGACGGCGTGCAGTCCGCGGCACAACGGCACATTTTTTTCTCCGAGCGCGCGGCGAGCAAAGTCGACGATATGCCGAAGGATGTGAACGTACTCGACATCAAATCGGTCGGCGTGATCGGCGCCGGTACGATGGGTGGCGGGATCGCGATGAATTTCGCGAACGCCGGAATCCCGGTAACGCTGCTCGAGATGCAGCAGGAGTTTCTCGACAAGGGGCTTGGGGTCGTTCGCGGCAATTATGAACGCACTGCGAAGAAGGGTCGTCTCACGAGTGAGCAGGTCGAGCAACGCATGGGGCTGATCACGCCGACACTCAATTACGCCGACCTCGCCGGAGTCGATATGATCATCGAGGCGGTGTACGAAAACATGGACGTGAAAAAAGAGGTGTTCGCGAAACTGAACGAGATCGCGAATCCCGCGTGCATCCTCGCGACGAACACCTCGACGCTGGACGTCGACGAGATCGCGTCCGTGACGGATCGCCCGGACAAGGTGATCGGTACGCACTTTTTCAGCCCGGCCAACGTGATGCAACTGCTCGAAATCGTCCGCGGCGCGAAGACGAGTCATGAAACGCTCGCCACGACGCTCGCGGTGACGAAAGCGATCCGCAAGGTCGGCGTCGTCGTCGGCGTGTGTGACGGCTTCGTCGGCAACCGCATGATTCACAAGTACCTGGCCGAAGCGCAGTACATGCTCGAGGAAGGCGCGCTGCCACACGAAGTGGACGGGCCGATCTATGAACTTGGTTTCGCGATGGGGCCCCTGACGATGTCAGACCTCGCCGGTCTCGATGTCGGCTGGCGGATCCGCCAGGGCAAGGGCCTGCCGGAAAGCCTGGCTCCCGGCGAGCGCTACTGCGAAATCGCTGATCGGATTTGTGAACTCGGCCGTTTCGGTCAAAAAACCGGTGCGGGCTTTTACCGCTACAACGCGGAGACCCGTGCGCGCGAACGCGATCCGGAAATCGAACAGCTGATCATCGATTATTCGGCCGAGAAGGGTATCGAGCGACGCACGATCGACAGCGGGGAAGTCCTTGAACGACTCATGTACGCGCTCGTGAACGAAGGCGCCTGGATCCTCGAGGAAGGCATCGCGCAGCGCGCGAGCGACATCGATGTGATCTATGTCTACGGCTACGGGGTACCGGCCTACCTCGGCGGCCCGATGTTCTATGCCGATCAAATCGGCCTCGACAAAGTCTACCAGCGCGTGTGCGAATTCGCCGCGCGCGACCCGGCGTCGTGGAAGCCGGCGCCGTTGCTGAAAAAACTCGCGGAATCGGGTGGTACATTCAACTGAGCGCGTGCGTCACCGGGACGCATAAACGCGGAGGCGAATCATGTCGGACGATATAGTCGGGATTGAGCAGACACTCGCGGCGTACTGTCATTGCGTCGACCGCGGAACCGCGAACGACGTCGCCGCGCTGTTTACTTCCGATGCCGTACTCATGCCGTATTACGATGGCAGGTACGAGGTTCACGGGCGCGAGGGGATCCGCGGGTGGTATGCGTTCTACCATCAGACGATGGGTGCGAAGGTGAAAAACCTGAAGCACCTGATCCATTCCATCCTGATCGACAGCGACGGTCGCGCCGCGAGTTCGGTGTGCTACCTCACGGCCTATTTCATCACGCTCGAAGACAACATCGCACACCAGGTGCAGGGTACGTACCACGACACACTCGTGCGCGGCAGCGATCTGTGGCTGTTTCAGACGCGTCGCATCGAGGTCGAATTCATGACCTCGCTCGGCGCGGTGACCGACAACATGGAACCGATGGGTTTCCCCGGCGCCGGGAAGTAGGTTTTACACGCGGGAGGACCGCGATGAGCGTGACGGTGTTGCTGACGGTAACGGCGAAAGCGGAATGTCGCGACGATCTGATCGCGATGTTCGCGCAGAACTTCAGACAGACCCGGGTTTATGACGGATGTATCGACGTCTACATGGCGTTGAGTGACGCCAGTCCGAACGAATTACTCCTCGTCCAGCAATGGGAAACCCGCCCGCATTACGAACGTTATCTCGCCTGGCGGGCGGAAACCGGAGTCGTCGACAAACTTGCGGCGATGGCGGACGGCGAAGTGTCGATCCGGTTCTTCGAGCGATTCGACGCCTGATACCCGTGTGCGGCTCCCCGCCGGCTTCGTTTTGCTGAAGCGGCGCACGAGGAAGTAGCACCTCGGGGCACACAGCGGGCCAAACCGGCAAGCCCGGGGCATCCCGCTCAATTCCGGGATCCCGGGCGCCTTGCGGCCCCGTGTCGACCGGCGTGGCCAACGGCATCACGCCGGAGATCAACGCGCGCGCGATCATGACCATACCGCGCGAGCGCGCGCTTTCCACCACCGGCTCGAGGTGGTCCATTCCGGAGGGCGGGAGTGCTTGCGCGAATTCGATGATCCCCTTCGTGTCGCTGGTCGCGAGCCTGATCGGTACGACCGTCAATAGCGAGAATCGCACGAACATGCAACGGCACAGTGAGGTCGAAGGCGTGATCCCCGGCCCCGCGCCAGGCAAGTCGATCCCGTGGTGCGTGCTGTGCAGGAATACAGGCGGAAACCGGTTACCGTTCGGTTCGGGAGTCCGCTAGACTCACCCGTCGTAGCCTATCAGCCCCGAACCCGAATACCGCCGTTGTCCGCGACCGACCGCTCACTGCTATCCGCCACGATCGCCTTATCGACCACGACCGCCGTACAGGCGCTCGTGACGATGGCGGCCCTGACCGTGTCCGTGTATGCGCCGCAGGCCTCGCGCGATATCGGCATTGCGCCCGGTTACATCGGGGTCTATGCCTCGCTCACGTACATCGCCGCGATGCTCGGTTCGCTCGTGTCCGGCGGTTTTATCCTGCGCTATGGGGCGATCCGCTTCAGCCAGGTCGCGATGTTGCTGTGCGCGCTCGGTCTGTTCGTGTGTATCGGCGCACACTGGTGGTGGTTCGTAGTATCCGCGTTTATCTTCGGCCTCGGTTACGGCCCGACCACGCCGGCGAGCAGCTACATCCTGTCGCGACACACACCGTCGCGCCTGTGGTCGCTCGTGTTCTCGATCAAGCAAACCGGCGTGCCGCTCGGTGGCGTGCTCGCCGGACTTGCGGTGCCGTGGCTGCTGCTGTCGTTCAGCTGGCAGGGCGTGAGCGTAATCATCGCCGCGATGACGCTTGCGGGAGCCTGTATCCTGCAGTTCTGGCGACGACGCTTCGACATCGATGTGAACGCGTCGCAGCCACTCGTCAGTGGCAATGTGATTGGCCCGCTGCGTCTGATCTTTTCGCGACCGGGGCTGCGTGCGCTCGCGCTCGCGTCGTTTTTCTTCTCCGCGAGCCAGCAGAGCTATATCTATTTCCTCGTCACGTATCTCGAACTCGGCCTCAACTGGAGTACGCGCGACGCCGGGTTCGCGTTGTCGGTGCTCGGTCTCGCCGCGGTGGCCGGGCGCATGCTGTGGGGCGCGCTCGCGGATGCGACCGGCCGTAGCCGCGGTATCCTCGGGGTGATCGCGCTCGCCATGAGTGGCGCGGCCACCGCAACGGCCGCGTTTTCGGCGGCTTCCCCGGCGTGGGGAATCTATCTCGTGTGTGCCGTGTTCGGCGCCACGGGCGCGGCCTGGAACGGGGTCTACCTTGCGGAAATCACGCGCAGCGTCGCGCCGCGGGAAGTCGGGCATGCCACCGGTGGCGGCTTGTTCGTTACGTTCGCCGGGGTGGTCGTGGCGCCACCGCTGTTCGGCCTCGTCAGCGAAGCGGCCGGCGGCTTCGTCACCGGTTACGCGATCATGGCAGCCGTGACCATGTTCGTCGCCGTCGTGCTGCTCGTGTCGCGGCCCGTACGGCCTGCCGGGGTGACGCCGTAAGCCGTCGCTGTGCGCGCCGCGTGATGTGCGTCGGGTTCGTGCGCTCATGCCACCCGTGGGAACACTGCGGGCGCCTGCGGCCAGCGCGATGCGGGAAATTGTGCTGCGTGGGTGGCGGCATAGCCGGCGCGGGAATCCGGTTCCGCGTGTCTGGATGCGTCGGGCCGGCGCCACAGTGGTCAAATCGAACGGGAATCCGCTGCAGCACGCCGCGCGGCCCGGCGGGGCCGCGTGGTCGAGCAAGTGCCGGATGCGCGTAAGCGCGCGCTAATCCTGCGCGCCGGCGGGATGGTCGATGATGTACAGCCAGCGGCCGTCCGGTTGACGGCGCAACACTTCGGCGGTCTTGCCGGTCAAGGTGAAAGGCTTGCCGTCCGCACCGGTACCCTCCAGCGTATATTCGTTACTCAGCATCGCGATATCGCCGTGTTGTACGGCGTGGCGCGTTTTGAACGCAATGTTGCCGCCGGTGTCGAGAAATTCCTGCAATGCCTCACGGATCGCGCTTCGCCCGGTGACGTGATCGCCCGGACCGCGGACGAACACGGCATCCGGTTCATACAAGTCGAGCAATCCGGGCATATCCCGGGCGTTGAAACAGCGGGCGAACTCGGCATAGATGCGGTCGGCGATAGCATGATCCATAACGGCGGCTCCTGTTCGGGGGTGAAAGAATGTGCGGACGCTATTGTGGCTCAGGGGAGGTGTTGTCGGCGAGTGATCGGGTCGTCGTCGCGCTCACGGTCTCGAGCCCGACCCGCGAATGCGTACGGACCGCGTTGCGAGACGGACTTCGGCGAGGAAAAACGTGAGTCCGACCACGAGCGCGAGCGTCGCGCCGGTAAACAGCACACCCGCGAGCCATTTCAGGGGCAGCTGCAGCAGCCCTTCGAGAAACAGGGTAGTCACGACGATACACACGAGCAGCGCGGACAGGGTACACATCGTGATGGCGATACTCGCGGTGTGTCGTCGCCGCTCGAGAATGACGAGCTGCGCTTCGGTATCGTCAGGCAGACGGCCGTCCGGCGTTGCGGCGCGGTCCGTGAGGTAGCGTCCGCGATCGATCACGCGCGCGAGACGGCCGGTCATGACATTCAGGATGCCGGCGACGCCGGTGAGCAGGAAAACCGGGGTGAGCGCGAGCTGGATGGCGTGTGCCACCCCGCTGACATTGGCATCGGCACCAAACATGGGGTTTCGCAGGTCTCGCAATAATGAATGAACGATCGCGCACCGTGTGGCACACGGGGCGATGCCGATGATACGCGAAATCCCGCCGCGACGGTGGCGTTCGTCGAACCCGGTGCGGGTCGGCGGCAGCGGTGGCGCGTCGCGGTGCTACAACAGGCCTTCGTCCACGAGCCACGCGTGGGCGTCGGCGATCATCTGCTCGAGTGGTCGCGATGTGCAGGCGAGTTCCTCGCGTGCCCGGGTGTCGTCGCAACGATAGCTCGCCGCGAAGACGTCCATCACCTCCGGGGTGTAGACCGTCGGCTCGTCGAAGTGAGCGGCGATTGCCGCCTGGGCGTCGGTGTATTGGCGCAACAAATCGGCGGGCAGTCGGCGCGTTGTAAACGCCACGTGCAGGCGTTCGGCCATGAGACCGAGCACGGTATACAAATCGGCCTCGGCGCCGCCGAGAATGTAGTTCTCGCCGCTACGACCGACGTGAGCGGCCGCAATCAGTGCGGCCACGACGTCGGCGACGTGGCTCCAGGTCATGATCCCGACGTCCGGCACGTAGGGGATCAGGCCGTCGCGCACGAGAAAAAAGAACAGGCCCCAGGTCGAGCGATCGAAGGGGCCGAGGATCCCGCCCGGATTCAGGATCGTCGTGTGCAGGCCGCGGAGCGCGGCAGCGCGGACGACTTCCTCCGCCTGCCATTTCGTGCGCGCGTAGTTCAGCGACGAGTTCGCCGCCGTCTGTCGGGTCGCCTCCGTCACAATGGCGTCGTGCACGCCGTACGTCGCAAGCGTCGACAGATAGACGAATCGCGAGGCCCCGCGGGCTATCGCCGCGTCGACGAGGTGGCGCGTGCCGTCGACGTTCGTCGCGGTCTGGGCCGCGTTCTTTTCAGTCTGAAAGTTCAGATCGGAGGCGACGTGAAAGATGACGTCGACCCCCTGCGGAATCGCCGTCAGCAGCGAGGCGTGATCGATCAGATCGCCGCACACGAGCCTGGCGGGAAAGCGCTCGAGCACGTCGAGCGCGGACGTCGCGCGATGCAGGGCAGTAACGTCCCATCCGTCGCGGGTCAGGCGCGCGACAAGATTGGCGCCAACAAAACCCGTGCCGCCGGTGACAAACGCACTGTGCGACATCGCGGGATCCCGGACCCGGGGCAGCGGTTACTTGTGGGCGATCGGTTTATCGGTGAACAGGTAATCCTTCAGTTCACCGTCGAACGTCGGATCCTGGCGGCGGATCCATTCGAGTACCATGGCCGCATGTTCCTTTTCCTCGTCGCGGTTATGCGCGAGGATCGCTTTCAACTCGTCGTCCTTGCACGCATCGACACGCTGGTTGTACCAGTCAACCGCTTCGAGTTCTTCCATCAACGAGACGATCGCCCGGTGCATGTCCCGGGTTGCATCGGACAACTCGCTGATCGGCTCATGGTAACCTTCGCTTGCCATTGAATATTCCTCACTTCCTATCGTTTTAACCAGGTTTTCGATGTTCGGCGTGTGCCGGGGCTTGCCCGTCCTGCACGGCCCGGCGGGTTCCGTAGCGTGGCATTAGCGAACGACGCCGGTGCGCCGACATTCCTGCCGGGCAGCCGTGGAACATGCGGACAACCGCATACAATCATACTCTGTGCGTGCCACGGACGTTAACCCCGCCGGGTATCCCGCGCGCGGCGATTGCAACCGGACCTTGCGCAAGCTAGGCGGTCCCGCCCGGCGGCGGAGCCGGGGGCTCCGGGGGCGACAGCAGGGTGTCGATGTAAGCGGCAAATTCATCGTGATACGCAAAGCGCCGCCTGTGCCAGTACTCGTTGCCGCCGGGCGTGCTGAACATCCGGGCGAGGATCCGCTCCCAGCGTTCCTGCGAGAGTTTCTCGCCGTATTGCTGATTGTGCAGGTAATAGCTCTCCATCAGCGTGAGGTAGGAGTCCATGACGATGTAGGCGCGCCCCTTTTCCGTGCGCGACAGCTCGCCCGGTGATCGCAGCATCGACACGAACAATTCATACAGCGAATAGTCCTGCGCGAGCGCCCGCCAGTAATCGGATAATCCGGTCGCGGCCGCGATGTACATCTGCCGATGCGTCGCCGTGTTCGTTTGTTTGATCTGCAGCGCGACGTAGGCGAGTGTAATGACGACCGCGGCGGCGCTGACGATTTCACTGAAATAGACCCAGTTCTGAATTGTCATCGCTGATCGCCTGTCGTTCGGAGACGCGGACAGATTACAACAAGCGGTTTCGTCGCGGAAACCGCGCGGTTGGCGCTGCCAGGCAGCGGCCGGGGGCACAACGCGTCGGGGCGGGAGCGATCAAGCACTGGGGGCCGCGGCGCCGGTCTTGACCGCGACATAATGATGGTTGCCACCTTCGTCTTCAGGCGTTGCGATCACGCGCAAGCCGGCGGCGTCGAGCAGCCTGGTATAGCGCGCGCGGCCGAGCGACTCACAGCCGTGACCCGTGGTCCGATCGGCCCAGCGCCCGGTTTCGGACGGGGCCGAGAACAGGAACCGGCCGCGCGGTCGCAGCAGGCCCGCAACCCGTATGATCAGTGCGACCTGTGTCGCCGGTTCGAGGAGAAACAGGACGCCGATCGCAATCACCCCGGAGAACCGGCGAGCGAATAACCGGCTTTGCGTGACGCACGAGCAGTCGACCGGGATCCGCGGGAACCGGGTTCTGAACGCGGACACGAGCGTAGGCGAGGAGTCGACAGCCCACAGCTCGAGGCCGGCGTCGACCAGCACCCGCGATACGGGCAGGCCGCCGCCACAGCCGAGTTCGAGCACGTCGGCACCGGGGGCCAGTGAGCGCGCCCAGTCGTGCACGATCCGTGCGCCGATAGTCGAGCCGTCGCGCGCGGCGAGAAACTCGCGCGCGTGGGTCTCCCAGGCGGTCGCGGCAGCGGTGGTCATGGCCCGGTCTGTCCGGCTGGCAACCGCGCGGCGGCGCCAGCCGGCAACGATCGCCTCAGCTATTCAGGATCAGGTCGTTGTCGACGAATCCGTCATTGCCCTTGACGAATCCTTTCCAGTTTTTCATGTAGTCGACAAACGCATCGCTCAGGCCCTCGGTGTGCAGATGCTCCGGTGGCACCGGCAGTTCCACCGGCTTGAAGTTCGCATCCGCGCTGAGCAGCTTCGGATAATTGTGATGCAGGATCGCGGCGCGGCCGAGCATGACCCAGTCCGCCCCGAGATCGAGCGCGCGCTGCATTTCCGCGGGCGTCCGCAGCTTGCCGGCAACGCCGAGGCGCACGCCCTTGCGCTCGAGTTCAGTGAAATAGGTGAGCAGGGTTTTACCATCTTCGCCGCCGTCTTCCGGCATTTTGAACACGTCCCACATCGACATGTCGAGGAATTCGATCAATTCCTCACGCATCAGCAGGGCGGCCAGATTTACGACTTCGTCGAGTTGCATGCCAAAGCGTTCCGGGGACAGACGCACGCCGAGCATGAAATCGTTGCCGCAGCGCTTGCGGATCCCGTCGATGATTTCAAGGATCGGGCGCTGTCGGTTTGCCAATGAACCGCCGTACCGATCGTCGCGATGATTGATTTCCGCGGACAGGAACTGCGCGAGGATGTAGCCATGCGCCCCGTGCAACTCGACCCCGTCGAAGCCGGCGCGTTCGGCGCGTTCGGCCGCGGTGATGAACGCTTCGATCATGCCTTCGACTTCCGCGGTCGTCATCGCGCGGGCGCCCCATTTTTCATTGTCGGACGGGCACAGCGGCGGCATCCCGATCACGTCTTGCGGGCAACGCATCCCGCCATGGTAGAGCTGCACGATGGCAATACTGTCGTTCGCCTTGATCGTTTCCGCGAGGCGGGTGAGACCCGGCACATGGTCGTCGGAAAAGATCCCGAGCTGCCCCGAGAAACCTTTCCCTTCGGCTAGCACGTGCGCGGCGCAGGTCATGGTCAAACCGAAGCCGCCTTCCGCGCGCTTCGTCAGCCACGTGTATTCTTCATCGGAACAGACGCCGTCTTCATGGCTCTGTTGATTCGTGAGCGGGGCCAGCATGAAGCGGTTCTTCATGGCCGGTCCGCGGTTGAACGTGAGGGGGGAAAACAGCGAATTCATGGGCACTCTCTAGTCTCTGCTGTGGATTGGATTTGGCATCAGCGTGCCTGAGGCACCGGCGGATTCTACCGTGCGGGGGCGGAAATAGGGGCGGGCCGCTGTGTGCACCCGGAACCGCTGTCTGCGCCGGCGCACGGGATCGCGGCGCCCGGCGTACCCGCGAGTACACAGCGGGTACGCGTTTTCCGGCGCTTCAGCCGCCGGCCGACACGGGGCCGGGCTTGCCCTGACGGCTTTCTTCGAAGAACGAATTATCGATCGTGAGCGGCTTCGCGGCGCACAGTTGTTCGAACGTCACGTGACCGTCGATGTTGAAGCGTTCGGCCAGGGGTTCCGTAACGGCTTTGAGAAACGCCATCATCTCGGGGTGATCGGCTTCGTCGTAGACCGTAAACAGTGTCGGCACGGTGCAGCGTTCGAGCACCGCGGCATACTTGTCGACCGGAAAATCGCAGCCAAACAGCAGCGCCTGGTTCGGTGTCACGTGCGGGACGCTCACGCGGCAACAATCGGCATTGACCGACACGGAAGCGCCTTCGTAGACGGGGTGCGTGCCACACAGCAGGGTACCGCAACAGGCCGCGCTTGCCGTCGTGTTGAACGCATCCTCGCGCAGCTTGCTGAACGCGAGCAGCGCGCGCGAAGCGTCGTCGACGAGAAACGCGTTCGCGAAATAGTAATCATCAATGCCGCGCTCGTAATTGATGATAGCGGCCGGCAGTTTGTTTTCGGCGCGTGCGTGCGCGAACTGCAGACCGCGCTGGCGGCAGTCACAGCACAGGCATTCGAGCCGGTAGCGGACGTTCGGATCGCACAGGGTCAAACGACATTGCCCGCACTGGCATTCGAGGAACGCGGTTGTGGCGGCGATCTCTCCGGATACCGTGCGTGACGGCGATGGTTCACGCATCAAGGTCTCCCGTTGTGTGCACGGATCCGGGTTCGCAGCCGCGACACGGCCGTCGCCTCTCACCCGTGAGCGCTGCATCGGCTCCCTTGCGCGCGGCTTGCGGTGGCTGTCGGTTGTTGGCTGCCAGCGTACTTCTCCGGTAACGATCAGCGATTATAAAGCCAGTTTTTCAGCACGGCAGTGACCCTTGGCATCACGACGTAGGTGAGCAACAACACCTGCACCACCGCGACGATCCCGACGCGCGGTACGAGCGGGATCAGTTTCAGCCATTCGTCAAACACGACGTTGACGACAAGGACGAGCACGAAAACCACCACCGACAGCACGAGCGCCATCTTGTGCCGGTTTGGGGTCACCGAGGCGGGGACTTCCGGCAGCGCGAACCAGAATTCCAGTCCCGAAACTTTCGCGATCCGGGTATCACCGATCGCTATCGGTGCCAGCTCGGCGAGAAATTCCGCTCGCTGCGGCGACTCTTCCCAGTTGCGCTGGTTCGCATAGTTGTCGAATCGGTTCACGATAACGTATTCGCCACGCGTGCCGGGCGATGGTTTGAGCACGTCAACCCCCATATGACCCGGGAACGTCGACGCCGTTGCGATCACGCGGCGTACCCATTGCTCGTACGCGGCTTCCTGCCCCGGCCGGATCCGCCGGGCAATGCTGACCGTAACCGGGCCGTCTTCCGGATTAGTCATCGGCACCCCTCCGCGAGGCACACACGCCGTGGCAATGACGTTGCGTACGGTGATCCGTCAGCCCGCGTAAGCGCCCGGTTTTCATGCTGAAGTATGCCTGCCGTACATCGGTTCGTTTGCTGTTTCGGGATCGTTGTGAACAGGATAACGCACGTTATTCACGGATGCCCCTGCAGTCGGGCTGTCGACGGGGCTGCCGGCGACGAAGCAGCTCGCGTCCGCGCGGCCGCGGTGGCGGGGTTCGCATCATAGCCATCGGCGTACCGTGTCTGAATACTGTGTGTAGGCGGCGCCGAACTTTTCCCGCATGGCCCGTTCTTCCGGCACGATTTGAAAGTGATTCATATACACGACGAACGCGGGGACGAGCAGCAATGACAGTGCATTGCCAAGCAACACCGCCCACCCGCACAGTACCAGCAAGAAGCCCACGTACATCGGATTACGGCTGTAGCGATAAACGCCGCTGGCCACGAGCTGCGCCGATTGTCCGGGCACCCGCGGGTCTACCGTCGTACCCGCCCGGCGGAATTCCACGACCCCGATAACGGCGATCCCGATACCGGTAATCGCGCTGCCGGCGAAGAGCCACGTCGCACCCGGGATCAGTAAGCGCAGGCTCGAAGTCATGTGCGATATCGCCCACATGCCGGCGCCGGTCATCACAAGCAGCACGAGCGGAGGGACTTTGAGTTCGAGGATCCGGATGAGCTTGCTACCGGGGAGCCCTGTCGCGGTGTGCTGTCGCTTGTTCACGGATTACGGCGTGTCGCGAATGCCTGGTGGGGCCGATCCGGCACAAGGCCGGAGCGCGTGTTGCTGTGCGCACACGGTGGCGCCTGCAGTGCGCTATTGAATCTGGCCTGTCGCATACAGGTATGCCAGCGTAACCACGCCCAATACGCACGCAAAGCCCGCGATCTTTTTGACCACACGTCGGCGTTCGGCAGTAGCGGCGGCGTTGAATTTCGCGTCCAGCGCCGGGTTGTCCGCGAGGTGGCGCTCGAGGTGTTCTTTCGCATCTTTCAGGCCTGCGCCGGTCGCGTCCCGGACGTGTTTCACGGCCTCCACGAGGCGCCCGTTTTCGAGCGCAACAATCGCGCGACGCGGGATCGGTTGCGACTGCAGTGGTTCATGCGCGGGGACCACCGCGGCATCTCGACGGGGATCCGCGAGGTACGCCTCGATCGCCTCCCTGGCCTGTTGCAGATTGAGCCCGGTGTGCTCGCGGAGCGCTTTGATTGCTGCAATCTTGTCACCGCGCTTTGCGTACGCCATGGCGTCGTCGGGGATCCGGACCGCGCGTCGATGCATCGAAGAAGTCTCCGCTATTGGTAATGGGCCATTCCGCATTTCGGGGCATGGGGACATCCCGAATCTACTGTCGCGTGGGCGATTCAGCACCGCGCGAACTGCACGGGAAGCCGGCAAGCGCGTTTGTCCATTGCCGTCGCGCGTAGTCTATCGCAACGCACGTCGATGGCGTGACGAGCGGCGCGGTCGTGACAAATTTCGCGTGCGCCGGGTCATTTCCCGCTCGCGATCAACTTGGCGCAACGCCGTGATACCGCGCCTGCCGTTGCGAGCATTGCGGATGCGCGGAGGCGATGCATCATCTCCGGCCACGACCGGGCGGCCTGTCCCGGTCGAAAACCACCGCGGCCCCGTTGTCCACGTGAACAGCTCAGAACATCGCGCCGTGACTGCCGGCAACGGCACCCATGACCGTAAGCGCACTGATCAGGAACAGCAGCCAGTGCATGCGTTCGATCAATGTGAATGTCTGTTCCGGTTTTTCCGTCGCTCTGCGCAGAAACCAGCGGTGCAGAAACAAAGGTTCGGCGACAAAAAGCATGACGCTGAATATCGCCCATACGATCACCATCGCATGCATCCACCAGAAGCTCGCGCTCGCGAATCGTCCCCACAAGTCCCACGCGTGAGTCATGTAAAACCCGGAGACCCCCACGACCAGCGTGGTGACACGCGCCTGCCAGGCAAACTTGCTCTCGATGTCCTCGAAAAACTGCACGCGTTCCTGCGGCGCTTTCAGCCTTCGCACCGCCGGTAGCAAGACGGTGGTCACGAATGCGACCCCGCCTATCCAGGCGACGACGGCGAGGACATGCAAGGCGCGCGCAATAATCACGTCATTCATCGTGAAATAGTAAGGGGATATCCCGCAGTTAGCATCCCCCGTTTCAGCGAGCGGGCAGCGTCAGGATTCCGGGAACGTGCATTTACGCCCGCTTGAAGCCCATTGCAGTTTTCGTCAGGGACTGCACGCAACACTCCGGCGAGGGGCGGGTTAGCAACTGCGCGATCGAGGAACGAGGCGAAGCGGCCGCCTGGGGCACAACGATGCAGTGGATCCGGTCGGTTCTGGCGGCAGCGGGTGAGCCACGCAGGCCTTATTCCCGCGGCCTCGGTAACGGGGCGGGTTTGCTGTTGCCCGAACCCGTGCGGGCACCGGTCGAGGCGGGTGATTCAGATGGTCGTAACTTTTTCGTGCACACGGGCCGCGGTAACTCACGGGGGTTCGCGGGCGGGTCTTGCGTTTGCTCAACAGGCAGGCCGCAAGACCGGATCCCGGGCGCCTCGTCTGACGGGCCCTTGAGTGGACGGTCGCGGCGTTTTGATCGCCGCCGGGTCCGCAGCAATGTCTACAGCAGCTTGCGAAACGCCAGCAGCAGTTCCTTGCCGAGATTCGGCGCGTCGGCGAGCGTGTTTCGTGGCGTGTCCTTAAAGTCCCATTGCTCGAAACCCTGAGCCGCGGACAGCTCTTCGATGTTCTCGACCGTGCGAAATGCCATCGCCCATTGTGCGAAAGCGCGTACGTCGATCGGGCCCTCGTGGAGCACGTCGACCGAAGTGTGTCGAGGGTCCTGCCGGATCACTTCGTACAGGGATTGAACGGAATTCTCCTCACCTTCGAGCAACTGCACGAATTCACGGTTCGCGTACAGCAACAAACCGCTGATGCCCAAACGGGCGTTGTTTTCCCGCGACTGGTTCAGCAGGGCCGCTAATTCGGCGTCGCTGAAATCATTCTGCGCGACACTCGTATACACCAGCTCATACATGGCACGAATCCTCGTTAATCCGATTCACATCCTGCGATCGAGACCGATCCGGGTGCGACCGTTCCAGCATATCAAGCGGCTTTCCGGGCGAAAATCGCGCCGCCGGTTTTCCGGTGGGTATCGCGGCTCGGCGTCATTGGCGTGAGTTGGACATTCAGTGGCCGTCGCACAGGGGGGGCTTTGCGGGATATCTGACAGCTTTCTTTGCCCGTACGCCTCTGCCAGGCTGTCCGGGGCAGGCCAGAATTCAGGGCCCGACCGCGAGCGGACCCATCTGGCACGCCGCGCAAGCGGCGCCTGCGCGAAATGCTTGAGCCCCTGGGTGGTTAACGTGACCGGGGACGGGGACCGGGTCAAACTCGTGCACGTACCGGTCACTGAGCGGGAATACCGCCGTTTTCTGCACAGCCGCGCGCAGGGGATGCCGTTCGGAACTCCGGGTTGGACCGCGGAGGTGGCCGCTCGATCAGGGCCCGGATTCGCGCCGCGATACGGCGGACGACCGAAGACGCCGCGAACGGACACAAAAACCCGGGCGGATGTTTGATAATACGAGTTACGGCGGGTCGATATTTTTCGCTGTGGGATGTCCCCATTTTCGGAACAGGGTGTTCGGGTTCAATATGGCGCAGCGAAGGGATGTCCGGCGGGTTGTCATCATGGGCGCGGCCGGGCGCGATTTCCACAACTTCAATCAGGTCTACCGGGGCGACGCGTCGACCCGGGTCGTTGCGTTTACGGCGACCCAGATCCCGGCAATTGCCGGTCGCCGTTACCCGGCGGAACTGGCCGGGCTGGGATATCCGGAAGGCATTGCGATCGTGGAGCAAAGCGAACTCGCCCGGCTGTGTCGCGACGAAGCGGTGGACGAGGTCGTGTTTGCCTACAGCGACGTCAGCCACGAAGACGTTATGCACACCGCCTCGGTGGCGCTCGCCGCCGGAGCGGATTTTCGATTGCTCGGACCGGCACGCACGATGATCGAGGCATCGGTGCCGGTGATCGCGACGTCCGCCGTGCGCACGGGCTGCGGCAAATCACAACTCACCCGCTGGCTGTCGCGCCTGCTCGAGGCGCACGGTCTCACCGTCGCGGTGATCCGTCACCCGATGCCGTACGGTGATCTCGCGAAGCAGGCCGTCCAGCGCTTCGCGACACGGGAAGATCTCGATACCGCCGAATGCACGATCGAGGAGCGCGAGGAATACGAACCCCACATTGCCATCGGCAACGTCGTCTATGCCGGGGTGGACTATGCACGTATCGTCGCGCGCGCGGCCGCAGAGGCCGACGTGCTGCTGTGGGATGGTGGCAATAACGACTTCCCGTTTATCCGGCCCGACCTGCACCTCGTGCTCGTCGACCCGCTACGTCCCGGCAACGAGACGAGCCATCATCCGGGAGAGGCGGTGTTGCGCATGGCCGATATTGTCGTCATTGCGAAGACGAATTCGGCGGCGGACACCGACGTGCAGCGGATCGGTGAGCATGCGCGCGTGATCAACCCGCACGCGGTCATCGTACGCGGCGCCTCTCCGGTAACACTCGATACACCGGCGGCGGTTCACGGTAAACGCGTGCTCGTGATCGAGGATGGTCCGACGATCACGCACGGGGGGATGGCGTACGGTGCCGGCTATGTCGCCACGATGGCTGCGGGCGCGGCGAGCGTGGTCGATGCGCGGCCTTACGCGGTCGACTCCATTGCGGCGGTGTACGCGAAGTATCCTCATATCGGCAGCGTGCTGCCCGCGACGGGCTACCATCCGGCCCAACTGCGTGATCTCGCGGCAACTATCAACGAAACCCCGGCCGATGTCGTCGTCGCGGGAACACCGTGCGACCTCGGTGCGCTGATCCGGATCGACAAGCCGGTCGTGCGCGCGCGCTACGAGTATGCCGATGCCGAAACTCCCGGGCTGACACAACTCGTCGAACGCTTCATTGCCGATCGTTGCGAGCAGCCGGAACGCTAGGGCCGCCGCTCGGCGCACTGTCGACTCTCTTGCCGGTGCGCCGATGCGGATCGCGGCGCACACTTCAATCCACGTTTGTTGTCACAAACACCCGCTTCAACCCATCTCGCGCCACCATTTTTTACCCCCTCGCATTTGCAGCCAGGACTGAAAGGCGAATGCGATCCCGGGCAGCAGGAAGAGCACGGGCAGCAGCTTCGCCGGCCACGGAATGATAAACAGCCCGAGTACACAAACGATAAGAATTACGCGCCCGACCTGCCTGCGCTTTTCAGCGCCGGGATCTTCGTAGCCGTAGTAGGCACCACAGAGACAAACCGTTGCACCTTCAGGGATCGGGTGACCTGAAAAAGGACACGTCGTCCCGTTTGTTGCCGCGGTTGCAGTCAGAGCCGCAGCGGAGGGCGGCGCTGCGGGAACGTTTGGGGCACCACACTGCGGACAGCTCGCCGCCTTGTCGGAGATACTGTTACCGCATTCAACGCAAGAAATTAAAGCCATGGTTTATCGATTCTCACTGGCGTGACGTCGCGACCACGCGCTCCTGCGCAGCGTGCCAGGTCGAGGCGACAAGGCGGCGTGCGTAGTTCGGGGGGCGATGTCCATCGCGTTAGTTAATTCCCGCCCAAGACGAAGGCGAATCGGGTGGGCTCGCTGCCTGCGGCAGGCGCTAGCCGAATCCGTGCCCCGATGGAAGATGGCAACCGATTCGCTGATCCCGCTAACAGGCGCGGACACCGGGTCTCGTTATTCGTTACCCCGAACAACGCAACGGTTCCGCGTACGGAATCTAGCAAGACCGGGAGATTTCAACAATTGGGTTGCATCGGGAGAGCATCTTCCTTGCGTCCGGCAATGCGCGCGTGCGCAACGCAGTGTTGTTGCGCGGCCGGGAGATGGCACCGGCGACGTGCGCGATGACCAAATTCACGCAGTCCCCGAAAGCCGGTGAGGCCGGATGCGCGGGTGGGCGGCAGCATGGATGGTGGCTGCCTGATGTGGGATGTCCTCGTTTTCGAGCAGCGTGCTCCAGCCTGATCGAACCAATGTTCGAGCAGGATCCGGGGACAGTGACGCTTTGCTACGCGCGCCACGGCACCGCGGAATTGCCGGCATACGGGCGAGCAGCGATTCAAGCGGCGGCGTGTGACGATGCCGGCGATTGCCCGGACGCCTCGCCGTCGATGATCTTCAACGGCATCGGTGGCGCAGTACCTTCGCGGGATTCGCCGAAGTAGATCGTCGTATGCGGGAACGGGATCTCGATGTCGGCTTCATCGAAACGCAGCTTGATGCGGCGATTCAGCTCCCGCGCGATCCGCCATTGCTCGCCAGGCTGCGTCTTCAGCCGGATTTTGATCACGACGGCGCTGTCGCCGAGCGCGTCCACGCCGAGTATTTCGAGCGGCTCGAGGATCGCCGATCCGAACGATTCATCTTGCTGCAACGCTTCACCAACGTCGGTCAGTTCGGCGCAGACTTCGTCCGTGTTTTCGCGGTACGCAACGCCGACGTCGAGCAGCGCGTACGAGAACAGCTTCGTCATGTTCTGAACGATGCTGACTTCGCTGTAAGGGATTGTGTGGACCGTGCCGGCGAGGTCGCGCAGCGTCATCACCCGGATCCCCATCGACTCGACCTTGCCTGCGTGATCGCCGATTTCAACGATGTCGCCGACCGAGGCGGAGTCCTCGAGCAACACGGTGATGCCGGTCAGAAAATCCTTGACCAGTGACTGCGCGCCAAAACCGAACGCAAGGCCGAGAATACCGGCACCGGCGAGCAGGGGCGCAATGTCGACCCCAAACTCCGACAGCAGTAACAACGCGCCGAGCGTGAGGATGGCAATATGCAGAACCTTGCTCATGAGCGGCGCGAGCGTCTCGAGACGGTTACTGCGACGCAGCCCGTCGGCGCTGCGTGCGTGCACGCGCAGCGAGCGGACGATGAGCAAATCGACAATGTTCCACAGGGCAACGATCAAAGCCACGATCAGCACGATATCAACGAGCGACCCGCCCCATCCGGTGTCCGCGAACCGGGTGAGTGCCGCGCCGACGTCGTCGCCCCAGATGATCAGCAGCGCGAGCCCGCCCGCGATGACAACTGCGGCGTTGATCAGGTGTCGCAGGATGCGCGGCACGTGCGCTTGTGCGCCGTCCGTCGCGGGATGATCGTCGGAAGCCGCTGCGTCCGCGTCGGATTCGTCGTCATTGAACAGGCGGGCAACAATCCGCTCCGCGCTCGTCAGGGCGACATGGCGGGCCAGCCATCCCGCGAGCAACACGATGACGGTGATGACGGCGCGCTTCAGCACCTCGAGCGGATCGATGTTCCACACCGAATCCCACCAGCTTTCGAGGCGTTGACGGATCCGCGACCATAATTGCGTGCTGTCTATGCCGCTCTCGATCGTCGATTTTTCATCCTCGCCGGATGCCTGCTGCAGTAGTTGCAGCTGCCGGATCAACGCCGCGCGCGCGGTCTCGTCGGACAGGGTCGCGACGATTGCGCTGATCTCCGCCTCCGTCGCCGGGACGCTTTCGGTTTCCCCGCCGTCGGCGGCGGCGCCGATCGTTTGAGCCGGGGAAGCCGTCGCCAGGAACAGGGTCACGACGATGAACGCGATGACGGCGCCGGATCGACGGTGGCAGCATCGTGGAGCAGCGATGGGGTGTATCACGGGATTTCCTCGCTTGGTGGGTTCAGCCTGCGGTGATCGGACCGTACCGTCGGCGATGGGGTGTCGGACGGCCTCGGGCCTGCCATGAGTACACGCTTACTGTTCGAACAACGTGTCGAGGTCGCGAAGATTGTCCGGGTCGAACAGCTCATCGGAGAGGTCCGCCGCATACACGACGTTCGAATACTCGATCACGGTGAGCGAGCCCTGCTGGACGTCACGCATTTCGATGTACAGCGGTACCGGCAAATCGTTCACCGTTGCCATGCGCGTAAACGTCTGCACTTTCCACAGGCGATCGGCCCGATCGAAATAGTTGCGTTTGACTGGCAACATCGTGTCGGGGTCGATCTGCGTCACGATGCGTGAGTAGTACCAGGAGTCCGCGGGCCGGAATTCGATTTCGTACACCGGCTTGCCGTCATCGTCGACTGACCGGAGAAGCCGGGTATGGCCGCGGCGATCGACGAAACCGAGATCGGCGTACGTAAAGTCCGTCTGCAGAAAGCGCTGGAATGTATCGGCCGGTGTCACTTTCCGAACCCGGTCGAGCGAGGGCAGGTAGATCCACATCGCGTCATCCGCGGACTCGCCGGCCTCGGTGGCTTCAGCGATGAGTAGCGCCGTGCCGTGCAGGTACTGCGGCTGCGCGAGGTACAGCAGCGACCGCTGTCCGTCGCCATAGGGTTTGCGTGCCTGACGGCCCGTCCACGTCTTGCGCGTGCCGTTATCGGTGACGATCGTGATGGCGACATCGGCGATCCTTGGTTCCGGCGGCTCGAACACGCGTTTCATGTTGGCGATGATCGCGTCGGGATCCGGGGTTGTGGCGACGCATGGACTCGACGCGGCAAGCGTAAAAAAGGCGAAGAGCATCACGATGAAGTGGTGGTGGAGTCGTCTGATTGCGAACATGGGTGGCCTCCCGGTGCCTGTTTGTTCGTTGGGTTTGTCCGGTCAGGAGCAAATTACGTGCCGGGTGTCGCGAACGCTCCGGTTTGCCGGGTTTGCCCGCTGCGTGGGGGGGATCACCGCGAACCGATCGGCTGGTGCACGGAAAACGCTACAAACAAATGTAAGATTTTCCATGGCCCGGCAGCCCTGAGGCCGATAACGGGCGGTAACGGGGGAGTGCCCGTATTTCGCGCGCGTGATTTGGCGCTGCGGGACACCGCGCGAGACGTTCCGGACGGAAGCCCTGGCACCGATGCGAGGCTTCCTCGAAATTCAAGACCTGACCCCGATGCGTGGAGGCCGATTACGGGCGGTAACGGGGGAGTGCCCGTATTTCGCGCGCGTGATTTGGCGCTGCGGG
>CAXBJY010000050.1:0-41576 GCA_963976285.1 uncultured Gammaproteobacteria bacterium
TTGCGCCAGGCGACGTAGCGACTCATCAAACTGAAAGCGAATTTCTCCACCGCCGAGGAATTCAGCGGCAGTGGCGGGTCGCCGAGTTTCAGCAATTGCTTGCCGAGGTTATCTCCCGTGAAGATCCGGGTAAGCGTCGCGGGGATATTGTCGAAGCCCTCCTGGACGTCGATTTCCTGGATAATGCGCCCGTCCTCGACCCATTTGTTCAGGCACAGCAACGCTTCGACGGCGCGATCGAGATAATCGAGGATGATAAACCCCTGCGCCGTGCCGCGATTGATGATCAGCGACAGGTAGTTCTTCAGACCATAGAGGTCCTGTGGCTCCGTGTTGTACTGCGAAATCGCGCCGCACAGCACGACCCGGGCATTGTGCGCGATGTGCAGTAATACTTCATCGGTGATCGGGCCGCCGACATTATCGAAATAAACGTCCACGCCGCGCGGGCACAATACGGTGAGCCGCGCGCCGATGTCGTCGAGCTTGTAATCGATCGCGGCATCGAACCCGCCCTTGTCCGTGAGCCACGCACATTTTTCCGCGCCACCGGCGATACCAATGACGCGGCAGCCCCTGATTTTTGCGATCTGGCCGACGATCGAACCTGTTGCACCGGCGGCGCCGCTGACGAGCACGGTGTCGCCGACCCGCGGCCGTCCGATGTCGAGGAGTCCGAAATAAGCGGTCAGCCCGGTCAGTGACAAGGCGAGCATGAGCGCCGGGTCGAGGTGCGCCGGCAGTTTCGTCGCCGGAACGAGACCCGGGTTGTCGGGTTCGAAAACGACGTATTCCTGCCAGTTGCACAACGTGTTTACGATGTCGCCGGCTTTGAATTTAGCGTGTCGGGATTCGATTATCTGGGCGATGCCACCGGCCCGCATCGGTTCGCCGAGTTCGACGATCGGCATGTAGGTTTCCATCGCCATCCATGCGCGCTGGGTCGGATCGAACGAGAGGTAAAGTGTTTGCGCAAGCACCTGGCCCGGTTCGAGCGGGGGGACGTCGACAACACGCTGCTCGAACTGGGCGGGAGAGACCATGCCGGAGGGGCGTGAGTTCAGGATCCACTGGCGGTTCTTGCGTGTGCTCATCGGTCGAACTCCCTGCAGCGGCCTTACGCCGTCGCGATAACTTCGTAGCCGGTAAATTTCCGGATGTTGATCACGCCCGTGTCGAACATGAGGTACTGGCCCTTGACGCCGATGAGCGTGCCCTCGGCGACGGGGTTCTTGTCGAAATTGAACGACTTGATCTTGTCCGGATACACCGTCACGGGATAGTTAATCGAGACGACGTCCGCCGCGAGGGCTTCGATCGCATCGGGGCCAAAACGGTCGCGGATGTCCGCGAGGGCGGATTCGATCAGCGGGATTTCCATTCTCGCCCGCGCCCGCAGATCGATCGGATCGCTGTCGCCGCGCAGGATCGCCCGCCAGTTCGTCTTGTCGGCCATCGCTTTCGCGAGTTCCACTTCGACGAAGCCCGAAATCTGTCGCGTCGCTACCCGGAAAATAGGCAGCGCCTGCGTCGCGCCCTGATCGATCCAGCGCGTCGGTACCTGAGTTTCCCGCGTGATCCCGACTTTCAGGCCGGATGTGTTCGCAAGATACACGATATGGTGAATCATGCAGTGGGTATCGCCCCACGCGGGCTCGCGGCACGTGCCTTCGTGGTAATGACATTGCTCGGGTTTCAGAATGCACATATCGCACGCCGCGAGTTTCTGCATGCACGGATAGCAGTGTCCCTGGGAGAAGCTGCGTTTCGTGGCGCGACCACAGTTGTCGCAATAGATGTTGCCCGTGTAACGCAGGCTCACGTGCTTACCGAGCAGTTCGTTCACGGCGAGGCGTTCCTCGCCGAGCGGGAGCGCGTAGCTCACGGGGTCCCCGATTTCACTGGTCATCTTGCTGAGCGTGCCTTGCATAACGGGGCTCCTTGAGGCTGCCCGGGAGTCTAGCAGTCTGTCCGACTTAGGCAATCGTAGCGGGCATGGTGAGAGGGAGTGCAAGTTCGTCCGATTCTGAGTCGCATAGTGGTTCTTTGTGACGAAAAATCGGGCGGATTCGCGCCGCTCTCCCGTCAGCGCAGCAGATTGTCCCTGAGTCCGACAGACGGCCAGGTGATATTCTTACGGAACGGCACGCCGGACGCCGAAAATGCCTGGCGAGCAGGGGCGCTGCCGGGATGCCGCGCGCCGTTCGCACGGTCGTACTGTAACTACGAGGAGATAAATATGTCGCCAGAAGAGGTCGTCAATGCGTTTTGTGCCGCGCTGAATCGGGATTTGGATGCCTCGCTCGAGTATATCGCCGCGGACTGTGTCTATCAGAACATGCCGTTTCCGCCGGTAACCGGGCCCGAGGGCGTGCGCGCGACCCTGGCCGGGTTTTTTGAACTCACCGGGCCCGTACGCATCGAAACCGTGCGGCAATGTGCCAGCGGGAATTTCGTCATGAACGAACGCATCGATCACTTCGCGCCACCGCAAGGCCGGGCGTTCGGCCTGCCGGTCGCCGGGGCTTTCGAAGTCAACGGCGATCAAATTACGGCGTGGCGTGATTATTTCTGCATGCAACAGTTCAGCGCAGGAACAGGACTTACATTTTGAACAAGCGTCGCTCGAAAAACCCCCGATCCGGGGGCAGATATGTTTACGGCGCGCTCGCGCTGTTCATTGTCCTGTGCGGAAATCCGGCGCCGGGTCGCGCGGACGTGCCCGATCCGCGGGATCTCGTTGCCACGACGATCGAGACCCTGCGCTCGCGGGTGATCGCGGACCAGGCGCGAATCGAACGCGAACCGGCTTACGCCATGGACGTGATCGCCGATGCCGTCGAACCGCACATGGACATAAAGCTCGCCGGCCGTCTCGTGCTCGGGCGCCACTGGCTCGACGCGAGTGAAAATCAGCGGGCCGCGTTCGTCGATGGCCTGCGACGTCTGTTGCTGCGCGTGTTCGCGCTGCACGTCAGTAATTACACGAATGCCAGCGTGACGTACGCGCCGACGGAGTTCAGCGGCGGCAAGCAACAGCGCGCAAAGGTGCGGACGCAGGTTTCGCGGGACGGATCACCCGCGGTGCCGGTGGATTTTCGCCTGCACCGCGTCGATGGCGGATGGAAAGTCTACGATGTGGCGATCTTCGGCGTCAGCATCGTACGCACGTATCACGTAACGATCGATGCGGATGTGCGCGCGCGCGGGCTGGACAGTGTGATCGAGCAAATCAACTCGATGAGCCCGATTGTCCCCGGCCAAACCGCGCGGGGACACGAGGCCGCAGGCTACAACAGCAAACTGGGCGCGGGCTACAACGGACCGGGTCGGACCGGATCGTTGCCGTCCCAACCGACCGCGGCGTCTTCGACCAGCGAAAAAAGATCCTTGTAGATATCGTTGTTGTCCCATAACTCGATGAAGTGACCGACCGCACTGACGGTATCGAAATACGTCAGTTCGGCCCCGCCGATATCGCAGATGAACGCGGCTTCATGACCGAGCGAGCGGTAATGCGCGCACGTAGCGGCGTAATCGACCGGCATCATGCCAAAATGATGCACGCCTTCGCGGCCGGCATCGAGAAATTCCCGGTACACGGAGGGCTCGTCGTTGTTCTGGTAGATGAGTTCAATCTGCAGCGCGCCACTGTTGCCGAGCGCGAGTGTTACATCGACGTTTGCCGGCGAACCACGGTAGATCTGGTTGCTCAGCGGACAGTGCTCGAACAGAAAAAACGGCCCGACTTTCAGGGTTTCGGTCCAGTATTTCAGGGCCGCGTCCAGATCTTTCACGACGTAGGCGAGTTGCCGCACGGTATACAGCGGTTGTGACATCGGTGTTCCTCCCTCGAAGTTCGCTTGTCGCCGGTGTCTTCGGATCGGGAATCCGCATCGCCGATCTGCGCAAACGGCTTTTTAATATTGGAAATGAGACTATCATAACGCAGGTCTTACCCTGAAAAGCGTTACTATTGAGCATGGCTCAGATAAATCGCAGCGCTAAATTCCGCATCGGACAGGTCGTGCGCCACCGCCTGTTTCCGTTTCGCGGGGTTATTTTCGATGTCGACCCCACGTTCAACAACACCGAGGAATGGTGGCTGTCGATCCCCGAGGAAATGCGCCCGAGCAAGGATCAGCCGTACTACCATCTGCTCGCCGAGAACGACGAAACGACTTACGAGGCTTATGTCTCGGAGCAGAACCTGCTCCCGGACGACTCCGGCGAGCCGGTGCGCCACCCGCAGGTTCGTGAATTCTTCGGTGAATTGCGCGGTGCCATCTACACGTCGAAAGACAATCGCGCCCACTAGCAGCCTGTCGGACTTAGGAACAATCTGCCGCGCCGGCGGGACAGCGGCGCAAAAACGCGCGATTTTTCGTCACGTAGCACCACTATGCTCCTCAAAATCGCACGTTTTTACACTCGCTCTCCCACCTGGCTCGCTACGATTGCCTAAGTCCGACAGGCTGCTAGCACGTCCGCTTGACCCGCGGCCCGCATCTCACGAACGCGCGTGGACAGACGATATCTCATAACGGGCGCTTTGCCCGCGTTCGGTGCCGCGTGCTGTTTTGCGTGCATGGCGGCGCTCGTCAAGTTTGCCTCGAGCGAGACAAATTCCCAGGTCCTCGTGTTCCTGCGCGCGGCGTTCGGTCTTGCGGCCGTCGCGCCGTTCGCGTTCAGTCGTGGCACCCGGTTTTTGCGCACCGGCCGCTGGCGCCTGCACGCGACGCGCGCGGTTTTCAGTATCGGCGCCTTGTCGTGTTTTTATTTTGCGGTGTCGCGGATCGGGCTCGGCGAAGCGATCCTGCTGAACGCGAGTTCACCGTTGTTCATCGGGGTGCTCGCGATCTTCATGCTCGGCGAAAGTCTCGAGCGCCGCGCCCTGCTGGCGTTGTTGCTGGGATTCTGCGGCGTCGTCCTGTTGTTGAAACCCGGTACGTCGCTGTTTCAGATCGGGGCCGTGGTCGGTGCCGCGTCGGCCGTGTGCGTCGCGTTCGCGAAAATCCTGATCAGGCAAATGGCCGACACTGAGCCGGTATTGCGTACCGTCTTCTACTTCGGCGTCTTTTCGACGGCGTTCAGTGCGATTCCGTTGTTCTGGTTGTGGCAGACGCCGACCCCGTTCACGATTGCCTGCATGGCGCTCGCGGCGACGTTTGCGACTGCCGGTCAGATGGCGCTGACGCAGGCATTCACCCATAACCGCGCGGCGAGCGTCGCGCCATTCAGTTATGCCACGGTAATGCTCGGGGGCGCTGTTGGCTGGTTCGTCTGGGATGAACGCCCGGACATCATGTCGCTCGCCGGTGCAGGCCTCGTGATCTGCGGCTGCCTGGCGATGGTGTTACGGCCGAAACAGCCGGATCCGTGGCGCGACGGGCGGCCGGTGACGCCGGCGCGGCAGTGATATTTATTGCCGGTGGGCGCGGAGCAGGGCGCTCCGCCGCGACCTAGTGCGCGTGGCCGCCCGGCCCATGGACGTGTCCGTGGGCGAGTTCTTCGTGTGTTGCTGCGCGGACGTCGACGATACGGATGTCGAAACTCAGGCTCAGGCCCGCGAGTGGATGGTTCGTGTCGACGTCGACATTGAACTTGCCGACCTTGACGATGCGTACCGGACGCGGTCCCTGATCCGTGTTCATGCGTACGGTCATCCCGGGCTGCAGTCGGCCGGTGTGATGGAGGTGCTTGATGGGCACACGCTGCACGGCGGTGTCCCGCCGCTCGCCGTAGGCTTCATGCGGCGCGAGCGTAACCTGTAGTGCTTCACCGGCTTGTTTGCCCGTCATCGCTTTTTCGAGCGCGGGCAGGATGTTGTTGTGCCCGTGCAAATACGTCATCGGTTCCGTTTCGCTTGAAGCCTCGAGTTGCTCACCACCCACCTGACTCAGGGTGTAGTGGAAGTAGACAACGGTATCGCGTTCGATCTGCATGCTCGGTGTGCTCGTCCTGGTTGCGGGAAATTTAACACGGACCCGGGGTATGCGGTGCAACGATTAACCGAGTGGATATTTGGCGCCCCGGTTGTCGCGATCTAGAATGCCCCGACCTGTGAAAATGAGTGAGCCCCTGTATGAAATTCGGCCTGTTTTTCGAACTGTCGACCCCGCGTCCGTTTACTACGGAAAACCAGCGCGCGGTCATAGAAAACGCCATTGAACAAACCGTCCTGGCGGATGAACTCGGCTTTGCGAGCGCGTGGTGTGTGGAACATCATTTCCTCGAGGAGTACAGCCATTCGAGCTGCCCGGATATGTTCCTGACCGCGCTGGCACGCGAAACCCGGCAGATTCGCCTCGGTTTCGGTATCGGTACCTGCGTCCCCGCGATGCATTCACCGATCCGCTGGGCCGAAAAGGCCGCGTTTCTCGACATGCTGTCGAACGGGCGTGTCGATTTCGGCACCGGCCGTTCGTCTACCTGGAACGAACTTGGTGGTTTTAATGCGAACGTCGACGACACGAAACGCAGCTGGGACGAGTACTGCCGCGTCATCCCGCGTATGTGGACCGAGGAGCGATTTGCCTATGAGGGAACGTACTTCAGCATGCCGGAGCGCTGTATCCTGCCGAAGCCGGTACAGGAACCCCATCCGCCACTGTGGGTCGCGGTAACCGCACCGGGAACGGAGCTCGATGCGGCCGACCGCGGCATGGGCGCGATTATCCTCAGCATTGCCGACGTCGAACGCGTCGTGCCACGCATCGCTGAATATCGCCAACGTATCAAGACGTGCGAACCGGTCGGACAGTTCGTCAACGACCAGATTGCGATCGCAAACTGGATGTACTGCCACGAAGACAAGGACTACGCGACCCGCAAGGGACACGAACTGATCGAAACGTTCGGTTACATGGCCGGCCAGACCGTCGAGGTCTCCGAAGCGTATCCCGCGAACAACTACACGGCGCTCGGTCTGCTCGGTTCCTTGCGCCCCGATCCGAACGCGCCCGGCGATGCGAAAAAACCGCCGGCGAGCGGTCTGCTGTTTGGCGACCCCGCGCATATTGTCGACACGATCCGGCGCTGGGAAGACGCCGGCGTCGATCAGATCATTTTCATGCTGCAGTCCCGGGAGCATCTGCCCCAGGCTGACGTACTCGACAGTCTGCGTTTGTTTGGGCGCGAAGTGATGCCGCATTTCGCGGGCTCATCAAAACTGGTGGCAAACTCATGAGCGCGCCGGAATTGTTGTACGGTACCCGCGCCGTCGCGGACCTGCCGATGGGTGCGGACCTCGCGCCGGCCGGCGACGCGATCGAACTTGGCGCCGTCGAGATCTACTACTCGCTGTTCGAGTTGCCAATGAGCGTCGTATTGCCGCGCCTGCCGCAAAGTCTGCACCCGAGCGTGCCCGCGGTTCTCGCGACTTCGTTCTGGCGTGTCCGTGAGAGTCCATACGGACCGTTTGAATTCGCCTATGCCGGTGTTGCCTGCAGGACCGGGATCAAACCGCGGCATTTCGTCTACGCCGCCTGGTGCGACAATGCGGACGCCGGGCAACTGCTGCGCGATCGCTACGGTATCGCGTGTGCGATGGCGACGGTTACATGCCGCGAATCTTACGACCGCATTCGCGGCGTCGTCGCGGTCGGCGGCGACACGGTGCTCGATATCGTCACGACGAACATGGTGTCGCTGGCGGGCGCCGGCGGGATGGTGAAATATTCGCCCGCGCTCGGCCTCGCGCAAACGGGCGGACAGCAAAAGCTGATTCAGGTCGAGGCGGGATACGAGTTCAAACGCGTATTGCGCGGCGAGGTCGCGGCCGCGAGTTTCGATGCGGCCGCCATTGGCGAACCCACGTTGCGACCGACACATGCGATTGCGGGGACGTTCGCGGTAGTCGACGTGACGCTGTTTCCGCCGCGCTTTGCCGTGGACCCTGCCGTGCCGGCGGAGGCCGGTGGCGCAACAAAGCTGGCGCCGGCGAGCTGAACGGCGCCGGCCGCGGGCGGCGCCGGCTCAATCGCGCCGGTGCCGTTGTCGCAGCCGTTCGGCGATAGCGAGGATCCGGTATTGCGAGCGCAATACCGGTTTTTCGATGAGCTTGCCGTCGACGACGAGCAAGCCGCCGTCGGCCTGCTCGAACGCTGTCGTAAGGTGTCGTGCATGCGCAATCTGCGCGTCGCCCGGACTGAAATGCCGTTCGATTATCGCTAGCTGCTTCGGATGGATCGCGCCTTTGCCGGTCATACCGAGTTCCGCGCAAAGAGCGGCTTCGCGTTCCAGGCCCGCCATGTCCTCGAGGTCCAGGTAAGGGACGTCGATCAGGTCGATTTGCGCGCTCGCGGCCGCGTGCACGAGGCGCGACCGGGCGTACAACAATGCTTCCCAGCTCGGCTCGACCCGCAATTCCGCGGCCATGTCCGCGCCGCCGAACAGCAGCGCATCGATGCGCTCGCTCGCCTGCGCAATCTCGTGACAGCGCTCGAGGCCGTCATTCGTTTCGATGATTACCTGCAGGCGGATCGGTGCCGCGGCCTGCCCGAGTAATTCATCGAGCAGGCGCACTTCGTCCGCCGACTTGATTTTTGGCAGCATCAGCGACGGCGGGGGCGATGGGCTCTCGAGCACCGCGAGCACGTCGGCGAGTCCGTCCGGGGTGCGCAGGGAATTGATCCGGACGACGAGCTCGCAGTCTGCCGGATTCTCCGGCAGCGCGCCGAACGCGGCGAGCGTGTCGCGGCGGGCTACGGCCTTGTGTTGCGGCGCGATGGCATCTTCGAGGTCGACACAGATAATATCCGGCGCCGCCGCAAGTGCTTTCGGCAGCATGTCGAGTCCGGTGCCGGGGACGAACAGGAAGCTTCGCCGCGGGCGGTTTACCTGGACGTCGGCCGTGGTCACCGGCGGGATCAGGGCGCTTATTTCGGTTTCGGCAGCTTTGCTTCTTTCGGTTCCGTCGGGCCCTTCGCTTCGACCCACGCGGCATATCCGCCAGCCATGTGCGCTACGGGCGCGAGGCCCATGCGATGGACGGTTTGCGCGGCGAGCGCCGAACGCAAGCCACCGGCGCAGTAAAAAATAAATTTCTTGCCGGATCCGAATTCCTCGCGATAGTACGGGCTGTCCGGGTCGACCCAGAATTCCAGCATGCCGCGTGGCGCATGCGTGGCGCCGGGAATCGTGCCGTCGCGCCACAATTCCCGGATGTCGCGGATGTCGACGAGCTGGGTGTTCGGATCGTCGCGTGCCGCCATGACATCGGCAACCGTCAGTGTTTCTATTTCCTGCTCCGCTTCGGCGCACAGCGCCTTGATACCTTTCTTGATCATCGAATCTTTCCCAGTCAGTTAAACCCTATCGTGGCGAGCACTGCCCGATGGAACCGTGAATATAAAGGCAGTGAACGGAAAACACTAACGGGGCCGGTCGTCGCCCCCGTGCCAGAGAGCGCTGTTTGCGTTCGCGACGGGCTCAAATGCAGTACACTTTTGTTGCGATCGCAGGGACGCCGGGCGGCCTCGTCGGGATGCGGCGATGACGTTTCGAGGCGCCGGTAACGGACACTATCCCGTATCACCGATCGATACCGGAGGTAAGGTGACGGAACGCATAAAGGACGCGCTCGACAAGGCGCGGGAACAACGTCAGCACGCCGGGTCGGGCGCGTCCCCGGATACAACGACAGCCGGTGCCCGTCTGGGTAATGATCGAATCCTTGCACGTGAACCATTCCGGCGCTATTCCCCCGCGGAGCGGCAGCGCCTGCTCGAACACGCCCGCGTACTCGCGGTCGGCGGTGGTGAGACATTCCAGTTCGCCGGTGACCATGATCCACATATTCACTACCTGTTGTCGGGCAGTGTCGTGCTTGAAGGTGACAATATCCCGGCGGCGACGATCGAGGCGGATTCTCCGGCCGCGGCCGCACCGCTCGACGAGGCCGGGCTCAAAACCCGTTCGATAACCGCGTCAAGCGATGCGGAAATCCTGCGTGTACCCGTGCACGCGATTCCCGACGCCGCGACCGATGAAGCGGCTGTCGTGCCGCCGGCGGAGTACTCGGAAACGTTCTCCGGCCAGCAACTCGCGGCCCTCGTGACGGAAATCAACGACGAGCATGCAAGCCTGAATAAAAGCGGACCGAGTGTCGTCGACCCGCACGCGCTACTCGATGAACAGCCGCCGTCCGGCGAGTCGTTTGCCGAGGTCGCGGCATCCGCCGAGAGTGCAATTGCCGGGATCGAGTTTACGGACGACGACGATATTCTGCACGCGACCGATGGCAACTACGAACCGAAGATCGATGATGAAATCGGCGCGTTTGCGCGCGAACTCGAAACGCGCTTCAGGCGTTACGTCGACAAGGTCAAGGCCGACGAACGGGCACGTTACGAAGCCCGATTGCAGCAACATGCCGATCGTTTGCAAACGCTTGCGGAACAACACATCAATGCACGACTGACGGCGTTACGGGAACGCTACCAGGGCGCGCACATCGAGAAAGAACGTCGTTTGCGCGATCGCTACCGTGCGCTACGCGATTTCGCGAACAAGATAGCGCGACAGAAAGCGGCAATTTACGTCGCGCGGCGACAAATCAGCGAAAAACTGAGGATGGTCGAGCAGATTCACGCGGAGCTGTCGCAACTCGGCAATCAGCTGAACAACCAACTCGACGACCTCGACGATCTGATGCCCGGGGTGGTCGCGGATTCCGGCGCCAGGGAATCCTGAACACAACCCCGTAACCGACGAAGCCTTGTCGGTGACGGCGGCTTCGTGGCAGGCTGCGGGCGCTCGGGCCGGAAACATTACCCGCCCGCCGGCCAATCCCGTCACAGCGGCGGGCAAAGAGGAGTGCACTGATGGAATTTGGCGTCGCATTTACGCCGCGCGTTGGCGATTACGACCTCGTCGCGCTGGCCGAGTCGCTCGGCTACGACCAGGCCTGGTTTTTCGATTCGCAAATGCTCTATTCGGACGTCTACGCAACGATGGCGGTGGCGGCACGGGAAACCCGAAGGATCCGGCTTGCCACCGGGGTGGCCGTACCGACAACCCGGATCGCCCCGGTTATCGCGCATTCGATCGCGACCGTCGCGCAACTCGCACCCGGACGAGTGGAGCTGGGGGTCGGCAATGGCAACACCGCGCGCCTGACGATGGGCCTGAAGCCCGTGCCACTTGCGCGCATGAAGCAGGAACTCGCGATCATCCGTCGCTTGCTCGCCGGTGACGTCGCGATCCAGCAGGCCGAGGGGGAGTCGCACGGAATCCAGCTGCTGCATCGCGATCACGGGTTTATTAATCTTGAACATCCGATCCCGATCACGTTGTCCGCATTCGGGCCTAAAACCCTCGCGTACTGCGGCGCCGAATGCGACGCACACCTGACCTGGGGTGCGAGTCCCGCGGTGATTGCCGACGCCCGAGCGCAAATCGCGGCGGCTGCGGTTTCCGCCGGCCGCAATCCGGATGCGGTTCCGACAAAGGGAATATTTCCGTTGTCCGTACTGCGCCCGGGAGAAACGGCCGCGAGTCCGCGCGTGCTGAGTGCGCTGGCACCGTTCATTACGAATCTTCTGCACGTGCAGGTTGAGTGGGGTGAGGATCTGTTGCAGGCGACCCCGGAAATCGCCGCCGTCATGGCGCGGTTCCGCGAGTATGTCGCGACGATTCCGCCCGCCGATCGGCATCGCGTACTGCACGAGGGTCACCTCGTGTTTCCGCGTGAACAGGAGCGCGAGTTCGTGCGCCCGGAACTCGCGGAGTCCGTTGCGATCGTGGCCGAGCCCGACGCGATGATCGAACACATCCGGGCACTCGAGGCAGCGGGCTTGCGCCATTTCGCGTTTCAGGTCACTGATGATCCGGTCGACCAGATGCGCTCGTTTGCCGAGACCGTCATGCGGCGTTACCACTGATGCCCGGCGAGAAGTCTTATCCCGAGCTCGACCCGGCGGCCGTCGCCGAGGCGCAGCGGCACGAACTGAATCTCGAAACCGGGCGCATCGCGTGGGTGGAACTGCAACGACATTTCGCGAGCGGGCGACTCATCGCCGTCGACGCGACGCTCGATCTCGTCGATGTCGCGCAGCGCTTCGCGCGTGATGACAAGGCGATCGTCGCGCGCTGGCTGGCCGCTGCGACGGTACATCCGGTGACCGACGGTGAAGCGCGTGACTGGCTGGAACGCGATGCGTCGTTGTGGGCGGTTGTTATCAAACCGTGGGTACTGGTGCAGGAACGGGCGGATGATGCGGATAACTGAATTGCGCGGGTCAGGCGGGGAAATCCGGCCGTATCTGTTGCGCTGCACAAGAACTTTTCCACGCCGATGAAATTCAAGCCAGAAATTTTCACTTTCATTTCACCTGGATTTTTGTAGGATACCCCCACGCTGCGATACTGATGGCCAACGGAATCGCAGGGATAAAAATTCGCGGAGGGGAGGGTGCGCGCAACTGTACGCGCCAACCAATAGCGAAACCGGCCACTGCAATGAGTTGTTCGCGGCGACGTTAACCGCACTGTGTACGACTCAGACTTTGAGGAAACAAATCTATGTTTAAACCACTTCGTTACGCACTGACGGCGGCGTTTGCGGCGCATACGCTCGTTGCGCAGGCAATCACGCCCGAGGATCATCTCGCGTGGCTCAAGGCGAACCAGTCCGCTGAGCCGCAGTTCGTTGACGGCGACACGATCACGTTCGACAAGGCCGACCTCGTACGCCCGTTCATTCCCGTCGAGCAGCAAGAGACGCTGTTGTTCGAAGGTATGGAAATGGCGATCAAGGATGCGGGCGACCTGACGCCGTCCGACGCCTACAAAGCGGCCACCGAGCAGTTTGCAGGTCAGGCAACGTTAGCCGCCGATGGCGCGATCGAAAACTACACCGCCGGCCGCCCGTTCGATCCGGCAACGTTTACCCCTGGCAGCACGGAAGACGGGTCGAAAATGGCCTGGAACTTTGCCTGGCGCTGGGAAAACGCAGGCTTGAAAATTGAAGAAGTGCACTGGGTCTGGGTCCGTCAGGGCGGCGACCACAGCGGCCACGACATCATGAGTGCCGCTGGCGGTAAGTACGCGAAGTACTACACGGGTGGCGGCACGTTCGAGCGTGTGCTCGCCGGACCGTACCAGCGCGTCATGATGTCGGCGCGCGTCGACCTGGCGAACGAAGGCTACATGCTGAACGGCGGCAAGGGCTTCGCGAAGAATACGGCGTTCCGTGAATACACGGGCTTTACCTCGCCGTTCGATATCGCCGGTACGGCGTTCCTGATCCTGCGCTACAACGACCCGCGCAAGACGGACGATTCCTGGGCATACATTCCGAGCCTGCGCCGCGTGCGCCGCATCTCGGTTGAGGTCAAATCCGACTCGCTGCTCGGTACCGACCATACGCTCGAGGATTTCTACAGCTTCAACGGTCGTGTCATGGAGCACGACTGGCAGTATGTGGGTACCGCGCGGATTCTCTGCGTCATCCGCTCGCGCTACACGGATTCGGTGTTCTACGGCCCGAACGGCTGGGCGCCGTTTGACGACCATGCCCTGCGCCTCGTCGACGTAATGCGTCAGACGCCGAAGAGTTCGAGCCATCCGTACTCGGCGAAGTTCCACTACATCGATCGGGACTCCGGGGAAGCGTGTTACTCGAATGCGTTCGACCAAAGCGGTCAGATCTGGAAAGTATTCCAGGTCCAGAAATCCTGGTCGGAAGATCCGCAGTATCAAGCGCATCAGGCAGAATACGGAGCCGCGCCGACACCGCCTGGTACGCGCAAAGCGGGTTTCCAGAGCATCAACGTGATCGACCTGCAGAACAATCGTGGAACCCTGGTGCCGTGCCGCGGCCAAAGCTTCCCGAACACCCCGTTCAAGAAGGTCAAGCGTACGCATGACGTGAACTACCTCACGGAAGGTCGTTAATCACGCCGCCTGGTTCATACCAGCAATGTTCAATGGGCCGCCTCTCGAGGCGGCCCATTTTTTTTGCCTACAGTTTTTTGTCTACGGGAAATGCTCAATGCTCGAACAAGTCAGGAAAATCGCCGAAGGCTTGCGCTATTCGCAACACCTCGGTTTCGTGCTCGTCGAGGCGGAAACCGACCGGGTCGTGTTGCAACTGCCGTACGCGGAGCACCTGGGGATCGAGCGGGTGAATGGCGGCGCAATCAGTTCTCTCGTCGATACGGCCGCGACGTGCGCGTTCTGGTCACACGATGGCGTCGGTGAGCAATCGCGCGGTGCGACCGTGGGGTTTGCGATCAACTTTCTGCGCCTCGTGGTCGCCGAGGATTTATGGGCGGTCGCGAACGTACGGCGACGCGGCGGCAGTATCTGTGTCGGCGACGTCAGCGTGCGGAACACCGCCGGCGAGGAAGTTGCCATCGCGAATGTGACTTACAAACTGAATCCATAAACGACGCATCGCTGCGTCGGTTACGATCAACAATTACGCGGCGGATCGGCAGATCAGCGCGAGCACGTCATCGAACGCGGCGTCCGCCAGGGCGATGAGTTCAGCGTTCGTGCGATCCTGGATCGGATGCGCGACTAACAGGCTGCGCGGAGTGAAACCGAGCGCCCCCGCCTGCGATTCGGCCGCGGTAACAAACACTTCCGACGCAATAAACCCGCCCGGAATGCCACGCGTATCGAGATTCTTGATGTCCTGCAAACTGCACGACGTGCACGAACCTCAATCCGCAAGCGCTTCGACCACGACGTCGCATTGCCCGGCTATGTCCTGTAGCAGGGCAACCGGTGCGGGCCGGGTAAACGTCGGTTTTCTGAAACGGACGGTCCGGTGCCCGCGTTCGGCCAGGCGTTCGGCGATGCGGTCGAGGAACACGTCGCCTTTCGCTTTCGAAATGTCGAGCAGCCCGATGGTCAGACCATCGAGCGACGGCGGCAGCTCGAGCGGTTCACGCACGGCGCTGCCGAGCTCTGCCGTTGGGTCGAGTAATACCTGGTTCATGGACGAATCTCCTTCGTGACGGGATCGGTACCGAGCGGCCCTTTCATGAGCCAGCCCGGAATAATCGCGCTAAACAAGCCGGCGTCGCCACCGGCGCGAATCAGTTGTAGCCCACCGGGGCGGAATTTCTGTACCCGTTGCGGCCCCGGCGCGGCATCCTGGGCCGTATCGCCACCCATGCCGAGGTCCTTGCCCGGTATGCGCGTGTGTTCGTGCAGGGCCGCGGTGACGTCGGCCTTGCTCCAGCCGGCTTGATCGAACACACGTCCGTGCTCCGGGCCGATGACCACGACGACATCGGCGGCATTCGCGATCTGGACGTGGTTCACGGCGCGCAGGGATCCCGCGATCGAGTCGATTAAACCCTGCGGCTCGCGGGACTGCTGGTCGACGACACCCTGTACGCCATCGCCGCTGAATACCGTGACGCTGGATTTGCCGGCCGCAATGCCGCGCTCCTCGCCGAGCGACTGCCACGGCGTCGCTTCGTCCTCGGCAAAACAAAACGTGTATTTACCGGGGTGCCCGAACGTCGACTGGTCGGCCTCGCGCGGCCGACCGCCGCCGACATTGCGCACGACAAGCTGCAGCGCGCGCCCGATCGTTGCGTTCGCGCGGTTGCCCTGACCAAACACATTACCGCGCCAGTTCATGCCGATGGCTTCGCGGATCGGGCCGTTGACGACGATCATCGGACCTGAAAACCAGGTTGTCGCGAGCAGGCCGTGGAGGCAGAACGCCGGGTCGAGTGCGGCTTCGACCGCGGCCAGCACAACCGGCAGATATTCCGGCCGGCAGCCGGCCATGACGGCGTTCAGCGCGACCTTCTCGACGGTGAGCGCGACGAGATTCGGCGGCACCTCACCGAGCACTTCCCCCGGCTCGCGCTGCGTACCCTGCAGCATCCGGTACAGGCGTGCTTCGGTCGGCGGGACGACGGGCAGGCCGTCGCTCCACCCGCGATCGAAACAGTACTCGATGTCGTCTTCGAGCGCGGAGACTTCGATCCGCCGCGAGACAACCGTGAAGTCGCCATAACGCAGCGCGAGCTGCTCGGCGATATGCGGTTCCACGGATTTCGAACCGCACCCGGGCCGGGTCGAGGGTAAATCGACACCGATGTCCTCGATGCCGGTCAGCGATGCCCATTCGTCACGTGCCCAGCCAACGGTCCGCGCCTGCTCGGCGCCATCGACGACCCGTATCAGCGTGGGAACGGTCTCGATAGCGAGCCGATACGAGCATTCGAGATCGCGATCGTCGCGGCGTTGGCGCACATCCGGAAACGCAGGATCGTCCTGGGTGTAGACCGTGAGTGGCTGACCGCTTTGTTCTATCGCCTGCAGTACCGGTTCGATGAGCAGGCAGGTGGGGCAGTCGCGTTTCACGACCGCGATGAGGCCGTCGTCGAGATTCATAGACCTTCCTCGTGGCAATTGTCGCGGCGATTACGGGCCACGACGGGGGCGCGAAGCTACTCGTTCTCGGCGAGCGACAGGCCGCTCGTATCGAACTGCGCGGGCGGCGCCGGTCTGGCGTCCGTCAGCTGCGTACCGGGCGGGTCCAGGCTCATGCCGGACGTATCGAAATCGGGCGGCGATACGACTTTCGGTTCGACCAGCGTCACTCCGACTTCGGCCAGATCGAACTGCGTCGTGTCGAAATCGGGCGGTGTCACCGGTTCATGTTCGACGAGCGTCACCCCGACTTCGGCGATCGTCAGGTCGGGCGCCTGCGGCGGTTGTGGCGGGGCGGAATCGGTGCTCGGGCCGGCGGCGGTTGGTGCGGGTGTTGGGGCGGCGGCTGGTGCGGGTGTCGGCGCCGACGCTGGTTGCGCCGCTGCGCGTGCGGCGTCCGGGTCACCTTCCTCGACGACACTGACCGCGGCGCCGGCTTTCGCCAGCGCATCGCGATAGCCGCGCGCTTTCTCGGCGTCGAGGTTCTTCTTGATGACCAGCGGCTTGCCGGCGAACATGGACTCGACCCGTTCCGCATCCACCCGGAACAGTTTCGCCAGATTGGCCTTGACCGCCGCCGGTTCCGCGCCGTCGACGATGCGCCCGGTAAAAATCACGGAGTATCGTTTGTCTGCCATAGTGTTGTCCCCGCTTCGCCCGCACCCAGTGTACCGAAGATGCGCTGGCGGTAAAGCCATACACGCCGGCTTCGGCGGCGCGGGCGTCGGTGCCGACGTCTTCCGTGTCGCTTCGGTGCTTGTTAATCTGGCGGGCCGCGCCGCGCCGCACAACGCCCCGCGCGGCGACTCAAACTTCGGAGACTGTGATTATGAGCGACATCTACACGGACAGCCATCGCGAACTCCAGGACCGGTTCGATACGCGGCGCCTCGCCGATAGGCTGGAGGAAATGATCATCGCCGAGACGATCGGCGATCAGGATCGTGCGTTTATCGAAGCGCGCGAATTCTTCTTTCTCTCTACGGTCGATCCTTCCGGTCAGCCGACGGTATCGTACAAGGGCGGGCCGCCAGGATTCGTGAAAGTCATCGACGAACGCACGATCGCGTTTCCCAGTCTCGACGGGAACGGCATGTTCTACTCGATGGGCAACCTGAAGGCGAAGCCGGAGATCGGAATTTTGTTCATCGACTTCGAGAACCCGCACCGCGTTCGATTTCACGGCAAGGCCACGATCATGGATAACGATCCCCTGCTGTCGGAATACCATGAAGCGGAGTTCGTCGTCCGCGTCACGTTGAGCAGGATGTGGATCAACTGCCCGCGCTACATTCCGAAATACAAGAGAATTGAATCGTCACGCTATGTGCCGAAACCCGCGAGCGAAACGCCACTGGCGGCGTGGAAACGTATCGATGCCGTTCAGGATGCATTGCCGCAGAGGGACCTCGGTCGAACGGAGCGGGCCGGCGGCGTGATTACGATGGAGGAATGGACCGAGATGCTGCACAAAGGTGAGGGCTGAGCGACACCGGTGTGCGCGGGACGTAAGGCGCGTTCTCACGCCGCGGGTCGTGCTGTTGCGTCGGCGCTGACATGGATCCGTTAACCCAGGGCGTACTCGGCGCGGCGGCGCCGCAGGCCGCGTCGCGCCGCTTCGTTGTCGTGGCCGGCCTGCTCGGATTTATTTCCGGTATGACACCGGATCTCGACGTCTTCATTCGCTCGGACCACGACCCGATCCTGTTTCTTGAATACCACCGGCAGTTTACTCATTCACTCGTCTTCATTCCGCTCGGTGGCCTCATATGCGCCATCGTACTGCACGGCCTGTTCGCCCACCGCATGCTGCGCTTCCGCGACACGCTGTTGTATTGCACGCTCGGTTACGCGACGCACGGCCTGCTCGATGCATGCACGTCGTACGGTACGCAGTTATGGTGGCCGTTCAGTACGGTCCGGGTTGCCTGGCACAATATTTCGATCATCGATCCGCTGTTCACGCTACCGGTACTCGCACTTGTCGTCACCGCGGCGGTGACCCGACAGCCTCAGTGGGCGCGGCTCGCGCTCGTGTGGGGCTGCCTGTACCTCGGGTTCGGGGTTGTGCAACGCGAACGCGCGGAGCAGGTTGCCGCGCGACTCGCCGAATCCCGCGGACATGCACCTGCGACGGTCGAGGCGAAACCAAGTTTCGGTAACCTGCTCGTATGGAAGTCGATTTACGAACACGCGGGCTACTACTACATCGATGCCATTCGCGTCGCCGCGACGCCGCTTACCTATCCCGGTGAACACGTGCGCAAGCTCGACGTTCAGCGGGATTTCCCGTGGCTCGATCCTGCCAGTCAGCAGGCGCGCGATGTTGAACGTTTCCGCTGGTTTTCCGACGGTTACCTGGCGCGTTCCGCGACGGATGAAGCGCTGATCATCGATATGCGTTATTCAATCCTGCCGAATCGCGGCGATGGCTTGTGGGGGGTGGTGCTTGTACCCGACGCGCCGCCCGACGCGCATGTTCGCTACCGAACGATGCGCGATACGGACGCCGCGACTTTCAATACGCTGTTCGCGATGGTGAGCAATCGCGCGGACCCGGGGCGGGAGCCGCGCGTCGGGGAACCGTGCGGGACGGCAACCACGGCCGCGGCGCAGCCGTGCGGCGAGGATCAGGCGGCAACTACGGACAGATTCCGGTCGCCGACGACCTCGAGTAATTCAACGACGTTACCGTCCGGATCGCGGCCATAAGTGGCGCGCAGGGAATCACCGACCTGCTGCGGCGGGCAGTGAAACTCCATGCCGGCGGCACAAAGGCGCATACTCGCTCTCGATGTCGCTAACCTCGAGGCACAAGTGGGTGATGCCGTGATCGCAGACCGGACGCCGCGCCGGGGCCGCTTGCGGGGTCGGGGTGGCGTACTCGAACAACTCGACGCAAGCATTGCCTGTTTTCAGCATGACCACGCGGGCTGAGGAATCCTTCAGGTCGGTAATGTTGTCGAGGGTTGTGCTACCGACCTGCCAGTCGAAGCTGAGGAGTTCCTCGAAGCCGAGCAGGTCACGGTAGAAATGCACCGAGCGATCGATATCCGTGCATGAGATTGCGGTGTGATGGATGCCATGAATCATGGTTTCTGGTGCTCCTGGATAGCGTGGGTCCAAACGGACCGCCCGGCGTGCCGGGCGGGGAACCGATCAGCGGACAGGTTCGAGTACGACGACGGGAATCTCGCGATCACCGGCCGCGACCTGGTAATCGCCGAACGGAGGGTACATCGCAACCATTTGATCCCAGATCTTCGCGCGCTCGGCGCCGGCGGCGTCGCGCGTGCGGGCTTGAAACACATCCGCGGCGACCTGTACTTTAACTTCCCCGCTGGCCTTCAGGTTGTGATACCAGCCGGGGTGTTTCGGATTGCCGCCCTTCGAGGCGATGATCGCGTAACCGCCGTCTACCTTGCCGTACAGCAGGGGCATGATCGATTCCTTGCCGGATTTGCGCCCGGTCGTGAACAGCAACAGGGTCGGCAGGGGCCCTGGGCCGCCGCCGATCGTGGAGTCCCACATATGGCCGCCTTCCGGGTCTTTCAGGTATTTTTCACGGTGCTGTGCGATCCAGCCGGTATCGCTCGCTTCCTTGATGGGGTCACTCATCGTGTTGTTCTCCGGGGTGTGTGTGGCTCCGTACTATAGCGTGGAAATTTGTCACTGTGAGCACTGCGGCGATTGAAAATCGGCGGGTCCGGAATTGCGATCACCTCGCCCGCGTCGTAGCGCGGACCGCTGTCGATTCCCTCGCTTGCGGCAAAAGCTCATACTGGCTACGGGCATTGTTAACGGAGACTGCAGATGAGTCATAAACTACGCAGCGGCGAGAAGCTTCCGTCACTGACACTGAACCTCGTCGGTGGCGGCAGCGTCACGCTGCCGGATGATATCGAAACCGATTTCGCTGTGGTGTTGTTCTATCGCGGCCACTGGTGACCGTTCTGCCGCCGGCAGTTGGTCGGCTTCGAAAACAATAAAGAAGAACTCAGCGCGCTTGGCGTTTCAGTTTACGCAGCGAGCGTTGATACCGGTGAACATGCAGCGGAAGTCGCGGCCGACGTATCGTTTCCGCTTGGTGAGGGCGTGAGCCCGGCGATCGCCGGTTTACTCGATGCCTGGTGGGAAGAGCGTCGCTCGATCATCCAGCCGACACAGTTTTTGCTGCGGGGTGACGGAACGATCGTGCAATCGACGTATTGCGACGGGCCACTCGGCCGCCTCGACGCAGCCGACGTCTGTGGTCTCGTCGGCTTTCTGAAGAGTCAGTGAGCGTACGTCCGGGCCGGCCACCGGGCCGGGCCCGGACGACCTATTTCAACAGGACGTCGGCGAGTTCGGGAATTGCGCGCACGACGAAGTCGGCGTTCGGTACAGACGCGGGCAACGCCGAGTCCGTCGCATTCACCCACGCAACGTCGAGACCCGCGCCTTTCGCGCCGACGACATCGTCCGCGACGGAGTCACCCACGTACAACGCATCCTGCGGCGCGATGCCAAGCATAGCCAGGGTGTCGGTGAAAATACCCGGGTACGGTTTGCGCCAGCCATATTCGTCGGAGATCACAATCCGGTCGAAGAAAGTCGCGGCGCCGTCGCGCGCAAGGATTGCGCGCGCGGTCTCGCCATGATCAAAATTCGACACGAGCGCCAACGGGTATTCCGCGGCCATTCGCGCGAGAAACGCCGTGTGCGCGGGCGGAATATCGACCGCGGCCGCGAGCATATCCATATGTTTCAACGACAGCAGCGTCGCGATCCGACGGGTTTCGTCCGAATCCGGACTGCCGGCGTTCGTCAGCGCAAGCGTGAACCGCTGCAGCGAGGAAAACTCGCGGTGTTCCGCGGCGCGCCGCGCTGCCAGTTGTTCGTTCGCGAGCGCGAGCCCGTCGACGAATGCCGCGAACGTAATATCCGGTAGCTCCGCTTCGATCGTCTGGCGCAGGTTTCCCATCGTCGAGCGTGAAGACTTGCCGCGCCATTCGAACAGCGGCACCCGATCGGGACGCCACAGCGCCACGGTGCTGAAAAGATCGAACAGGACGGCTTTGTAGGGTTTCACGGTACGGCTGACTGCGCTTTGAGTGCGAACGACATCGCGGTATCGGGCCTAGGATATACTGCCGACCGGGATGACACCACGTGGCGCGGGTCGCACGACGCGCTGTTCGAGTTCCTCGCCATGTGTTCATGACGAGCCAGATAACCCCGGGGAGGGCGCCTGATGGAAAACCGTTTCTTTACCGATGAACAGTTGCGTGACATGGAGCGGCGGACGCTCGACCGCCTGACCGACGCAATCGATGCCGGCGATGGTGAGAAGGCGAAGAAGATCGCGCAGCGGATGTACAACGAATTCCTGTCCATGCACGACCTGTATCGCAACTGGATCACCGGTACGCTGAGTGAAGTCGGCCGGCAGTACGGTGACGAAGCGCTCGAAAATGTCATGGTCGAGGGCGTACGCGCGTGGTGGAAGCCGATCCTGGACAACCTGCCGAAAGATCCGGACGCGATGCAGGCGAAGATCAAGATGTTCGTTTCCGGCCTGCACGGGCATCTGCAACCACTGGAAATCCGTGAAGACGACGAGAAAGTCGAAATCAAACTGTGCCCCTGCGGCAGTGGCGGGCGACTCGTGGCCGAAGGCAAGTATGAAGGTGATGATGCGTTCCTGAAGATCACCGAGGCGCAGGCGCTGACGTATGGGCGCGAAGATTTTCCGGTGTACTGTGCCCATGAGTACGCGATGGAGAAAATCGATATCGAGGAAAACGGCCGGCCGTTCGTCGTGGTCGAGCCGGCAGCGCGGATCGGCAAGGATTACTGTTCGATGATCGTTTACAAGGACCCGGCCAGCGTGCCGGCGAAATACTACGAACGTCTCGGCATGAAAAAACCCGCATCGTGACGGCGGGACAAGGAGCGACAACGACATTGAGCACCAGACCCCGAATTCTGCTGACAAACGACGACAGTCACGATTCGCCGCTGTTTCACTACACGATAGCGGCGCTCGAACAACTCGGGGAGCTCGACGTTGTCGTGCCCGCCGAAGAACAGAGCTGGAAGGGCAAGGCGATGACGCGCGTGGGCGCCATCTATGCCGATCAGATCGACCTGCACGGGACGAAGGCTTGGTCGGTCACCGGGACCCCGGCGGATTGCGTCAACCTCGCAATTCACAACCTGCTCGATGTACGTCCGGATATCGTCGTCTCAGGGACGAACATCGGCAAAAATATCGGGATCGGTTTCATTTTCGCCTCCGGCACCGTCGGCGCGTGTTTCGAGGCAAACATCGCCCGTATCCCCGCGCTGGCGCTGTCACAGGAGCTCGCGCCGGAGCAATTTCAGCAGTGGATGGAAAACCGGGAGTTCCTGCCCGGCACCGAAGCGCAACTGCGGGAATTACTGGGACACCTGATCCCGCTCGTGTGGCAGCAGTTCTATCGCGCCGAAGACACCCCGGCGACGACCTGGAACGTCAATTTCCCCGCGAAGGCCCGCGATGACATTGCGATCGTGCATTCGCGGATTGGCCATACTTACTACGATCAGTGTTTCCAGCGCAAAGGTGATCAATACCACCACAACCTGAAGTCCGCGTTGATCGATGACGCGCCGGATACCGACGATGTGGTCGTGCGCGGCGGTAACGTCAGCGCCACGGAGATCGACATGCGCGTGCTCGGGCAGCGTATCGGCCGCTAGCCGTCGCGCGACGTCGGGGCTCAGGGTACGTCGATCACGTCGCCGGGCGGACCGGCGTGATGCGGATCGGGTACATGGGGATCGTGCACCGGGGTCCCGTCGACGGGCACGGTGCGGGAGAGAAAGTCGATCACGGCATTGCCGAACACGTCATTGCGATCGCCGGCAACCATATGGCCGGCGCCGGTGATGTTCACGTATTCCGCGTGCGGGCACATCTGTTGAAATGCAGCCGCGCCAGTTTCGCTCAGCACGTCGGATAATCCGCCACGAACGAGCAGGGCGGGCAAAGTCAGCGCGCGCGCGCAGGCTTCGAGACGGTCACTGCGCTTGGCCAGGTCGCGGGGCCCGACGAGAAACCGTGGATCCCAGTGCCAGCGGTATTTGCCGGCGCTGTCGAGGCGCAGGTTTTTCGCCAGACCGGCGAGATCTTTCGGCGGTTTGCGATGCGGTTGATAGCTGCCGATCGCTTCGGCGACCTGTTCGAGCGAATCGTAGCCCTCGGGCCGGTTACGCATAAAGTCACCGATCTTCTGCACCCCCTCCGGTTCGATTTTTGGCGCGATGTCGACGAGGACGAGAGCGGTCGCGTCAACGCGATCCTCGCCCACCGCGACGAGCGAGGTGCCGCCACCCATCGATGCTCCGACGAGTACGGGACGCGGACTGCCGAGCTGATCGAGCAGACGGCACAAATCGTCGACCATGGCATCCTGGCCGTATACGCCGTCGGGGGACCAGTCGGAATCCCCGTGACCGCGTGCGTCGAATGCAATGGCGTAATAGCCCGCGCGCCCGAGCGCTTCGCCGGCGCTTTTCCAGGCGTGGCGTGTCTGACCGCCGCCGTGTTGCAACAGCACGAGCGGGCCGTCGGCTGATCCCCACGAATCACCGGCGAGCGTCATGCCGCCACCGATCGTCCATCGATGCATGGGTTCCGGAGTGCCCGGGAGTCTTGCGCCTGCGCTCATAATCGTCCTCGATATCATTGCTGTTCCGCGACGACAGGTTACCATTGCTGGCCGTCACCGTGTGGACACCGCGCGTGGACGCAACGCGCTTGCGCAAGCCGCGGTGTCCGTCGCGGATCCGCGCGCCGCGCGGGAATCAAATACAAAAACGGGGAGGCGAACGTGGCACGAACAACGGCACAAGGCATGGGGGTCGGGGTATTCCAGATCCTGACTGATTGCAGCATTGGCGATCCGGCGATAGTCGCGAAACAGGCGGAAGCGCAGGGCTTCGCATCGTATTGGGTGCCGGAGCACGCGGCGATCCCGGAAGGGTCGTGCGACGAATACCCCGGCAAGACCGCGGGTGACGAACCACCGGACTACCTGTTCCGAATGCCCGATCCGTTCATCGCGCTGACCCGGGCCGCATCGCTGACGAGCGAAATCCGTCTCGGCACCGGCATCGCGCTCGTGCCGGAACGCAACCCAATTCTGACCGCGAAGGAGATAGCCTCGGTTGACCACTACAGCCGTGGACGCGTCATTTACGGCATCGGTGCTGGATGGAACGAACCGGAATGTACGCTCATGGGCGGCGATTTCGAGCATCGCTGGGGACAAACGAAGGACTATATCCTGGCGATGAAAGCGTTGTGGACGGGCGAGTACGCGGAGTATCACGGCAAATACGTCGACTTCCCGCGTATTGTCTGCCGCCCGAGCCCGGTACAGAAACCCCACCCGCCGGTGATGCTCGGCAGCATCGGCTCACCGCGCGTGTACAAACGGGTCGCGCAATGGGGTGACGGCTGGCTGCCGTTCAGCATTGATCCGCAGGAAATTGCTGACGGCAAGGCGGAGATCGACAAGCATGCAAAAGCCCTGGGCCGTGACCCTGCCACGATCGATGTGACGGTTTTCGCGCCCGACGGTTTGTTTCGCACAGCCGCGGAACTGCGGGAACTCGCGGCTTCGGGCGCATCGAATGTGGTGCTGTGGTTGCAGGGGCAAAACGAAGACGAGATCGGCGAGGAACTCGCCACTCTCGCGGCCGCGGTCTTCGCCTGATTCCCGGCAACGGGAGTGCGCCGGGCGCGGCACGCATGACAAACCGCCGCGAACAGCAGCTACAATATAATTTTAATCGGTGAAATTACGGAGAACCGCAATGGCAAAGGCGAAGGCACGGCATATCCTCGTGGATACGCAGGAACAATGCGAAGCACTGAAGAACGAAATTAACAACGGCACCGATTTCGCGGATGTCGCCCGAGCCCATTCGACCTGCCCGTCGGGACGTCAGGGTGGCGACCTTGGAGAATTCGGGCCGGGACAGATGGTCAGGGAATTCGACGAGGTTGTTTTCAGCGGCGAACTCAACACCGTGCATGGTCCGGTGCGGACCCAATTCGGTTACCACCTGCTGGAGATCACCGAACGTTCGGATTGACCCGGGCTTGCGGGGTTGATTTTCGGTGGCGTAATCCATGCCCGAGTTGCAGGCACATTTCGATGAATTCCGCGTACTCCTCGTGCGCCATATCCGCGAACTCGATGCACGCGATCCCGACTCGCAGTCGACGGAGTGGTATCTGTTGAAATACCTGCGCCGGGTCCACCGGAAAACGGTCGTCTCAACGTCGCCGCGGGAAGTCGAGAATACTATCCGCGCCCTGATCCGTTTCTATCTCGACGGCGTCGATGCGGGCACCCCGCTGGAACAGCGCGTCAAGGATGTATTGGCGGCGCACCGACGCTCGCTGCGACTCGAGCGCCGCTGATGAGAGCGACAGGCGGCCGCCCGGCGCAAACGCGTCACTCGTGAACCCGGCCCGCCTCCGGCCTTCGGTACGCACGGCGATCCTGATCGCCACGTTTCCGACGCTCGGCGTACTGCTGCTGAACGGATTCTGGAACGAGCCGCTTTACCGCGCATCGATGACAGGATTCTGGTTCGCCGATGGCCTGACGCATGTTGTCGTGCCGGCGGCGATGCTGGTGTGGCTCGCGGCGCGCCACGGGATCAACCCGGCGGACTACGGGCTTGCCGCATGCCGGGGGAGGAGCGGCGAGTTGCTCGGTCTGACGCTGCTCGCGAGCGCGCTTTTCTGGATCTCCTACAAACCGGTCGCAACGTTCTTCGGTCACTTGCTGCAATCCGAGGGGGCGCTCGTGACCTACGTCGATGTCATGCCGGTACAGCCCGTAGCACACAGCCTCGTGGCCGTCTATTTTTCCCTCAGCGCGGCGGTCTTCGAGGAGATCATGTACCGCGGCCTGCCACACGTGTATTTCATGCGCGGCTGGAGCGCGGCGCGCCCGGGGATGTACGTGATCTGCAGTGCCGTATTGTTCGGCCTCGCGCATTGGGAAAACGGGGCCCACGAAATTCTCGGCACCGCGTGTCTCGGCGTATTCGCCTGCGCGCTGTATCTGAAAATCAGGACGCTGTGGCCGCTGATCGGCGCGCATTTCATCGTCGATATGGTCAGCTTTACGTGAGCAACTGCACCCGGCGCCGCCCGGATGCGGGCATTTATCGCGCAAATCTCTGCTTTGACGACCCCCGGTATTCGACTAACCTGTACCCGGATTACCTATCCGTCCGGGTTGCGAACGCCACAATCGAATGAACACTCGCGGGAGCATATTCCTGGCTTCGAAAGCGTCGCGCTTGCGCTGGACGGTGCTGGCGGTCATCGTCGGATGCGCATTCAGCGTGGATTATTTTCTCGAGCGGGATATCAGCGGGAAGGTCAGCGACGCGTGGTTGCAGGCGTGTGATGAATCGAAGACCACGGTGGCGTGTCTAGAAAGGATCGCGACCCACCATCCCGGGTGTTTCGACCTCGCCTACGAATCGATGATGTTTACGCTGGGGCGAAATCGCTGGGAATCGTTCAAATTGCTGGAATACGAGGCGTGCATGAATCGTGACCGGGCGGCGCAGCCGCCGGAGATTGGCATTTGAGGTGGTCTGCGTATTGCGATAACTGCGCGCCGGACCAGGGAGAGCCTGTGTGAAAAGTCTACTAATCAGTATTGCGGTGCTGGCGCTTGCGCTGGGAATCGGTTTCGCGGTCATGGCGGTGCAGTCGCGTGCGGGAAAAGCGCCGGGTCTCGTCGACGGTCAGTTAAAGCCCTGCGGTGACAAGCCAAACTGCGTGTCCTCGATGGCGCGCGCCAGTGATTCACATCACGTCGACGGGATCCGGTTCAAACCCGGTAATGCCGACACGGTTTGGGCGGAGTTGACGAATGCGATCGTTGAACTCGGTGGCGAGTTGCGACACAACGGGCCGCCATATCTTGCCGCGACGTTTACATCCGACGTGTTCGGTTTTGTCGATGATGTCGAATGCCTAATCAGTAACGAATCGGGCACGATCCACATTCGTTCCGCGTCACGGGTTGGTTACAGCGACCTTGACGTGAATCGCAAGCGCGTCGAAGCGCTCAGAGCCCGTCTCACCGCGGCGCGCTAGTTGCGCGTGTCGTCAGCGGCAGGGGTAGGCGTCGAGAAACGCGAATGAGCCGAGTAGCGCCGCGCTCTTGTCCAGCAGTGCGGTATTGTTTTTCAGATACTCGTAGACGACTCCGGCCATCTGACGATTAGAAATACCGTCAGGCGGCCAGCACCATTGCTTGTCGAGGATTTTCAAATCGCTGAAGGCTTCGTGCGCGTCGGAGAGTCCGCTGACATATCCGAGGCAATCCGTCGCGCGCGAGAAACCGGACTCGGCTGCGCTTTCGCACAGGCGCAGTAATTCGTAGCCGTCGATAAATGCTTTTGGATCCGCGTGCGCGGTCGCGGTTTGCAGCAACATGGTGAGGCCCGCCAGAAGCAGTGTTAACTTTTCTCTTCTTCCCATTCCGGTTTCGCATCGCGACAAATTTCGACGACCCCGGATTATAAGCTACTGATGCGCTCATCGCGTGGCCTCGCATATTCAGCGCAGCACTTCTAAACTGATACAAGCATTGCCGCTGCGGTTCCCATGGAGGTGCGCGTGAAAACGATACAGCAATTGTTGGAAGCGAAAGGTCGCGAAGTCTGCTCGGTCAGTCCGGATACGTCGGTGTACGACGCACTCGGATTGATGGCGGAAAGGGGGATCGGCGCGCTGATGGTGTGTCGGGACGAGCGACCGGTCGGAATCATGTCGGAGCGGGATTACGCGCGCAAGGTGATCCTCGCGGGTCGCGCGTCCAAGGAAACTCCGGTTGGCGATATCATGACCACCCGGGTCGTGTGCACGAGTCCACAGCGTACCGTTGAGGAGTGTATGGCTCTGATGACCGACAAGCGCGTGCGGCATTTGCCCGTAATCGATCACAAAAAACTCGTTGGCATCGTCTCGATTGGCGACCTTGTCAAAGCGATCATTCACGAGCAGCAGTTCATTATCGAGCAGCTGGAACATTACATTACGTCCTGAGAACGTCCCCGGCGGAGCCGCGCGGCGCGAAAGTCCGGCGTTCATTCCGGTATAATGCCGCGGTGCAAGCCGTGGTATCGACATGCGCTGGCACTCCTGCGGGGGTGAGGCGCGGCCACGTTGCACCCGACCCGACTCGCGTAAGGCGCGAGCGGGCGGAGTGTCGGGGGTGGCGACGGGTTTGTCCGTCGTCGCGCCGCGCCGTATTTCACCCTGTGGTGAGCCCTTGTCTTCCGTATTCCCGATGACCGACACAATCCGTTACCCACGCAAATCCTGCCCGCGCGAGCCGTCGTGCGCTGTGCGGGTGCTTCCCGATCCGCGCTGCCTGCGGCCTCGATGAGCAGCGACCGCACGAGCGAGCAGCGCGCACAATATGCCGTGATGGCGATGGTGCTGCTCAATGGCGTCTCGATGCCGATGATGCTGTCCGCGGTTAATGTCGCGCTGCCGTCGATAGCCACGGCGCTCGCGCTGGACGCCGTCCAGCTGAGCTGGGTGCCGATGTCGTTCCTGTTGACGAGCGCCGCGCTCGTGCTGTCGTTTGGCAGGCTCGCGGACATGTACGGTCGCAAGCGCGTGTATCTGCTTGGCACGACCGGACTCATCGTGACGTCCGTACTCGCGACCCTGGCCCCGAACGGCACGCTGCTGATCGGCGCGCGTCTGCTGCAGGGCATGACGGCCGCGATGGTGTACGGTACGCATATCGCGATCGTCTCGTCGGTTTATCCACCGCAGCAACGCGGTCGCATGATCGGGATGACCGTGGCGACGATCTACATCGGACTGACGTGTGGCCCGTTTGTCGGCGGCTGGCTCGTCGGCGTGTTTGGCTGGCAGGCGGCGTTCCTCGTACACGTCCCGATGTGCCTGGCCTCGATAATCGTCGGGCTCAGATACGTCAGCGACGAGTGGCGTGCCGAAGAGCGCGGCCGCTTCGATGTCACCGGCGCGCTGCTGTACACGAGCGCCATCGTTGCATTCATGTACGGAATGGCGTCGCTGCCCGATCTCGACAGTGTGCTTATGATGGGCCTTGGGGCGTTTGGTTTCTGGTTGTTTTTCCATCACCAGCACCGGCGCCCCGATCCGCTGTTCGACGTGAGCCTGTTCTACGCGAACCGCATATTCGCGCTGTCGTGCGCGGCGTCCGTAATTATGTATACGGCAACGTTTGCGAACATCGTTCTGCTGAGCCTCTACCTGCAGTACCTGCGCGGTCTGTCGCCGGGGGATGCGGGGCTCGTGCTGATGGCGCAGCCGGCGGTGATGGCGATCGTCTCACCGTGGGCCGGCAAACTGTCCGATCGTATCGAACCGCGCGTCATCGCATCGGTCGGCATGGCCATTACCTCGACCGGCCTGTATCTGCTGGCGACGATGGGAGCGCAGACCCCGTTACCCGTCATCGTCGCTTATCTGATGACGACGGGCCTCGGCTTCAGCCTGTTTTCGTCACCGAACGCGAACGCGATCATGGGAGCGGTCGAGCGCCGCCACTACGGCATCGCGGGAAGTTCCGTTGCGACGATGCGGGTGCTCGGACAAATGGCCAGCATGGGGGTCGTCGCGATGGCGTTCTCGCTTACGCTGGGCGCCGTGCAGATCACCCCGGCGGTGTACCCGCAACTGCAGTGGGCGGTATCGCTCAGTCTCGTGATCGCTGCAACGCTGTGTCTGCCGGGAATTTACCTGTCGCTGGCGCGCGGACGTCTGCGCGCAACGTGACGGTACGGGATCTCCGGAACTACAGGACCCGCGCTATCGCGTCGCAGACGTAATCGATATTCGCGGAATTCAGACCGGCGACGTTGATCCGACTCGAATCCACCATGTAGATCGAAGACTCCTCGCGCAAGCGGATAATCTGGTCCTTGTCGATCCCCAAAAATGAAAACATGCCGCGCTGATCACGGATGAAATCGAAGCGTTGGCTGCCGATGCGGGCGGCGAGTTTTGTCGCGACTTCGTCGCGCAAACCGTTGATTCGATCGCGCATCGAGGCGAGTTCGTCGAGCCATTCCTGCCGCAGCGCCGGGTCACGGAGTATCGTGCGTACGATCGCGCCGCCGTGATTGGGCGGCATCGAGTAAATGCCGCGGATCACGTTCAGCATCTGACTCAAAACCGTCGCTTTCGCCCCTGCATCCGGCGACATGACCGCGACGCAGCCGACGCGTTCGCGGTAGAGGCCGAAATTCTTTGAACACGAACTCGCGACAATCAGCTCGGGCACGCTCGCGGCCATCTTGCGCACGCCATAGGCGTCTTCTTCAATGCCGGTACTGAGGCCCTGGTAGGCAATATCAATGAACGGGGTAAACCCGCGCTCGACGGCAAGCGCCGCCACGGCGTCCCATTGTGCTGCGCTCAGATCGACCCCGCACGGGTTATGGCAGCAACCGTGCAGTAATACGATGTCTTCCGGTCCGATGGCGGCCAGCGTGCTCATCATGTCGTCGAAGCGCAGACCATTCGTGCTGCGGTCGAAATACGGATAGGTTTCTATCGTCAGTCCGGCATCGCCGAGCAGGGGCACGTGGTTGGCCCAGGTCGGGTCGCTGACCCAGACCCGCGCGCCGGGCCGCGCGCGGTTCGCAAGCTCCGCCGCCACGCGCAATGCACCGCAGCCGCCCGGGGTTTGCGCCGAACCGATCCGGCCTTCGCGGAGTACCGGATGGTCGCTACCGAACAGCAAGGTCTGCATCGCGTCGTTGAATTCCGGCTCACCGGGTGGGCCGATATAGGTCTTCGTTGTTTCGGCTTCGTTGTGCCGTGCCTGGGCTTTCGCGACGGCCGTCAGGATCGGGGTCGCGCCGTCGTCGTCGCGGTAAACACCAACGCCGAGGTCGACTTTCAATTCATTCGTGTCAGCCCGAAACGCGGCCATCAGGCCAAGAATAGGGTCTGCGGGCAATGCAGATAGAGATTCAAACATGCTCTGTCGGGCGCCAGACGCCGGGTTGGTCGAGGACGCGCGCATGATACCGACTTTTCAATCGGTGTAGAACACGCTGCAGCGCGTCATTCGATCGGCGGCTGCGGTAATACGCCGCGTAGACGGCGATTCGCTACCTTTCGAAGCAGCGCAGTGCGGCGGATGCCCGGCGCAGCGCGTCGATCTCGGCCTGCGGATCGTCAGCGGACAGACTATCGAGATGGCCGTTGACGGCGCTGTAACCGAGGAAATAAAAAGCGGGGGTCCAGACGGTACCGAGAAATACGGCGGCCTGGTTGCGCGGATCATCCCAGTAGGCGGGATTGCGGTCGTCCATCGCTCGTTGCAGGGCCATGCGGCGTGCGTAAAGTGCGGCGCAACCGGCGGCCGGGTCGACCGGTGGCGGTGTGCCGAGTTGCGGACCGTTGATCAGGGTCAGGGCATCGTCGTAGCGATCCGCGGCGAACATGCGTGCCCGTTGCTCGAACGTCAGCTCCGCGGCGGATACCGCAAATGAACTGAACAGGGCCGCCAATATGGCGAGCACGGTGAATGGGCGCATGCCGGGGTCCTCCTGGCTGTTCCGATCGCTATCGACCCCGCGCCGCGCGGCTTGAGGCCGGCGCGACGCGGGGCGGGTGGCCGGCGCGCCCGGTTGAGCCTATTTCGGCTCGATGTAGAGGAAACCGAGGCCGCCCGCGATACCGATTCCCGTGCTCGTTTCGAGCGCGAGCGGTTGCAGGCCGATGTTCTTCGCACCGCCGCCGACGAGCGCTTTTGCGCCGAGGCCGAGACCGGCCGCGGCGGACACCTGGCCGCCGACGTATTTGCCGCCAAGTGCTTTCGCGCCGGGTCGCACGTCGTCGGTGGCCGCGAATACGGTGAAGACCATTTTTTCGTTCGAGCGGAAACTCAGGTCCAGACCCAGCGCGATGCCGGTTTCGCCGCGGTAGTCCTCGGTTACGCCGCCGTTTTCGTACGTGCACTCGACATCGGCGGTGGAGCGAATGAGCAGGTTTACGCGCGATCCGGGGACGACGTTGCAAGTGAGCACGCCGACTTCGATGCCGCCTTCCGCGGCCACGGTTGCGCTGTACAAGCCGGTGACAAACGCGGCAATGATCAAGGTCTGGAGAAATCCTGGCTTCATGGTCGTGATTCCTTACGTTTAGAGAGTCGTGCGCAGCGTCCGGAGATTACTGGTTCCGGGCACGGCGGTCCGCGGGATCTTGGCAAGTTAGCGCGTTCATGTCGAGGCGTGGCGGACTTGATCGACTGCCCGGGCGTGACTCACAATACTGTATAAATAAACAGTATCAAGCAAATGCCCGAACAACATGGCTCCGCGCCCGCGTACGCGGAACTGCATTGCGTCAGCAACTTCAGTTTCCTGCGCGGTGCATCCCATCCCGAGGAACTCGTCGAGCAGGCCCGCGCGCTTGGCTACACCGCGCTTGCGCTGACCGATGAATGCTCGTTCGCCGGCAGCGTGCGTGCCCACGTGGCGGCGAAGGCCTGCGGCCTGCACTTGATCACGGGCACGGAAATCCGCCTCGAGGACGGGCCGCGGCTCGTATTGCTCGCCGCGGACGCCGCGGCCTACCGGGAAATCGCGCGCCTGATCACACTCGGTCGGCGTCGCTGCGAGAAGGGACGCTATACGTTGCGGCGTGACGATCTCGCGACAACCCCCGCGGGCGTGCTCGTGATCTGGTTACCCGGTCCGGCGACAAGCGATCCGGCGGCAGCGCGCTGGTTGCGTCGCACGTTCCCGTCACGCGTGTGGATCGCGCTCGAACTGTTCTACGAAGGCGCGGACACGGCGCATCGTGAACGGCTCGAACGCATTGCGGCGGCATTCGAACTGCCGCTCGTTGCCTGTGGTGACGTGCACATGCACTGTCGGGAGCGTTATCCGATTGCCGATACCGTGCACGCGATACGTCGCGGGTCGACGTTGAGGCGCAGCGCCGGTGAACTGCTGCCGAATCATGAGCGCTATCTTCGGCCACGCACCCGTCTGCAACGGATCTATCCGCCTGCGGCGCTGGCGAGCAGCGTCGGGATTGCCGCACGTTGCCGCTTCACACTCGATGAACTGCGCTATGAGTATCCGCGCGAACTCGTGCCGGCCGGGCGCACGCCGAGTGAACACCTGCGCGTTCTGACCGAGCAGGGGATGGCACGCCGCTGGCCGGACGGGGTTGCCCCGAAGGTCATGGCGCTCATCGAGCACGAACTCGAACTCATCGCCGAGCTGCGCTACGAAGCGTTTTTTCTCACTGTCCATGACATCGTCGAATTTGCCCGCTCGCGCGGGATCCTGTGTCAGGGGCGCGGGTCGGCAGCGAATTCCGCCGTGTGCTACAGCCTCGGCATCACCGAAGTCGATCCCTCGCGCATGGAAATGCTGTTCGAGCGTTTTCTGTCCCGGGAACGGAACGAGCCGCCCGATATCGATGTCGATTTCGAGCACGACCGTCGCGAGGAAGTCATTCAGTACGTCTACAACAAGTATGGTCGCGAGCGCGCCGCCCTGGCCGCAACGGTGATCACCTACAAGGCGCGCAGCGCCGTGCGTGATGCCGGCAAGGCGCTCGGGATGAGCCTCGAGCAGGTCGACCGGCTGGCGAAGAATGTTTTCTGGTGGGACGGTAAACAGCATATTCCGGAGCGTCTGCGGGAAGTCGGTTTCGACCCGGACAGCCCGATGATCCGACGGCTGGTCACGGTTGTCGCGACGCTGATCGGATTTCCTCGGCATTTGTCGCAACACGTCGGCGGTTTCGTGATCTCCGATCAGCCCCTGCATCATCTCGTGCCGATCGAGAACGCGGCGATGGCGGAACGCACCGTGATCCAGTGGGACAAGGACGATCTGCACGCGCTCGGACTGTTGAAAGTCGACTGCCTGTGCCTCGGTATGCTCAGCGCAATCCGGCGCGCGTTCGAGCTGATCGAGCGCTTCAGCGGTGAACAAATCCGCCTCGACAGCGTACCGGCCGAGGACCCGGCGACGTACGCGATGATCCAGCGGGCCGAGACGGTCGGGGTTTTCCAGATCGAGTCGCGCGCGCAGATGGCGATGCTGCCCAGGCTGAAGCCCGCGTGCTACTACGATCTCGTGATCGAAGTCGCGATCATCCGCCCCGGTCCGATCCAGGGCGAGATGGTGCATCCCTATCTGCGCCGCCGTAATGGTGAGGAAGCCGTCAGCTACCCGAGCGAAGAAGTTCGCGGGGTGCTCGAACGTACGCTCGGAGTGCCGCTGTTCCAGGAGCAGGTGATCAAGATCGCGATGGTGGCCGCCGGTTTCAGCCCGGGAGAGGCCGATCAGTTGCGTCGCTCGATGGCGACGTGGAAACGCAACGGCGGCATCGGTGAGTTTCGCGACAAGCTGATCGACGGCATGCGTCAACGTGGCTACCGGGAGGAGTTTGCGGAACGTATCTTCAACCAGATCCAGGGTTTCGGTGAATACGGATTCCCGGAATCACATGCCGCGAGTTTCGCTTTGCTGGCTTACATATCGGCGTGGCTGAAATGTCATCACCCGGCGGCATTCACGGCGGCCTTGCTGAACAGCCAGCCGATGGGCTTCTACGCACCGTCGCAACTGGTTCAGGAGGCGCGACGCGTCGGGGTATCGGTGTTGCCCGTCGATGTCCGCCGCAGTTGCTGGACGAGTACTCTCGAGACGGCTGTCGACAACCTCGCGGTGCCGGCGCTGCGGCTTGGTTTGCGACTCGTCAAGGGCTTGCCGCAGGCTGCTGCCGAGCGGCTCGTTACAGCGCGCACGGAATGCCCGTTCAGGCATGTGACCGATATGGCGCGCCGTGCCGCGCTCGATCGTCGCGCGCTCGGCGCCCTGGCGCGGGCCGGTGCGCTCGCCGGACTCGCCGGTAATCGTTATCAGGCGAACTGGGCCGCGCACGGCGTGGAGCAGGCTTTGCCGGTCCTCGGTGATGCCGCGGTCACCGAGGCGGTACCGCTGTTACGCGTTCCGGGCGAGGGCGATAACATCATCGCCGATTACGCGAGTCTCGGACTCACCCTCGAACGTCACCCGCTCGCGCTGTTACGGGCTGCGTTCGAGCGACGGGCGTATTCGACCGCGGCCGAGATCGCGCAATCAGATCACGGCAGCGTGGTTCGCACGGCCGGTCTCGTGGTTACCCGGCAACGGCCCGGTACCGCCACGGGAGTCGTGTTCATCACGCTCGAAGACGAGACCGGTGTGATCAACCTGATTGTCTGGTCCAGCCTCGTTGAAACGCAGCGCCGCGAGGTGCTCGCATCGCGGCTATTGGGTGTCCGGGGTGAAGTTCAGCGCGAGGGCGATGTGGTCCATGTGATCGCGCAGCGCCTCGTCGATCACAGTCAGTTGCTCGGGCGTCTCGCGGTCAGTTCGCGCGACTTTCACTAGATGCGGTCTGACTTTCACTATAAGCGGTCTCAATGGCGATACCCGCCCGGGCCGGGTACGATTCCGGGCCGCGCTTGTTCGTCAACGCGAGCGGCACTATAGTTGAACACGGACTGTAGTGTTTTCCCTTAAAGAGCGGTAAGCCATTGGCGCTCCACGGGATTTGACGCAAGGATGTGAACGCAATTACGCATGAACACGAACGTCGATCGTGCCGCGGCCTTGCGGCACCTGGTGCCGATCAACCGCCTGCCTCCGGAGAACCTCGAGGTTCTCGTTGCCGCCGCTGAATTGCAAACGGCGTTCGATGGCCAGATTATCTACGTTCAGGGCCATCAGGACCGCTACGTTCATTACCTGATCGACGGCACGGTCGAGTTTGTGTGGAACGGCGACAGCGTGAAACGCCTGCCGGCCGACAGCAAGGCCGCGCGCCGGCCCCTCGATAAACCCGGACGCAAACGACACACCGTACGCGCCGTTTCGAACTGCACTGTCGTGCGCTTCCCGCGCGCGGAATTCGACCGCCAACTCGACGAAGGTAATTTGCGAACCGGTCCGCGGCAGGTGGAGGTGAGCGAAATCGCCACCGAGAAATCATCGAACTGGATGATCAAAATGCTGCAGTCGGAATTGTTCGAGCGACTGCCGGCGATCAATATCCAGAAGGTGTTCGGTCGCATGGAACGGATCACCGTCGCGGCCGACGAGCTGGTCGTGCGCCAGGGCGAGCGGGGCGATTACTACTACGTCATCGAACGGGGTTACTGTGAAGTGAGCCGAACGATCCCGGGTGGGAAGGAAATTCACCTGGCCGATCTCAGCGCCGGTGATGCATTTGGCGAAGCGGCGATTATTGCCGATGACGTGCGTAACGCTTCCGTCAGCATGCTGTCCGACGGCACGCTGATGCGTCTGTCGGCCGCCGATTTCAACGAATTGATCCGCGACCCGCTGCTGCGGGCGGTCGACGCGCAGGCGGCCCTCGATGCGATCGCGGACGGCGCGCAATGGATCGACCTGAGCTATCCCGAAATTTATGCCCGGCACGTGCTTGAATGTTCGCGCAATATCCCGTTCAACGTTCTGCGCCTGCAGGCCGCAAAGCTCGATCGATCGACCTGCTACATCGTATGCAGTGACAATCCGAAGGAAAGCGCCGTCGGTGCGTTTCTGTTGCTCGAGCGCGGATTTCTGGCGGACTACCTCGATGGCACCGTCGCCGGCTTAGCCGAGACCCACGCCCATGCGTTTGTGGTACCGCGGCCGCCGCCAGGCGATCCCGACGCCGGTCGCGTGGTAGAGTTTCCTGGTCTGGCCGCGGCGCAAGCAGCGGCAACCGCACCCAGCGAGGAGTCGGAGATGGACGAAGCAAAGCCTGAAGACGCGAACTTCGAGAATACGATCGACAGGATCGACCGGCTCTATTCACAAAAAGAATGGGAAGCCGAGGCGCGATCACGGGTGGCGGTCGAAAAATACGCGCAAACATCCACTGGCCAGCACCTCGCGGATCTGATCGACGAGATTCATGCGAAGCACGAAGAATTGCCCCCGCAGGAATCCTCCGAGCGGACGGACGCCGATGCGGCTTCTGCGTTCAGTCCGGACGATGTTTTCGATGTCGCCCCCGACAGCGGCAAAGCGTCAGCGCGCCCGGAACCGTCCGTACTCCTCGTCGACACGCGGGCACCAATGCCGATCGCGCAGGGTGACATTCTCGATGACAACCTGTTCGACGACAGTGATGACCTGGCGCAGATTGTTCAGGATTTCGAATTTCGCATTCGTGATTACGTCGAGAATGCGACGTACAAACGCCTCAACGAGGCGGAGCGGAAATACCAGGAAAAATTAAACCGGTTGCGCAAGGCCGCGGTCACCGAGGTGCGCAAACGGCAGGAACTCGCGCGCCAGCGCTACGAAACCCAATACCGGAAAAAAGAGCTGCAGCTGCGTGCGCATTACAAAAAGCTCATGGCGCTGGCAAATAAGATCAGCAAACAAAAAGCCCAACTGCAGCAGGCGAAAGTACAGTTTGAAGAAAAGCTTGCGGCCGCCAACGCGGTCTATCGCCAGGTGGAAGACATGCGCAAAGCGCTGCGTCAGCATATTGGTGCACTGCCCGGCGAACGTGACGACAACCGCGCCGACCGGGAATCGGCCTGAGGGCACGCAATCGCAAGACCCGGCTATCGGGTCGCACGTCCGGCGACGGTGCCCGGCACATTGCAAGCGGCAGGCCCGTGAGCGTTCGCGATTGAACGGCTGAAACGCGGGTCGGTCGTTGCATTTGTTGCGCTGCAAAGTACAATCTCGCGCTCCAATTTCTTCCGTCGCAAGCACGAGAGATCCCGCGCCATGTCCCCGCTACCGAACAAGCCTGAAAACAAGCCGCAAATCCCGAGTTTTTCCTCCGGCCCGTGTCCGAAACGACCCGAGTGGTCACTGCAGGCGCTCGAGGGTGCCTTGCTCGGAAGGTCGCACCGATCGAAGCCCGGCAAGGCGAAGCTGAAGGCCGCGATCGAAGAGACCCGAGCCTTGCTCGGTGTTCCGGCGGATCATCACATCGGCATCGTCGCGGGCTCCGATACCGGCGCGGTGGAAATGGCGCTGTGGAATCTGCTCGGCGCACGCGGGGTCGATGTGCTGGCGTGGGAAAGTTTCGGCCGCGATTGGGTTACGGATGTCGTCGAGGAACTGCGGGTCGAACCGGTGCGCCAGATGCTCGCGGAATATGGCGAGTTACCGAACCTTGCCGAGGTGGATTTCTCGAACGATGTCGTGTTCGTCTGGAATGGCACGACTTCAGGGGTGAAGCTTGCGCATGCCGACTGGATTCCCGACGATCGCGACGGCCTGGCGATCTGCGACGCAACCTCGGCCGCGTTCGCAATGCCGCTGCCGTGGGCGAAACTCGACGTCGTTACGTTCTCCTGGCAGAAAGTGCTCGGTGGCGAAGGCGCTCACGGTATGCTCATACTCGGGCCGCGGGCGGTCGAGCGGCTCGAATCATTCGCACCGGCACGACCACTGCCAAAACTGTTCCGCCTGAAGAAGAAGGGCAAACTCGATACTGCGATCTTCGCCGGCGCAACGATCAATACGCCGTCGCTGCTGTGTGTCGAGGATTATCTCGACGCGCTCGCCTGGGCGCGCAAGGTCGGCGGACTCGAAGCGATGATCGCACGCTCCGAGGCTAATCTCGCGGCGATAAGCGCCTGGGTCGGCAACAGTGAGCGGGTCGCGTTTCTTGCCCGCAATGAGGCGAACCGGTCTAACACGTCGATCTGTCTGCGGTTCACCGGCGACGCGGTGGCGCGTCTTGATGACGATGGCCAGGCGGCGTTCGCCACGCGCGTAGCGCAGCTGCTCGAGGAAGAAGACGTCGCCTATGATATCGGCGCCTACCGCAGCGCGCCGCCGGGACTCAGAATCTGGGGCGGTGCGACGGTCGAACGCAAGGACATTGAAGCCTTGCTGCCCTGGATCGATTGGGCCTATGACGTTGCGGCGGCCGAGTCCGCGAGCTGAGGCACGATTCACAAGAATTAACGGGATATCCGCAATGTATAAAGTTTTTGTCGCCGACAAACTGGCACCGGAGGGCGTCGCCGCGCTCGAGCAATATGACGAACTGACGGTCGATTTCGCGCCCGGGCTCGCCGTCGCCGAGGCGATCGAACACGCGCGGGACGCGGACGCGATCATTGTCCGCAGCGCGACGAAGATCCGCGGGGAACTGCTTGAAGCCTGTGAAAAGCTGCGCGTCGTGGGTCGCGCCGGGATCGGCGTTGACAACATCGATATCGCCGCGGCGACGGAACGCGGCATCGTCATTCTGAACACTCCCGATGCGAACGCGACGACAACCGCGGAACTCGCGGTTGCACATATGTTTTCGCTCAGCAGGAATCTGCCCGACGCGGACCGCTCGGTGCGCGCACGGGAATGGACGCCGGCGAAATTTCTCGGCGCCGAGCTGTCCGGCAAAACGGTCGGCGTTATCGGCTTCGGAACCATCGGGCGTTTGCTCGCCGAACGCTGCCGCGGGCTCAAAATGAAGCTCATCGGGTATGACCCGTTCGTCACCGAGGAAACGTTCGCCGAGCACGGGGTTGAAGTTCGCGAGCTCGAGTCGCTGCTTGCCGAAGCCGATTACGTGACGCTGCATTGCCCGGTGACGGATGAGACGCGCGGGATCCTGTCCCGCGAACGTCTTGCCCTGATGAAACCCGAAGCCCGCCTCGTCAACTGCGCCCGCGGTGGACTCATCGATGAAGCCGCGCTCGCCGACGCACTGCGCGCCGGCGCCATCGCCGGTGCCGCGCTCGATGTGTTCGCGCAGGAACCGCCGGGTGATTCCCCGCTGTTCGACGCCCCGAACATCTACTTCACGCCGCACCTCGGCGCTTCGACGCACGAGGCTCAAACCGCCGTCGGCGTGCAGATCGCGCACCAGGTTGCCGCCTACCTCGTGCGCGGTGAAGTGACGAATTCGATCAACCTGCCGAGCATCGCGCCGGACAAGCTCGAACAACTCGATCCCTATTTGCAGCTTGCGCGCAAGCTCGGCAAGCTCCTGTGCCTCATGTCGGAAGGCGCGCTGACCGAGCTTTCGATCGGCCTGTACGGACGGGCGGCGGAACTCGATCCCCACCCAATCGCGAATGAGGCCCTGGTCGGATTACTCGAAGATCACCTGTCCGTTCCGATCAACCAGGTCAACGCCGTCCATCTCGCGCGCCGCCAGGGTATCCACGTAACGGAAGTCACGTCATCGGACGTGCGCGATTTCCAGACCGTACTGCGGGTTTCCGGTACCACGGCATCCGGTCAGCTGTGTCTCGAAGGGACCCTGTTCGACGAACGTCATCCGCGCCTCGTGCGGGTCAATGACTACAGTATCGAAACGGAACTCGACGGGCATATCGTCATGACGCGACACGCGGACCGTCCCGGGGTGATCGGCGCCATCGGCGACTTGCTTGGCCGTGAAGGCATCAATATCACGCGAATGCAGGTGGGTATTGCGAGCGAAGACAAAACGCAGGCGATCGCGGTGATTGCCGTATCGAGCGTGCTGCCAGCCGCGACGATGTCTGCGCTGGCATCGATCGACGCGATCGACAAGGTACTTCAAATCAGCTTTTCATAGCCTTGCGGGCCGGGGGCGAACCCGCCCCCGGGCCGTCTTCTTTGCACAGCGGGCCCGGAACGCGGACGCCGCCGGATCGCGGCGGTGGTGTGCTTCATCGCGCGAGAGCGCATAAACTTGGGGCTGAATCGAGCAGGCTTGCGCCATGAGTAATTTTCTCGCGAATATCATTTACCATCCGGATTTCCCGAGTCGCGCGCGCCGCGCGGCAAAGGCGCTCATTATCGGGGTCATCGGCCTGATCGCGGTTGCGATGCTCATATTCGACCACGAACCGGATATGTTCTCCGTCGTCGACCGCGCCGTCGAGCGCGCGGGCGATGCACAACATCTGCGCGTCACCGGGTACGTGCAGACGTCGACGCTGATCGAACTGATCGACATCCTGTTGACGAAACGGGGTGGTTATCTGTCGAACGATATCGGTCCGCCGGGCGTTCTCATGGATAACGTGCCGAACTGGGAGTTCGGTGCGCTCGTGCAGATTCGTGATTTGATTTCCGTATTCCGTAACGACTACAGCCGCTCG
>CAXBJY010000051.1:0-41139 GCA_963976285.1 uncultured Gammaproteobacteria bacterium
TCCGGCGTGCTGTTGCTGACCCCCGGCTTCTTTACCGACGCGATCGGGTTTTTGAGCCTGGTACCGTCGATCAGGCGCCGTCTCGCCGAGGGCCTGCTCGCGCGTGCGCTGCGCAACCCCACCACGGTCGTCAATGTGAGAACGCGCGGCCCGCAAACGATCGAAGGCACGTATCGTCGCGAAGATCCGCCCGAACCCTGAACCCCGAACCGGGCCGGTGGTAAGCACATTTAACCGGCCGGCAACGGACTCACCCCGGTGCGGGCCGGCGCGTTTACACATCCGGCCACCCCTTCCCCGTTGCCGGATGCGATGAATTCCTGATCGGTTCCGGATACGTGCTCCAGATAATGAAACACCGGCCTTGATGGACCAGGTGCCCTTGCCCTCAAATCGAGGGGAAGGGACTTAGGATGGGGTGCAGGCCGTGGTTTCGGTCCCGAAGCCACGGTGTCTCAGATTTACGCGCACCTATTTAGTACCATGGGGCCGATGGCGGGGCGAACTGAACTCAAGTGGACCGAAATGCGCGACGACGAGTTGCTCGATGTGCGTTTCTGCGATTTGAAACTGCGCCTCGACGAGACCCCGCTGGCCGATCGGATCGAGCGCCTGTACGGTGAACTCGCGCGCCGCGACCTGACGTTCCGGCCGCATTTCTGGCTGGCCGAAGAATGGTTTTCGCCGGACGGTGTACCCGGGGTTGCGATACCGTTCTACCTCGCGCACCCGCGGCTGACGAAGCTCGAATACCAGCAGATGTTCGAAGTGGAGGGTGGTACGGATCGCTGGTGCATGCGTTTGCTGCGGCACGAGACCGGCCACGCCATCGACACGGCCTACCGCCTGCACCGGCGTAAAATCTGGCGTCAGCATTTCGGGGTCTTCGGCCGCGCCTATCCCAAATATTACACGCCGCGTCCGCAGAGCCGTCGCTATGTGCTGCATCTCGACTGGTGGTACGCGCAATGTCATCCGGCGGAGGATTACGCGGAAACGTTTGCCGTATGGCTGAGACCGCGGTCGAAATGGCGGCGTGAATATGCCGACTGGCCGGCGCTGAAAAAGCTCGAAGCCGTCGATCAGCTGATGGCATCGATTGCCGGCACCACACCGCCGGTGCGCAGCCGGCGGCAAATCGAGCCGTTGTCGACGAACCGCAAGACGCTGCGCGAACATTACGCCGCGAAGCGGGCGCACTACGGTGTCGACGTGCCAGCATTCTACGACGGCGATTTACAGCGCCTGTTCACGCGCACGCCGGGTGGCGGCAAACGCCGGCGTACCGCGGCCGCATTTTTGCGCCGGGCGGCGCCCGAGCTGTGCCAGGTGTGCGCGCGCGGCACCGGTGAGCATCCGTATTTCATCGCCCAGCTCGTGCAGGAAATGGTCCGCCGCTGCCGCGAACTGAATCTGTACGTGGACGTGCCGGAGCGCCAGGTAATGCTCGACGTTGCCGTGCTCATTACCGTACAGACCGTCAACTATCTGCACAGCGGGCAGCACAAGGTGCCGGTATGAAGCGACTGCGCATCCTCCTGCTCGTACACGAGGATCTGATCCCGCCGGACACGCTTGCGGGCTACAGCGACGAAGAGATCATCGACTGGAAGACGGAATACGACGTTGTCACGACGCTCACGGAGCTTGGTCACGATGTGCAGGTGCTCGGGGTGCGCGCGGACCTCGGCGTTATCCGTCGCGCGTTGACCGACTTCAAACCACATATCGCGTTCAACCTGCTCGAGGAATTCCACGACAATCCGCTCTACGATCACCATGTCGCGGGTTATCTCGAATTGATGCAGCAGAGCTACACCGGATGCAATCCGCGCGGCCTGCTCATCGCCCACGACAAGGCCTTGTCGAAAAAAATTCTCAGCTATCACCGGATCCGTGCGCCGCGGTTCAGCGTCTTCCTGCGCGGCCGCAAACCGCGGCTGTCGAAAAAGCTGCGCTTCCCGCTGATTGTGAAGTCGCTGTTCGAAGAAGGTTCCTATGGCATATCGCAGGCCTCGATCGTGCACACACCGGAAAAATGTCTCGAACGTATCGCCTACCTGCACGAAAAATTGCGCACCCCGGCCATCGTCGAGGAGTTCGTCGAAGGGCGTGAACTGTATCTGTCGATCATCGGTAACCAGCGGGTCGAGGTATTGCCACCGATTGAACTCGTGTTCGGCAACCTGCCCGAGGGCGCGCATCCGATCGCGACCTCGCGCGTGAAGTGGGACTGGAAATACCAGGAAGCGCGCAAGATCGAACTGAAAATACCGACCGATCTCGACGAAACGACGAGTCGAGAGCTGAAACGCCTCGGCCGGCGAATTTATCGCGTCCTCGACCTGACGGGGTACGCGCGCATCGACCTGCGACTGACGGACACGGGTGAGATCTTCGTGCTCGAAGCAAATGCGAACCCGGACATCGGTTATGGCGAGGAAATGTCCGTCGCCGCCGAAGCGGTCGGGATCCAGTACCCGCAACTGCTGCAGAAGATCGTCAATCTCGGCTTGCGCTACAACAAGCCGGCCTGAGGCGTGACCATGACGCACAGCGAACCCGGGCTGCCAAAGCCGCTCGATGACGACGCCGACCGCCTCGGCACACGCTTGCGCGAAGCCTGTGCCCGTGCCGGTGTCGCGCTGTCCGAGGCGGCCATCGCGGCAACGCGTACGCCGTTTGCCCTGAGTACGTTCATAGCGGAAACCGCGATTGCACAACCGGCGTGGTTCGTGGACACGGTGCTCGCCGGCGACATCGAAGCGCGCGATGCGCAGGCGTTCGAACACGACGTCCGGCAAGCACTCGCCGGCATCGACGAAGAGACCGTCGCGTTCGCGCGTCTGCGCCAGTTGCGCAACCGTGAACTGACGCGCATTGCCTGGCGTGACATCGTGCACTCACCCCCCGTTGAAACGGTCATCACTGAGCTGTCGGATTTCGCCGACGCCTGTATCGTCGCGAGCCAGGACTGGGCGAGCGCCCGCCTCGCCCCGCGTTTCGGCACGCCGCGCGATGCGAACGGCAACGAGGTCGCGATGGTAGTGATCGCGATGGGCAAGCTGGGCGGTCGGGAGCTGAATTTCTCCTCGGACATCGACCTGATTTTCGCCTACCGGGCCGGCGGTTCGACGACGGGCGGACGCCGCGAGATTTCCAACCAGGAATACTTCGACAAGCTCGGCCGGCAAATTATCGCGATGCTGAACGAAACGAGCGCTGACGGCTTCGTGTTTCGCGTGGATATGCGCCTGCGGCCGTTCGGTGACAGCGGCCCGCTGACGTCCAGTTTCGATGCGCTCGAACACTACTACCAGTTGCACGGCCGCGACTGGGAGCGTTATGCGTTCATCAAGGCACGCATGGTGACGGGCCCGCAAGCGGCACGCGAGAATCTCGAATCCATCCTGCGACCGTTCGTCTACCGGCGTTATCTCGATTTCGGCGCACTCGAATCCGTGCGCGAGATGAAAGCGCTGATCGACGGCGAAGTGCGCCGCCGCGACCTCACCCGCGACGTCAAACTCGGCGCCGGCGGAATCCGGGAAATCGAGTTCATCGGGCAAACGTTTCAGCTCATCCGCGGCGGTCGCGAGCCACTGCTGCAACACCGCCGGATCCTCGACATCCTCGCGAATTGCGCGACGCTGCGCCTGCTCGAACCCGCGGACGCGGACGCGCTCGCCGCGGCCTACCGGTTTCTGCGGCGCACGGAACACCGCCTGCAGCAATTCGCCGATCGTCAGACCCAGGAACTACCGGTCGATGCGGCCGGTGAAGCACGGCTCGCCCTGGGGATGGGGTTTGCCGATTATGCCGCGTTTTTCGCCGCGCTCGAACAGCACCGCGCGCATGTACACGGCTGCTTTCGTGAGTTGCTGAGCCCCGAAGGCGCGGTCGAAGTGGCGCCCGGACAGCGCTCCAACCTCGATACCGCGGAGGCATTGTGGCTCGGCACGGACACCGATGATGCGACGTTCCGCTCGCTCGGATTCGACACGCCGGACGCAGCCCGCGACGTACTCGCACACCTGCGTGCGCCGGCGTTCCTCGATCGCCTGAGCCGGGCCGGCCGCGAACGCCTCGACCGACTGATGCCGCGGCTGATCGAAGCCTGTGCGAGCCGTCACCATGAGCCGGCGACGTTCGCGCGGCTGGCCGAACTCATACGCGCGATCGCGCGCCGGTCCGTCTATCTGTCGCTGCTGACGGACCACCCGTTGACGCTCGTGCGCCTGATCGATCTGTTCCATGCGAGCCCGTGGATCGCACGCCAGATCACGACGCACCCGCTACTGCTCGACGAATTGCTCGATACCCGCGTGCTCTATGCCCCCCCGGCGCCGGAGGCGCTCGTCGAACAACTCGGCGCACTGCTCGCGTCGCACGATGCGGACGATCTCGAAGCGTTGATGGACGCGTTGCGGCAGTTCAAGAACCAGCAGGTGCTGCGCGTCGCGGCAAGCGACGTCATGGAACAGTTTCCGATCGCCGAAGTCAGCAACCAGTTGAGCTATATCGCGCAAGCCCTGCTGCACCATGCGCTCGCGATGGCGACGACGATCCTCGAAGCGAAGCACGGCGTGCCGGCTTGCACCGTCGACGGCGAGCGGCGTCGGGTCGGTTACGCCATCGTCGCCTACGGCAAACTCGGCGGTCTCGAACTCGGCTACGGGTCTGATCTCGATCTCGTGTTCCTGCATGATTCGACCGGTGACCGGCAGGTCACCGACGGCGAGCGTTCCGTGGACAACAACGTCTACTTCACCCGCCTCACCCAGCGCATTATTCATATCCTCGGCACGCTCACGGCCGCCGGCCGCGCGTATGAAGTGGATACCCGACTGCGGCCGAGCGGAGAATCGGGCTTGCTCGTGAGTTCCGTACAGGCATTCGCGACGTACCAGTGCGAGAACGCATGGACCTGGGAACATCAGGCATTGATCCGCGCCCGCCCGGTGGCCGGTGATGCGGACACGATGGCGGAATTCGCCGCGGTGCGACGGGACATCCTCGGCCGGCCACGCGACGTTGAGCAACTGCGCAGCGATATCCTCGAAATGCGCGACCGCATCCGGCACGAACATGATCGCTCCGATAGCGCGTTTTTCGACCTGAAACAGGGCCTCGGTGGTATCACTGATATTGAATTTATGGTGCAATACGGCGTCCTCCGATGGGCCCATCAGCACAACGAACTGCTTGAGTTTTCTGACAATTTGCGACTGCTCGAACGCCTCACCGGACTCGGCCTGATGCCGGCCCCGATGGGTACCGTGCTGCACGATGCGTACTTCGCGTTGCGCGCGGCGGTTCATCGCTCGGCCTTGCAGGAAATCGAGGGGCTCGTCGAGGACACGAAATTCCGACAACACCGTGATGCGGTTGCCGCGGCGTGGCGCGAGTGGTTCGCGACGCCCTGAGCACACCCCTTCACCCACCCTGGGGGACGATGAAATGAGCTACGCCGACAGAGACGGCGTGATTTGGATGGACGGCGAAATGGTGCCGTGGCGCGATGCCCAAGTTCACGTATTGACGCACACACTGCATTACGGGGTCGGTGCGTTTGAAGGCATACGTGCCTATGAGACGCCGAAGGGTACGGCGATTTTCCGGCTCGACGATCACGTTCGTCGCCTGTTCGAAACCGCGCACATCCTCGAGATGAAAATGCCTTATTCGCGTGAAGAAATCGCGCGCGCCTGCGTCGAGAGCGTGAAACAAAACAAGCTCGAAACGGCGTATTTGCGACCGCTCGTGTACTACGGTTCGGAAGGGATGGGATTGCACGCAACGAGCCTGTCCGTGCACGTCGCGATCGCCTCGTGGTACTGGGGCGCCTACCTGGGTACGGATGCGCTCGAGAAGGGGATCCGGATCAAGACTTCCTCGTACACCCGCCACCTCGTCAACAGCATCATGTGCAAGGCCAAGGCCTGCGGTAACTACATCAATTCGATACTTGCCCTGCAGGAAGCAGCGCGCGACGGTTACGACGAAGCACTGCTGCTCGACGCCGACGGCATGGTTGCCGAGGGCAGCGGGGAGAATATCTTCATCGTTCGCAACGGCACTATCTACACGCCCGAACTCACGTCGGCGCTCGAGGGGATCACACGCGACACGGTGCTGCAACTCGCCGCCGAGGAAGGCTACACCGTGATCGAAAAGCGCATCACGCGCGATGAAATCTACATCAGTGACGAAGCGTTTTTCACCGGCACCGCAGCCGAAGTGACTCCCATCCGGGAACTCGACAACCGCACGATAGGCAGTGGCGGACCGGGACCGGTGACGCAGCAACTGCAGCGTGTCTATCTCGACGTTGTCGAAGGCAAGCGCGACGGCTACGACGACTGGTTGACGGTGGTGTAGCCGACACCGGAGAACATGTGGTTGGCAACGACACGAGCACCGTAATCTGGCGTCTTGTAGACGGCAAACCGGGTCACGACCGGCAGAGCGCGGGGCTCGTTGCCGCTCTCGGCGAGCGCATCGCCGTTAATCCGATTACGTTCGACATCCGTCTCGTGCGCGTGGGGCTGTGGCACTACGCCCGCGCCCGGGTGCCATTTGGCAAGCACGCGCCGGATCCGGCGCTGATCATCGGCGCCGGACGCGCCTGCCAGTGGCCGCTGCTCGCCGCGCGTCGCGCGCGTGGCGGCCGCGCGATCTACCTGATGAAGCCCGCGTGGCCGCTGTGGTGTTTCGATTACTGCGTGATCCCGGACCACGACGATGCCCCGCAACGCGCGAACGTGTGCATCTCCGAAGGGGTATTGAACGACATGACGCGCGCCGATCCCGACGCCGATACGGGTTTGATTCTGCTCGGTGGGCCGTCGGCGCATTTCGGCTGGGACGAACGTGGCGTGCTGCGCCAGATCCACACCATCATCGATGCGTTCCCGGACAAACACTGGCTCGTTACGGATTCACGTCGCACCCCGGCGACCACCCGCAAGGCGCTCGCGGTGCCGGCCAATCGCAACGTCGAATTCATCAGCGCAGACGCGATGCACAGCGACGATCTGCGCCGGCACATGCGCCGCGCGGAGATGATCTGGGTGAGCGCCGACAGCGTGTCGATGATCTACGAAGCGCTCACCACCGGCGCCCGGGTCGGCTTGATCGACGTCCCGCCCGCGCGTGCAAGTCGTATCTCGCACATTGGGGATCGTCTTGCGGCGCGCGAACGTGTCACCCGTTTCAGTGACTGGCAGGCCGGTGCGGCACTCGGCGTCCACCCGCCGCTCGACGAAGCACGGCGTTGCGCCGGCTTGCTTCTCGCCGCCCTGCCCGACATTCGTGCCGCTGACGACAGGGACTGATCCGTGCCGTTGACGGTGATGCAATTACTCCCCGAGCTCGATGTCGGCGGTGTGGAACGCGGTACCGTGGAGATCGCCGCGGCGCTCGTACAGAACGGGCACCGGGCGATCGTCGTGTCGGCCGGCGGGCGTCTCGTCGCGGAACTCTCGGCGCTGGGCGCGGCGCACGAAACACTCGCGATTGGGCGCAAGCACGTACGCACGCTGGGCTGTATCGCGCCGTTGCGCGATCTGATGGTCAGGCACGACGTCGACATCGTGCACGCACGTTCGCGCTTGCCGGCGTGGATCGGCGCCCGCGCGATCCGCGGTTTGCCGGTCGCGCAACGCCCGGCCTGGGTCACGACCGTACACGGGCCGTACACCGTCAACCGCTACAGCCGGATCATGACGAGCGGGGAGCGGGTGATCGCGATCTCCGAATTCATTCGCACCTACATCACCGATAATTACCCGCGCGTCCCCGCGGATCGGATCCGGGTGATTCCGCGCGGTATCGATCGCGCGCTATACCCGTCCGGCTATGTACCGGATGCAGCCTGGCGGGCCGGCTTTTTCGCGCAATACCCGCAGCTGAACGGCCGCCGTCTGCTCGTGGCGCCGGGTCGTCTGACCCGCTGGAAAGGCCAGGAAGAATTCGTGCACATGATCGCACGCCTCATCCGCGACGGACGCCCCGTGCATGGTTTGCTCGCCGGCGGCGACGGCGGTCGCGGACGGTTTACCGACGACCTGCAGGCGTTGATCGCCGCCCACGATCTTCAGTCCCACGTTACGCTGCTCGGCAACCGCGGCGACCTGCGCGAAATTCTCGCGCTCGCCGACATCGCTTATTCGCTGACGATCGAACCGGAAGCGTTCGGGCGCACGACGGCCGAGGCCCTGAGCCTCGGGACACCGGTGATCGGATATGCGCACGGCGGCACCGGCGAGATCCTGCGCGATGTGTTGCCGCAAGGTCTCGTGCCGTTGCGCGACATCGACGCGGCCGCCGCGGCCACGGCGCGCTTCCTCGACGCGCCGCCGGCGGTACCGGACGAACATCCCTACACGCTCGCGCGCATGCAGGACACGACACTCGCGGTCTACGCGGAATTCGAACCGCGCGCCGGACGTGATCCGCTCGGCCAGGACGCGAAATCGTAACCGCACGGGTGGCGCAGGTAGCGCTCGCAACAGCGACTCAGGAATTCGCGGTCGTCGTCGTCATAACACGCATAGGGATCACCGCCCGCGGTATTCACCTCGCCCGGCGGACGCTCCGGATCCGCACGCGCGAGCATTGCGGACTTCGTCGCCGCGGCGACCCCGGCGGCAAGCGCGTCCGGGGTCAACGGCAAGGCGAGGTGTGCGGCAACCTCCGCGAGTACCCGCTGCGGTGCGGCCTGCAGGTCCTCATAACGGACGAGTCTGAATATTCGCGGATGCCGGTCGACGAGACGACCCCAGGCATTGTGAAAGCGGATACACCACCAGATATCGCTGTTAAAGCGGCGTCCGGACGGGTCACCGCGGAGAAAGCGGGAGAATTCCGTCGCATAGCGCGCCGCCCACTTGCGATAGTTCGACACGAGCGATACACGCATATCGCGCACGAGCACGACAACGGGTGGCAGTCGGACGATACCGCCGGCGAGCAACGCCGGCATCAGCAGCGGCGCGACGGAATGGGTACTGCGCAGGTCCGGTATGCGCGGATCGGCGCGCGCATCCTTGAGTCCGCCGATAACATCGTTTGCATGGTTGTAGCGCGGCGGATCGATCGCGTAGTGGGTGGCGATTGCGTTCGCGAGCATGAACTTCAACCAGTGCGTGCCGGATTGATGCATGCTCACGAGCGCGCCGTCGCAGGCGCGCAGGCGCAACGCGGCGTAGTTGCCGAGTTCATGTCGAGCGCGGTGGAAATAGAAAGCGGCAGCTTCGCTGATCGGTGCATGCTCGTCGCGATGAATGCCGGGGAATCGTAGCGTGAAACGCCGCCGCCGTCGCGTACGTCGCGCGCTATAATCGCGGCCCCGATGAATATCCTGATCATCAAGCTTGGCGCATTGGGTGATGTCGTCATGGCAACACCGTTGATCGAGGCGATCCAGCAACACCATCCGGACGCGACCTGCCACCTGCTCACGACCCCGGCGTATGCGCCGATCTTCGCCGCCTGGCCAAACCTCGAGGTTACCGCGCTGCCGCGTCGCGGCTGGCGCAATATGGTGCAGGCAATACGCTTTGTTCGCGCGCTCGACTGCGCGGCGATCTACGATCTGCAGGGCAACGACCGCAGCGCCTTGTGGTGTGCCGCCTCGGGTGCGCGGATGCGGGTGGGCAATCATACGCGATTCCCGTACACCCACCATCCGCGGGAACCGTGGACGGGACAGGTACATATATTCGCGCGTATGCGCGAGGTGCTCGCGGCCGCCGGCATCGAGTCGGTGCGCGAAGTCCCGCACCTGCCGCTGACCGATGCCCGGAAATCACATGTGCGGCGATGGTGCGCTGACGAACAACTCACGGCGGGGAACTTCGCGCTCCTGCACGCCGGCGCCAGCGCCGCGCGGCCGGAGAAACGCTGGCCGTATTTCGCGGCGCTCGGTCGTCGTCTCAGTGATGCCGGCATCACGCCCGTGTGGATCGGTGCGGAGGCGGAACGCGAGGACAACCGGCAACTGCGTGCCAGCGCCGGCGGAATTGATGCCGCGGGTGAATTTTCGATTAATGAACTCGCGGAACTCGGGCGCGGCGCGCGTTTCGCCGTGACGAATGATTCCGGGCCGATGCATGTACTCGCGGCCGCCGCGATACCCGTGTTCGGACTGTTCGGCCCGAGCGACTGGCGGCGTAATCACGCGCTCGGACAAGCGGATAACGTGATCGCCTGCGTCGAGACGTGCGCCGGGTTTGCCGGCGCGCGCACCGGCGCGTGTCTCGATCGCATACCGGTTGACCTCGTGTGGCAGCGTCTAGCCGGGTGCGGTCTCGTCTGAAACGCCGGTCAGCCGCGCGTACAGATCGAGGTACTCGGCGACGACGACCGCTTCACTGTAACGTGTCTCAAAGCGCTGCTGCGCCGCACCCGCGCGAGCCATTGCAGCGGCGCCGTCGCACGCGACCTCGCACAGACCCCGGGCCAGGGCGGCCGCATCGTCCGGCGGTACGAGGATAGCCGTCGTGTCGTCGAGTACGCTCACCGGGCCGTCCGTCGTTGTTGCGATGATCGGGATACCACAGGCCATCGCTTCGAGGCAGACGATGCCAAACGGCTCGTCGCGCGACGGCAGGACGAACACGTCGGCGGCATCGAGACACATCGTGACATCTTGCTGCCAGCCGAGAAACGTAACCGCCTCGCGCAGCCCGAGCGCGGCGAGTTGATCGTGCAAGGCGTCGGACTCGGGTCCGTCGCCGGCGAGCGCGAGTTGCACGCTAATCCCGCTGGCGCGCGCACGCGCGATGGCATCGAACAAAACGTCGAATCCCTTCTTGTGCACCATACGACCGATAGCGACGGCGCGCAGCGTAGCGGACTCGATCCTCGGCGCATGGCTTCGCGGCGCGATCGACGAGAAGTTCGGGATGATCGACACCATGCGGGCAGCGATACCCTGGCCGAGCAGATAGTCATGCTGTTTCCGGGTCGTCGCGACGAGGTGATCGATCGCGCGATAGTACTTCGGGTTTACATAATTATGCGTTTTCGCGAGCGTCGGGATCGCGAGCGAGCGCGCGGCGGGACCGGCGAGGTTCGCGGCGCGCGCGAGATGCATCTGCGCGATCGCGGGGCGATAATCGGCGAGCAGACGCCGCAATTGCCACCGCGCGAGCAGATCCCACGGACCCCTCACGGTGACGGTCGCGCAGTCGATTCCTTCAATCGCCGCGACATGTTTGCGCGCCTCGGCGCGCGTCTCGCAAATCGCGAGGACGTCGTGGCCGCGCTGAACGAGCGCGCGTGACAAATCGACAAACGATCGTTCCGCGCCACCGAAACCCTTGCCGAGCATGGCTTGCGCGATTCTCATCCCGCGCGGCCCGTGGCGTCATGGTCGGTGGCCGGTGGATCGAGTTGGCCGCGCACCGCCTCGATCACGGCCTGCGCTTCGAGTGCCGCGAGATCGCCGTCCGGAGCGAGCACAAGCTCCGCGCGCCGGCCCCAGGGCCGATAGCGCGCCGGCTGTCCGGGACCGAATACCGTCACGGTCGGCACATCGAGCGCGGCCGCCATGTGCCCGAGTCCGGAATCATTGCCGACGAACGCGCGTGCGCCGGCCATGCACGCGGCGGCTTCGAGGAGTCCGGTCGCGCCGGCGAGATTCGTCAGCGGCAACCGGCTCGCCTCGCGCAGCGTTTCACCCGCCGCCTGGTCGGCTTCGGATCCGACGACGATCACCCGCTCGAATGCCGCTTCGAGTCCGTTCACGAGCGCCGCGTAACGCGCCACGGGCCAGACCTTGCCCGGCCAGTTCGCACCCGGCGCGATGATCAATGAACGATCATTGGAATGCCCTTCGAGCAATTCGCTGGCGCGCTCGCGCGCACGATCATCGAGCCACAGACGCGCCGGCGGGATCTCGGCCAATGGGCCGAGGATCGATCCGAGCGCGGTGAAATGATGTTGCACGGCATGTGCGCCGCGCGAGGTACCGCGACGCTTCTGGCCACGATCGCCGCAACGGATGAACAGGGTCAGGAACGCGGTGCGCAGATCGACGGCGATTTCATAATACCGTTCGCGTAACTGTGCGATCAGGCGTAGCGTACCGCCGGCACCCGCGCTCTTGTCGCGGTGGATCACCTGGTCGATGTACGGACACGCCCGCAGCAGATCCGACGAACGTGGATCGGCGACAACGTCGATCACGTAATCGGGGTAGGCGAGGTGCAGCGCCTCGAGTAGCGGGGTCGTCATGACGAGGTCGCCGATGTTGCTCAGCGTAATGAACAGGATCCGGCGCGGTGCTTTCATGCGGCGCGTTGCCCGAGCAGGCGTTCCAGCGCCGCCGCAACCGCCGACACCGGGATCGCATCCATCGTCGTGCCACCGAAATCGCGCGCTGTGATGGCGATGCGGGTTCCGTAAGGCGGTTTGAATTTCTCCGGATTCGTATGGCCGAACAGGGTGATTAATCCGCGCCCGCCGGCGGCGAGCAGGTGGCCGCCACCGGCATCATTCGCAACGGCGCCATCGAGGCGCCGCGCGAGCGCGATGCTGAGCAGGGGACCGTGGCCCGCCGCCGCTTGCGCCTGCTCCGGAAACAGCGCGTCCGGCAGCGCGCTGCGTAACGCCTCAACGATGGAAATCTCCTCGGGCCCAAGAAAAAACACCGGCGTTCTCCCGGCCGCGCTCTGCACGCGCGCGAGTTCGATGAAGCGGTCCAGCGGCCAGCGCTTGCGCGCGCCGGCCGAGCCCGGTGCGAAACCGACATAACCCGCGTTCCCGGGCAGCAGCGTCGCGGCCACCGACGTATACGGTTCGCCGGGTTCGAGTGTGCAGTCGATATCGAGTTCGCGTTCAGCCGCGAGCGTCGCCAGCGTACGGAACTGCTCGAAAGCGGACCCCGGATAGGCGTTCGCCGGCCGCCGGTGCGACAGGCGGAAATCAAACGCGGGGGAGATAAACACACGGTGGCGGATCCGGCGCAGCACGAGCGCGGAGCGCAACTTCGGCTCGGTCGCAATGATGATGTCGAACGCGCCGGGGTATGCCTTGCGCAACAGCTCCGACCAGGCTATTCCGACCCCGGCAGCATCGCGGACCTCGTCGATCACACCGGATGCAAGCCCGGCCAGCGGACCGGCGAACACACTGCGGCGACGGCCGGCGAGCCAAACGAGCCGGTGTGTCGGCAGCGCCGCTTTCAGGGCGACGATAACCGGCCATTTGATCAAGGCGTCACCGATCCGATCGCCCGTTACATGGACGAGTATCGACGCTGGTTCAGTAGGGCTGATAAGACTTCTCTTCGATGAGGTCGGAACCGAGCTGCTCGTTGATAATTCGCTTTACCGCGGCACGTTCGTCGTTCGTCTGGTAAACGCTGCGGGCCAGTTCCGTGAACGCGTCATCGAACGTTTTCGCCGCTTCTTTGTCGCGGATAGCGTCCTCGATGTCCCACAGACGTTCGTTTATCGCTTTCAGCTGCCGACGTGCGGGTGCAATACGCGCGGCATCGACCCCGGCGTGGTGCCAGGCATCATTGAGCACGGTGAGCTCACGCTCGACGTTCGCGCGCTTTCCGGGGTCGTCGATGCGCGCAAACTTGATCTCGAGGATCGTGATTTTATCGATTAGCTCGCCGTAGGAAATCGGGATTTGAATACTCATGGAAACCTGGTGCCCGGCGCTGCCGTTGACGGTGGAAAACTGCCGTAGTTGGATTCGCGACCCGGGCGGATCCACGCTAAACTTGCGCTCGCCCGGTCGATTCGTTGCCCGTCCCGACCGACAAGCAGTTCCGACTCCCACCAGCAGGTCGTGACGAACGCTGATTTTACTCACAATTGTCCGTGCGGGGCCATGCGGACCGGGTCGCAAGTGCGAAGACTGACTTCTGCGGTGCGACGTACGCTTACACGACAACCAGCGGGAGTTGCAGGAATAATCTCTTCAGGTTCAAACAGCCCCGGGCGACCAGTTGGAATGAAACGTAGCGTAGCGTTGTTACTGGCGTTCGCATTGCATGCGCTCATCCCGTTCGCTGCCGGCGCGCAGGACGCACGGTCGCTGTTCAGTGAATTGAACGACCGCATCTACCAGATCCGCATAATCGAACGTTCAACCGGCAAGCAGGCCGAAATCGGTTCCGGTTTTCTCGTCAGTGCCGACGGTCTCGTCGTGACGAATTTCCACGTTGTCGCCGCCTATGCCGAAGCCCCCGATCGCTACTACGTCGAATTCGTGCGTATCAATGGCGAGAGCGGTCCGCTGGACGTGATCAATTTCGACGTGGTCAACGACCTCGCATTATTGAAACGTGCCGACCCGCCCGGCTATTTCCTCGAGTTGGGTGACGCGTTACCGGCGCAAGGAGAAGCAATTTACTCCATCGGTAACCCGCACGATCTCGGCTGGACGGTAGTTCCCGGCACCTACAACGGGATCACGGCGCACAGCGCGTACGAAAGAATTCATTTTTCCGGGTCCGTCAATCCGGGTATGAGCGGCGGCCCCGTGCTTAATGCAAACGGCCGGGTGATCGGGGTCAACGTCGCGACCGCGGGCAACCAGCTCAGCTTTCTGATCCCGCTGAACCGCCTTTCCGGTTTTCTCGCTCGCGCCGCCGGTACGGTACTCACCCCGGGTGATTTCGATTCGGCGATCACGGCGCAACTGGAGGAAAACCAGCGCACGCTGCTCGGCGCCCTGATCGATTCGGAATGGGGCAGTACGGAGTTCGGCCGTGCGAGTGTACCGCGTGAGATCTCGACATTTATCAAGTGCTGGGGTTATGTCGACGACGATCCGGAAATCGAGTATCAGCATTCCGCGACGACGTGCAACAGCGAAGATCAGATTTATCTGTCGCACGATTTCAACACGGGAAATATCGTCTATCAGTTCAACTGGCTCGAATCCGTACGCCTCAATTCGTTCCAGTTCTACAACATGCTGCGGGAAAAGATTGCGAATACGTATCCCGATAACGACGCCGGCAAGAGTGATGTTACGAATTTCAGTTGCGTCGACGACTTCGTGAACACCCGGGCAAAATCGGGTGCGACGATAGTAACGAAGATGACGTTTTGCGTGCGTGAGTATCGACGCTATCGTGGCATATATGACGTGCTTTACTTCGGTATTTCCGTTCACGACGGCAGGAGCTCACTGATCAGTCATTTCACGATGGCGGGGGTCGTACCCGAATACGCGCAGCGGTTCCTCGGCAAGTTCATTGGTTCAATCGCATGGAAGTAGTCGTCGAGATCGTCAGCCGCGGCGGGCATACAATTGAACGCCATCGGGTCAACGGTGATCGCATCACCATCGGGCGGGCGTTCGACAACGATGTGATCCTGACCGACGAGACCGTCAGTCCGCATCATGCCGTACTGGAAGGCGACGCGCAGGGTAATCCGCTGCTCATCGACAACGCGAGTCTCAACGGGATCCGCTCGGATCGAAAGGGCTCGGGGTCGCGGATAGCGCTCGTCTCGGGCGACACCTGCAGCCTCGGCCGGGCGCAGGTTCGATTCTATCTGCCCGGCCATCCGGTAGCCGAAACCGTGCGGGTGGGAGGGCTCGACGGTTTGATCAATTGTGCGGGAACGCTCGCGGTACTCGGGTTGCTGATTATCACGGTGGCCGCGGTCACGGTGGCCGAACTATGGCTGACCTCCTATGCGGGGATCGAGTGGGGCCAAATCGGTATCGGGCTGTTCAGCGTTTTCAGTGCCGCGACGGCGGTGGCAATTTTTCTCGCGATTATCGGACGGATTGCAAAACACGAAGGGCGCTTGCAAACACAGCTGGCACTCGTACTGTTATACCTGTTGATACAGAGCGCGATTGTATTCGCCTATGAAGTTGTACTGTTCAATACGCTGAGTCCCTGGCTCAGTGCGGCGATCGGTCTCGCCGCGAGCTTCGCGCTGTTGGCGGTCACGCTTTGGGTCTGTTTGCATGTCGCGACGAATCTCAGGAGTCGCCAGCGCTGGCAATTCGCGCTCGCTTTCACGAGCGTATTGCTGTGTATCTCCGTTTACCCGGAATTTATCGCGCACGGTGAATTCTCCGACACACCGCGTTATGTCAAACAGGTGAAACCGCCGCAGTTGCGCTTTGTCCGCGGCATCGATCGTGACACGTTCGTGGAACGAACCCATGAGGCCTTTGAGTCGACAGATAATGATTGAATACAAAAACCAGCTGGTAAGCTTTCGCGCAGGATTACGGTACTTCACGGCGTGTTTTTTCATGTTCGTGAGCAGCATGGCGTTTGCTGCCGATCCTGTGCCGGACTTTGAAACCGACAGCACGCTCGGCGGTAATGCACGCAAGTGGGCGGAGGAATTTGTCGTCTTCGCGCAGGAGCGCTACGACGTTGAACTTGACTGGTCGCAGGTAAGCATCAAGTACCTCGATGACATCGTCAACGAGCTGCATGCGACGTTTGAGAAGGAGCAGCCGGATCCACAACTCGTAGCGCCGGTTTCGCGCGCACTCGGGAGCTATGTTGCCGAGGTATACCGGATTTTTTACGGCGGTGATTGGGGCTGGATCAACCTTGATTCAGGCTCGTATCCGGGCGTACGGTCCGATAAGGGCGCGCTGTTCCTGCCGTTGAAAAAAGCCCACGACCGGATCACGCTGGGTGACGGAACCGACATCTGGGAATACTTTCAGTTGCTCACGGAGCAGTGACCCGGGGGTCGAAGGCTACTTGCCGAGACAGAATGTCGAGAAAATTTCTCCGAGCAGATCCTCACTCGTAAATTCACCGGTCAGCCGGGTCAGCGCGTCGCCGGCGAGGCGCAACTGCTCGGCGCCGAGTTCCGGTGATTGTTCATACAGCGCAGCGTGGTCGAATTGCAGCGCATCAGCAGCCTCGGCGAGTGCCGCGAGATGTCGTTCGCGCGCGAGTACGACACTGTCGGCGGCGTCACCGGACAGTTCGAATGCGTCGAGCACCGCCTCACGCAGCAGATCGATACCGATATCCATTTTCGCGGAAACCGCGAGTTGATAACGATTGCCGTCGACCTCGACTGACGGCGGCTCCCCGGTCAGATCAATCTTGTTACGGACCGCGAATACCGGCACGTTGAGTTCACCGAGGAGGGCTTGTGGTGAGCTGTCTTGCGTGAACACATGGAGCACCGCATCAGCGTCGGCGATTTGTTGCCGGGCGCGCCTGACACCTTCAAGTTCGATCGGATTTTCGGTATCACGGATGCCTGCGGTATCGTGCACGCGAGCACTGAGCCCGCCGATATCGAGTTCTACAGTGAGTACGTCGCGGGTGGTACCGGGAGTCGTGTGAACGATCGCGCGTTCACTGCCGGCGAGGCGATTTAATAACGTTGATTTACCGACGTTCGGTTCGCCAACGATCGCGATATCGATGCCGCTGTTCAAACGCGCGCCGGTTCTCGCGGTAGCGAGCAGCGAGTTGATTTGCGCCCGCACGCTCGCGGTTTGTTCGGCGAGCGCGGTCAGGCCCGCCGGGGATATACCCTCATCCGGAAAATCAATCGATGCTTCGAGATGCACGCGCACCGCCTTCAGGGTTTCGTTCAGACTGCTCACGAGCGCCGAGAAATCGCCGCTGAGTGATTGGTGCGCAAGACGAGCGGCGCGCGACGAGGTACTCGTGATCAGATCGGCGATCGCTTCGGCCTGGATCAGGTCGATTTTGCCACCAAGAAATGCGCGCTGCGTGAATTCGCCCGGCAACGCCGACCGGGCACCGGCCGCAAGCGCGGCGTTGAGCACGTCGCGGGTAACGATGTTGCCGCCATGCGTCTGGATTTCGAGGACGTCTTCACCGGTGAACGACGCGGGCGCGGCGAAATAGATCACAACGGCATCGTCGATTGCGCGGCCGAGAGGATCGGTAACGGTTCCGTAACGTGCGTAGCGTGGCGGTGGTACGCCGGCAACGATTTGCCGGGCAATCTCGCGGACGTCCGGACCCGAGATCCTGACGATACCGACGGCGCCCTGGCCAGGCGCGGTTGCTATTGCGGCGATCGTGTCTTCGACGCGCATCTAGCCGCACACGACGCGGTTCAGGATTTCTCCGCGCTCTCGATACTGCGCGTAATGTGCCATTGCTGGGCAATCGACAGGATGTTGTTCACGACCCAGTACAGTACGAGTCCGGACGGGAAGAACATGAAGAAAATCGTGAACGCGAACGGCAGCACCTGCATGACTTTTTGTTGCACCGGATCCATCGGCGCGGGGTTCAGTTTTTGCTGGATCCACATACTGACCCCCATGATCAGAGGCAAAATGTAGAGCGGATCCTTGGCCGAGAGATCGTGGATCCACAAACCAAACGGTGCCTGGCGCATTTCGACGCTTTCGAGCAGTACCCAGTACAGGGAAATAAACACCGGGATCTGGATCAGGATCGGCAAACAACCCCCTAGCGGGTTGATCTTCTCTTCCTTGTACAGCTCCATCATCGCCTGGTTCATGCGCGTACGATCGCCGCCGTAGCGTTCCTTCATCGCCATCATGCGCGGCTGGACCTTGCGCATTTTTGCCATTGAACGATACCCGGCAGCGGACAGCGGATAGAACAGGAGCTTCAGGGACAGCGTGATGATGATGATCGCAATACCCCAGTTGCCCGTCAGCTTGTGGATGAAATCGAGCGCGACAAATAATGGTTTCGCGATAAACCACAGGACGCCGAAATCAACCGTCAGCTCAAGACCGGGAGCAATATCGCGCAGGACTTCGTGCAGTTTCGGTCCGATGTATACGGAAGAATGAAACGCGCCACTGTCACCGGGCGAAAGGCTCATCGGCGGACCCCAGAAGCCCACGGCGTAGCGCGTATCGTCGAGGATCAACGAATAAAAGTGACTCGAATTCGCGGGTGTCGGTAACAGGGCGCTGACGAAGTAATGTTCCAGTACGCCAACCCAGCCGCCTTCGACATCGACATTGAGCGGCGTGTCTTCGAGGTCATCGTAATCGTATTTTTGATAGCGCTTTTCGGGCGTGGAAAGCGCGGCGCCGGTGAACGTATAGATGAGACCTCGTTTAGATTCGGGCTTTTCGCGTTGCAGTTGTTCGTAACCGCGACCGTTCCAGATTTCCGTACCGTTGTTAGTCACGACATAGTCGACGTCGACAAGGTAACTGCCGCGGCGCAACGTGTAACGTTTCAGGACATCGAGCGCTTCGCCGGCGGCCCAACGCAGGGTGACGGTGATTTCGTCCTGGCCCGGCGATAACTCGTAGTGCTCCGCCTCGGCGACGTAGCGTGCGCGGTGATCCGGGGCGTCGCCGGTTCCCTTGAGACCGCCCTGGTGGATGAACAGGCGGCCCGGTATGTTGTCGAGCAAAGCGAAATGATTGTCCGGTTCGTCGAGTTCGACGGGGTATTGCGTCAGCGATGCGCGGGAGATGCCACCGCCGAGCAGATTGATATTCAGTTCGAGGACATCGGTGTGAACCGTAACGACGTCGCCGGTGGCCGTCGTGAGCGGCTCGAAAGTCAGGGGTCGTTGCGGGGTCGGCACGTCGGGCGTGGCACCCGGCGGTGGTGCGGACGGCGCGTCGATGTCGATTTGGGGTGTATCGGTGGGTTGTGCGGCTGCCCCGGGTTCGGCGGCGACTGTCTCAGGGGTATGGTAGTCGCGTTGCCAGGCGTCCCACAGCATCAACGAGACGAAAGATAGAGCGATAAACAAAAACAGGCGCGTATTGTCCATTGAAATGTCAGCTGATTCGGTGTCCGGGTTCGACGGTTAAGGTTTGATTAGCGCGAGTCGCTGCCAGGCTTCATCGAGAGCTTTGAGTAGCAGTGCGTTCGTTCGGTGGCGTGCCGATGGCGTTGCCTGAACAACGATGTCTACGGGATGAAGCCGGACCGCCGTGGTGCGGAAATTTTCCCGCACGAGTCGTTTGAGGCGATTACGATCAACCGCGCGTGCCGCGCTGCGGCGCGAAATAGCGAGACCGAGGCGGGGAAGATCGAGATCGTTAGCGCGGGCAATAACGGTAAACTCGTTGCCGCGGTATCGTTTGCCGGCGCTGAATACTTGCCGGAAATCGGTAGTGGAGAGCAACCGCATGGATTTGTCGAACGCCTGCTCCCGGCGGCGTGACACGGGGCTTATGAGGTCAGGCGGGCCCGGCCTTTCGCACGTCTCGCCTTGATTACCCGGCGACCGGCTTTCGTGGCCATTCTGGCGCGGAATCCGTGGCGTCGCGCACGTTTCAATCGACTCGGTTGGAATGTTCTTTTCATGATTCGGCCAGGCTAGGTTTTCGTCGGTTAAACAAGGTGTTTTAACAGCTCGCAGAGCCGGCGGATTGTACGCGCGGTGATTCAACGATGTCAATTCAGGGCGCCTTGAGGTCAGTTGTGGATAACTCCATACAGGGCAGTTACACTCGGCCGGTCTCAGCGTCCACCCATTTTACTTTGACAAAGGAAGCGTCAGTGAACCCGGCAGTCTGGCAGAAATGCCTCAAGCAACTTGAGGCGGAGCTGACTTCTCAACAGTACAACACGTGGATACGTCCACTGCATGTCGTTGAGAACAAGGAAGAATTACAGTTACTCGCACCGAATCGGTTTGTCCTCGACTGGATCCGCGACAAGTACTCGGCACGCATCGAAAGCCTGCTGCTTGAAATTGCGCCGGACGGACCACCGGCGATGTCGCTCGGCATCGGCAGTGCGGAATGCGCGACGGACACGCCAGGCGGTGATACGACAGACAGTACGCCGGCCACGGTGCAGGTGAGTGGGGCAGCGGAGCCGACGAACCGTTCGAAGTTCAACAGTCGCCTGAAAAGCGATTTCACGTTCGAGAACTTCGTCGAGGGCAAATCGAATCAACTCGCACGCGCGGCGTCGTTGCAAATCGCGGAAAACCCGGGTCGGGCCTACAATCCGTTATTTATTTGTGGTGGTGTCGGGCTGGGCAAAACGCACTTAATGCACGCGGTCGGTAATTTGCTCGTCGCGAACCGTCCGCAGGCGAAAGTCGTTTATCTGCATTCGGAGCGGTTCGTCGCGGATATGGTCAAGGGCCTGCAGCACAATACGATCAGCGATTTCAAACGCTTTTATCGCTCCGTCGACGCCTTACTCATCGACGATATCCAGTTTTTCGCCGGCAAGGAACGTTCTCAGGAAGAATTCTTTCACACTTTCAATGCCTTACTCGAAGGCCAGCAACAGATCATCCTGACCTGCGATCGCTACCCGAAGGAAGTATCGGGCGTTGAAGAACGCTTGAAATCGCGTTTTGGCTGGGGATTGACCGTTGCCATCGAGCCGCCGGAGCTCGAAACCCGGGTGGCGATACTCATGCGCAAGGCGTTACAGACGGGGATAGCGCTACCCGACGAGGTTGCGTTTTTCGTCGGCAAGCGTTTCAAGTCGAATATTCGCGAACTCGAGGGGGCCTTGCACCGGCTCATCGCGAATTCCCATTTTACCGGTCAGAGTATTACGCTCGAATTCGCGAAAGCAGCGTTGAAGGACTTGCTGGCGCTGCAGGACCGCATGGTGACGATAGAAAATATCCAGAAGACCGTCGCCGAGTACTACAAAATGCGTGTCGCCGACCTGTTGTCGAAACGTCGCAGCCGTTCGATCGCGCGTCCACGGCAGATTGCCATGGCGCTGGCGAAGGAACTGACGAACCATTCCTTACCGGAAATCGGTGACGCATTCGGCGGTCGCGACCATACCACCGTGATCCATGCATGCCGCAAGATTGCGGATTTGCGCCGCAGCGAATCGCGAATCAATGAAGACTTCGTCAATCTGGAAAGAATCCTAACGACATGAACAGCTGTGGATAACTAGCACAGCAACCTGCCGGGTTCCGAGAAGGTCGAAGTTATCCACAATTGACTAACAGGCTGAAAGCTTGAAGCAGGCGCGTTATACCGTCGAGAAAAAATCAGTAAGTGGTTAATTATTAAAACAAAAAATAGGTTATCCACAGAACTGTTAGAGCGTAATAGACATAATAACTGGTAATTAATCATGAAACTTACCATTACTAGAGAGGAGTTGCTTGCACCGCTGCAGGCAATCAATAACGTCGTCGAACGCCGTCAGACCCTGCCGATCCTCGGCAACGTACTTGTAGCTGCTGAGGACGACGGTACGGTTACGTTGACGGCGACGGACATGGAGGTTGAAATCGTTGTCGGGTTGACTGCCGCGGTTGCGCAGTCCGGCACGATCACGGTGCCGGCACGAAAATTTCTCGACATCTGCCGGGCATTACCGGCGGAAGCGAGTTTGACGTTTGCGATCCAGGACGAAAAAGTGAAATTGCAATCGGGTCGCAGCCGGTTCCTGCTCGCGACCCAACCGGCGGCGGAATTCCCCAGCATCGGTGGCTTCGACACTTTCGTCGACTTTGAACTCAGCGCGGACACTTTGCGTGCGCTGGTCGAAGGAACGCAGTTTGCGATGGCGCATCAGGATGTCCGTTATTACCTGAACGGATTGTTGTTCGAGTTGAAGGACGGGATCATTCGGACGGTTGCGACCGACGGGCATCGCCTGGCGCTATGCGACCGACCACTCGACGTTGGCGGTGGCGAAGACCGACAGATTATCGTACCCCGTAAAGGCGTCGTCGAGTTGATGCGAATGCTGTCGGGAGATGATGAGGCGATCCGGATCGCGATTGGCGCGAACCATCTGAAAGCAACGAGCAGTCGTCAGACGTTGACGACAAAGCTCGTCGATGGCCGGTTTCCCGATTATGAACGCGTGATTCCACGGGCTGGCGAGAAGAAGGTGTACGCAAACCGGGAGGTCCTGAAGGCCGGTCTCGCACGCGCGTCAATCTTGTCGAACGAAAAATTCCGCGGCGTCCGGGTCGTTTTGAGTGATAACCAGTTGATGGCGATTGCGCACAATCCGGAGCAGGAGGAAGCCGAGGAAGAGATCGAGGTGGAGTACAGCGGCGACGAACTCGAGATCGGGTTCAACGTATCGTATTTGCTGGACGTCCTTGGGGTTCTGAAAAGCGAAAACGTGCGGGTGGATTTCATCGACTCGAACAGCAGCTGCCTGATTCAGGATCCCGCAGACGAAACTGCCCGCTACGTGATTATGCCAATGCGCTTGTGAGCGGCCACAACGCGGATTATTGCTAACGGTGGAGTTGACCAATCTGGCGGTGCACCATGTGCGCCGTATCGTCAACGCGCAACTGCACGCCGTGGGGATGTCGAATGTCGTTTGTGGCGCGAACGGCAGCGGCAAAACGAGTTTACTGGAATCCATTCATTATCTGGCGACGGCCCGCTCTTTCCGGACGTCGCGGGCGCGCGAAGTCATTACCCGCGGTTCTGATTCACTTGTTGTTACCGGGGTGCTTGTCGACGGTAGCGGACGTGAATATCGGATTGGCGTAGAGAAAACGAATTCTTCGACCCGGTTGAAGCTGAACGGGGAGAATCTGACGGTCGCCTCGGCGGTCGCGCGGCTGATGCCGGTGCTGACATTCAATACGGAATCGCATTTATTACTCGACGGTGGACCGTCGAATCGCCGGGCACTGATCGACCGACTGTTGTTCCACGTGGAACCACGTTATCTGGACGTGCTGAAAACCTACCATCGGGCATTGAAGCAACGTAATTCGCTGCTCCGGCGCCGCGCCCCGATTCAGCAGACCGTGGCGTTCGAGCACCAACTCTCCGAAGCGGCTTCTGAACTCGATACATGGCGAAAAGCGTGTGTCGAGAAGGTGAATGAATTTCTCGACGATTCGCCATTGTGCCGTGGAATTGGTGAACTGACGCTCGAGTATCGTCGTGGCTGGCCGGAAGGCGAAACCTTACTGCAATCGCTCGAGCACAGTCGGCCGAGAGACTATGATAATGGTAATACGTCCAGCGGCCCCCACCGCGCCGAACTCCGCATCCGGATCGACGGCAACACGGCAAAATCAATCGTATCAAGAGGGCAGGGAAAGCTTATAATAAGTGCGATTATCAGCGCCCAGGCGCACTACCTCGGACAATTCGCCGCTGAAAAGCCGATTCTCCTGATCGACGACCTTGCATCAGAGCTCGATCGGGACGCCCGGCAGCGCGCTGTCGACTCGTTGCTGGCAACAAAAGCCCAGTGCTTTTTCACCGCAATCGAGGCAACAGACTTACCACCGGAATTGATTGGCGCATCGCGACTGTTCCACGTGGAACACGGCGTCCTCAGTGCCGCATAGGAATCAGGAGTCGAGAATGGCAGAGGAAAAGAAATATACCTCATCGAACATCAAGGTCCTCAAAGGCCTCGATGCCGTACGCAAACGCCCCGGTATGTACATCGGCGACACGGACGATGGTACGGGTTTGCACCACATGGTTTTCGAAGTGGTCGACAACAGCGTCGATGAGGCACTGGCAGGCTACTGTACGACCGTCGATGTCACGATCCGGTCGGACAACTCCGTCACGGTTATCGATGACGGTCGGGGTATCCCGGTCGACTTCCACGAAGAAGAGAACACGTCCGCCGCCGAAGTCATTATGACGACACTTCACGCCGGCGGTAAATTCGATGACGATTCCTACAAGGTTTCCGGGGGGCTTCACGGGGTCGGCGTTTCCGTCGTGAACGCATTGTCCGAATCCCTCGAGCTGATGATTCACAAGGACGGGGCAATCTGGCAGCAGAGCTACACAAACGGTGTCCCGACAAGCGATCTGAAAGCCATCGGCGAAACCGACCGGAGCGGTACCGAGATTACGTTCGTGCCGAGCGCGAACATTTTCCATAACATCGAGTTCCATTACGACATTCTGGCCAGCCGTTTGCGCGAACTTTCTTTCCTGAATTCCGGACTGAAAATCAATCTGCGCGACGATCGCAACGGAAAATCCGACACCTTCGAGTATCAGGGCGGCATTGCGGCGTTCGTCAGCCATTTGAATCGCACAAAAACGACCCTGCACGAAGCGGTTATCCATTTAAATGACGAGCGCGAGGGGGTTCAGGTAGAGCTCGCACTGCAATGGAATGACTCGTACCAGGAAAATATATTCTGCTACACGAATAACATTCCGCAGCGAGACGGCGGTACCCATCTGGCCGGCTTCCGCTCAGCCCTCACAAGAACGTTGAACACCTATATAGAGAAAGAGGGGCTTGCGGCAAAAAACAAGGTAACCGTAACCGGTGAAGATGTACGCGAAGGATTGACCGGGGTCCTGTCGGTAAAAGTACCGGATCCGAAATTCTCGTCACAGACGAAAGAAAAACTCGTGTCGAGCGAGGTGAAAGGCGCGGTCGAATCCGTCCTTGCCGAGCATCTGAACGCGTTTCTGCTCGAACGACCGCAGGACGCGAAAGTCATCATGGCCAAGGTCATCGATGCCGCTCGAGCACGTGAAGCGGCACGCAAGGCCCGTGAACTCACCCGACGCAAAACGGCGCTCGATATCGCGGGTTTGCCGGGGAAACTCGCCGATTGCCAGGAACGTGATCCGGCGAAGTCCGAATTGTTTATCGTCGAGGGTGATTCCGCCGGCGGTTCGGCAAAGCAGGGGCGGCATCGTCGCTATCAGGCAATCCTGCCGCTCAAAGGCAAGATCCTGAACGTCGAGAAGGCCCGCTTCGACAAAATGTTGTCGTCGAGCGAGGTTGCGACCCTGATCACCGCGCTGGGCTGCGGTATCGGCGCCGACGAATACGACCCGTCGAAGCTGCGGTACCATCGCATCATCATCATGACCGACGCGGACGTCGACGGTTCTCATATTCGCACTTTGCTGTTGACGTTTTTCTACCGTCAAATGCGTGAATTGATAGAACGCGGGCACGTTTATATCGCGCAGCCGCCGCTGTACAAGGTCAAAAAGGGTAAGCAGGAACGCTATCTGAAGGATGACGCAGAGCTCGATCAATATGTGCTCGAACTGGCCACGGAAAACGCGGCATTCGAACTCAATGGCGAAGTGCTCGATGTCGTGCGGATTACCGAACTGGCCGGGCAATACCTGAAACTGAAAGACATCATGAATCGGCTGAGCAGCCGCTACGATCCGCTGATCCTGCAGGGGATGCGCCGCATTGCGCCGCTCGACCAGCCGGCCGAAGCGGACGAAGAACGCCTCGGCCGGTATGTCGATGGGCTGACGAGTCTGCTCGTTGAGCGTGCCGACAGCTCGATCTCAATTACGAGCGCCGTCGATTTCCGTACCCCGGACAACTGGACGATCGTGATTACGATCACGCAGCACGGACTCGCAACCGAGCACCGGTTCAATCGGGAATTTTTCTCCTCCCCGGAGTACAAACGTCTTGCAACGATGGGAGAAATTCTCGATTCACCGCAAGCGGCGCTCAACGTCAAACGTGGTGATACCGTGAATCCCGCGGGATCACTGCGGCAAGGGCTCGAGTTGTTGCTTAACGAATCGCGCCGACTCGTGCATGTCCAGCGTTATAAGGGGCTCGGTGAAATGAACCCCGAACAGCTGTGGGATACGACAATGGATGCCGAAACACGAAACCTCGTGCAGGTACAGATTGAGGATGCGGTTGCGGCCGATGAAATATTCTCTACGCTGATGGGCGATCAGGTCGAACCCCGTCGCCTGTTTATCGAAGAGCATGCGCTGTCGGTGACAAATCTCGATACGTGATCATCCGGCGTACCCGACGGCCCGATAACGTCGGTCGGGCCGTCCGTTTGCACGGGCCCGCGAAATCCAACTGCTCCTCGAGCCGCCGTTCACGCGACGGCCGCGAGTGCCCAGACGTGTACGTTCCGCACCCCGGCTGCGCGCAATGTGCGAGCCATCGCCTGGACCGTGGCGCCGGTAGTTATCACGTCGTCAATGACGATCGCGGAATCGACGCCGGGTTGTCCTCGGGCAATAAACGCGCGGCGAATATTCGTTCGTCTGCTCGCGGCATCGAGTTTTGACTGGGGCGGCAGTCCTCGACGTTTGTAAATACTTACTACGTCTATAGGTATCGAAAATACTGACGATATGGGTTCCGCGATGGCGATGGCCTGGTTGTACCCGCGCACGAGGAGGCGTCGGCGAGCCATCGGTACGGGGAATAGCGCGACCGGCCGGGCAGGGGTGTGTCCAAGCATCCGGAGACGAGTCACAAATAATTCGCCGAGCAAGCACGCGATAGCGATATCACGGCCGTATTTCGCGCGATGCAACAACTCGCGGATCGGATATCCGAATTCGAAGCACGCGACGATCGTGTCGATTCCCGCGAGACGCTTCTGCCAGGGACGATCGCGCCACGGCAGATCCGCGCAGCACCCATCACACATCGCAATGTCACCGGCGTGGTCGCCGCAAAGTACGCAGCGCCGGTGTCCGCCGGACAATAGCCACCCTGGCTGAACAAACTTTGTCCAGTTGTAAGGTTTCAGACCATCGTCTAATGTTGACCGTTGGATTGTGGCTTTCATCAAATCGACCTCCCTGTCGACTTAACTGGATTGATACCTTATGGCAACGCCCCTGACCCGACAAGCAACCGACGCCGCGCGTCCCGGCTACCGACACGACTGGACCGTCGAAGAAGTCACGGCGTTGCTGGAACGACCACTGAACGATTTGCTGTTCGAGGCACAATCCATCCATCGACACCATTTCGATCCGAACGAAGTACAGCTGAGTACGCTGTTGAACATAAAGACGGGCGGCTGCCCCGAGGACTGCGCTTATTGTCCGCAAAGTGCGCGCTACGATACCGGTGTCGAAGCAGATTCCCTGCTCGATGTTGCCACCGTGCGCGCCGCCGCCGAAACTGCCCGCGCGAACGGCGCGACCCGCTTTTGCATGGGTGCCGCGTGGCGCTCACCGAAGGATCGTGACCTCGAAAAAGTCGCGGAACTGATCGAGGCCGTAAAAGATCTCGGCATGGAATCCTGCGTCACGCTCGGCATGCTGAAACCCGGTCAGGCGGAAAGACTCAAAGCCAGCGGTCTCGACTACTACAACCATAACCTCGACACGTCACCTGAATTCTACGGCGAGATTATTTCCACCCGCACTTACCAGGATCGCCTCGATACGCTGGAAAGCGTCCGCGACGCGGGGATCAATGTCTGCTGCGGCGGTATCGTCGGCATGGGTGAAACGCGTACGGACCGCGCGGGTCTCTTGATCAACCTCGCGAACCTGCCGCAACACCCCGAAAGTGTGCCTATTAATTTACTCGTGAAGGTGAGCGGTACGCCCCTTGATGACACACCGGACATCGAACCACTCGACATGATTCGCATGATCGCCGCGGCCCGCATCATGATGCCGGAATCCTACGTCCGCCTGTCGGCCGGTCGCGAGTCAATGAGTGACGAAGCCCAGGCCCTGTGCTTTTTCGCCGGCGCGAATTCGATTTTTTACGGCGAACAATTGCTGACGACCCCCAACCCGGTTGCCGATGCCGACCGCGCACTGTTCGACAAGCTTGGCCTTCGCGCGAGCGCCCATTAATTCCGCCGCGGGCACGCACACACATGGACGTGCTCGAAGAGCAGTTATCGGCAAGCATTGCGCGAACGAAGCAAGAAAACCGTTATCGAACGCTCGAACCGAACGCATCATCGCAAGGTCGCAGTATCGATATTGACGGCGATACGCTCGTCAATTTCTGCAGCAACGATTATCTCGGTCTCGCGAACCATGCGGCGCTGAGTGCGAGCGCGCACGCGGCGATCGAGCGCTACGGAATCGGATCCGGTGGGTCCGCACTGCTGTCGGGTCGCAGCGTAATCCACGCCGAACTTGAACAACGCCTCGCGTCGTTCATGCACGCCGAAGCGGCATTATTGTTTTCTTCCGGCTATCTCGCGAATCTCGGTACGATCAGTGCGTTGATCGGGCGTCACGACCACGTCTTCCAGGACCGCCTCAACCATGCGTCATTGATCGACGCCGTGACCCTGAGCCGGTCGAAGTCCCATCGCTACCGGCACGCAGACACAAGCGACCTCGCCGGACAACTCGCGCGCGCCGGTGACGGGCGCAAGTGGATCATCACCGATACGGTATTCAGCATGGACGGCGACATCGCACCGCTGCCGGAAATCGCTTCTCTCGCCCGAGAGTTCAACGCTACGCTGATCGGCGACGACGCACACGGCTTCGGTGTACTCGGCGATGGCCGCGGCGCCGCAGTCGGATGCGGACTCGCGCACGACGACATGCCCGTTCACATCGTGACATTCGGCAAGGCACTGGGAACTGCCGGCGCCGCTGTTGTCGGCAGCGCGGCGTTAATCGATACATTGATCCAGACGAGTCGAACGTTCATCTACGATACGGCGCCACCGCCGGCAATCGCCGCGGCAACCCTGGCGGCGCTCGAACTGATAGCGCACGACCGCACTCCCGTTGCGCGACTGGAATCGAATATCGCGTATTTCAAATCGCTGGTTCCGGACCTGCCCTTAATGCCGTCATCGACTCCAATCCAGCCGTTTATGATCGGCGAGGAACGCGACGCCCTGAGGATCGCCCGCACCTTGCGCGATAGCGGAATTTACGTGCGCGCGATACGACCGCCGACCGTGCCGGCCGGCACCGCGCGCTTGCGTTTGTGTCTATCAGCCGCGCACACGCGTGACGATCTCGATCGCCTCGCTCACAGCTTGCGCGATACCACGGCGACTGCATCAGCATGAATGACGACAACGACACGCTGATCGAAAAACGCCACGCGCGTTCCGCATTTAATCGCGCCGCTGCGAGTTACGATGAACACGCGGCTTTACAACGCCACGTCGTCGATCACCTCACGGAGTCTCTCGGGGTGATGACGCTTACCCCGCGTACGCTCCTCGATATCGGCGCCGGTACCGGCTATTGCGCGCAAACCCTTGCAAAGCACTACCCGCGCTCCCGGATAACCCTCGCCGATTTTGCACCGGCGATGCTGCGCGCCGCACGCGCGAAAGCGCCGCGCTGGCGATCGCGCCGAAACTACGTCTGCGCCGAAGCCGAACGCCTGCCATTCGCCGATCGCTCGTTCGATCTCGTTTTCTCCAGCCTTACATTTCAGTGGTGCAACGATCTCGACGCCGTATTCGACGAATGCGCGCGCGTCATGCGACCCGACGGCCTGTTTATATTTTCGAGCCTCGGCCCCGATACGCTGCACGAACTGCGCGAGTCCTGGGCGAGCGTCGACGATACGCCACGCGTGAACCGCTTTATCGATATGCACGATGTCGGTGACGCGCTCGTGCGCGCCGGCTTCTCCAGCCCGGTGCTCGAGTGCGATCGCATCACCGTTACCTATCCCGATGTGTACGCCGTCATGCGCGATCTGCGCGGTATCGGCGCCATCAATACGCTCGCCGCACGGCGTCGTGGTCTTTCGACGCGCAGAGAACTGCAGCGCATGGCCGAGGCCTACGAACGCTTTCGCGAAAACGGCAAATTACCCGCTACTTATGAAGTCGTGTATGCCCATGCCTGGCGCCCGCAACCGGGTACACGCGCGCAGGATGGCAGCACGGTCGCGACGTTTCCGTTCGCGGATATCGCGCGGCGGACAGGCCCGTGAACCGACACGTATTCATCGCCGGCACCGACACCGAGGTCGGCAAGACGAGATTGAGTTCGGCCATCGTTACGTGGTTGAACCGTTCCGGGTATCGCGCTGTCGGCATGAAGCCGGTGGCCGCCGGTTCACGACCCGGAGCGGACGGACCGGTCAACGACGATGCGCTCGCCTTGCTCGCCTGCAGCGCGCCTGGTCTGCACTATGCCGACATAAATCCCTGTCTCCTCGACGCTCCGACATCGCCTGACATCGCTGCGCGAATCAGCGGAGCCGAGCTGACGCTCGAGCCAATCACCCGCGCGTTTGCCGCCTGCAGCGCCGCCGCGGACGTCGTCGTCGTCGAGGGCATCGGGGGCTGGCGCGTGCCCCTCGGTCCGCAGCTGCAAAGTGCCGATATCGTGCGACAACTCGATCTGCGCGTAATTCTCGTGTGTGGTATCCGCCTCGGCGGTATCAGCCACGCATTGCTGAGCGCCGAGGTGATTGTTGCCGATGGTCTCGAATTATGCGGCTGGATCGCGAATATCATCGACCCCGATTACGTCTACGCGGACGAATCGATCGCAAGCCTCGATGCTCGCATGCCGGCGCCCCTGCTCGGGGTACAGCCCTGGCTGCCGCACAACGACCCGGCAATCGATCCGCAGCTGGCCTCCGGCCTGCGCCGCCTGTGGCCGCAAGCCTAAGGCACGGTTTGACGCGTATCAGGGTCATGATCCAGCGAATTCTCGACGCCACCGACTGCGACGCGCGCTGGGTGGTTCAGCCAACCCGATCGATGACCTGGGGCGAAGCGAAGATATTCATCACCGCGGTCACTATCGTCAGCATTGCGATCGGCGCATGGTTCTACGCCCATGGCTATCCTCTCGTGCTGCCTTTTTCCGGCCTCGAGGCGCTCGCGGTCGCCATTGCGTTCTACATCGTGCTGCGCGATGGTGAAAACCGCGAAGTAATTTCGCTGTTCCCGGAACGCGTCGTCGTCGAAAAAGGCCGTAACCGGCCGGATACCCGTGAGGAATTCGAACGCGCCTGGGCCCGTGTCGAGCTGTCCCATTCCCCGCGCCGCTGGTACCCGAGTCGCTTGTCGATCGCGTCCCACGGGCGCTTCGTGGAAGTCGGGCATTTCCTTACGAACGGCGAACGTGAAGCGTTGGCGTCAGAACTGATTAACGCGATAGAGAAAAACCGCTAGAATGGGCGGGTTGGACCGGAATCATGAACAAACTTGTCGGCTTGTTCATACGCTGCGCGCGACGAATATCGTCTCCCGCTGCATCGAAACAACGAATTTTGGATTCTCGTCAATTTTTCAAGATCGAGAAGCGCTAATCTCGCGCTGCGGTATGTCTGCAGTGGGGCAGGAGGGAAGATGACGTCACTATTCACGAAGTTACGCAGCGCGATGCTGCTTGGGTCCATACTCGCTTTTTTGCCGGGCATCGCGCTGGCCGAGTGGGGGCTGAATCTGCCGCGTGGGGTGACCCCATTCAGCAACCAGATCTACGACCTGCACATGCTGATCCTGTGGGTCTGCGTCGTCATCGGCATCGGCGTATTTGGCGCAATCTTCTATTCCGTTTTCAAATTCCGCAAGTCGCAGGGCGCCGTCGCCGCGCAGTGGCATGAAAGTACCGTCGTCGAGGTTGTCTGGACAATTCTGCCGCTCATCGTGCTCGTCAGCATGGCCGTACCGGCAACAAAAGCACTGATCATGATGGAAGACGTCTCGAAAGCCGATATGACCATCAAGGTCACCGGTTATCAGTGGAAATGGCACTACGAATACATCGACGACGGGGTCAACTTCTACAGCACGATCACCCAGGACAGCAATGAAGCGCGTACGCTCGGATCCGGTATCGACCCGGCGACCGTCGAAAATTACCTGCTCGACGTCGACAACTACGTCGTTGTCCCGGTGAACAAGAAAATCCGCTTCCTGACCACCGCGGGTGACGTCATCCACTCGTGGTGGGTGCCGGACCTCGGCTGGAAGCGCGACGCGATTCCGGGTTTCATCAACGAATCGTGGGCCACGATCGAGAAGGAAGGTGTCTATCGCGGGCAATGCGCAGAGCTTTGCGGCAAAGACCACGGCTTCATGCCGGTTGTCGTCAAGGCCGTCTCGCAAGCGGAATACGAGGCCTGGGTTGCATCGATGAAAGAACCGGCCGTCGCCGCCAATTAATCATCGATCCCCGCGGATCAGAATTGAACAAAATCAGGACTACGAGTTGAGGTTACGCCATGAGTGAGGCAGCAGCACACGACGCACATCACGACGATCACGATCATCACCCGACCGGTCTGAAGCGGTGGTTGTTTACGACGAACCACAAGGACATCGGGACGATGTACCTGATCTTCTCGCTCGTCATGTTCTTCATTGGCGGCGCGATGGCGATGATCATCCGCCTCGAGTTGTTTCAGCCGGGGCTGCAGTTCGTCGATCCGCAATTCTTCAATTCGATGACGACCTTGCACGCGCTGGTCATGATTTTCGGCGCGGTCATGCCGGCCTGGACGGGTTTCGCGAACTGGCTGATCCCGATGATGATTGGCGCGCCGGACATGGCGCTGCCGCGGCTGAACAACTGGAGTTTCTGGATTCTGCCGTTTGCCTTCACGTTGCTGCTGAGCACGCTGTTCATGCCCGGAGGTGGCCCCGCAGGCGGCTGGACGATGTACCCGCCGCTCGTGCTGCAGACCGGTGATGCGTTCCCGTTCCTGATTTTTGCGGTTCACTTCATGGGCGCCTCGTCGATCGCCGGCGCGATCAACATCATCGCTACAGTGTTCAATATGCGCGCACCCGGCATGACCCTGATGAAACTGCCGCTGTTCGTGTGGACGTGGATCATCACGGCGTTCCTGCTGATCGCCTCGATTCCGGTACTCGCCGGTGGCGTGACGATGCTGCTGACCGACAAGTTCTTCGGCACCGCGTTTTTCGCCGCGGCCGGTGGTGGCGACCCCGTCATGTTCCAGCATATCTTCTGGTTCTTCGGTCACCCGGAAGTCTATATTCTGATCCTGCCGGCGTTTGGAATTGCCTCGGCGATCATTCCGACGTTCGCGCGTAAACCCCTGTTTGGCTATGCCTCGATGGTTTATGCAAGCGCCGCCATCGCGTTCCTTTCGTTCATCGTCTGGGCGCACCACATGTTCACGGTTGGCATGCCGCTCGCCGGTGAATTGTTCTTCATGTACACGACGATCCTCATCGCGGTACCTACCGGAGTGAAGGTGTTCAACTGGTGCGCGACAATGTGGCAAAGCTCGATGACGTTCGAGGTGCCGATGCTGTTCGCGATCGCCTTCGTCATTCTGTTCACGATTGGCGGATTCTCCGGGCTTATGCTCGGCATCACGCCGGTCGATTTCCAGTACCACGACACGTACTTCGTCGTCGCCCATTTCCACTACGTGCTCGTTACCGGCGCTATTTTCTCCCTCATCGCGGCAACGTATTTCTGGCTGCCGAAATGGACCGGCCACATGTACGACGAGTCGCTCGGGAAATGGCATTTCTGGTTGTCGACGATTTCCGTCAACGTCCTGTTTTTCCCGCAGCACTTCCTCGGGCTCGCCGGCATGCCCCGACGTATCCCGGATTACTCCGTCCAGTTCGCGGACTTCAACATGGTCTCGAGCATCGGCGGCTTCGTGTTCGGTCTGTCGCAGATCCTGTTCGTCGTCGTGATCTGGAAGTGCGTCAAGGGCGGAGAGAAAGCCACGAACAACGTATGGGAAGGTGCCCACGGTCTTGAATGGACCCTGCCGTCCCCGCCGCCGTATCACAGCTTCACGACCCCGCCGGCACCGGCGTCGATCGAAGGTGGAATGCGCTAACAAACGGATGGGTTCGACGTGGGTGATGACGACAACGACAGCCGCCGGCGGGCCGCGGTACGTACCGCGGCCATCCTCGGTACGCTCGTCGTCGTGTTCTATGTCGGCTTCATTCTGAGTCGCTTTTGGCAATGAGGGACGCACAGGACAAAGCGAACCGGCGCCTCGGCATGAAGCTGCTCGGGGTAACCGTACTCATGTTCGGCTTCGGCTATGCTTTGATCCCGCTGTACGATGTTTTTTGCGACATCACCGGGCTCAACGGTAAAACCGGCCGGGTGAGTGCGGCGGCGGCCACTGAATCGAAGGTCGATGAAAGTCGCCTCGTTACGGTGGAATTCGTGACGAGCACCGGCGGTGCCCTGCCATGGGATTTCCGCGCGAAAGTGGCGCGGGTCGAGGTCCACCCGGGCGCATTGACGGAAGTCATGTTCGAAGCGGTGAACCACGCCCAGTATCCGGTCGTGGGCCACGCGGTGCCGAGCCTTGCCCCGGGTTCGGCCGCGCGCTATTTCAACAAGACGGAATGTTTCTGTTTTACCCAGCAGGAACTCGCGCCCGGCGAAACCAAGGACATGCCCGTTCGTTTCATCGTCGATCCCAAATTGCCGGAAAATGTGCATGTCGTTACGCTCGCGTACACATTCTTCGAAGCGCCCGAAACAGCGGCGCTGAATGTGGCCGCGCCCGAACCACGTTCATAGAACCGAATTGAGTAGAAATCTGCCAAGAGAGTAAATCACCATGTCTGAAGCTCACGCCGAATATTACGTCCCCGAACCGAGTCACTACCCGGTTTCGCTGACTATTTCGATATTCCTCATGTTCGTCGGCGGTGCGACCGCGCTGAACGGAATTGGAGTCGGCCCGGTAATCCTCGGGCTCGGTTTCCTCGGGTTTGTGCTGGTCCTGTTCGGCTGGTTCGGCGCGGTGATCGGAGAAAGCGAAGCCGGGAAATACAAGGAAGCTGAAGACGTCAGTTTCCGTATGGGGATGATGTGGTTCATCTTCTCCGAGGTCATGTTCTTCGCGGCTTTTTTCGGCGCCTTGTATTACGCCCGCATGTATTCGGTGCCGTGGCTGTCCGGTGAAGGGTCCGGAGCGGCGACGAACCAGTTTTTGTGGCCGGACTTCGTCGCAAACTGGCCATTGCTGCAGACCCCGTCGAATTACGGTTTCCAGGAAGCCAAGGACGTTATCGGGGCCTGGGGGATTCCGGCCTGGAATACCGCAATCCTGTTAACGAGCGGCTTTACCGTAACGATGGCGCACTGGGCGCTGAAAGCCGGCAACCGGCGCGGACTCGTCGGCTGGCTGGCGGCGACCGTGGCCCTCGGTGTCATCTTTGTTTATATGCAAGCCGGTGAGTACGGCCACGCCTACCACGAACTCGGGCTGACGATGAACGCCGGCATCTATGGCGCAACGTTCTTTATGCTTACGGGGTTCCATGGCTTTCACGTCTCCATGGGGACGCTGATGCTGTTCGTCATTCTGATGCGCTCGATGAAGGGACATTTCACGCCGAAGCATCACTTCGCGTTTGAAGCGGTTGCGTGGTACTGGCACTTTGTCGACGTCGTCTGGATTGGCTTGTTTATCTTCGTCTACTGGATCTGACGAGCCCACCCGCGGTATACGCGCTGCGGTACCGGTACCGCAGCGTATCCCCGGGCACGGACGGCCGGGGCGACAAATCCGGGTGGCCCGCGCGGCGGCGCCCGGTACAATTTCAGGTGTTCGGCGTGACGATCCCCAGCGCCGACAAAATCATCAGAATCGCGAACAGGGCAATCGACAGCCCGACCCGAATCGTCAGCGCCTTGACCGTTGCCGTATCGTCCTCTCCACCCCGATTCCTCGCCAGGCGAAACAGCGCGGTGCCGAGCGAAACCAGGATCGCGACGAGCATCGCGATGACGAAAATCTTGACGAACTGAGGCATGGAACGGGCCAATCCAGATTGACGGAGAATCAGTATATACCCCTTCAACCCCCTAACGCTCTGTAATCGGACCCCGGAAAGCACTTGATCCCGTCATTCAAGCGAACGACTATTCTCACCGCACTGATGAGCCTGACCCTGTTCGTACTGTTGCTGCGTCTCGGTTTCTGGCAGCTCGACCGTGCGACGCAGAAGCAGGAAATCGCCGCCGAATACGCCAGTCGTCGCACCGCTCCCGTGATCGATCTCGCGCAACTCGATGAACCCGACCCCGACCGCATACGCTGGCGTCGGGTGAACGCGTCAGGGCGTTACACCGCGCCGGATGTGTTACTCGACAACCGCACCCGTTTCGGCCAGGTCGGGGTCGACGTGTTGTCGCCGTTTACGCTCGCGAACGGTACGACTGTGCTCGTCGACCGCGGCTGGATCGCGGCGGGGAGCGCCCGGGAAACGCTTCCTGCGTTCACCACACCGACCGCGCCGACGGAAATCGACGGTTACGCCGGGCCGCCGGTATTTTCCGGTTTGCGACTGAGTGCCGCTGCCGACACCGTCGAAAAGCTCCGGCCCGACCTGTTGCGGGTGCAACGCATCGACCTCGACGCACTGGCATCGCAGGTGGGCGTTTCGCTCGAGCCTTTCATCGTTTATCTCGACGCCGCGGCGTCGAACGGCTTTGATCGTCGCCGGCCCGTGCCGGGAGACGGTTCCGCGCGCCATCAGGCCTATGCGACGCAGTGGTTCTTGATGGCTGCTATTCTCGTCATCATCATGACCGGCCTGATTTACCGCAAGAAAAACCGAGTAGACCCGAACTGAATACGCAAAATATCGCCCCCAAACCCGCCGGCCGGCGCCAAAAGCTGTTTTTGCTCGGCCTCGTGCTGCTTTTCGTCAGCCCGATTCTGATTTCGTGGGCCTATATCGCCGGCCTCATCGATCTTGGCCCCATCAGTCTTACGAACCGCGGTAACCTGCTGAGCCCGGCTGTCGACCTGCGGGAAGTCGATGCCGCGGCCGGGTTATTCACTGAGGCGCACCTGCAACCCGGTGAGTGGGTGCTCACCTACATAGCGCAAGGTGCGTGCGACGCCGAATGCCTCGGCGTGCTCGATAAACTGCTGACGATACGTTCGCTGCTCGGTTATTCCGGACAGCGTGTGCGGGTAATTGCGTTGACCGAGACGGCGTCCGCGGCGCCATTGGCCGCGAATTACACCGGCCACGTATTGAGCGACCCGGCAGCGCACGATGTCCTCGAGAGCGCCCTCGCGCATGCCGTCGACACGGAGCTTCCGCCGCAAATCGTGTTTATCGACTGGCGCCGCCAACTCGTCATGCGCTATGACCGGGACGCGCCACCGGAGGACCTGAAGAAGGACCTGAAAAAGCTCCTGCGAGCGTCGCAAATACGCTGAGTCACCGCATTCGACACCGGGCCGCGAACGCGTCCGGTTGGCGTGAGTTCGTGTATAATTTTCGCCCCGGCACGCCACTCGCCGCACCAGAAAGAAACCGACCGTAACGCAGTCAGTCCGAATAATGTCCGATATGACCCTGACAAACCGCACCCTGCCGGCCTGGCGCGAATATCTCGCGTTGTGCAAACCGCGGGTTGTGTCGCTGATCATTTTTACCGCCATCGTCGGTATGCTGCTGTCGACCCCCGGCGCCGTGCCGCTCGATATTTTCGTCTTCGCGACGCTTGGCATCGCGCTCGCGGCCGGCTCCGCCGCCGCAATCAACCACGTTGCGGACAATCGCATCGACGCGCTGATGGCGCGTACCCGCGAGCGCCCGCTGCCCCAGGGCGATATCACCCGCCCCCACGCCTTGCTGTTCGCGTTGACGATCGGGGCGATAGCGATGTACCTGCTCGTCGCTTTCGTCAATGTCCTCACCGCGGTCCTGACTTTCGCTTCCCTGATCGGTTACGCCGTGATTTACACGCTGTACCTGAAGCATGCGACCCCTCAGAACATCGTAATTGGCGGCGCGGCGGGTGCCGCGCCACCCGTACTCGGCTGGACCGCGGTAACGGGTACCGTCGATCCGCACGCATTGCTGCTGTTCCTGATCATTTTCGCCTGGACCCCGCCCCACTTCTGGGCCCTTGCGATCTACCGTCGCGAGGAATACGCGAAAGCCGCCGTCCCGATGCTGCCGATCACGCACGGGGTCGACTACACACGGGTCCAGATCCTGCTGTACACGATCGTGCTTACGATCGTGACGATCCTGCCGTATGCCACGTATATGTGCGGACCCGTGTACCTCGCCGCGGCCGTGATCCTCGATGCCGGTTTTCTCTACTACGCCATTCGCATGTTGTTCGACCATCGCGACGAACTCGCCAAGCGAACGTTCACTTATTCCATCATCTACCTGACGTTGTTGTTCATCGCGTTGTTCATCGATCACTACCTGCCTGCGTTGCAGCGCCTCGTCTGATTCATCGTGACCGAGTTCCCCGCGCACCGTTCGGTGCTGGCTTGTACACCCGTCGCTCCAACGAGGGCGACGCCGGCATGACAACCGTCCCGACGACCGACCGTCGTTTGCCCCGCTGGCTGTGGTTATGGTTTCCGCCCGTATTGTTGTTGTTGATCGTCCCGATCAAGGTGATCGATCCCGCTTTTTATGCCGCGCATATCGACGGTGAACTCGGTCTGATCGAACTCGCAACCCCGCTGTTGTCCATCATTGGGGCAATCATCGGGTTTCGTCTGCTTGCTATCAGCGCGCAGCTGCCGAGCCAGCGACTCAGACTCTGGGTTTTCCTGACGATGCTCGGGTGCGTTTATTTCGCCGGCGAGGAGTTGTCCTGGGGCCAGCATTTATTCGGCTGGGGAACGCCGGCTTATCTCGAAGCAGTGAATGACCAGGAAGAAACAAATCTCCACAACATCAGTAGCTGGTTCGATCAAAAGCCACGACTGTTGCTGGAAATATGGGTTCTCGTGGGTGGGGTGATCCTGCCGTTGACCCGTCTTGCGCGCGGGCAATCGTACGATCGTGCTGACGAACGGTACTGGTTCTGGCCGACAACAGAATTGTTGCCAACCGCCGCACTCGCCATCCTCGTGCGCTTGCCGGAACGCATTAAATCGCTGTTCGACATCGCGCAGCTACCGCTCGAATTGCGCTTCAGCGAGCCGCAGGAATATTACTTCGCGTTGTTTTTACTGCTTTATCTCTTGTCTATCGATCGGCGCCTGCGCGGCTGAACTTCGTTTTGCCGCGTTTCAGTTGCGACCTGTTGTCCGTCGTTTCACACCGCCGGCTCGTTCGTCAGCAGCAGTGGTTCCGTCATCGCGTTTTTGATCGTCTTGAACGCATTCTTTTCGATCTGCCGGATGCGCTCCGCTGATACGGCGTATTCATCCGCGAGTGCCTGCAGTGTTGCTTTCGGTTCGAGTAACCAACGCCGTGTGACGATGTCGCGGCTACGCTCATCCAGCGTCTTCAGCGCGGCACTCAATTGCGCATGGTTGCCTTCTTCCGCTTCGGCCAGTTCAAGCTGACCGCTCGGTTCAAACCGCGAGTCCGCGAGGTGCGCTGCCGGAACCATCGGTTCGTCGTCGTCCGCCGGGTTGCTGTCAAACGCCAGATCATGGGCGCTGAGACGCTCTTCCATAAGCAGCACATCTTTCGGCTCCACGTTCAGATCCGCCGCCACTGCTTCGACTTCATCCCGATTCAGCCACCCGAGGCGTTTCTTCGCGCCGCGCAGATTGAAAAACAGTTTGCGCTGCGACTTCGTCGTCGCCACTTTGACGATACGCCAGTTTCTGAGGATAAATTCGTGCATTTCCGCTCGTACCCAGTGCACCGCGAACGAGACCAGGCGTACCCCCACGGACGGATCAAAGCGCTTTACGGCTTTCATCAGCCCGATATTGCCTTCCTGAATCAGATCTCCCTGCGCGAGGCCATAGCCGGCATAGCCGCGGGCAACGCGCACGACGAAACGCAGGTGGGACATGACGAGCTGTCGCGCGGCATCGATATCGCCATCTTCGCGAAAACGGCGTGCGAGTTCGCGCTCCGATTCCTCACTGAGCATCGGCACCCGGTTCACCGCTTCGATATACGCATCCAGCGAGCCCGTAGGCAAGGGAATTTGTAAATCCAGGGCTTTATTCATTTTGCAGGGCCTCCCGAAACATTGGTTCAATTTTAGCACTCTTGCCATAAGAGTGCTAAGGGAGTTTTTAGTTCCGCTACGCCGCTTCCCCAGGGCTTATTCCGCGCTCGCGGAATCGAGGCGTTTGATGTACACCCTGACCGCGACCAGCGCGCCGACCCAGCCCATGAGCGCCCCACTCGCAAGCGTCGCCACGACTGCCCCGAACGACAGGTTCGACCACGGCAACGGTGCCTCATAGGCGGCCGTTACCTGGTCCAGCGCGGGCATGATGAGCGCGATCGCGAGTACGACGACGAGGCACGCGACAACGGCGCCCAGCAGCCCCTGGATTGCACCGCTGTAAAGAAACGGTCGACTGACATAGGCATCGGTCGCCCCGCAAAGTTTCAACACTTCGATTTCGTCGCGCCGGCTGTGAATACCGTTGCGGATCGTACTGCCGGTGATGAGCACAACCCCGGCAGCGATAATCCCGGCAATGACGAGTGCCGCCCGGGCAATCAGCTCGGAAATCGCTTCGAGGCGGCGTATCCATACGATATCGAAGACCGCGTCCGCGACCCCCGGCAAACTCGACAGTTCAGCCTGGAACGCTTCACCCGCCGCGCCCGCGAACGCGTCCCGCTCGACTTCGAGCGC
>CAXBJY010000052.1:0-41078 GCA_963976285.1 uncultured Gammaproteobacteria bacterium
TCCTCAAAATCAAGGCCGCATTCCCCGGTTAAGTGCGAAGAACCAAAAAAAAGCCCTCGGTCGGGCGAGGGCATAATAGTCGGGTAACAGATTTCACCGCGGGACCGTGGGGGGAACCAGGACAGGTTGCGACGAAATCTGCAATGCATGTTGCCGCCGGAATATGACAGCGGCATAACGGGACCGTGACCCCTGCGTGACGCGTGCTACGCTAGCGCGGTGCCCCGCAGGCTTGTCTGCAGATCCGCCCGGGCGTCGCGCGCCCGCCGGGCGCCCCGCCAGCGCTGCGCGAAGTCCGCGACGGCGGAACGCGGTGGATCGCCAGCCCGCCTGACGACACGACACCGCTATCGAACCACCAGTGAAGAGAGGCAACTATGAGCGCAAGCGGACCACTCGTCGGATACAAAATCATCGAACTCGCGGGCATCGGACCAAACCCGATGTGCGCAATGTTGCTCGCGGACATGGGCGCGGAAGTTATCCGCGTAGACCGGCTCGTCGATGCCGGACTCGGGATTGCGCTCGATCCGAAGTATCGCCTGCTCGATCGCTCGCGGCGGTCGATCGCGGTCGACCTGAAAAGCCCGGCCGGGGTGGACCTCGTGATGCAGCTCGTCGCGCAGTCCGATGCGCTCATCGAGGGGTTTCGCGCCGGCGTGACGGAACGTCTCGGTCTCGGACCGGAGGATTGCCTCGCGCGCAATCCGAAGCTCGTCTACGGCCGCATCACGGGCTGGGGGCAGGACGGGCCGCTCGCGAAAGTGGCGGGCCACGACATCAATTACATTTCACTCGCCGGCGCCGCACACGCGATCGGGCCCGGCGATGCGCCACCACCACCGCCACTGAACCTCGTCGGCGATTTCGGTGGTGGCGGTGCCTATCTCGCGATCGGTGTCCTTGCCGCGCTGCTCGAGGCGCAAAAGTCCGGACAAGGCCAGGTCGTCGACGCGGCCATGGTCGACGGGGTCGCCTCGCTGATGACCGCCATCTACGGCATGTACGCATCCGGTGTCGTCACGAACGATCGCGGGACGAATATCCTCGACGGTGGCGCGCATTTCTACGACGCCTATGAAACCGCCGATGGCCGCTATATCTCGATCGCCTCGATCGAATCGAAGTTCTATGCCGAATTGCTCGAACTCACGGGATTCGCGGATCCGGATCATGCGGCGCATCGCGACAAAGCGGCGTGGCCGGACATGAGCACAAAAATGGCCGCGATGATCAAAACGAAAACGCGCGACGAATGGTGCAACATCCTCGAAGGAACCGATGTGTGTTTCGCGCCGGTGCTCGATCTCGAAGAAGCACCGCAACATCCGCACAATGTCGCGCGCAGTACGTTCGTCGAGGTCGACGGGGTCACGCAACCCGCACCGGCGCCGCGCTTCAGCCGTACGCCATCGAAAATTCAAAAAGGCGCGAGCGCGGCCGGCGCGGATACCGAGGCGGTACTCGCGGACTGGGGCTTCGACGCGGCGCAAATCGCGAGCTGGAAAACCGCCGGCGTGATCGCCTGATTGACGAACGCCGTCGCCGGGTCGCGAACCGGCCCGGCAGCGCGAAAATTATTCAAGGTGGCTTCTAAAATGGGCGCCGTTAGACAACGTCGATCTATCGCCCGGATTATTCGCGAATCACGCTGCACGGTTGCGCGAATCGACTATGCTTAATGGCAAGCGCTTCATTCGGTGACGACCGTTTGAAACGGAAACGCGTAAAGCCGATGGGACGGAGCGACGTCGCCCCGCCCCGGACTGGCAAAAAATTGACTGCCGGAATACATGGCACGTCGCCGCTCATGGCCGCCAGGTGACGATCATCGCCTTTACGCATGCGCTGGTACAAGCAGGATCGAACAAACCCCGCCCTCGCGGGGTTTGTTTTTTTTGCGCGCGGCATTGCCGGTAGCCCCGGCGCTCGCGCGTCGACCTGCCGCCTCCCGCCGCCGCACGCCTTCGCACAGCAGCGTCCGCCTCGCCGGCCGACGCTCCCGCCGGTTTTCGTGTTGTCGCAGCGTTGACCGTTCGCTTCAGTTGTGTCAGATCAAGTTTCGGGAAACCCGGTTCGTCCAGACTGCAATGGCAGGGCGGTCCGCGATGACCCGCGCGGGGGATCACACAGCACAGGCAGGCATCGGCATGGAAACACCACCAGAGACACAGCACGCCACGGTCGATCGTGACGAACCACCGGCACCGTTCACCCTGCCCGGGGTTCGGGCTATCGATACGGCCGCGCCATTACGCTGGATTGGTGCGGGATTTCAGGATTTTCTCGCCATGCCGTCGGCGAGCCTGTTCTACGGCGCGACGCTCGCGTTGATGGGTTATCTGTTGACGAACTTCTACGGTGGCGCGCTCGGCATTGCGTTCACCACCGGGTTCCTGCTCGTCGGCCCGTTTCTCGCGATCGGCCTGTACGACCTGTCACGGCAGCGCGCGGCGGGCCGGCACCCGCAACTCGCGAAGAGTTTGACGGCATGGCATGGCAATCTGCCCGCGATCGGTTTCTATGCCGCGATCCTGATGCTGTCGCTCGCGGTCTGGGCACGTGTGTCCGTCGTCATCATTGCGCTGTTTTTCCCCGACGGGGTCGAATCGTTCCCGGCCCTGCTCGCGGCGCTGCGCGACTCGACGGATACGTGGGTATTTTTTCTCATCTACACGCTCGTCGGCGCCGGTCTCGCGATGTTTACGTTCGCGACCTCGGCCGTGGCGCTGCCGATGCTGCTCGACCGTAAGGAGATGGACGCGATCAGCGCGATGATCGTCAGTTTCAATACGATCCGGGTCAATACACTGCCGATGCTCGGCTGGGCGGCGATCATCGTCGCGCTGACGGCGGCCGGATTCATCGCGTGGTTCGTCGGCCTCGTCGTCGTGCTGCCGATCATCGGCCACGGGACCTGGCACGCGTATCGCGAATGCGTCGAGCGCTGATGCGACCGGGTTTCAGCGACCGCGACGCAGTTCCGCTTCCGTAAACAGGTTCGGATTCAGCGCCGGATCGATCTCGACCTTATCGACGACGAGTTCCGTACGCGCCGATTCGTCGACCTCGGTGAACACGAGCGCATGCGGGATCCAGCGTCCCGCCACCTCGCGTACGGATTCCGGATCGACGATGAGTTCCTTCAGTAGCACCTCACCACGGCCAAAGAAGCGCGACCGCACGACGATACACCACGCCTGGTCGATCAACGTGACGATCCGCGCGTAGCGTGATTCGGGATGCTGCGGCACCATCTCGATCGCGTAGGCCGGACGCGCGTTCACGATTTCGTCGCCAAGCCGGGTGACGGAACGTTGATGCAGCATGCCCTGCAGTTGCACGAAATCGTCGTAGGCGAAGTTCGTCCCGAACATCGATCCGGACAGTGCCGCGCCCGACAGGCGGCGCACGACCCGCAGTTCCGGCAGGTAAACCGTGACATCCTGGCGCAGCGTATTGTCGGCCATTTCTTCGGCGAGCAGGGCGAGTCCGACGTTGTGCGGCGGCGCCGTCAGGCGAATGAGCAGTCGCGACCCGCCATCGTCGAAACGTCGCCAGTACAAATCGGCGGCCGACTTGCTGAGCAGTTCGTCCTGTGCGTACGTGTCAAAGCGGATTTTCTGTCGCAGACCCTGTTCAGGCAGCGTCCGGGCGAGACAATCGCGCACGACGGGATCGTCGATGTCGAGTCCCGGGTAATTCGCGTGCGCAGCGCTACCAACGAGCAGACTCAAGCCGGCAAGCAATCGAACGCACCGGCGTCCCAGGTATGACATGTGCGCAAGCCTCCCGCACGGGTTCCGTGGCGCAAGTCTAGTCCAAGGCGGCGACGGCCCCAAGCGCGCTTTCGAGGTATACCTCAGCCATCCGGATCAACCGCATTCGACTCGTGCGCGAGATCGGGTTCACCCGCGCCCGCAAGCAGCTGCGCGCGCGCCGCATCGCGTAATGCCACGGCAGCAGGCCAGGGCGCGAGCGTAGCGTCGACCCGCAGCGGCGACCCGGCCGTTACGCTGACCTGCCCGCGGCGGATGAACCAGGAGCCTGCGCGGAGCATCGAACGGGTGCCATGGATCGCGACGGGCACGACGACGGCACCGGTCGCCACCGCGCTCGTGAACGCCCCCATGTGGAACGGCAACAGTCCCGGCATGCGCTTGAACGTGCCTTCGGGAAACACGAACAACGGACGCCCCGCGGCATCTGCCTGCGCGTGCATTTGCGCGATCCCGCGTGCGTCATCGAAGCGCTCGACGAAGCGTACCCCGAGTCGCCGCAACGGCAGGCGCAGGTACCACGGCCGCTCGAGTTCCGCTTTGACCACGAATTCCGTCGCTTGCGGCAGCAGCGCGAACAGGAGCGGACCATCGAGATAGCTTTGATGATTCGCCACGTAGACGACCGCGTTTTCGCCCGCCGCGAGCTCGCCGCGGCGCGTGACCCGCGTACCTGTCGACCACACGAGTGCGCGGGCGCATGCGCGGACGGTCCGCCAGCTGAGCTGGCGCGGTAACGGCGCCATCGCCGTGAACCAGGCGCCGGTGCCGAACACGAGCAGACACGACCATGCCCAGGCCGTGTACGCGAGCGCCGCGGCGCTGCGCAGCCCCCGGCGTAATTGCGGCACGACTCCGCGCAGTCCGAGTCGGGCGATCTGCAACCACACGGCCGTTTCACCATCGCCGAGCCGGCCCGCGAGGTACAACTCAGCCGTCGCCGCGCGGCGGATCTTGCCGCTCGAGGTTTTCAGCACGGTATTCGGCGGTACGAGCAGCGTGTCGTCCGGCGGGCCGGCGATGACGTCGACCGCGAGTGCATTGATCGCCGCGCGCAGGGTCGCGAGTTGTTCCGGACGTCGCCGCCGCGTTTCGGCGACGATGACGAGCCGCTCCGTACCGGTGTCCGGATCGGGGGTGCCGAACACGGCGACACAGCCGTTGCGAATGCCGTCGAGTTCACCGACGGCATGTTCGAGTTCGGCCGGGGTGATGTTGCGCCCGGCGCGGATGATCAAATCCTTGCTGCGCCCGGTGATGAACAATTCACCGCCGGCGATGTAGGCGAGGTCGCCGGTTTCGAGCCAGCCGTCACGGATCAGCTCCGCGGTTTTCAGCGCATTGCGATAGTAGCCGGCCGTCGCCGACGGTCCGCGAAACTGCAGGCGACCCTGGACACGTTCCGGCAGTTCGCGGCCGGCCGCATCGACGACCCGGATTTCATGCCGCGGCAAGGGCATGCCGCAGCCCACGACGTCGAGCGCGGGCGCGTCGCGCGCCGGTGCGAGTTCGCGCGCGATACCGTCGCGTGCCAGCGCCTCGCGATCGATGCGATCGATGCGCGGGCCACGGCCGGGCGGCGGAAACGTGAGGCCGACGGAGCACTCGGCGAGCCCGTACACCGGCATCATCGCGTGCGCATCGAAACCGTACCGCGCAAAGCGTTCGCTGAACGCCGTCAGCGTCGCCGCATTGACCGCCTCGGCCCCGTTCGCGACGAGTCGCCAGCTGCTGAGGTCGAGCCCGTCGAGCGCCTTGTCATCGATCCGCCGGACACACAGATCGAACGCGAAGTTCGGCGCCGCCGACAGCGTGCCGTGGTAGCGGTGCACGGCCCACAGCCAGCGCTCGGGGCGACTGAGGAAGCTGAGCGGCGGCATGATCACGAGTTTCAGCGCGTGGTACAGGCTGCCGAGCCACGCCCCGATCAAACCCATGTCGTGGTACAGCGGCAACCAGCTCACGAACACATCGCTCGAGGTCGCGCGCATCGCCGCGCCGTCGCCGCGGACATTCGCGAGCAGGTTCGCGTGCGTCAGTACCACCCCTTTCGGATCACCCGTGCTGCCGGACGTATATTGCAGAAAACCGGTATCGCTGCCGCTGCGCACGGCGATCTCCACCGCACGCTCACGCACGCGCAGTTCATCGACGCTGAACACGTGCCGCAGCGAATCAACCTGCGAGGTGAGCAGGCGGGCGACGGGTTTCGCCTCGGCGACGGTCACGAGCATGGCGGCGCGACAGTTCGTCAGGATCGCGCTTTGTCGCTGCAGGTGATCCTCGAGTTGCGTGCGGCGCACCGGCGGATAGATCGGCACGGGCACGGCACCGGCGAGGATGACGGCGAAGAACGCGAAGAAATATTCGCGCCCGGTCGGCAGCATCAACGCGACCGCCTCGCCCGGTGCGAGGCCGGCGTGCTGCAGCGCGCCGGCGATGTTCGACGCCTCGTCCCACAGGCGACGGTACGTAATGATCTCGCCCTCCGTGTAGTCGTCGAACAACTGAATATGCGCGCGCTCGCCGTGGGCATCGACATGCCAGCGCAACACGTCCGTCAGGGTCGCGGCATCCGCCGGCGCGGGATCGGCGTGGGTCGCGGTGACCGTGATCGACTCGACGGCGCGCAGATCGCGGCTCGCGCCACTCGACTTCAGCACTGCCCGCAGGACATCGCGCGGGGTCTCGGCGGACGCGAGGACACGTTCACCGAGATCGACCGCGAACGCCGTTTCGATGCGCGCAATCATCTCCACCCGGCCGAGGCTGTCGAGTCCGAGATCGCGATCGAACGTATCGTCGAGTCGGGGCGCGCGCCGGGTTACGTCATGCGGATGCAACTCGTGCATGACGGCGGCGACGAGATCGAGCAGCGCCGTCGCCGCGGCGCCGGGATCCGTCGTCGCGTATTTACCGGCCGCGGAATCGCTCGTCATCGCGCGCACCGGCCAGCGCGTTCACGGCGGGGCTTCGCTGCCGGCGGCAACAACCGCACGCTCAGCACCGCAACGGGCGCACACGCGCCGCACCCGCCGTACCGCCCAGGCCGTCGCCACGATCATCACGAGCACGCCAAACGGATACGTGCCCTGGAACAGAAACCCGATCGGGATCGCCCACAAACCGACGCACAGGAACAGCGGGCCGAGCCTCGTCCAGCGCGTGCGGGTAGTCTCGCCACAACGGGGACAAAACGGCACGGGCCCGGTACGGCGCGCGGCCGCTCAGCCCGCACGCCCCGGCGGTACGAGGCGCAACAGCTGACCGTTCGGGGAATCCGTGACGAGATAAAGGAAGCCGTCCGGGCCCTCGATCACGTCGCGCACCCGGCCGACGTTCTGGAGCATGCGCTGTTCGCCGACGATCGCCTCGCCCTCGACGTCGAGTCGCACGAGCAAGCCGAACTTGAGCGACCCCACGAACAGGTCGCCGCGCCATTGCCCGAACCGCTCGCCGGTGTAGAACGTCATGCCGGACGGCGCGATCGACGGCACCCACTTGTAGATCGGTTGCGCCATGCCGTCCTTGTGCGTGCCTTCACCGATTTGCGTGCCGGTGCCGTAATTGCGCCCGTAAGTGATCACGGGCCAGCCGTAATTGACCCCGGCGCGCATGATATTCACCTCGTCGCCACCCTGCGGGCCGTGCTCGTGGGTCCACACTTCGCGGGTCTGCGGGTGCACGACGATGCCCTGCATGTTGCGGTTACCGAGCGTGTAGATCCCCGGCGCCGCGGCGGAATTGCCGTTGAACGGGTTGTCCGCGGGGATCGTGCCGTCGTCGTGCAGGCGGATCAGCGAACCCGAATGCAGGGTCAGATCCTGCGCGTCGTCGTCGCGACCGCGATCGCCGAGCGTGATGAACAGGTAACCCGCATCGTCGAACAGCAGGCGCCCGCCGAAATGCCGGCCGCCACGCACCTTCGGTTGCGCGCGGAATATCGTCTCGACGTGCTCGAGGCGCGCGCCATCGAAGCGTCCGCGCAGCACTTCCGTCGAATGGGCGCCGCCTTCGGCGCCGGCATAAGCGAGGTAGATGAGGCGGTTGTCGGCAAACCGCGGGTGCAGCGCGATACCGAGCAGGCCACCCTGGCGTACTTCCCGGATCGGCGGTAAACCCGCGATCGGTTCGGCGACGAGTGCGCCGTCGCGGAACACGCGCAGATTGCCCTGGCGCTCGGTGATCAGCAAATCACCATTTGGCAGGAACGCGAGGCCCCACGGATTCTTCAGACCGCCGTCGACAAGCATCTCGACTTCGAATTCAGGCGACGCGGCCATCGCCGTGGCCGGGAACAAGCCGCCGGCCAGCAACAGGATCATCAGTATGCGCATCTCAAAGTGCCTCCCTTGCGTTGCGGTCAGTGGCGGCTGACCGCTCAGTTCATGCGGATCCCGCCGCACACGTTAATCGATTGACCCGTGATCTCGGCGGCGGCGTCGGACGCGAGAAACACGGCCGTATGTCCGATGTCCGCCGGGGTTTGTGGCTTGCCGAACGGGATCATCTGCTTGACCACCGCGTCGTAAACCGCCTCCGGCCCGGCATCGGCGAACGCGGGATTCGAGCGGTTCAGGTACGTCGCGAGGCGTTCCCACATCGGCGTCCAGATGATCCCGGGGCAAATACAGTTTGCGTTCACATGATACGGCGCGAGCTGCAGCGCCATCGATTGCGTCAGCGAAATCACGCCGGCCTTCGACGCCGCATACGCCGGCAGAAATTCGACGCCCTGGCGTCCGGCGACCGAGGCGATATTGATTATCCGGCCGCGTCGCTCGGACTTGAAGACCGGGATCGCCGCGGCACAGGACAGGTACACCCCTTTCAGGTTCACCGCCATGACGAGATCCCAGTCCGTCTCGAGGATGTTTTCAAGCAGCGGCGGCGTGTCGGGGTTTTCGCTCGGCAGTCCGTCGACCCCGGCATTGCACACGAGCGTATCGAGACGGCCTTCCGTGGCGAGCGTGTCCTCGACCATGCGCCGGCAGTCCCCGGCGCTGCGCACGTCCGCCTGGCTCGCCCGCGCGGCGAAGCCGAGATCGCGCAGCTCGGCGGCGACTTTTTCCGCCTGCGCGAGATTCCAGTCGCAAATGACGAGACGTGCGCCGGCTTCAGCGAGACAGGCGCTGATCCCGGCACCGAGTCCGCCGCCACCGCCCGTGACTATCGCCACTGTGTCGTGCAATTGCATGTTGTTGCCAGCCTCGCTCGTGGGGTCGCGATCAGTGTACCCCGAACGTCACTGCGGCCCGATGGCCGCGTGTGGACACCCACCGGCGGGTGTGGAACCATCGATCGCCATGAGCGATTCAAACGAACATGCCGCGGCGCTCGCGGTCGCCGGGTTGCATCACGCCTGGTTCACCGGGCTCGTGCTCGCACTCGTCGCCCATCGCGGCGCGGCGGTCGCGGAGGAATTCGTGTTCCGCCTGTTTCGCCACCAGCATACGCAGCGCTTCCTGCCCGGGCTCGTCAAACTCGGCCTCGACCGATTGCCACACGCCGTCGCCGCCGCGCGCTACCACTATTTCTCGAACCAGCTCGGTGGGGTCGCCGTCGAATACCTCGAAGTCGATGCCCGCAAGGCCTGGGTGCGCTACCCGCCGCCGCGCTGGATCTGGAGCGGCACCGCGATCTGCGCGATCCCGAGCGGGGTCAACCGCGCGATGCTGCGCGGCTGGCATGCACACAACGGGGTGACACTCGGCAATCCCCGCCTCGGCTTCGTGTGCACGGGGACCACGGTCGACGGGAATCCCGGGCTCGAGGGTTACTACCGTGAGTACGACCACGCGCTCGAACCCGCGGAGCGGCTGCGCTTCGTCGCCGACGAACGTTGCCCGCCGATCGACCGCACGTCGATGCCGCAACTCGAACAGCGCTCGTGGCCGGCCTTGCGCCAGGCGAAGGCATACCGGAACTACGCCATGGAGTACGTGCGCAACGCCCTGCCGCTGCTGCTCGAATTGCTCGGCAGCGAGGATGCGCGCGAGCTTGGCTGTCGCGCCGGCCGTCTCGTCGGCATGCAGTGCTATGCGGACATCGCCGGCCAGCTCGGGGTTCGCGGCGACGATCCGGCGGCGTTCGCGGGCCTGTTCGCCGATTTGCTCGAAGCGGCCGGCGACAGCGTCGTCCGCGACGGCAATACGGTGAACCGTTCGGCCCCACGCCTGTTCGCTGACAGCGCGCTCACGCCGGCACTGCGGGACCTGTCGCTAGCGCCTTACGCGGGCCTGCTCGCGGCACATAACCGTTTTCTCGTACTCGAGGAACACCCGCCCTCGCGGTTTTCGATCACGCCGGCCCGCTGACACCGCACGGCCGCGTCACTTTACTCACCCCGCTGCTTGTACCGACAATGACGTCCGGATTCCACTGCATGAAGGGGACGTTTCGATGACGCAAAGCCTGTTCGACCTGAGCGGTAAAACGGCACTGATCACCGGCTCGAGCAAGGGTATCGGCCGCGCCATCGCGCACGAGCTCGCGCGCGAAGGTGCCGATGTCGTGATCTCGAGCCGCAAGGCCGACGTGTGCCAGGCCGTCGCCGACGACATCAACGCCGATCTCGGCGACGCCGGCGGTCGCGCGATTGTCGTGCCGGCAAACATCAGCCACAAGGAAGAACTCGAACGCCTCGTCGCCGAGACGCGCGCGGCACTCGGCAAGATCGATATCCTCGTGTGCAATGCGGCGGTAAACCCGTACTACGGCCCGATGAAGGACATGCCGGATTCCGCGTTCGAGAAAATTCTCGGCGTGAACATCATGTCGAACCACTGGCTCATTCACCTCGTGCTGCCGGAAATGGTCGCCCGTCGCGATGGCGCGATCATCATCGTTTCGTCCATCGGCGGATTGCGCGGCCACCCCACGCTCGGCGGCTATTGCATTTCGAAAGCCGCGGATCTGCAGCTCGTGCGCAATCTCGCGGTGGAGTACGGCCCGGACAACATCCGGGTCAATGCCATTTCGCCCGGGCTCGTACGCACGGATTTCGCGCGCGCGCTGTGGGAAAACCCCGAGTACCTCGCGAACCGCACGCAGGGCGACCCGTTGCGTCGGATCGGCGAACCACGGGAAATCGCCGGGGCGGCGGTCTACCTCGCCTCGGCGGCCGGCTCGTTCACGACCGGGCAAAATATCGTCATCGACGGCGGCGCGACGATCGGGTGAACCCAATGCCAACCCGTCCCTCGTTTTCCCGGTCCCGGCCCGCTTATAATGGGCGGCCCAGTCTACCGCCAGGAAAACGAGGAACATCGTGAGCACATTCGACGAACAAGCCCAGAAAATCAAAACCGGCCAGGGATTTATCGCCGCACTCGACCAGAGCGGCGGGAGCACACCGAAGGCGCTCGCGATCTACGGAATCACCGACGATGCGTGGTCGAACGACGAGGAAATGTTCACCGTCGTGCACGCGATGCGCACCCGTATCATCACGAGCCCGAGTTTTTCCGGCGACAAAATCCTCGCCGCGATCCTGTTCGAGAACACGATGGACCGCGACATCGAAGGGCGGCCAACCGCGGATTACCTGTGGAACGTGAAGAACATCGTGCCGATCCTGAAAGTCGACAAGGGACTCGCGGACGAGAACGACGGCGTGCAGCTGATGAAGCCGAACCCGGGACTCGATGCGCTGCTCGCGAAAGCAAAATCGAAAGGCATCTTCGGCACGAAAATGCGCTCGGTCATCAAGCACGCGAATGCGCAAGGGGTCGCCGCTATCGTGGTCCAGCAGTTCGAAGTGGGCCGGCAGATTATCGCCGCCGGTCTCGTCCCGATCATCGAGCCGGAAGTGGATATTCACTGCCCGGAAAAGGCCGCGGCCGAAGAATTGCTCAAAAAGGCGCTGCTCGAGGAATTGAACTCGCTGGGCTCGGACCAGCTCGTCATGCTGAAACTGACGTTGCCGGAAACGGACAATTTCTACGCCGAATGCGTGTCACACCCGAACGTGCTGAAAGTCGTGGCGCTGTCGGGCGGCTACAGCCGCGAAGAAGCGAATACCCGCCTTGCGCGCAACCACGGGGTCGTCGCGAGCTTTTCCCGCGCGCTCGTCGAAGGCCTCAGCGCGCAACAATCCGATGCGGAATTCGACGCCACACTCGGCGCCTCGATCGACAGCATCCGGGCCGCGTCCATCACCTGAGCAAAACCCGCGGGTGCCTTCGTCACCGGGCGAATGGACATCGCGGGATCAGGCTCTTATTCTGGCCGCAGGCGTATGACGCGCCGGCTGATTATACGTTCGGAGCTTGCGACTATGCCTGTCCTCAGAGCCTTGCGAAATTACCTGATTGCCGGTGGCTTCGCGCTCAGCTTCGTGCCGGGTGCGAACGCCGCGGAAATCCCCGGGGTGGACGATCCTGTTGTTCAGGCCTGCATCGACAAAACCGCCGCATCCCGTTCCGTCACGCAGCACATCACGCTGCGTTCGTTCGATGATTCCGGACTCATCGAGGAATCCATCGCCGATATCTACCTGCAGCGGTCGGCCGAAAACAAATCCCGCGCGGTGATCCGGCTGAGCGGCCCGCCGAGTCGCAAGGGCCTTGCCGTGCTCATGCTCGAAAGCGACAAGCTCGACCCGACGATGTACCTGTACGTGCCGGATTTGCGCCGGACCCGCAAGGTGACCGGCAAGCAGCTCGCCGCTTCGATGATGGGCACGGATTTCAGTTACGAGGAGTTCTCGCATTTCCAGCGCTCCGCCGCCGAGAGCAAGACGCAACGCCTCGACGACCGGACTTTCGACGGCGTAGCCACCTACGTGCTGGAAACAACCCCCGCCGGCACGGACTCACCCTACCGCCGTATCCTCACGTATATCGACCAGCAACGCTGCGTACCGCTGAAGACGGAGTTCCTGAGCCCGGACGATGCGGTCATGAAAGAGCTCATCGCCACGCCGGATTCGATCAGGGACGTCGGCGAGGTGCATATCCCGCATCAGGTCATCATGTACGACCGGGTGAAGAACACGCGCACCGAGCTCGGCATCGAGGACCTCGTCCTCGACGCGAAAATCAACGACACGATCTTCAGCCCGAAGCGGCTGGGGATGGCCCCCTAGAGTTCGCGCCAACCTGTTGCTCGCGAGATTCCTCGACGCCGTCGTTGACCACCCCGTCGTGGTTGTCGTCGTCGCGCTCGCGATCACCGCGCTCGCGTTCAACGAGACCATCGATCTCGAACACGGGCGGGTCAACGTGGCGGTCGATTCCTCGATCGAAAACCTGCTGCCGGCCGAAGGCAAGGCGCTGCAGGTGTACACGATGGTGCGGGACAAATTCATCGGCGACGATGTCCTCATCGTCGTGTGGATCACGGACGATTTGTTCACCCCGAAGCGCCTCGCCGCGCTGAAGGACATGACCCGCGAAATCGGCGCCGTCGACGGGGTCACGGCGGTCGACAGCCTCGCGTCGGCAACGTACGTGCGGGCGGAAGAAGACTTCACGGAAGTCGGCCCGTTCCTCGAGACGCTGCCGGCGGACATGGCGGCGGCGCAAAACCTGAAGCGTGATGCACTCGCGAATCCGCTGTACCGCGGCACACTCGTGTCCGCCGACGGCCGTGGCGCCGTGCTCGCCGTGCATTTCGACCCGAGCCTGAACACCGATGCACTCGGCGGGCGGGTCGATCGAATCGCGGCCATCGCGAAATCCGCTGCCATCGACGGCCGGCGATTCGTGAGCGGACCGATCGTGGCCCGCCTGGAGACGGGTCGCACCCTGTTCAGCGATATCCGCCTCGTGTTCCCGCTCGCCGTGCTCGCGACGCTGCTCGTCAGCCTCATCGGTTTGCGCAGCCTGGCGGGAATGACGCTGCCGCTTACGGTCAACGGCATCTCGTTGCTCGTGACGATGGCGATTTTCATCCGCACGGGACACGCGCTGAACTTTGTCACCGTGATCATGCCACCGGTGATTTTTGTCGTCGGCTTTGCTTACGCCGTGCACGTGGTCAGCGATTTCGAACGCGCGCGGCAACAGGGCCAGGAGAAACTCGCGGCGATCAAACACGCCGTGCGCGACGTCTTCATGCCGCTCACCCTGACCGCGTTCACGACCGCGGTTGGTTTTATCTCACTCGTCGCGAGCAATATCGATACGATAAAGGTGTTCGGGATCTTTAGCGCGCTCGGCACGCTGTTCGCGTGGCTCGGGGCCGTGATCCTCGTACCGGCGGGCCTCGCACTGCTGCCGGCAGGCCGGGTAAGTGCTGCGGGCGGCGGCTCGCTGCTCGCATTCGCACCGCGCCTGTCGCGCTTCGATCTGGAAAACCGCAAGGCGATTTTCGCGATCGGATTCATCGTCGCGGCGCTGTCCGTGATCTTTGCGAACCGGATCACGGTGGGCACGGACTACCTGCGCAACTTCGACGAAGACAGCGATATTCGACGCAATTTCAGCGAAGTCGCGAAATTCTTCTCCGGCCCGGTACCGCTGCAGATCCTGATCGAGAGCGACGTGCCGAACGTGTTCAAGAACCCGGACGACCTGCGCGAACTCGACAAGCTGCAGCAGTGGGTCGTTGCGCAACCGGAGATCGGCGGCGCGATTTCGTTTGTCGACTACATGCGCATGCTGCACCGGACGTTCGTGCCCGATGTCGGCACCGCGGATGCCATCCCCGGTACGTTCAATCTTTCCGATCAGCTACTGTCACTCGGCGCCGGCGATGACGTCGAACGCTTCGCCGACGCGCGCTACCGCAAAACCCTGATGCACGTGCGGTCGAACGCCGTGGGCTCGCATGAACTCGGCGCGCTCGTCGAACGCATCGAGGCACGGCTCGCGCTGCTGCCGGAACACCTGCGCGGAAAAGTCACCGGCAGCTCCGTACTGCTCGCGCAGACAATGGACGAGATCACACGCGGCCAGATCGTGAGTCTCTCGGGTGCGCTCATCATCATTTATCTGATCCTGTCGATCCTGTTCGGCTCGCTGCGGGTCGGCGCGGTCGCGCTGATCCCGAACCTGCTGCCGATTGCCGCGTTTTTCGGCATCCTCGGCCTCACCGGTATTACGCTGAACCTCGCCACGAGCCTCGTCGCAACCGTCGCGCTCGGGATCGCGGTGGACGACAGCATTCACTACTTCTCCCGCTTCAATACGGAATCGCGCCGGCTCGCGAACGAAGAGCTCGGAGTGGAACGCGCGCTGTCGTCGATTATCCGGCCGGTGACGTACACGACGGCGGCGCTGTGCGCGGGTTTCCTCGCCTTGCTCGTGAGTGATCTGCGCAGCCAGGTCGAGTTCGGGATCCTCGCCGCGGCGACCCTGTTTATCGCCTGGGTCGTCGATCTCACCCTGAGCCCGGCGCTCAGCGCCGGACTGCGCTTCGTCACGCTGTGGGAAGTGTTGTCCGTCGATCTTGGCTCCGACCCGCACAAGAAGATCCCGCTGTTCCAGGGTCTGACCCAGCGCCAGGCCCGGATCGCCGCGCTGTTCGGCCGCATCGAACCGTATGCGCCGGGCGATCGGATCGTTGCTTTCGGCGAGGAAGGTCACGAGATTTGTATTCTGATTGAAGGCGTCGTCGTCGTGCAGGTTTCGCGTCCGGAAGGCAAGCGCGTGTTACGCGCGCTGCATCCCGGTGATGTGTTCGGCGAAATCGCGCTGTTCACCGGCAAACGCACGGCCGATATCGACGCGATGACGGACGTGCGCGTGCTGTGGATGAATATCGAAAGTCTCGAACGCATCCAGTCGCGTTATCCCCGCATCGCGGCGCAGCTGTACTGGAACCTCACGGGCACCGTCGCGGAGCGGCTCGCCGACATCACGAAACGCGTGTAACGCGCCGCATTTAGCTGTCGTGGACGCGGTCGTGCATTCGCGTTGTAATGAGCACGATGAACGGTCCACTGTCCGGCTTTCGCATCCTCGACCTGTCTCGCGTGCTCTCGGGCCCGGTGGCTACGATGCTGCTCGCCGACCAGGGCGCGGATGTCATCAAGGTCGAACCGCCCGGTGGCGATATCACGCGCCAGATGGGGGTTGGCCGCGACGGCATGAGCGCCGGATTTCTCAACATGAACCGCGGCAAGCGCGCGATCGCGCTCGATCTGAAGCAGCCGCGCGCGATTGAGATCGTGAAACAACTCGCGCGCTCGGCGGATGTGTTCGTGCAGAATTTTCGCCCCGGCGCGATCGACGCGATGGGCCTCCGTGCGGACGTTATCCGCGCCCTGAACCCGAAGATTATCTACGTCTCGATCAGCGGCTTCGGCGAAACCGGGCCGTTCGCGCACAAGCGCGTCTACGATCCGGTGATCCAGGCCCTGTCGGGGATCACCGACGTCCAGGCCGACAGCGACACCGGCCGGCCGCGCATGATCCGCACCGTGGTCCCGGACAAGACCACGGCATTGACCGCGGCGCAGGCGATCACGGCCGCGCTGCTGGCACGCGAACGCAGCGGCGCGGGGCAGCACGTCCGGCTCGCGATGCTCGATGCGATGATCGCCTACCTGTGGCCCGAAGGCATGATCAACCTGACCGTCGTCGATGACGAACGCCGGCCCGGGGTCGGTCAGCTCGCGCAGGATCTCGTGTTCAAGACGCTCGATGGTTACATCACGGCGGGCGCGATGTCCGATCTCGAATGGCAGGGCATGTGCGAGGCACTCGAAAAGCCGGAGTGGCTGAGCGATCCGCGCTTCAGCACGACCGGTGCACGCTTCACGAACGCGAAAGTGCGTATCGCCGAAACCGCGGCCGTGCTGGCGACCCGGTCGAGTGCCGAGTGGTTGCAACGCCTCGACGCCGCCGGCGTGCCGTGCGCGCCGATCCTGATGCGCTCCGAGGTGCTGGAACACGAACAGGTGAAGGCCAACGACATTCTCACGGAATACGCCCATCCCGTGCTCGGCCGGGTGCGTCAGCCGCGCCCCGCCGCACGCTTCGAACACGGCGACCCGGAGCGTCAACCGCTCGCGCCACGTCTCGGTGAGCACAACCGTGACGTTCTTGACGAACTCGGTTTCGACAGCGAATCAATTGCGGCGCTCGTGCGCGACGGGGTCGTTGTCGATTGAACGCTATGCGCACGCCGCGGGCGGCAGACCGCGTCGCGCTATAGCCGGCGGGTTACCCGGGCGCCGTCGGCACGGCGCCCGCAGCGCACGATCGATTCGTTCGCAGCATCGGTCCGCGAGCATCATGTTCCGGGGCGCGCTGCTCAGCCACCGTCGCCCAGCCCGTCGTCGCCATAGGAATCCGCCGGCCCCGCGCCACCCGGACCGAGCCGCCCGCCCGCGCCAAAATGTCCGGCGCCGGGAACGTAATTGAACTCGACCCGGATCCCGTCGGGATCGGCGAACAGGAACGAGTAATAGCCGGGCGCGAATTGCGGCCCCGGCTCGGGCGGATGGATGATCACCGCCGCGAGTTCCTCCGTCACGAAGCGCGCGATTTCGTCCACATCGGCGGCGCTGCGCGCGCGGAAGCACAGATGATGCAATCCCACTGTGTCCTGGTCGAACACCGCATCGCGTTTCTCCGGCGGGGCCGCGCGGATCAGGATCCCGGTGCGGCTGCCAATGCAGTACAGGCTGTCGTCGTTGCGCAGCAGCGTGCGCATGTCGAGAAAATGGCACAGGCGCTCCCAGAATGGCAACGAGATCCCGGGCCGGTTCACGGTCAGGTGGATGTGCGCAATGCCGTTGACGGAAACTGTCATGGTCTGTTCCTGAATTACACCGAAGCCGTCGCCGCGACTCCCGTCGCGGATCGGTTCAGCTGGTTACGAGCGTCCACACGCCGATGGCGATAAAGCCGCAACCCGCGATCGTGTGCAGCAGTTTTTCGCTGACGTACTCGGCGAGTACGCCACCGGCCAACACGCCGATGGCGGCCGCGACGACGAGCGCCGATGACGCGCCAATAAATACCGTCCATTTGCCAACGGCTTTATCGGCCGCGAACAACAGCGTCGCGAGCTGCGTCTTGTCGCCGAGTTCGGCCAGAAATACGGTTGTGAACACGGTGAGCAGAATTTTGAAATCCATCGTGGTGCTGAAACGTCCCGGTTTGCGATGCGGGAATTCTACCCGCCCCGCTGCGTCTCTGATCGGCGCCCCGCCGGTCACCGGCATGCGACGGCCCGACGATCACGCCGGCGCGAACGTTGCCCGCGCTCCGCGCATTCGGGATCCCGCGCCTGCCGGGGCGGCCGCGTCGTCGCCCGTCGCGTTTTCACAGTTCACTGCCTGCCGCGTGGAGTGCGCGATTTCACGCTCGCCAATCGCGAGCGCCTGCGCCTCCCTCGCGGTCCAGCGCCCCGCCCGACCTCGCTTGTGCGGTTTGCAGAGTCCACAGCTACGTTTTTTGTGCCTGAATCGCTTGCGCATGGCTTGCTTGCTCGCCGTTGTTCGTGTTCCTGCGGATCACGCAGTGCGTACGAAGCTTGTGAAGCGGATCCGGACCCCGGGTCAGCCGGGCCCGGGCACCGCCCGCCTGAATATGCGCTGCGTGCCGCCGTCGTGCGCAACCGCGTCGATTTGGCGCCAGCCCTCCCGCGCGAGCAGTGAGGCCGCGCCCATGGTCGCGCAATAGATCGCAGCAAAGCCCAAACGACGTGCCTCGATGGACAGCGCCGACAACAACAGCGCACCGACACCGCCGCGCCGGCGATCCGGGATGACATAACCCGCGGCCGCCCACGGACCCACGTGAGCGTACGCTTCGATCGACGTCGCCTTCAGCGCGGCCAGCCCGATCGGTGCACCGCCGGCATCCACCGCAACCACACCCAGCGGGAGATGGCCGGCGCGGTTCGCCCACGCGTCGAGGTCTGCGGCCGCGTCCCCCCGGCGGGCAGGGCCATACCAGTGCGGCCATTCGGCCTCGAAGTGCCGCGCGAAAAACCCGCACAGGTCCGCGCGTTCCCGCAGCGGGGTCACGGTGACGCAGTGCGTGCCCGTGTCGCCCCACGTCGGGAGACCCTGCGAATCGTCGGCATTCACGGGTACGACGCTCACTGCACGAGCAGATCGCCGAATCCCCATAAGAACGTACCGGTCATCAGCAGCGAAACCTCCAGCACGCCGATCGACAGGCGAATGCTTTGTGCCGCCTCGGACATCTCGTTGTCGAAAGACTTGCCGATTTCGTCCAATCGCTTTTCCGTTTGTTCCGGATCGGCATTTTCCTCGCCCAAACGCGCCCGCGCCGCGGTTAACGCATTACGCCGACGCCACTTCGTCTGACTGTACAGCAGACGCTCCTGGAAAACGCCGCCGATCCCGGACCAGATTCCGAGCATCGTGATCAGGCACCCGGCCCGGCTCAGCCACTCGCGGTCCATGAATTGAGTGCGGGTTAAATAGACGCCGAGCCCGATCAGCAATATTGCGGCAACCCAGGCAGCGACCCGATAGATCTGTGAATGGTGGTAAGGAGAGTCCGCCACGGCTGCTTCCTGAATCCAGGGTCCTGCTCAGTTGCCCGCGGCGCGGTGTTTCGCGATCGCCGGCAGGTCCGTCTGCCGGGGAGCGGGCGTTACCGGGAGTATACGTCGATTACCCCGCGGGTTTCCCGCCCCGGTCCGCGGCGCGGCATGCGCGCCCGCGACCCGTTGCCGCGGTCGCACAGCCACCGGTTTACTGTTTCACGAGCAAAACCGCGCCGGCGCCAAGCATGAATCCGCCGCCGACGATTCTCGCCGGCGTCTCCAGTTTCATTCCCCGGGACCTTGCCACGACCCGCCGGGCGAACACGGCGTACACGCACTTCACCCCGCCGACAGCGAGCACAGTCGTGAGCACGATAGCCACGACGTCGGCCACGTTCAATGCCGTCAGGTCGATGAACACGGGGAACAGACTCGCGTAGAAGACTATCGCTTTCAGATCCCCCAATGTCAGCACGAGGCCGGCGGCGAAGCTCGTGACAAATCGGCTACCCGCCGGGCCGTCGCGCAGCCGCGGGGTCCGTCGAACCGATGATTTGAGGAGACTGAAACCGAGCCACATCAGGTACACGGCGCCGGCCGTTTTGATCACGAGGAACAGGCCGCCCATCGTCTCCGCGATCACCGCCAGCCCGAGAATCGCGAGCACGACGAAAATCAAATCGCCGACGACGATCCCGGCCGCAACGGCTATCCCGTCCGCGACCCCCGCTGTCGCGGCGCGCGTGACCACGAGCGCCACGCTCGCACTGGGTATTGCGGCCAGCGCGACCATAATGGCGAACAACGAAAAGATGTCGATTAGCGTCATGATCCGGACCTGCCTGACATGCGGGTGCTACCGTCGTTACCGTACGCTGTCGCGGTGTCGCGATACAACCGGGTCGGCAAGGCGCCTGAAGCCGGGGCCAACGCGACGTTGAAACGGTCCACCCGCCGATCACGCGCGCGGCACCGGGTGGGTGCTCAGATCCCGCGTGTCTCCAGCCAGTGCACGATCACGGGCAGCGCGACGAGCCAGACCAGAAAGACGCCCCAAACCCGACCCGCGAACAGATTGTAATCCGCGAGCAGCCGGCGCCAGCTGTGCTTTGCGACGAAATGCCCGAAAGCAAACTCGAAAACCACCGTCATCAGCAACCACGATCCGCCAACCCGCCACGCCATTGCGTACGTCCGCAACGGGAAACAGCGCGTGAAACCGTAAACGGCGACGGTCGTGGCAACGATCGCGAGCACGGTTGAAAGCTGGTGCGCCCCGAGTTCGCCGAGCTTCCGGCCATAGGTTTTCTCCCGCAGCACGCCGTTGGCGATGGCGATACCGCAAAGCCCGAACCATCCGAGTATGTAGGGGATCATGTGTTCGATCTGCAATTCAAAGTCCTGCCGGCCGGCGGATGACAGGCTATGCTCAAGCCGATTCCCGCTTGCCCGGTTCAGCCGCTGACGACTGCTTTTGCACGCGATCTCGCCATGGCGTTTTCGCCGCGTTCCTGACAACCGGTTGCGCAGCCGTGGCTGCCCCGAATTCCACGCTACCGGCGTTCGATGTTCATCCCTTTGACCCGGGTTCATCGTGCTTCACCACGCGTCGTCCTTTGCCCTGGCGACCACGCTGCTTCGGTCGCGCAGGTGGCTGACGGTATTGTAACCGTCGCGTGGCGGCGGCCCTGCGCAGCAGCGAGGAACGCAGCCGGCGGTCAAGCGTCCGGCTCACCCGCGGGCGGGACTTCCCCGTTGAACTCCAGTTCGTAGTATGGCCCTTCCGCCCCGAAACCTTCGCCGATCACGCGCCAGTCGCGGGAGCGATAGAAGCCGATGGCCGCGTGATTACGCTGTGCGCACTTCAGGCGCGCGGGTCGCCCGATCCTGGCCAGGCAATGCCACAGCAATGCGGTTCCGTAGCCCTCGCCGGTGTGTTCGGGAGAGACGAATAAATTGTGGATGAAATGTTCCGGAGCCCAGACCGACACGAAACCCGCGGGGCGTTCACTCGTGTCTTCCGCAACCCAGAGGAGCTCGCCCGCCGTCGCGGAATCGAAATCCCCGGGCGTGAATCGTGAGTGGTCCACCCAGAAGAAATGCCGCACCCGGGAGCGGTAAAAAATGTCCCGCAATACGGGAACGTCGTTCTGTTCAGCTGGCCGAATACGCATCGGATTCCGTGGAACTCTGTGTGGCCGGAGCCTGCATGCGTGTCCGTGGCACCGGCGTCGCGCCCGGGTTCAGCGGACGATAGCCATGTCGCGTTCGCGCGCTGCAAATGCCCGGCCGTCGACAAACGCGCCGCAACAGGTCCGTGGCAGCACGTCGTTAACGGTCTGGTGCGAAAACCCGCGACACCGCTGCCCACGCGTCCCGGCTGTTACATTGCAAAATCATATGTGGAGAATCGATGTCGACAATGCTTGCGCGTTGATTCGCGGATTTTACTTCGTCGCCGGCCGACGATGGCACGACGCGATCCCGTGTCCCCCTGAGGTACAGCAGGGGGCAGTGTAATGCGGCGATTTCCTTATCCAGGGCGACGTTGCGCGTCGCCGTTATGCGCTCGGCCACGGCTTTCGACGACAGGCTCTGCGTAACCGCGATCACTTCGGCGAGTAACCCCGGGCTCGGGTTTCCGTTCAGCAGAAAGTGTTCCGCCAAAAATCGCTGCGGTGAATTCTCGACCACGGCTTCGAGGAGGGCATTCGGGATCGGAATCCGCCCCAGCAGCGGCGGGCTGGAAATGAACGTTGCCGACAGCACGAGCCCGAGCAGCGATCCGCCGCCTTGAAACGCCACGCGTATCGCGATCGGGCCCGAAAACGATTCTCCGAGGATCACGTGGTCCCGCGCCGGATCGATTATCGATGTGACATAGTCGACCAGGTAGTCGTAGGAATTTTCATTCGCGCTTGCGTACGACACGCGGATCGGATTCGCCCACGCCGGCGCGTGGTCGATGAACGCATCGAACAGCTTCCCGGTTCCGTCGAGGCCCGGTAACAGATAAAAATCAATCAAGGTCTGAAAATCCGCCTGCTTATCGGAGAAACTGCCGGGTGCCGCACGCGCTTGCGCTGGCGGAAGCGCGCACGGGTTGCGAACGTGCCGGGCGTACGCCATGAACGTGCCGCGGGAATCGCCGGCGCTTTTGCTCCCGCAATGCCGTGCCGGCGCGCGGGCACCGCTCGTCCCGGGAGCGGTTTACGTTTCACTCTGTCGCGCGCGACAGGCTTGCGCCACCCTGGAAAGTTCATCCTGGCCCATCTTACGCTGCGCCACTTCGAATAACTCCCGCTCCTCGAACCGGATGTGCCGGTCGAGCAGTTCGCCGAACTGTCCCAGCTCGGCCGCTATTCGGTCTCGCCCCGGCACGAGGAATCCGCGTAGCATTGCATGCTCATCGAGAAGCCGTTGTGTCAGCCGCGACTCACCGAGGTGCTCCAGCGCGGGTACGATGATGGACTCTTCGATCCGGAAGTGCGGCTCCAGCTCGGCCTCGAACTTCGCGGCCACCTCGGCCCACGCATCGTCCGCGGAAACCCCGCCCGCGCCTGCGGCGGCCTTGCGCGCCATCCGGGCGAGCGCGAGACCATAATGATGATCCTCCGAAAGATCGCGTAGCTCGGGTATTCGTTTCATTGCTTGCAATCGCGCATCCGCACGGTCGGCCCGGTCTCACGGCGCGCGAACGGGCGCGCACCGTAGCGGTGGCAACGTCCGCGCACGGCAACAGCCAACCGGCACCCGATCACGGGCGGCGCCACGTCAGTCATGTCGGGCGTCGTCATCAGCAGCCCGTCTAGCGGCTCACGTGCCCGGTCAATTCGATCAACGCGCTCTGGTCGACCTTGATGATCCCGCGCTTCGGCCGGTCGAGATCGACAATGATGAACACGATCAACGTAATCAGCAGTGACACCAGCACGAGCGGGACGAGTATGCGTCTCCCGCTCAATCCCGACGAGTAGCCCATGATTCCGATTGACGCGACGAACACGAACAACAGCAGCAACAGGATCGGTTCCGGAACATGCGCCTGCAAAATCGCGCTGCGTCTTCCCTGGCTGTCGATCAGTTGATTCAGGGCATTGACGAAAGAGCCGGTCGTCACCGGCCGCGGGTCGATATCGGTGGCGACAACGGCGACGTCCCAAAGCCCGGACTGGATTTCAGCGATCAGCGCGAGGTGATCCCTGCGCGCCTGGCGCTGCGTAAGATCCATTGCCGCAACGTCGATCCTGGCCCGGACATAGTCAGCCATCAACGACTTGACCTTGTCCCGCTGCTCCGCTGGCAGCAGATCCGCGCGCAACCATGCGGTGCCAATCGCGTTCGCTTCATCGATAACGGCCATGCTGCGATTGTCGAAACGTTGCATCGACATGTTGAAAGTGAAACCGAGCAGCAACGCAAGCAGGCCGAGGATGCTCGCCTGGACGGCGCCGGTGAGCGCTTTGACTTCGTCGTCGGTCCGCGACTGAACCATCACGCCGAGCCGGTAGCTGAACTCGTTGCACACGAGAATGGCGAGGAACAGCGCGAGCGCAATTGATACGCTGCTGAACTCGAAAAGAATTTCCGACTGATTCACCACGGTTCCTTAGCGTATCCCTGGGGTTGTGATAACCGGGTTCCTCACCGCGTGGTTTTCACCGGCAAAACAGTGCATTCGCCCGGGTCATGCGCGCTGCAGGAAGATCGGTGTCGCCCGGCCAGGCTCGCCGGCGAGGACGTAACCGACGATCAGGCAGGCGCAACATACGGCGAGGAAATTCATGAAGTGCCCGCCGCTGTCGCTACCGTACGTCGTAAACAGCGCCAGGAGTTCGTTGTTGCTCAACTGCTCCACGGTCGATTCCCCGGTCCACCTGACGTTCGGATATCCGGGTAATTACAGCACACTTTGGCGCCGGGACAATATCGCCATATCGTCCGTGCGCACAGTCACGGGTCGGCGGTGAGCGCCGCGTAGGGCGTATCGTTGTGTTCCCGATATCGCTTGCCAATGCGCACCTCGCACTCGCCAGCGTCTTTGCATAGATACCGTCATCGTTCGCGGCGACGACCGCCGTTTCGATTGAAAGGCAAAATTCGACACGATGCTCACCCGGATTCACCGTCCGCGGGTCGGTGTAATGCAGCCCGTAACTGCGATACCGCGCCGGGTCCAGCAAGCGATGCTCCAGCTTCCCGCGAACGAGTTTCCGCACCGTGTCATGGTCCTGGGAACGTGGGCCGATATGGGTGATCGCGGCGACCTTCGTTTCCGGGAATGTGACCATTTGCACCCGCATCAAATGAACGTCCTGCTGCCTGAGCGTTGCACAATCTGCCGCAACCGGCAGCGGATCGATACCGGATTACGCGGCGCGATGCAGGTCGATGAGATCCTGGAAACTGATCGTCCCAATCTCGTTTTGTTCATCGTCGAGCAATTCATAGAGTACGCCATCGCCGCGAATGCTGAACAGAATGATGACATCCTGATCGCCGCCGCCCTCGCGATGAGGCTCGGTATCCGGGGGCACTCGAGGTCATCGAGCCAACGGCGCGTACTTCCTTCAGCGAGCCATCCGGCTTGTACAGGCGATGTTCTCCCTGCACGACGAACGTGTTGTTGTGCGCCTTGTGCCGGTGCAACACGATGCGCTCGTTCGCGGCAAACTTGAACAGCACGTCCGCGATGCGACTGTTTTCATCCAGCGCGAGGATCGAATAGTGCAGATGTTCGAAATCGCCGAGTCGGTGCCACGTGATAATACTGTCATCGAATACATGCTCAGACATTCGGGCTTTCTCGATAGGGGTAACGGTTAATGTAGCGGAATCTCTCGCCTGGCGACGAACCCCGCTCATCGGCGCGCGTGCGGAGTCGGGCTGGCCCTGTAACATGCGGAAAGCCCGCCGCTTGCGACGTTCGCCGCGCCGCGTTGTGCCGCGATGCGTGGTCAAGCGCCCGGTCGAACGCCTTGTCAGGCCGGCGCACCGGGATCCCGGCGCTTCCTCGTGTCGGGTCGAACCCAATACCAGCTCGCCGCCACGAGAATCCCGAACACCGTGTAGCAAACGGCGAATACCCACGGCGGCGCCGTGTAATACAGCAGCGATTGCATCCAGTGCGATACATACGTACCGGTATAAACGGCGTCCCCTGCCTTACCCCGAAACCACATCTCGAGCGTCGTGAGCGGACACACGATCGCGAACCACGACTGCACGACGACGACCGCGACCGTACCGAGGTGGATCGCGCGAAACCACGGGTTCCTGACCCAGACCCAGCGACACCATCGACCGAGGAAAATCAACAATAGCCCGACAATGACGAACAGCACGACGAGGAGGTGTGAGAACAGCGTTGCATCGGCCGCGAGTAACCATAAGGTGTTGGCGTTCATGCTGTGGTGCGTAACAATGCGTTCTACTGCCACGAAAATACCCGCACAGCGGCAAAGCGCACGCTCACGGGTTACCGTGGTTCCCGGTTATTTTTCACGTACTTTTTCCCTGACGGCTTTGTCCGAAAGCGGATTGCCCACCCATATCGCCGGATGCTGCGCCCCGGCGCGCACGACTACTTCGGCAAGAATCCGCTGTTCCACGTCGGTCAGCCCGTCTTCGACCATTTCCAGCGGATGGATCACGGCGTTCGGGCGGATAATGCGGGCGGTCGACTCGAGCAGTTCCCTGAAGCATTCCCGCAACAGCGCTTGCGCCGCGCTGAAATGCCCGATCAGCAAGCGCTTGCTCGTGAACGGAACCCTGGCTTTGCGGTGACACGTACGGCCGGATTCGATGTGTTTGACGATAAACTCGTTCGCCCTGACCTGCACGTACAGCGTGTTCGGGTTCAGCCTCTGCAGCAAACCTTGCATCATCGTGACGGCAACCTGGCGTCGCGTCGCGCCGCTCCGCCCGGGGCGGTTCCGGGGCGGTTCGGCCGGCGCCGCATCGGCAACGCGGACGGGAGCGGATTCGGCGCAACTCCGGGATCGGTCGTGACGATCATTTCCCTGTCCAGTAGATAATCGCAGTCAGCAGCAGCACTATAGCAATTGACAGGATCAAGCTCCGAGGTCGCGACTTCCTCGCCGCGGGCTCTGTTACGATATCCATCGTTCGCCTGTAGTCGGCAATTTTTCGCTGCACGAGATCGATCACGTCCGGATCGATGGCGGCGCTGTTGCGCGCGAAGACACTCAGCACGTAATCGACATCGCACGGCATACTTCGGCCGTGAATCGGCGTACCCGGATGTTGCCCGCTCCTGGCCCCGTCATCGAGTTCGCAATGCGTGTAGTGCGACGGCGCCGTCCACACGAGGGACTTCTCGTGGCGCGGTTTATCGTACGTGAGTTCGAATCGATTCGGTTCTCCGGCGGCCGTTGACCACACGAACAGATCCATCTCCGAATTCTGGAACCAGCGACGCTGTTGAGCGGCGCTGGATTTGATTTCACGTAGCATGAACCCGCGTGATCACAACTGCCCTCCTGCTTCCTCTGTACGCAACAGCGCCTGAGCGAACCCGCCGTGGACGGACGAACTTCTCGTCGCCGGCACTTCGCAGCTTCGCCATGAAGTCTTCCGTTCGGCCCGGCTTTATCTCATAGACGAACCTTGCGATGACGGGCATGGCTAATTCCTCGGGGTCATCGGGGGTTTCCACCCCGGAACCGCTTGAGCATGGCAACCGTTACTGCGACCGGAATGTTTTCGGCCGGGCGCAGGTGCTGCAGGATCTGACGTTCCCAACGCGAACCCGTGACGGGGCGCTGCTGAACGGTGAATACTCCGTGACATCGGGCCTGCGCACGCTAACGGGTCGACCGGATCGGTGTGCTTTGCATGACGGTGCTCGCGAACTGAACGCACTGACCGGGCAGTTAACGAGGCGCCACCCGCGCTGCTTCCACCCGCCTCAACCGGCGGCGCCTTCAACGTGGAACAGTTTGTTGTAGATACTCCATTTGTCGTCGGTTTTCAGTAACGACAGCGTGTCCATGAACGTCATGCCTAAATAGTCGTCCCGCACCCGGACCGCCGCGGTATTCCCGGCGATATCGACCGACAGGATGTCCAGCCGCGCCGGCTCTCCCTTCGCCTTTGGCGACGGTTGCTGGCTCGATACGAAACCCGCGAAGTCTTCCACCGTCATCTCGTGCAGCCCATCATCCAGATACCCCGTGATCCGGGCGCTGGGGTGAAACGCGGCGTGGGTTTTTTCCGCACTGGATTCGTACATACAGTCGAAGTACGTCTGGACCGTGGCGCGAATTTGCTCGTCGTCGTTCATGCGAATGCCTCCGGGAATTTGTCGTTCAACCCGCTAATAGTCAGCGTAAACCGTGCGCGGCGCAACGGTCACCGGGCGCGGTACCGTGGCGCCGCGAGCAGCGAAAGGAGCCGGCGGTCACCACAACAGTTGCAACCGTGTGATCCGGCTTCAGTACGGCGAACACTTCGTGTAATTTTTGCGCTTTAACTGTCATTTATCGTTCGACTCGGGAAATTCCGGCCAGGGCCCGGGTGTCTCTCGCCCTGGATTCCACGAGCCTCTCGGGCGGGATCCTGTGCCGGATTAACGGCATCGCTTATGGTCCTTTACCGCGGGGTCCCGGACGAGGGCCCATTTATGCCCGACGGCGTATCACCGCCAGATAAATCATCAGACCGAGTAGCACGAACACGATATTCGTGAAGACAAACCAGCCTGCCGCGCTCTCGAGATAGGACGGATCCTGCGTGATGAAGCTCGCCGGGCTCCAGCCTGTCCTCGCCCCGGTTTTGCTCGGAGTAACGGGCATGACGAGGCCGATGACCAGCGAGACGACTTCGAGCACAACGACTGCGACGATCCAGTCTCGTAGTCCCGTCCAGCGCTTCGGTGATCGCGTTTCCATCCCGATTTTCAGATCATCCGGGATACCGGCATCGCAGGATTGAACCCGCCCGACGTCGTGCCCTGCTGCCCATTGCCGACCTCATGAACCCGCTACCGGTTTTCCGGCGATCCAGCGGGTGCCCACGAACAGGATCGTGCCAACCACGATCGATACGACGCCGCTCCAAACCTGGTATCCCATGTCCATGTCCATGTCCATCCCCATGTCGCTCGGCCCAATGAGGCGGCCCAACGCGATCGCGCCGGTGCCGATGAAATAGATCGACAGAACGCCCAGCCCGGCCGCGAGCAATCCGTCACCCGCTACCGTACCACCTGAATCCGCGGGATGGACCCAGGCCGCGATCGGCCGGCGAAGCATTATGAGCAGCGAGCCCGCCACGACACTCAGAAAAAAGTGCAGCGTGGGCGTCAAAAACGCCCCCGGGCCCGCGCCCGAAACCGGCAGCCCGCCCGCCAACGCGAGGATCGCGAACGTCGCGTAATCCGGAAGTTCCCGCGCCATGAGCCAGATACCACCGGCTGCCAGCAGCGATTCAAGCAACGACCCCCCATCTCGTGACTCACACTCCATGATGCCTCGCACGCGCGGCTTATCGATGCGGCTGCGTGCGTCAGGCGGCGTACCGCAGTTCGAGCCAGGCCCCCCGCAGTACCCGAGCAGCGGATTGCGTAAACACGATGAGCAATGCGATAGCCATGATCAGGTCCGGCCATGCCGAGTCGAGGAACCAGACACCAATCGACGCGAGGACCACCGCGACACCATCGAAGATATCGTTACGCGAACACTCCCACACCGAAGACATGTTGATATCGAGATGGCGATAGGGTGTCAAAAGCCACAGGCAGAGCAAGTTTGCCGCGAGATTAACCACCGCCGCGATGCTCATCGTTTCGACGATCGGGGTTTCAGGATGCAGTAAATGCCGGAATATCTGGCCGGCAACGATTAACGCCGCGAGGGCAATGAGCGCGCCTTTGAACAGGGCAACCCGTGCTTTTGCAGTAGTGCCCGATCCGACAACAGCGAGACTCAGGCCGTACGTCAGTGCGTCACCCAGATTATCCAGCATGCCCGAGAGCAGGGATGCGGAGCCACTGACAACCGAGCCGACCGCCATCACTACGAAGGCGGCGACATTCACGACGAGCACGATGACCAAAACACGGCGCTGCCGTGCTTCGAGCGCGGCGACGTCGAGGTGGCCGTTGCAACAACTGTCACTCATACAGCGAACCGTATCGCCGCCTGACGTCGTGCCTGGCGGTGCGTTGCAGTACCTTCGTTAACGGAGTCTTCACATCGCTTGCTTTCAGTTTACGAACGACCGCATCCGCAGCCGCGAACTAGAACATAGTATTGCTGTTTTTTGATGATTCCGGAACGACCTGCAGTACATCCCAGTGCTCCACAACCTTACCGTTTCCGTCAAAGCGGAATATGTCGATTCCGGCATATTCCTGATCGCCAGGCCAGTGCTGATGGCAATGCAGCACGACGAGATCGTCTTCGGCTATCGCGCGTTTGAAGACGACGTTCTTGCCCGGGTATTGTTCAGCCATACGTTCAAAATATTCGACGAACGCGTCTTTTCCGTCGGCCACTTCGGGATTATGTTGGGTGTAGGTGTCGCCCGCGTACTGTTCGATCGCTTCCCGAGGCCTGCATTGGTTGAACATCAAATCGTAGAACGCCAGTGCGTTCTCCTTGTTGCTTGCCGGCGATGTGCTCAACTTGTGTACCTCCACGATTGCGGATCGAGCACGATACCCGGTTCAGCAATAGCGAGCCATTCCGCGCGGAACCTCAGTTCGACGACACATCCCGACGAGCTGCCAATGTCGGATCGCAGCACCGGCGCGGGCGCCGGCAAGACGCCGTCAATGGTCCGGTGAGCCACGGCCCGGGTTATCGAGTGCGCCTTCGAATTACGGTCACTTGCCGAATCCGTCCGCCGCGGGCTTTCGCTCGTGTGTCACCGGCTCTCGTCAACCAGGACCACGTCGTCGTCGTGAACGGTGGCCACGACGACTTTCCAGCCCGCCGCTGTTTCCAGCAAGGTGTAGCTTGCGCCAAACGTTTCGAGCAGCTCGTCGTTCCGCCCCAGCCTTCGCCATAACGTGGCTGCCATGGCCAGTTTCGGGCCCAGGAATCTGATATTGCAGAGGTCCAGTGCGGAGCGGGTGAATCCGCTGTCTTTCAATTCCTTGATCATCGGGGCGAAAGCGTTCTTCGTATCCTCCAGCGATTGGGCAACGAAAACCGAGTCATGATGCACGAACGTATGCCGGGGATTGAAGAAGCTGAGCCAGCGGTCTACGTCGAGCTGCGAGAACGACTCGGCGATTCCGTCGATGACGTCCCGGACATCCTGTTCTCGCGACATGGTTCACGCCTCCTGAAGTGGCTAAAGCCAGTGATCGTTACGCTACCAGACGGCAATTACAACACCGTGAACATTGGACGGACCGTCCGGGCGAGCACCGGCGAACGGTTCGACCCACCCGTTATGGTTTCAGCCATTGATACATGATCAGCGCGTCAACATCGCCGCTCGACGGGTGCTTGAACATCCGGGGCAAGCGCCGTGCGACTTCAAAGCCGGACTTCTGCCACAGGCGCACATCACCGCGTGCTTTCGAGCGGCGAGAACAGCCGCACATCGCAACCGCCCGTTGTCGTCGGGCGGCTGCCGCACGACGTCAGGGCGAACCCGCACTGAACGAGCCCGTGCGCAGAAACGTGATGCTGTGCTCGATGACAGTTTCGTCCTGCATAATGAACGGGTGAGATACATTCACCACAACGAAATCCGCCATGCCGTCGACTTTCGTCCTTGCTACAGACACTTTTCCATCATCGGGGTTCGGCAGGAACTGCGACAGGATTGGATTGAACGTCCGGTTTCCGGCGATCACCCCGACGGGATAATTCACCGGGCCCAGGTTCGCGGGAAGGCTGTCCGGGTCCGTGCCCAGCTGTAAGCCGGCAGGTCCGTTAACGAGCGCAAACCCCGGTACGTTCGCGAGCTTATCGACCACTTCGCTGCCCTGGTTCGGTGGGGCGATCATGACAACTCGCCCGAGCTTCCCGATCTCGAAGTTTTCAAGATAATACCGAACGAGTATTCCCCCCATCGAATGGGTAACAAAATGAATCACGTCCGCTTCCACTTGCGCACAGTAGCCCAGGCCTTCGGCGATCGCTTCGGGTGCCAGTTGCTCTATCGTTTTCTCGCGGGACGGGTAATCGACGTTGATTACTTTGTAGTTTTGCGCAGTGAGCGACTGCTCGAGCGCTTCCATTGCGCCTGATGTTCTCGCGAGTCCGTGCAGCAGGACCACACATTCCGGGGCGGCAATAACCGCCGAACTCGCCAGCATGGCGACGATGAAAACGAACGGACGACCCATCAGGCTACCCATCCGCCCTGCCCCAGACCCCTGCGGCGCGGTGTTGCGCGCTCAAGTGAGGGCGGACACAGTGTTCGGCTGTCACGTCAGGGCGTTCCAGGTTCATCGGCCAAAGGACCTTCTTCATAGGCCACGATCCCTTCGGGCAAAATTTCCCACGGCGCTTTCGACCCTACATAGATGTGCATGCCAATCGAAATACCGGGGTTACCGTCCACGCAACCCAGGGTAACGCCATGCACCCGGCCTTCGACGGTACCGCAAAGTGTAGACCCGCAGATGCTGCAGAACTTCAGCCCGCCGCCGTTGCCGCCTTCATAGCTCGTGAGCTTTTCTTCGCCACAGACCCACTCAAACGTACCCGGTTCGACTTCCGCATAAGCGGACGCCTGCGCACTGAATGCTTTGCGGCACATCGAACAATGGCAGGACCGCGGGTTGTGGAGCGCGCCTCGCACGACGTAGGCGATCGCCCCGCAGAAACACGATCCTCGAATTTGCATGATGGTTCCTTATTCTTCAGCCGAATGGCAGCGCTTCATCAGGCGGATGACTGCCCACTCTTCTCGCCACTCGAACGACGCCTGAAGTCCCGATGCTTGCATAAACGCTTATCTTCGCACGACCATTCGTCCGGTTTAAGCTCACATCCGAAATACAGCGCGAGGGACGGTTTTCTGCTTTTGAGTTGCGTCACCGATCCCGATTGCGCGCACGGGGTCGGCGCGTAATGCGATAACGCATTCGGGAACCTGGCTTTGAGACAAGCGGTCATGGATCCGGGTTGATCCGGTTGTCAGGCAGGCTCTTCCGCGATACCGGGCGCACAGGATACGTAGTCCTTAACGGGTCGGATTGATTCGTTGATCAGGGCGCGATATCTTTACTTGCGGCGGCCAACCCCTCGCTCACTTCGCAACCGTAACGCCGTTTCTTGCGAGTATTTCCAATGCCATGCCAATATCGGGGTTCGCCGGATCGATCCCGGCGTCCACTTGCGTAAACAGTTCGGCGGCCAGGCTTTCCCGGCTCGTCAACTCCAGCATCGATCCGCCTCCGGCGCCATACGTGAATGCATGGATCGTATGGCGTGGTACGTGGACCAGGGTGCCCGGTGAGCATAAATGCGTTTCATCCCCGCACTGAAACGAGATTTCGCCCGACAAGACGAAAAACGCCTCGTCCCACCCATGGCTGTGTGGTGGCGGGCCGCTGCCTTCTTCGCCCTGCTGATGCGTGATCCCGTAGCCGCCTGTCTGTGATGCCGCCGCGAGTACGGTGACGTCGGTGCCAAAGACAGTGAGCGATGGCGGTCGGTTATCCGGCGTTGTCACGATGTGTTTATTCATGGCGCTAACTTCAAACCCGGTCGGAATAATGTGGAAGCCCTGTGCGGCCTGACCCTGAGACGATACGCCCGTTACGGGGTGCTTTGGAAGACAAAAAGCATCCGCATACGAAAAGAAGCGCTGTCACGGGCCGGATTAATCCCGTTGTCAGGCGACATGCGTAACGTCCCTGGTCGTGAACAGAAACACCGGCAGGTAGCGCCCAGGAATGCTGTCGGATTGTCGACGCCCGATTTCGCGCCCCCCGCAAGCCCGGTAGAACGCAGCCGCGTTTGGATCGCTTTGTACCACGAGAGCCGATCCGCCTCGATTGAACGCCTCTTGCAGGGCGTTTTGCAGTAATAACCGCCCGATACCCGTGCCGATCAATGATGGCTCGACGAAGAGCGCTTCGAGTTCACAGCTTTCGCCGTCTGTTTGCGTTACGCCGTAGAACCCGGTGACGACACCGTCTGTCTCCGCAACGACATAATGCGCAGTCTCATTTTCCAGATCTTCGGGGGTGACGGTCAGCTCACCGCGACACCTGTCGAGGAACGACGCCGGGTAACCCCAGTGTCCTTTCGATCGCAGCGCGAGTGCTGTCAATACGTCCGCGTCGCGCTTGACAGCATTACGAAAGCGCATTCGTGGCCTCCTGTCGCGCAACGTCGCGCTCGCTTGCGTCGTCACAGCATGCGCTGGAGATGTGGAAGTCCGTACACATCCTCGCTGCGCGCTAACGGGTTCGCTGCAACACTTTGCTCGATGGTTCGGTCAATACGGCTCCCCGTTTTTATGCGTCAGCAGCCACTTGCCGCCCTCGCCCTGCTTTGCCTGAAGATCATCTTCCGGAAATACCGCCGCGTCGCCGATGCTGCGATCGCCGATCTCGAGGTAGCTCGCGGGCTCCGTGCTGCGGTTGACTATTTGATGCCCGATGCCATCGCCGGCTTTGAAGCCGACGCAATCACCCTGTTTTAGCGGATACTCGTCATCGCCCAAGCGGGCCGTGAGTTCCCCGGCGATAACGTAAATGAACTCATCCTGTTTTGAATGATGATGCATCAGCGCGGATGCGGCCCCGGGCGCAAGCGTTGTCAGGTTTACGCCGAAGTTCTGAAGCTCGAAGTGATCGCCCAGCTTGCGCTTCGTTCGTCCTTCGACGATGTGTGCGAACGCCGGCGGATAGATCGTTTTCCCCCTGGCGGCTTGAACGGACCCTGACGGTATCGGCTTTCTTGCCATATGATCTCCAACCCGGATAACGCGTGGCGCGCCTGCCCGTTACAGTGCGTTTTTGCGCTGCGCGAATCCACGCACATCGCGCACGCGCTCCGTCGCGTGGCCAGTTGTTCCGGTTGTTCGTTGATGTTCCCGTGGTTGAACCTGGCGCGACATTATGGCGTGGCTTTGACCGGCGGGTTAGCGCCGTCCAGTCGTTTCAATTCAAAGACGGGATGGAGCCTCGCGACATTGGCATATTCATCGTCGGAGCTTGCCGGGTCAACCGTAAAATAGCGCTGCACTGTTTTCGTATAGCGTGCGAGGTATTCGCGCAGGATTGGCACCCGATCAGCGATTGGCACTTCTTCAGCGGAATACACTGCATCGTCGGAGCCACGCGTAAGCTGCAACTCGCGGTTCGCCCGAACGTTCTTGACCCACCCGGTTTTGCCCCTGGGCGCCACCAGGTATTCCCTGCCGTCGATGCGCAGCAAATTAACCGGCGTGCGGTAGTGCCGGCCGGAATTTCTTCCACGAACCGTTAACCGGTAGTTATGTTCGAGGCCGATTCCGAGTCCGGCCAGCACCCCGAATACCCGGTTGAATAATCGCTCGACCACCGAGGGCTGCAAAAACGCTTCGTCGCGAGGCATCGGTTTTATCCTTTTAATGTCGTGCGAAGGCAGCCAGTACAGCACGCTTTGCCGTCCCGGCAATGCGCTTTCGAGACGTGAACGTAATTGCACGCCGCGAAAACGCGTTGTAACGGCGCAAGTTGTTCTCCTGGTTAAGCGGCGTATTCGATTGAATACGATACCCATAGACCGACGACCGGGAACGGAATAGCCAGACCAGCGGAATGCCGAACAGCAACGCCGACGCAGGCAATGGGACAGGTGTTGGCACGATGGTGTCGATGCGGCCGAAAATATTAACACCCGACCCGGGGCCCGTTCCCAGCGTGTCTATCGCCAGGCCTCCGTCTGCCAGGTTTTCCAGGAAATCGAACGGTCCGGGAATCCTGAATTCGTCCCAGACACCCAAGCCGTCGTAACTGAACAACACTTGATAACGCGTTACCGTTGTCCCCCATAAAGGTATTTCTCCTGCATTGTTGCTCGTTGCAACATAATCGGAACTAAACCCTGATGGCCAAATTTGCGGGTGCGGAGGATCAACTTCGTTCTCGGCTATCAACAGCCCAGGGACATCGTCCACATTCAAAGATTCGCCACCGAGACTAAGCGTCAAGTTTCTGAGCTCGTAACTTCGACCGTTTCCGCTGGCAAACGCATTCCCGAGCTGTTCGGTCTCTACGGTCCAGGATCCATGGAACGCATCGCCAACCTGAATCGTCGTTCCGTCGGGAACCTGCGTTAGCTGACCGGCAAAATCATAACGATACAGTGCCGCCATGGAATCACCGCCTGGTATTCCGCACAGAACGCCGAGTAATGCGACAGCGCTGAATCCCATTGTTGCATCGGGTTTGCCGACGATAAATTGTTTCCGACGCATTCGACTATCCTCAAAGGGTTCGATCATCCGCCTGACGTTGCGGTAACCGTACCGTTACGGCGCGCCGTAATGGCTTTACTGCGGCACTTTGTCAGGTGTGATCGTCATATATTCTCGCCGCATATCTTGTGCCTGAATACAGGCATCCGCCGATTACAATCAGCACGACGTACACAAAGTAGCTCATGTCTACATGATTACCGCTCAAGAACCCCACATAAGCGCCTGAGCAACACAAATAGAGCACGAACTGGAACGGAGCATTCCGGGATCGCGCTATCCGTCGACTCACGTAGCCGCCGACGAGGGCGGCCAATACCGCTCCGAGCGTTAACGCGACAAATACCGGCGAGACGAGCTCATTTGTCTGGTTCAGAGCGTCGAACTCTTCGTCACCTACACCGCGTGCGGCGAACCACATCCCTGCGAGTCCGGAATACCAGAACAAGCCCATCAGCATGATAACGAAATAGGCAAGGAATCCAGCGATTGCGCCAATTAGCTTGCGGCCCATCTGCATCCTTTTCCGAGTCTGTAAACCACGGGGTTGCGCGACTGTTCCGAACACGACCAATGTTGCGCTACGGCGCCTGTTGTCGCGCGCTTTCGAAGACTGCGAATATCTGCGTTGTGGAAACGCGCGCGGGAACGGTTCGGCTGACAACAATGTCTTTGTTATGCCTCATCATTGCAAACGAGCGACCATTTCAATTTCCAGTTGCAGGTTCGGGCCAGCTAAAGCTGCAACGCCCACACCCGTCAGACTTGGCTCCGTACCGTCGAATAATGTGTGGAGATAGGGCATGACGATCTGTAAACGTTCCGGCGACAAATCGACAACGTAAACTCTTACCATAACCAAATCTTCAGCCGATGCACCGACAGCCCCAAGGGCTGCCTTCGCGTTTTGTATAACGAGCTCCGCTTGTTCAGCGAGGTCATCAGGCGCAGGCTCACCGCTCGTGCGCGAAGCAACCTGCCCTGAAATAAAGGCAAGCCTGCCTGGCTCTACGGTCGTAATCTGGGAGTACCCAAGCGTGGAAGCATCGGGCAGTGTCGGTGGGTTGATACGGGTAAGTGAAAGTGACAAACCAGTGCCTCCTTGAAGAGGGAGTTGTTTTTTCGGCGAGAACGAATTAATTACCGGCACTTCGGTCCGGGTCAGCAGTTTCCAGGCGGATTAGGCGCTTCGGCCTTTCTTGTGTTTACGCTTCGCGTTAACAAAAATAGTTGCTGAAGCACAGAAAAAGGTAATGAGCGGCGGCGGTATCGGCACCCGGCTAACCTGAACTGTGATTGCGTAATCTAACCGAACCAGATCCGGATCGAATGTCGGCGGATTATTCGGATCCGGGAACCGGAAGTTGTCGTACAGGATGTAGTCCCCGGGCTCTATTAATACCGTTTCTATAGGGTTCTCAGGCCCGTTCGGCAAACCTGGATGCATCGGCGTAGAAAGCGTGAAGTGCTCGGCGATTGTTATTCCGGAAACAGAAGGGGGATCGATTGCGTCCAGTAACCATATCCAGGCAATTGGATCGTCGGTTGTATTTCCAACGATGGATTCTTCAAACGTAATACGAAATATTTCGTTCTCGCCGACGTTAAACTGAAAACCGTCAGATGGATCAGGGCTGTTGAATCTCCATGGCGTTGTTCCAACGACTGTTCCGCCTGACTGCCCGAAATCGATCTCCGTGTATGTTGTGATTCCGCCCGGGTTTATGCCGGGGAGATCTCCGTCAATGGATTCATCGTACAAAACATCTGCGGCGCTGAAGAAAGGGAACAATAACAATCCCAACGCCATGACTTTAGTTTTCATCTCTGGCTTCCCGCTGAATCCCAATTGCGTCTTCCGCCTGCCGTCGCGATAAGCGACGACGGCCCGTGTAATCCAGTCAAACTCGCCGCCCCGAACTGCGTTCGCGAAATTCACGTGACGTTGCGCTCAGCTGCCCATAAAAGCGCGTGATGGAAGAGTGAAAATATCTGCACTTTGGAAACGCGCGCCGTTTCGGGTCAGCTGCAGCGCGTGGTGAGACGGTGCGGCCGCGGGGAAGTCTCGTCTTCCGGTGAATAGCGCATCATGTTCAAGCACTAGAACCTGTATGCGGTTGCGGTGAGCCTCGCAACGATTGCCCCTGCTTCATCGGATATGTCAACTTGATAATTCGCCAATTTTCGCGATGCGGACACTTCGAATGCTCGCGCGTGTAGCCGCCCTTCCTCAGGCTTGGCCAGGTATCGGATGTCGGCCTGGACACCGATCGCCGAAACTTCGGAGTTACACGCGGCTGCAAAGGTAATGTCAGCGAGTGAAAATATCACCGCGCCATGAACGGAGCCGTGGCCGTTATAGTGGTCAGGTGTGATGACCATCGTCGCGCGAGCCTCGCCATCGCCGACGTGCTCGATTTCGATACCCAGCAGGCTCGCGAAAGTATCGCTGTTCAGAAAATTATTTTTGCGTTCGCTATCGGTCACGGATGATGTCCTGAGTTAACAAGTGAATTCGGTTACCCGACAACGCTCGGGCTCGGGGGCGCTTGACCCGCCTGGTTCGGCCGCAGGCCGGCACCTGATGTGCCATTACGTACCCGCAGCAGGAGCAATGATTATTTCAGAGTTTCTGCAAGCCAGCCCGTCGTTTATCGTGAGGGTTGTGGCGGCGAGGGCAGCGCGGCGCGCAATGCGTCTTCGGTTACGCCAAGTTTTGCGGCCGCCGCGGCAAAATCGGGGCGCTGCGCGGCGCCGCCGAGGGCGTCCATCAGTTGTTCGGCGGTGACACCAAGCGTGCGCGCTGCCTGCTCGAATCCCGGTGGCATGCCATCACCTGGCCCTTGCCCGGGAATTCCCGGCGCACCAATCCCGGCTGAGGCTGTGGTCGAAAAGTTGTCCTCGGCAACCACACCGGAAAGACAGGGCGGCAGGTTCGGGAAATCGGTCGAGGCGTGGTAGTGATAGGTTTCACCCAACGCAGTTTCACCCGCGTGCCCGTGGCATTGGTCCAGATCCTCGGGTTTGGAGCCATCCGCCTCACGACTACCAAACATCGGGAAGCCATCGAAAGCAAAGCCGAATGCCGCCGTCGCATCCTGGACCAGCGCGCAGTCGGCCTTGACCCCTTCGGTTTCCAGCGCGGTGGCCATGTCCGTTGCGGTCGCGTGCCAGTGATACCAGCCCCCGGGATCGACATGGCCGCCGCAGACATCGAGTGCTGGCAGGTGTCCGGTGTCAAGAACCGAAGGCGCATCCGCAAAAATCGGCACACCGTCCAGCGCTACGCCGACCTTGGCCACCGTCCCCAGCGAGGCAGGCGCATCGGCCATAACCGGCTCGATCGGCAAGCGCATCGTGATCGTGACGCTTTGATCAGGCGTGGCCATGAGGCAGGCATGATCTGCCTCGGGACGCTGGCCAGATCCCGGATCGGCGATCACGATGTTCCCGTCCTCGTCATGGAATCGATAGCCCTGTTCGGCCAGCATCTCGAAGAAAGTCCGATTGAGGCGATAGAGCCCGGCCTGGTCGCCATCCCAATCCCAAATGCCTCCGGTTTCGTCGATGTTTGCAGGGCAAAACGGACCCACGTCCAGGCCCTCGGGCTGATAAGCAACGATGAACTCGTAGCACTGCGCCGTGGCTCCGTCCACCAGGCTGCAATCGACAATGGCCGGTTTCTGGACAAACGCTGTCCGCGCAAACCGCTCCGGATCCGGGTGTGCGTCGGCCAACATGGGCATCGCGACCATGCTCAGGATGGGAATGCAGCTTAGTGAGCCTGATGGCGTCGTGGGCATGAGCAAGATCCTTGAATGTGAGCGTAGCATGATGCCAAAGCGTTCCCCGAGTCGCCTGACGTTGCGCTCAGCTGAACATTACAGCGCCCGGTCTGGTGGAACTTATGCGATGTCATATTTGGCAAATACCCGCGGCCAATGAGTTCGCAAGAGAAACCGCTGGTTTCGCTGTTTCGAGCCGTTAAACGCCACCATTTTCATCCAGCGCGCGCCGGGAAACCGGCTTTCTGCTCAGGCGGCCACAACAGGGTGAACGTATTTCCATGCCTCATTCCCGCCAGATGCCATTGTAATACTCGATGTCTTCGAGAAGAAGACAACGAAAATACTGGAACAAGTCATCGATGTCTGTCCGCGCAGAGCAGAAAGCGATGACAATGAAACGAGCTAAGAGAAACAGGCTTGAGGCCGCCGGATGGACGATCGGTGAAGCGTACGAATGACAAAGAATCCTGACACGAACGCTGGGTATAGAACGAAAAAGGGGAAAAAGATCGGAAGCATCCCGTCATTTTCCGGGTCATGAGAATGTTGACCGCGCCCCTTAATCCGAGCCACGTTGGATTAAGGGGAGACGGTCAAGGGCAGTGCCGCGAACCGCGGCGCCGCACCCGGCAACGGCAACGTGATCGAAGCCCGGCCGCGGAACGAGTCCCGCGCGGCTTCAGGCACTTCGGCCGGGTAAGTAATGCTCGTGCTGTACCGTGATCAGCCTGTTCGGCGGCGGTGTCGGCGTTGGTCTCGGGCGAGCGCTTGAAGCGCCGCGATCAGTTGCGTGATCGCCGGGCACCGAGCAGGATCGACACACCGATAGTGAGCAACGCCAGCGGAGCGGGCAACGGGGGGGTGTAACAAATTCTGTGTTTTGAGCCATCATTCCCACAGGAGGGAAGCATGGCAAGACGCAAAAAATCCGAATCCCGGTTCTCAGACGAACTGATCGACGAACTACTGGAAGGGCGTGAACACGGCGCCCATCTTCTGGGCAATGACGGCCTGGTCGGCGAGCTGAAGAAACGCCTGGCCGAGCGGATGCTCGAGACCGAGATGGACGTCCATCTCGACGATCCGGCGCAGCAGGCCGCGGGGAATCACCGCAACGGCCGCTCATCGAAGACCGTGACAATGGACGACGACCGGGTGACGCTGGACATCCCGCGTGACCGGCACGGGCAGTTCGATCCGACGCTCATTCCGAAGTACGCCCGGCGTTTCCCCGGGTTCGACGAGAAGATTATCGCGCTGTACGCCCGCGGCATGAGCACGCGCGACATCCGGGGCCACATCCAGGAGCTCTACGGCATCGACGTATCGGCGAATCTGATCTCGGCCGTCACCGAGTCGGTCATGGCCGACGCGGTAGCCTGGCAGAATCGGCCATTGGAATCGACCTACGCGATTGTCTATTTCGACGCGCTTCGCGTGAAGATCCGTGACGAAGGTCTGGTCCGCAACAAGGCGGTGTACCTGGCCATCGGCGTGACTTGCCTTGGTACGAAGGAGATTCTCGGGCTTTGGATCGAGCAAACCGAGGGCGCCAAGTTCTCGGCAATTGCTCCTGCATTGCTCTACCTCCTGCATCCCTGCAGTCGTGGATGCGCGTGATGACCGAACTGAAGGGCCGCGGCGTCGAGGACATCCTGATTGCCGTCGTCGACGGCCTCAAGGGCTTCCC
>CAXBJY010000053.1:0-39585 GCA_963976285.1 uncultured Gammaproteobacteria bacterium
ACCCGGATATCGTCAAGCGTATCGAAGCCTTGCAGGAATACGTCGTAACGCTACCTCACGTCAACGGCGTCTCATCCATTGTCGACATCCTGAAGGAAGTTAATCAAAGCGTCTCGGGAGGCGACCCGAACGAAAAGCGGATCCCGGACAGTGAATCATCCATTGCGCAGCTGTTTCTTGCCTACGAATCGGTCGGCGACCCGGCCGATCTGGAAGACGATATCGATTTCGATCAACAGATTGCCCTGATCAATGTACGTACTGACGCGGGGTCGTTTGTGAAAATGAAGCCGATCATCGAGAACCTGGAAGCTTACCTTGCTTCAACGTTCAACGCGCCCCATGTACAAGGCAGCCTCAGTGGTCGCGTGTATTTGAACTACCACTGGCTAAAGAGTATCGAAGCGAACCACCTCGTCAGTGTATTGATTGCGGTAGTCCTCGCTCTCACGATCGCTACCGCGGCGTTTCGTTCTTTTACGGCGGGGTTCTTTTGCCTCTTTCACGTGATATTCGCCGTCTTCATGGTCTATGCGGTGATGGCGATGTTCGGAATCGGCCTCGGCGTCACGACGTCCATGTTTGCAGCGATCACGATCGGTCTCGGTGTCGATTTTTCCGTGCATTCAATCGAGCGTGTGCGCAAGCTGTCTTCGTACGAAGGTGCCGTGTCCGCGAAATCGATCCGCGATGCCTTTCAATCTACGGGGCGCGCGCTGTGGTTCAACATGTGGGCACTGTGTCTCGGCTTCTCTGCGCTGCTTGCAAGCAATAACCCGACCGTCTCCGAGTTCGGCGGATTACTGATCGTCGCGATCTCCGCGAATTTTCTCGCCAGCATGACGGCGCTGCCAGCGGTATTGCTGGTGCTGAAGCCAAAGTTTCTGCTCGGCGAAGTACCGGTTGAACGCCGCAGCACGGCGCGCACGGACAGCAAGACCGGCACCGTGCTTGCAATGCTTTGCGCAGCCGGCCTGGCAGCGTTTCTGATGCCGGTAAACGTGGCTGTCGCCGACGCCGTCGATGCCGAGCCGGAAGCGGCGGACTTGAATGCGCCCTCGGTATCGTCGCCCGCAGTGCTCGAGATAGTGCGCAATACCGACGCGCGCGACCACGGCGAGCATTTGTTGCGCGACCTCAAGATGATACTCACGGACAAGCGTGGCCGGGAACGTGTGCGCGATGCGAAGGGCATCCGTCTGGACGCTCAGGATGAACGTCGCGCGCTCATCGTGTACACCGGCCCCGCGAACATCAAGGATACGGCTTTTTTGACCTATGACTATATCGATTCGGAACGCGAGGACCAGCAGTGGCTCTACCTGCCATCGCTGCGCCGCTCCCGCCAGGTCTCCGGCGCCGAACGCGGCGAGTATTTTCTCGGGACGGATTTAACGTTCGAGGATCTGAAACAGGAAGGCCGGATCAGCGAGGAAGATTATGTCTTCGACTTTATCGCGGAAACCGAACCCACCCCCGGCGTCGTCGCGATCAATGGCTGGCCGAAGAACGCGGTGATCGCGAAAGAACTCGGATACGGACTCGTGCAATCCCGCATCGACACCTCGAACTGGACGATCCTCTCGCACAGGATCTTCGACACCGCCGGACAGATACTGAAGACATTGCGCTACGAGGAATTCGTCCAGGTGGACGGCATCTGGACGGCATCGATCATCGATGTAGAAAACCATAAAACCGGACACAAGACGCGTTTTGAATTTTCGAATATCGATTTTCAGACGGACGTATCGGAAAAGCGACTCGATCAACGCAACCTGAAACGCGCCGGCAAGTAGCCGGAGACGCAGCGGTGGGGCCATCACGCAAAGCCAGACACCACGTGCGCTTGTCCGCGGCTACCCGCATCGTCTGCGTGCTGGCCTGGGTTGCCGGGTTTAATCCGGCGCCCGCGACGGCGGAGCCGGTTGATGTTACCGGGGTACTCAACTTCGACTACGGCATGGATTTCGACGGCAACAGTGTGCTCGGCCGTGCCAGCCTCGAGCTTACGGCTTTCACGCGCACCGCGGACTGGCTGTCACTCACAGGGATCGGGCGCGCGCAGGTTGATCTGAGTGACCGTCTGGAGCCCGGTAAGCCAGACCAGGATAATCGCTCGCCCGCAAGCCGCCGCCTGCTCCTCGGCGACAAGGGGGAAATGGAACTGCGTGAACTGTACGCCGACATCAGCATCGGTGACATCTTCGTGCGGGCGGGTAAACAACAGATCGTGTGGGGCCAGGCCGACGGCCTCAAGGTTCTTGACGTGGTCAATCCGCAGTCATACCGGGAATTCGTGCTCGACAAATTCGATAGCTCCCGAACCCCGTTATGGAGCATTGCGGCGCAGATCCCGCATGGCGACATTATGCTCGAGATCGTGTGGCTGCCGGACACGACGTATGCGGATATCCCCTCCGTGGATGCGTTCTACGCAATCTCCAGCCCGCAACTCGTATTGCCGCCGACACCTGGCAAGCGGCCCGTGATCACAGATGCGGATCGACCGGGTGCGGTGATCGCAGACTCCGACATTGGTTTCAACCTGAGCGCTCCCGCGGGTAACTGGGACCTCACGCTGAATTATCTGTATCAGTACAACAACCTGCCGCAGTACCGTTACACCGACGACGCGACGACAACGACAATACGACCCGTTTACCTGCGCACCCATATGGCCGGGGGCAGTTTCAGCCGGTCGATTGAAGATTTTACCTTGCGCGGTGAGTTCGCGTACTTCTCCAATCGTCCGTTCACGATCGACCGCGCGATTGACAGTGAGGGAAGCGTTACGAGAAGTGAGGTGTCCTACATGATCGGGGTCGACTGGATCGGTTTGAGCAACACATTTATCAGCGCGCAGTTATTTCAAAGCGATATCCCGAATTACCGTTCGGGCATCATCCGCGACGCGCACGAAACGAACGTAACCGGACTCATTCGCTATACGTTCAACCACGACCGCACGAAGATCGGAGTGAGAGACGTGACGAGCGTCAATCATGGCGATGGCTACGTCGAGTTTTCCGTCTACCATGAACTGATGGATGGGGTTGGGGTCGGTGCGCAAATCGTGCAGTTCTACGGCGAAGCACGCGGTTTGTTCGGTGAGTTCAACGACCGTGATCATGGCCGCCTCAGCCTGAGCATCAGCTTGTGATCGACTTTCCCCGCGGGGCGGTGATCTTCTTCAGCCGCCCTGGATGGCCTTCACTCTAACCGCTACGTCCAGCGCTTTGAACGCGTTCGGGTGCCCGATGAAACTGCCGGATACCGGCATGGTCTGCGCGATGTTGCGTGCCACGGCGAGCGGAATAAGATTGAATCCGCCAACGCTGCGGTTCGTCGGATCGAACACGATCCAGCCCGCGCCCGGCACATAAACTTCCGCCCACGCATGCGTTGATCCCGCACCCTGAGATCCCACCGCATCCTGATCCGGGTCATACAGGTAGCCCGAGACTATCCTCGCACCGAATCCGAGGCTGCGCACCGCATCGACAAACAGTACGGCGAAGTCACGGCACGAGCCCGAGTTGCGGGCAAGCGTCTCCGCTGGTGACTGGGCAGCGTCGGTTTCGCGATATTCATAGGTAATACGCGCCGCGACCCCGGCGCTCAGATCTTTCAGCAGTGCAAGTGTGTTCGTGGAGGTTCCGGTGATAAAACCCTGAGCCCAGTCGCGCAGCCGTCCGTCACTGTCGAGATACGTCTGCAAGCGCAAAGCCCCGAGGTCGAGCATTTCGTCTTCGGACAACAGAAACGGGTAATCGATTGCCGAGGCCGCGATGTCGAACACCGGCCATTGTTCAACGTCGAGTTCGAGTTCCGCGAAACTATCGATAACGAGTGTGTCGGCCGGCGCCTTGAACGTGGCGCTCGCGACGGCATTACCGGCAACGTCATTCGCCCACGTAATCGTCGCCGCGGGGCTCAGTTCGAGCGTATGACTGATGAGCCGTAAATTGCGACTCTCCCGCGGGCGCAACATTAACTTGTGCACGCCGAACACCAGCTTCTCATGGTATTCGTAAGTCGTTCGGTGGGTTATTTCGAGTTTCGTCAAAGGCTGCCTCTGCAGCAAGGATACTACCTCAATCACGACTTGCCGTCGGGGGCGGGGGCGGACCCGCCGATCCAGCGGATTCGATTGAACAACAATGCTGGCGCGGCGGGTCGCGTTTCACGCCGGAAAGCGCGAAGTTCCGCCGCGTCCCGGCTCACGATCATCGAGACTTGAATTTCCCGCCGCTGCTCCCAGATCCCGAGCGAGAGCATGCGCCGCCAGACGGTGCGCCCAGCCAGTGGAGGAGCCGAAACATGTCGATCATGAAACGCCTTTCTGTCATTGCGCCGCTATTGTTCATACCCGCGGTCGTGTCCGGTGCGGTCGCCGGCGGCGTCGAGAGTCTGCGCGAGACCGGTAAGGCGTTCGCGTCAGTCGCGCGCGAGGTCTCACCGGCAGTTGTTTTTATCCAGGTCGAAACGTCGCGGGCCGTTGGATCGGTGCAGGGCGCCTTGCCGGAAGGTTTTCCGTTCGGTGAAGAATTCTTCGAACGTTATTTCGGTGACAGGTTCGGACCGGGTGCGCCCGGGCCGCGCGGCGAATCGCCGGGGCGCAGGCGTCGCGCGACGGGGCAGGGTTCGGGTTTCGTGTTCGCGCGTGACGACGGTTTGCTCAAGGACAAGACGTACATTCTGACGAATAACCATGGGGAGGTGAACGGGGTCGGACCAGGTCAGGTCATTGAAAAAGGGGCGTATTTTCCCGGGCAAGCGGCAGTTCCGAGCGTTACGTTCGAATTTTGGCGTGCCTACTGACGTTTAAGCACCGTTGCCAGACAGCTTAGCGTCATTCCAGACGCCGATTTTTCGACTTTAAGCGCCCTCTGGAGACGCGCTGAAGATGAATCCTCCGGCGGATCAAAAAGATACGTTGGTCCGACCCCGAACCAAGATGAATCCTCCGGCGGATCAAAAAGATACGTTGGTCCGACCCCGAACCTCCCCCGAACCTCCATAATCGCGTCGGGTTTGAACGCTGCCATTCGTTGCACGTCGAAGTGTGAGGTGCCCGATTTTGACTGTCAGTGGAGACTGTCGTGAAGCAGCAGATAGCCCAGGCAAAGTATCGATCAGAGCGCGACGCCGTCGATGATCTGCTGACGCGTTCAACGCTCGATAAAGCGCGCAGAGCGCGCGTGCGAGACGCTGCGATCCGGATGGTCAACGCGTGTCGCCGGAACAGCCATCGTTCGGGCACGCTGGATGCCTTCCTGCTGGAGTTCGGTTTGTCGAACCGCGAGGGTGTCGCGCTCATGTGCCTCGCTGAGTCGCTGCTTCGAATACCGGACGACGAGACCGCCGATCGACTCATCGCCGAGATACTCCAGTCGGGAAACTGGGGCGATCACAACCTGCATTCGCATTCACTGTTTGTAAATGCATCGGTGTGGGGTTTGATGCTGACGGGCAGGATGTTTTCCGCGGAATCAGAAGCGTCTTACCCGATCTTCTCTCACATGGTGCAGAAGCTGAGTGCACCCGTAGTGCGGCAGGCGACCCAGCAGGCGATGAAGATCATGAGCGGTCAGTACGTGCTGGGCCGAACGATCGATGAAGCATCCGCTCGCGGCCAGCGAAGAAATCGCGAGGGCACGAGGTTTTCTTTTGACATGCTGGGCGAGGGCGCACGCACACTGCGCGATGCCGATCGCTATTTCGATGCATACCGAAACGCGATAGAGAAAATCTCCGCCAGCAATACCTCGCCCGCTGTTGAGGCCGCGGACGGGATCTCCGTGAAGTTATCTGCACTGCATCCCCGGTTCGAGGCAAAGCAGCGCGGCCGTGTATTCGCCGAGCTGATGCCGCGGGTGAAACAACTCGCATTGATGGCGTGTCGAGCCAAGCTGGGCTTCAGTCTGGACGCCGAGGAAGCGGATCGCCTCGAACTGATGCTGGATATCTTTGCGGCGCTCGTTCGCGACGAGGAACTTCAGGGCTGGGACGGTTTGGGGTTCGTCCTCCAGGCCTATCAGAAACGTGCCGTGCACGTGGCGGATTGGCTCGTCGCCCTGGCACACGAGACCGACAGACGCTTCATGGTCCGACTCGTCAAGGGGGCTTACTGGGACTGGGAGATCAAACACGCGCAGCAGCAGGGCATGCCGGATTACCCCGTGTACACGCGTAAGTGTCACACCGACCTTTCCTACGAGGTGTGCGCGCAGATACTGCTGCAAGCGCAGGAACGACTGTATCCCCAGTTCGCGACCCACAACGCGCATACCGTAGCGACGATTAGCGAGCTTGCTGATGACACGACGACGTTCGAGTTCCAGCGACTGCACGGTATGGGACACCTGATGTATGACGAGATGCTCGAGAGCGGGTGTGACCGTCCTGTAAGGGTGTATGCGCCGGTCGGCTCACACAAAGATCTGCTGCCGTACCTCGTGCGTCGTCTGCTGGAGAACGGTGCGAACAGTTCATTCGTCAGCCGTTTCTTCGATGAAACAACGGCAGCCGAAGATTTGATTCGGGATCCCATGGAACAGACGCTCTCATCGCGGGACCGGCGTAACACGAATATTCCGGTTCCTTCCGCCATCTACGCATCACAGGCGCATCCGTGGAAAAACTCGACGGGTATCGATTTGACCGATCACGCCACGTTGATGGCGCTGGAAAAACGGATTCGGGTCGCGCGCGAATCCACGGCCCACGCCGCCCCGGTCGTCAACGGTGAGCGCTTGTCCGGGCCAGCCCGAGAGATCCGGAATCCGGCGGACCGGCAGCACGTCGTTGGTCAGGTGATCGAAGCGAGTGACGCGCACATTCAGGCCGCCCTGGCGTGCGCGCAGCGCAGTCAACGAGGCTGGGATACCACGCCTGTCGATGAACGGGCACGCTGCCTGGAGAAAGCCGCGGATCTGATGGAAGCGGCGATGGAAGACCTCATCGCCCTGATCGTGCTGGAGGCCGGCAGAACCATCGATGATGCCGTTGCTGAAGTCAGGGAGGCGGTCGATTTTTGTCGCTACTACGCACAACGTGCGCGGGCGGACTTCGAGGTCACCCGCTTGCCGGGTCCAACCGGTGAGCAGAATCGGCTGTCATTACAGGGATGTGGCACGTTCTTTTGCATCAGTCCGTGGAATTTCCCGCTGGCGATTTTTATCGGCCAGGTTTCCGCAGCGCTGGTCGCCGGTAATGCCGTGCTCGCAAAACCCGCCGAACAGACACCGCTGATTGCCGCGAAGGCGGTGGACATTCTGTTGCAGGCAGGGATCCCGACCGGCGTGCTGCATCTGCTGCCGGGAGATGGTCCAACGGTGGGCGCACAGGTGCTGCAGGACCCGGGTCTGTCGGGTGTCGCGTTCACCGGCAGCCTGCAAACCGCGCAGCGGATCAACCGCATGCTCGCTGAGCGAGAAGGCGCGATCCTGCCGTTGATCGCGGAAACCGGCGGTCAGAATGTCATGATCGTCGACACGAGCGCGTTACCGGAGCAGGTTGTGGATGATGTCATCGTGTCGGCATTCAAGAGTGCCGGCCAGCGTTGCAGTGCACTGCGGGTGCTTTATCTTCACGAGGACATCGCCGATGACGTGATCACGATGCTGTGCGGTGCAATGGAATCGCTCGTGCCTGGTGATCCTTCGCTTGCTGCCACGGATGTCGGTCCGGTCATTGATGACGAGGCAAAAAGCACGCTCGAGCGGCACGCACGTATGCTGCGTCGGGAAGGCAGGTTCGTCGGTAAATGCACCGGGAGCGATGAACTCGATAAGGACAGTTTCGTCGTACCGCAGCTGTACGAAATCGATTCCATCACGCAATTGTCGGGGGAAGTGTTTGGCCCCGTGCTGCATGTGATCCGATACGGGACCGCGGAGTTCGCGGATATTCTTGCGCAGATCAACGCCCTCGGTTACGGGCTGACGATGGGGATACACAGCCGAATCGAAGGGTTCGCACGACACGTTTTCCACACCACGCGTATCGGCAACACGTACGTCAATCGCAACATGGTGGGTGCTGTCGTCGGGGTGAATTGTTTCGGAGGGCGCGGCCTGTCGGGTACCGGACCGAAAGCAGGCGGCCCTTTTTACCTGCACCGGTTCGCGGTTGAAAGAACCTGGACGGACAATACCGTTGCCCGGGGCGGGAACGCGGAGCTGCTCAACCTGGGTGAACGGGGTCGGACCAGGTCAGGTGATTGAAAACCCGGGATATTTTCCGGGAATTACGGCGATTCTGCGTGTTACGTTCTAATTCTCCCGTCGATACCGGGTTCTAAGCACGGTTAGCGGGCAGCTTTACTGCACCGAGGCGTGCTTTTTCGCCGCTCAGGAAGCCCGCGATAAGCGTTGAGGGTGTATCCACCGACGGATCAGAACGATACGTCGGTCCGACCCTCAATCATCCTCCGAGTACCGCAATCCTGCTTCGCGGTGATTACTACGCGCGGTGACGTGGTGCCGTGCGCCCGCGAAATTGCTGCGTGACATTCGGCATTTGCTCCATCCGTCGATTTTGACCCTTCACGCTGATACATCAACGAGAACCCGTCAGTCAGCGACGGCAGCGAACCGCAAAACGCGAGGCCGGCCCGTGTCGCTACCCATTACGCTGTTTACGTGGTCAGGGATCTGTGACGACGCTGGACATCGCGACGTGTTCGCGGGAGAGACATCAGCCATCGGAATCGCCTAAGTGGGTAATGCTCACTTATAGCAAAATAATTTAGCCAAATAATCACGCCATGAACTCGGAAAGAATCCATCAAAGGGGAATATGCAACAGAACAAATAAACATATCTTATTGTTATTAAAGATTTTATGGTTCTCAGCATGGATATTGCCCTACCTGGCTATGGAACTTTCCATTCCTCCTTGAAGTAGTGAGGATCATTCATTATTATCCGGTTACGCGATCGCGCAACGGTAATATTGCGGGAACGGATGGGAGCCTGAACTTTGCCGGATCACCGAAAATTCAACCGCCGGCCTCGCACCGAACGGATCGCCGAGATCTGCCGGGCGGCGCGCGTCGCCTTCGCCGAGAACGGTTACGAGGGTGCTGTGATAGCCGACATTGCCGCCGCGGCGGGCATCGCCGAAGGCACCATCTACAAACTCTTCGATTCCAAGCGCGATCTGCTGCACGCCGTCATCGCGGATTGGTACGGTTCGTTCGTTGCCGATCTCGACCGTCAGCTCGCCAGTCTCAATGACCCGGCGCAGAAGCTGCGCTTTCTGATTTGGCATCACCTGACCGTGATCAACACCGACCCGGCGCTGTGCCGGGTTTTCTTCCGCGAGATTCGTGCTTACGACGGCTACCGCGGTTCGTCGATGTATGAGCTCAATCGCACTTACACGGCGTTTACCGTGCAGGTGATCGAAGAGGGGGTGGCAAGTGGCGCCTTCCGTGCTGACGTACCCGTTGCCATGGTGCGTGATGCCGTGTTTGGTGGGCTCGAACATTACACCTGGCGCTTCCTGGCCGGCCGCGAGCAACTCGATGTCGAACGGACGACGCAATTGTTCTGGCAGTTCGTCGTGCGCGGTATTGCCGCCGACCCAACTCCCGATACGAACCCTGAAAGTCGCCTTGAAGCGGTGGTCGAGCGGCTCGAATCCGTGGCCGAGCGAATTGGGACGGGCCGCGACTGACATGTGCACGTCAGATGAATTCGCGGCGCTTATCGTGGTGCGCTCTCCACTCGCATGCGCCGCCCCGGCAGGCGACCGCTCGCAACCCGTCACCAGGCCGACCACGCCGCATGTCGTACTAGCCGGGATCGTCGAGTGAGCGGAAGTCAAAACGCCGAACGCGACATTTTCCGACGTCGCGCTGATCCATCACGGCGAAGCACCGGTCGATGGAGCGCGAACCACTGCAGGCCCACAACCCGAACGTTATCTGTAAAGGAGCAAATTGCCCATGTCAGGCTTCCGTCTCGAGACCACTGACGAGTACACCCATCAGGCCGGCCCCGAGCCGAACTTCAACGAAAGCGTCTACGTCAGTGGTTTTGAACTCGAGCGCCGCTTTGGTGGCTGGCTCCGGCTCGGCAACCGGGTTAACGAAGGGCATGCGGAGCTTCAGGTCTGCCTCTACCTTCCCGACGGGCGCATTGCGTGTCAGTTCCGGCGGCCCGAGATCGCGCATAACGACGCGTTTGCTGCCGGCGGACTGAGCTATCGCGTGATTGAGCCGTTTCGCCGTGTCGCCATGCACTACGCGGGCGACATCATGGTACTCGAGGATCCGGAACTCCTGCGCGATCCCGGCACGCTGTTCAAGCGCGCGCCGACCTCATCGGCGGAAGTCGAATTTGAACTCGAGGCTGTCTCGCCCATGCACGGCGGTGAGCCCCTGAGCGACGACCAGGAGACGATGTATGGCCGCGATTTTTCCCTGGGCCACTTCAACCAGCATATGCGCACGCGCGGCCGCATCGCGATCGGCAACGACGAGTGGACTTTCGACGGCCTCGGTTGGCGTGATCACTCCTGGGGACCGCGATACTGGACGAACATCTATTTCTACCGGCTGTTGATTGCAAACTTCGGCCCCGACCGATCGATGATGCTGCTCAAAATTACCGATCGCGACGGGCATACGCGGCGCCAGGGTGTGCTCCAGTTCGACGGTGTCTACGAGGAGATCACGGACATCGATCTGTGCACCGAGTGGAGCAGCGCGAAAGATCCGCGCGCGATGCAGCTCGGTGTGCGCACCGCTAAGCGGGCCGTGTTCATGGAGGGCGAAGTGCTCACGCTCGCACCGTTGCGCAACCGGCGCAAGGTTGGCGACGAGTACTTGCAGTCGCGTATCGCCGAGGGCCTTACGTTGTGGCACTGGGACGGCCGTCAGGGCATCGGCATGTCCGAATACATCGAACTGCTCGAAGACGGCGCGCCGGTCGGGTGGCCGACGTGATCGGGGGGTTGACGCGATGCCGCCACAAGGTGCCCGCGCGTGGCTGAGGCAGCGGGCTCTCGTGCGAGGCCGCCGGCCGACTTCTTGCGGCTGGCTACACGAGCCACACCGACACACACCGCCGATCCGTGCCCGGGTGGTGCTCGATTGCGCCCGACCTCCGGTAACCGTACCGCCGGCGACCGCCAACGCGTGCGCACGGCGGCATCAGCAACAGCAACAGTCCGGAGTCGCAGCAGCACGCGAGCTGACCACGGCCCGCGAACGTCTGGAGTAAGCCACTATGCATGAAGCCCCGAACATCCCGAAATCGACCACGGATCTTGCCCGCCAGCCGACCGTATTTGCGCCCGGCCTGCTCGATGGCCGCGTCGTGTTTGTCTCGGGCGGCGGCAGCGGAATTGGCCGCGCGACCGCATGGCTCGCCGCCCGCCTCGGTGCCCGCGTCGTTATCGGCGGGCGCAAGGTCGACAAACTCGCCGGTGTCGTCGACAGCATCAACGCGCAGTTCGACGCACCTCGCGCGAGCGCACAGGTGGTGGACATTCGTGAGCGTGAAGCGGTCGATGACGCGTTTGCGGCGATCACGGCCGACGTTGGTGCAATCGATCTGCTCGTCAACAGCGCCGGTGGTCAGTTTCCGCAGCCGGCGATCGACTACAGCGAGAAGGGCTGGCAGACCGTCATCAACACGAATCTGAACGGAACCTGGCACATGATGCAGGCGGCCGCGCTGGCGTGGCGCGAGCAGGGCCGCGGGGGCAGCATCGTCAACGTGGTGGTCGTCAATCCGGGGCTGTTCGGCGTCGCCCACACCTCAGCCGCGCGCGCCGGAGTCATCGCGTTCTCCGAAAAGGCCGCGGTCGAGTGGGCGCCGCTCGGCATCCGCGTCAACTGCGTCGGGCCGGGTGCGATCGAGACCGAAGGTTGGGCGGTGTACTCGGAGCAGGCGCGTTCGCGCTACCCCCGCACCAATCCCGTCATGCGCGCCGGCTCGCCGTGGGAGATCGCCGAGGCGATCGTCTTTCTCGGTGGCCCCGGAGGGCGTTTTATCAACGGCGAGACCCTCGTTGTTGACGGCGGCGGTCAGCACTGGGGCGAGATCTGGACCACCGGCAAGCCCGAGTACTACGCCGAGGCGACCCGCTTGTGGGACGACGGCGGGACCACGTGAGCCCGGCGACCCTGTCGGGCTGGCGACGACAACATAACCTTACCGATGAACCGAAGGGGAAACACTTTGAAACTCGCATTTATGCCGGACACGCATTTCGGGACCTACGATCAACCCGACGCGCCGACACCTGATGATGTAGCCGATGCGATGGAGCATTGCATCGCGGAGGCAAAGCTGGCCGAGAAGGTAGGGTTCGACGGGCTGTGGGTTCCCGAGCGCCACCAGCGTCCCGAAACCTGGTGGCCGAACACGACGTCGATGCTGGCTGTGCTCGCGGCGGCCACCGAGCGCTGCCAACTCGCCAGCGCCGTCATGCAGCCGACGTTTCATCATCCGATTCATCTGGCCGAGTCGCTCGCCGCGGTCGACAACCTCAGTCGTGGGCGCCTCGTGTTCGGCGCGGGTGTCGGATACCACGAGGATTATTTTCGTTGCTTCGGCGTCCCGTTCGAAAAACGCGGCCGTCGCTTCGAGGAGACGATGGATTGCATCGTCGGTGCCTGGACGCAGGAAACGTTCTCCTATCACGGCGAGTTTTATGACTTCGACGGGGTGCGGCTGACCCCGAAACCGTACCAGCGACCGCGGCCACCGATCTGGATCGGTGCTTTTGCCCCCAGGGCCATGGAGCGTGCACTCGACTACGAGGGCTGGTGTGCGTGGTTCCCGCCCGCGCTGGACGAACTCGCGCCGGCGGTGAGCGATATGCGCGAACGTGCGGCGGCCCGCGGTAAGGACGATTTCCAGATCACGTTCGGCTTCGAAGGCTGGTTGTCCAGTGATCCCAGGGTGCGCGAGAAGCACGGCCATCGCTGGGTACGGGAGTGGGGCTTTTATAACGAGAAAGGTCTGTCACCGAATACGCACGCGACGGAAGTGCTCGACCAGATCGAAGGCATGTTTCTGTGCCTTGGTAACCGGCAACAATGGATCGACCGCCTCGGCACGATAAAAGAACGCGTGGATCCCGACTGGTTGTGTATTCGCACGAGGAATCCAGTCAATCCCGGCGAGTACTACCCGTCGCGCAGCGAATGTCTCGAGGTCGTGGAGGCGTTCGGCGAGATTCTTTCAGAGGTTCGTTGATGATCAACGGCGCAGATGCCGGTCCCGGAACACTGCGGGCGGCCACCGCGGGTTAGCAAAATCCCGGCCGCTGACGCCCCTACAATTTCTGTCGGAGAATCCGTTATGAGCGAAATCGTACTTGTCGAACAGACCGGGGCCGTCATGCGCCTCACGATCAACCGTGAAGAGCGGCGCAATGCGCTGAACGAGGAGGTCTGCGCCGCGCTGACGGCGGGCGTCGATCGGGCTGAGGCCACGGCCGGCGTGCGGGTGATCGTCATCACCGGCGCCGGCGAGCGTGCCTTCTGCGCCGGTGGCGACATGAAACCGGGCGCCGACGGTGCGCCGTTCACGATCGATCCTGCGAATCCCCGCCACTACGTCGTCAGCCTGTTCCGACGCCTCGAAGCCTGTGGCTTGCCGACCATCGCCCGCGTCAATGGGCACGCGCTTGCGGGGGGACTCGGTCTCGTCTGCGCATGCGACATGGCCATCGGTGTCGACAGCGCAAGCTTCGGCGTGCCGGAGGCGCGGGTCGGTCTGTTCCCGATGATGATTCTCTCGTATATGCAACGGATCATTCCTCGACGCAAACTGTTCGAGATGTGCATCACTGGCGAGCGCTTTAGCGCACAGGACGCACTGGCATTCGATATCCTCAATTACGTCGAACCCGCGGCGCACCTTGATGAGCGTCTCGACTGGCTGATCGAGCGCATCGCCGACAAGACGCCGACCGGTATACGGCTGGGCAAGCAGGCTTTTCGCGCGATCGAGGACATGCCACTCGACAAGGCGTTCGAGTACACCCAACTCATGCTGCCGATGATGGCATTGACGGAAGACGCACGCGAGGGCATGCGAGCGTTCAACGAAAAGCGCGCGCCGAGATGGACAGGGAAGTGAAGCCGGCAATGAGCAAGCGTGTGCGGATCGGTTGCGGTGCCGGTTTCTGGGGTGATACCGCGTTTGGCGCACGCCAATTGGTTGATGGCGGCGACATCAATTATTTGGTCATGGATTATCTGGCGGAGATTACGATGGCGATCCTGGCGCGCCTGAAGGCGCGCCGGGCGGATGCCGGATATGCCGTGGACTTCGTCGACGAGGTGATGCCACCGCTACTTGAGGATTTACAGGCGCGAGGGATCCGCGTCATCACCAATGCCGGCGGGATCAATCCGCAAGCGTGCGCGGCAGCCCTGGCGGCGAGTGCCGCTCAAGCCGGTTACACACCTCGCATTGCGGTCGTCGTCGGCGATGATCTGAGTCCCCTCACCGAGGAACTTCGGGCCTCGGGCCTGCGGGACATGGGCTCCGGTATGGCGTTCCCCGCACAACCCTCGAGCATCAACGCCTATCTCGGCGCGCTGCCAATCAAGCAGGCGCTCGCTGCCGGCGCCGATATCGTCATCACCGGTCGTTGCGTGGACAGCGCGCTTGCGCTGGGTCCTCTGATGCACGAGTTTGACTGGTGCGCCGAAGATTACGACAAACTGGCGGCCGGTTCGCTGGCAGGCCATATCATCGAGTGTGGCGCCCAGGCAACGGGTGGCTTGTTCACCGACTGGGACGAGGTGCCGGGCTGGGACGATATGGGGTTTCCCATCGCGGACTGCGGTGCCGCAGGCGATGTCATCATCACAAAGCCGCCAGGCACCGGGGGGCGGGTTGACGCGGCGACGGTTGCCGAGCAGATCGTCTACGAGATCGGCGATCCGGCAGCCTACCTGCTACCTGATGTGTGCTGCGATTTTTCCGCGATCCGTCTCGAGCAGGACGGGAGCGATCGAGTGCGGGTGAGTGGTGCGCGCGGGCGCCCGCCAGGGGCGGAATACAAGGCGTGCGCGACGTGGCAGGATGGTTACCGTGCCGCGACTACAGTCATGATTGGAGGTATTGATGCCGCCGCCAAGGCCACGCGCGTCGCCGAGGCGATCCTGGCGCGCACGCGCCGGCTTAATGCTGCGGCCGGCTTTGGTGACTACGATGAAACCCTGGTCGAAATACTGGGCAACGAGAGCACCTACGGACCGCACGCGCGCGTCGAGAACGTACGCGAAGTGATCCTGAAACTCGCAGTGCGGCACGAGCATCGCGCCGCAGTCGAACTGTTCACCCGCGAGATCTTTCCGGCGGCGACCGCGATGGCGCAGGGGCTGACCGGTTTTGCCGGAGGTCGTCCACAGGTCCAGCCCGTGTTCAGGGTGTTCTCCTGCCTCGTTCATAAGCGCGAAGTTGCAATCGAACTGATTGTCGACGGCGAACGCCGACCGGTTGACGTTCCGATCACCGTGCGGCCGGCACCGGTACAACCGACGCCCGCGACCGGGTCAGCTGAGCCGCTCGCGGGCCCGAGTGTACCGTTGGTTCGACTCGCGCACGCACGTTCGGGCGATAAGGGCGACAGTGCCAATATTGGAGTGCTCGCGCGCGACCCGGCGTTCGTTCCGATACTCCGTGAGCAGCTTACCGCCGAGCGGGTGCAGGCATGGTTTTCGCACCTGGCCGAAGGGCCAACCACACGCTACGAATGGCCGGGCCTCAACGGTTTCAACTTCGTGCTCGAACGGGCGCTTGGCGGCGGTGGTACGGCTTCGCTGCGTCATGACCCGCAGGGCAAGGCCTACGCCCAGATGCTTCTCGACCTGCCGATCACCGTCCCCCCGGACTGGGATCTCCACTAAGGATCCGCGCAAGGGCGGGGCCCCAACCGTCCGCCGTGCTGCGCGGTAGACGGGTGTAAACGGGGTCGGACCAGGTTAGGTGATTGAAGACGCCGGGTTTTTGCTAAGGATTGTGGCGACTCTGAGTGTTACGTTCGAATTTTGCCGTCGATACGGGACTTTAAGCGCTGTTACTGCACGCTTAAACAGCACTCAAGACGTGCGTTTTTCGCGTCTAAGCGCGCTCAGGAATGGTATTGCGGATGAATCTGCCGGCGAATCAAGCGGATATGTTGGTCCGACCCCAACCATTCAAACCATTCCCAACCATTCACAGGCTATCATTTGCCTGCTTTTAACAACGAGTAAACATCATGGGCACGAGCACGAAGATGGGCATAATGCACCTCGCCGAACAGGCGCTTGCGGAAGTCGAGGTAATCACGAGTGAAGAGGCGCTCGCGCGCAAGGCGGACGGTGACCTCGTCTTCGTCGATGTCCGTGACATCCGCGAGGTGGAGAAGAGCGACACAATCGAAGGCTCACACCATGCACCACGCGGCATGATTGAATTCTGGTTTGACCCGGAAAGTCCGTATTACCGCGAAATCTACGGTGACAAGGACAAGACCTACGTTTTGTTCTGCAACGGTAACCCGCGTTCAGCACTCTCGGCGAAGGCGCTCAAGGACATCGGGATCAACAACGTCGCACAGCTTTCCGGTGGCATGCCGGCATGGCGTGCGGCCGGTGGACCGACGGTGGAGAAAAAACGCGGATGACGGGGCCGGGTGCGCGGATTTTGCGGCGCCGTGCCCCGATAACGTTTCGCGAGTAAAGCGAAACCGGGCACCGCCTGCGTGAGCAAAAACATCGACGTGGCGACGTCCGTGGCGTGGCCAGGTTCGATCACATGCGCCAACGTCAGCACCGTAAACGAGACCGCGAGCGCGTCGTGCAGGATCACCCCGGCGACTTACGGGCGTGGTGGGCGGCGGTTGGCGTCGCGGACTGTTCGACCTTCAGCGAGCGTGCAGCCGGCTCGCGCTACGTGACAGCCAGGAATCTCGTTCTCGCCGGCTGAACCGGCGTCGTAGCGGTAAGGCAGGCGCTATGCCTCGTGGCCGTTGCAGGCGTCGAGCGTACCCGGCGCCTCACCGTTGGCGAGTACGTGCGCAAAGATCGCGTGGCCGTTCATCGCGATACCGATCGGTCCCGCATGTGCCGCCACGGTATCGGCATGCACGGGTGCGATTGTGGTGGCCACGCCAGCCAGGCAATCCGTGACGGCATGGTAGTGATAGCCGACGTGCGGGTTCACACGGCCGCCGCAGTCGTCGAACGGTGCGATCGTGTAGGCAGCAAGGATCGCGTCCACCGGCGCGAGCAACGACGGCACATTTGCGGCGATACACCGCGCACGCACCTCGAATCGATAAGGGTGCAGCGTTGGCGCGCGTGCTGGGGGGGCGTCGGCGATGGTGACGTGCCACGTGCCCGTCACAGCCCGGGTCCGCCGCCGAGCCCGCGACCCGGCCGGATTGCGACGCGGGTGACGGCAGCGGTAAAGACGTATTTCCTGTGCGATGCGTTCCGGGTGACAGTTTCGCGGGCGGTTCGGGTGCCCGGATCAGGCAGGTCGATGGCGCAGCGCAATATAATTTTCACTTTGCTAAAATTTTAGCTTAGATTAAACTACGTCCCATGACGGACGTTGTCAGCACCCTGCGCGACGCGAACATGCGCAAGCGCCGCGAGCGCATCCTGCACGCAGCGCGCACGCTCATTGCCGCCAACGGCTTTGAGGCACTGAACGTGCGTGCGCTCGCCGCCGCGGCGGGCGTGACGGTACCCACGCTGTACAACCTGATCGGACGCAAGGAAGCGATCGTCGTGGCGATGTATGCGGAAACGGTCGACGAACTCGCCCGCCGTATCCAACAGCTCGGTGGTGATGACCCCAGACTCCAGGTCGAGTCGCTGATCACGGTCGTCGCGGAGTTGTTCGCGGAGAACGAAGCCTATGCCCGGGCCGCCGTGATCGCGGTCGAGCAGCTCAATTACACCGACGCGAGCCGCGCGCGGGTCGCCCACTTCTACCGCTGGGGTGAAGGTGTCGTCACCGACGGCTGCCGCGCCTGCGGCGAGGCCGGGTTGCTGCGGGGACAAGTCGATCCGGCGCTGCTCGGCGCGCAAATCTTCCACACGTTCCTGCGCAATATCCGCGCCTGGGCCTACGGCCACATGAACCTCGACGAATTTCGCTGTACCGGTTTGATCGACGTCTACATCGGCCTCGCGGCCGACGCCGTCGACACGTTTCGTAAACGCCTTGTGCGCGACATCGACAGGCTCGCGGCAGCCTGTGACACACCAATGAGCAACTCTGGGGAGCGTTCATCATGAATCAACAGGATCAGATCGAAATCATCCGGGAAATCATCGACGCTATCGACAACGACCGTGCCGTGGATTCCGGCGCGGTCGTGAAAAATCCGACGTCCGTATTCCGCTGCCGCGATCTCGCCGCACGCGAATGGCAGGCGCTGTTTCGCAACCACCCGCAACTCGTCGGACTGTCCGGCGACATCCCCGAGCCCGGTAACTACATCACGACGAACTATTTCGGCACCCCGGTCCTCGCGACCCGCGACGCCAAAGGGCGTTTCCGCGCTTTCGTCAACGCCTGTCGTCATCGCGGCGCACCGCTCGGCATGGAATTACGCGGCAAGCAGAGCCGTTTCGTGTGCGGGTATCACGCGTGGACGTATGGCAACGACGGCAAATTACTGGGCGTGGCGAACGAGAAGCAATTTGGTACCGGCAAGCAGTCGTGTCTCAATCTCGTCGAGTTGCCGGCGCAGGAGAAATACGGACTGCTGTACGTGCACCCGAGCCCGGACGGCGAGGTCGACATCGATGCGCTCGTTGGTGACATGGCGGGCGAACTCGCCTCGTGGGAACTGGAGAAGACGCGCTACCTCGCCGACGATCTGATCGACAGCAAGCTCAACTGGAAACTCGCGCAGGATATCTTTGGCGAGAACTACCACGTCAAGGCGCTGCACCGGGACACGCTGAACCGGGTTGCCTACAGTGACGTCTCGACGTACCGCGAATTCGGCCGTAATCACCGCTTTGTCGTGCCGGTCCGGTATGTCGATACGCTGCGCCAGAAACCCGAAAACGAATGGAACCTGCTGGAAGCATCGGTCGTCGTCTATCACTTGTTCCCGAACGTGCAGTTCGTGCTCGTCAATGGCGCCGTATCGCTGTCACGGATCTACCCGGATCCGAACGACCCCGCTCATTCCTATACCCAGAATACGTACTACCGCACGGCCACCGCGTCGGCTGTGGACGGCGAGCAACTGACCGACAAGAAGCTCTACGAATCGGGCGGCGCGTGCAACATGGAATGGGGCGAATCCGCGCTCGAGGAGTTGTTTGATACGACCGCCGAGCAGGAAGATTTCTGGATGGGCACACACCTGCAGCGCACCGCCGACAGCGACGCGCTCGATCACTTCATGATTGGTCGCAACGAGCAGCCGGTAGAGCATTTCCATCGCAACTATCGCAGCGCGCTGAACATGCCGCCGCTCGAGGAATTCCGCACCGGCTGAACGCGGCCCGACGGGCGGGCAATAAACGGGTCGCAGTGATTTCGATCCGCCGGGTCCGGAACACGACCGCGGCGTGTTCGCCTGTGCGCGTCGCATCGCGTCGATCCGGTGCGACCCGCTCAGGTCCCGGCTTCACCGTCGGATGACGCCGTCGCGCGACGCAGTCCGAGTCGCTCGAACACGCCGGCGCAGGTCCGGTCACAGCGCGCGCCGGCGAATTCAAACACCTCCGCAGTGTTTGCGACGAGGGCTTGTTCGACGTTTTTGCGCATCAGCTGGCGGGCGCGGAAGTAACGCGTTTTAACCGTTGCCGCGGGAAGATCCAGGCTCGCGGCCGTGTCGGCGACGCTCAGGTGTTCGACCGCGCGCAGCACGAACACGGTACGGAAATGTTCCGGCAGCTTGTCGATTGCGCGTTCGAGCAGTATGCCGAGCTGGGAATTTGCCACCGCCTCGGCGGGTTCCGCGCCGCGTGGCCCGGCGAGTGATTCGATCTGCGCATCGTCCACGTTCGTCTGTTCATGTTTGTTTCGTTTCAGCATGAGTGCCTCGTTCACCGTGATACGGCTCAGCCAGGCGCCGAAGTTTCCGCTCGGACGGTACTCCGGCAACTTGTAGTACGCGCGTACGTAAGCATTCTGCAGTGCGTCCTCGGCGCTGTGCGGGTCGCGCGTGATACTGCGCGCAATGCGGAACAGGCGCTGGTTGTGGCGTCGCATGATGTGCTCGAATGCGTCCGTATCACCCGCGACGACGCGCGCGACGAGGCTGTGGTCGTCCGCGTCGCTGGCGGGTGACGGGGTCGTCGGGCGTGGTTTCAGGAATGTCAGGAACACGGCTTATCTCCTGCGGTCCGCGGGCGACCCGGTGGTCGGATTGCCGGCTATTGCCGGCGCTGCGCACAGTTCGGCGTTGCTGCCTGCCCAGGCCAGCCAGGCGATCAGGTCCTGGCGGTCCCGGGCCTGCGCGATGCCGGCGTAAGTCATCGTCGTGCCGGGGACGACTTGCGTCGGTGCGGCAAGAAAGCGGTCGAGCGCCGGGCCGGTCCAGATAATGCCGGAAGACTGCATGGCCGGCGAATAGGGAAAGCCGCTCAGCGCCGCGGCGCGGCGCCCGACGATCCCGCAATGTCGCGGGCCGGTGCGGTTGTGCCGCAACGAATGGCACCCGGCACAATTTTGATATAAATCCCGACCGCGAGCCACGTCACCGCTCGTGGCCGATGCCGGACTTGCCGCGCTCGCGGCGATGCTCGCGGTCAGCACCGCGAGCAAGGCGACGAGACGGGTACCGTTTGTCGTGTGACTGCCCATGGCACGATCAGGAAAAGAACGCGCCGGGCACCGGATCCTGACCGAGCGCATTGCGCAGTACAGCCCAGTGCATCGCCTCATCGGCGAGAATACTCGCTGCCGCCTTCGACAGATCGCGGTGTTCGAACAAGGGGATCGCGCCCGCATAGGCGCTCACCGCGCCGCGTTCCAGCGTCGCGGCGAAGCGCAACACATCCGCTTCCGAGTTCAGTTCGGATAAGGGAAATTCGTGTTTGCGCTCCGCCGGTGCGGTGCCGCCGAGCTTTTTGATCGCCGCGGTCAGGGCGTCGACGTGCTGGCGATGGTGATCACGAAAAGCCGTTGCCACCTTCAGGGTCGGTGCGGCCAGCAGGCCGCTTTCCGCGCCGACTCCGTAAGCGGCCACCGCTTCATATTCCGCGGCAACGGCAGTGTCGAGGATGCGCAGATCGTTTTGCACCGTCTTGTCGCTACGTGATGCAGCGGAAGCGAGGCCGGGTGCGCCGGCAAGCGTCGCAACGGCAACGGCCGACAGTCCTCCGGACACCGTGTTAAAGATAAAACCCCGGCGCTGGGCAAGACGGCTTGCAGCTTCGGTACTCATGGCTATTTTCTCCTTCAATCGTGCCTGTGGCGACGGCGAATGCCGACGCTCTCGATGTAAATGCATCGAAGGACGAAAAGGTTCCCGTCATCCCGGTGGTTCACCGGTACGGGGCCCGCGGCAACGGGCAGTGGCGGGAAGCGGGCTTGCCGTGCCCGCTTACGGCCACGGGCTCAGTAGCAGATTGGCATTTTCATCGTTGCGAGGTAGATCTCGCGTAACAGGCACAGCAATGCGCCAATCAGGCACGACATGCCGGCGACGAAACACCACACGATGGGCGCGGTTACCGCGATGCTGACGATCGAGGCGAGAAAAATGATCGCAACGACGGTGCAGATTAACAGCGCGCAGATGACGCAAAGGATGATCGCCGCGTTAATGATCCGCATGCGACGCGCAAGTATGAGCATCTCGGCGGCCAGGGATTTTGGTGCATCGCCGCCCGCTTCGACCCGACCGTGCAGCACGCGCGAGCGATCGACGGCGCGCGACAGGCGGGTGGTCAGCACCCCGAGCAGCGAGCCGACCGCCACGAGCAAAAACACCGGCGCGAGCGCAAGCTGGATCGCATGGGTGATCGTATCGATATCAGAAGGCATGTTCGTGGTCCGTGGAGAACGACAGGAATAGTGACAAGGGCCGCTATCATCGCATCCCCGAACGGCGCTTTCACGCCGCCACGCGCGCGCCTGCCACGGCAACCCCGGAGCGCGGGTCGACGAGCGGGCCGGCGGGGACGAATCCCGCGTTCGTCGGCTGATTCCACGACAGAAAATACCCGTCCTTTGACGCTTGCAGATCGAGCGTTGCGGCGAACTCGGGGATCGCGCCCAGCCGGCCGAGGTAGGCGGCAAGATTCGGGTAGTCACGGATAAAGTGCCTGTTGAGGCGGTACAACGAGTGATAAATCGCATCGAACCGCGCGAGATGCGGGTAGGCATGAATATCGGCAAGCGTGAGTGTGTTGCCGGCGATGAACGGTCCGGTTCGCGCCAGCTGCGTATCGAGTCGCGCTAGCGTGGCGAATACGCGCGTGCTGTTCACGTTGTAGTCGGACTGATTATTCGCGAAGCCGGCGCGGTAGATCGGGCTGATCAACTCGTCGTTCAGCAATTCGATAATCTCATCGATGCGCGCGCGCCGCGATTGCGGGTACAGCGTAGCGTGATCCGTGACCCCGACGGCAACGGCATCGAACATCGCGATGATCTCGGCGGATTCATTGTTGACGATGGTTTCGGTCTGCGTATCGAATAACACGGGGACGGACGCGCGTCCCGTATAGGCGGGTGCGGCGAGTGCGTAGATCCCGGGCAGGCGATCGATGTGCGGAACCGGGTTCGGCGTATTGCCGTTACCGGCGTAGATTCCCGCCAGATCCCAGCCTTTTTCAGTCTGTACGGAGCCGGCGATCGTCAGTCCGATGGACTCGTCGAGCCCGGTGAGTTTCCGTGCGAGTTCGGTGCGGTGCGCGAACGGGCAGAGTTTCGAGGTGAACAACCAGTAGCGTCCCGCTTCGAACGGGTAGCGGGCGCTCCCCAGTTGCTCGTGAAAAGACGTCGTCGTGACGTGGCAAAGTTCATTCGTTTTCATTGCGGACTCCGGTATTCGGTGATGCGTTGCGCGGTTGCATGGGACCAGGGGAGAAGCGGATCGGGCAAGGCCCGATCCGTTTTACCCGTCGTTCAGTGAATCAGGCCGCCTTGTGCCAGTCGAACTTTTTAAACGGCGTATCGACTGGCGTATTCGCGAGATGATTCGTGTAGTTCGACATGACTTTCTGCGCGAGCCCGAGCACCACCTCGAGGATCTGGCCGCGGGTAAAGCCGGCATCGAGGAATGCCTGGACGGCCTTGTCGTCGACCTGGCCACGATTGCGCACCACGTCCAGCGTGAACGTCCGCAGTGCTTCGAGTCTCGGGTTCGGCAGTGGCGTCTCGTTGCGCAGGGCATCGGAGATTGCGTCGCTCACGCCCATCGACTTCGCGATCGCCGTATGCGCGGGAACGCAGTAGTGGCAGTCGTGTTCCACGTTGATCGTCTGCCACACCACCGTGAGTTCGTCTGCATCAAAACTCGATTTGAGGAACAGCTCGTGCACCGTCTGATAGGCCTCGAGCAGGCCGGGCGCTTCGGCCATCACCGCGTGCAGGCCCGGGATCATGCCGAATGCCTTGAGCGAATTCGCGAGCAGGGGCTTGCTCGCCGCGGGGGCAGTGGCTTCCGTATGCAGGGTAAATTCAGTCATCTCAGTGCTCCAGTTCAACAAGTGAGGAAAGCGCCGGCATCAATTGGTCTGTACCGACCGGTATAGACTAGATGTATATAAACCGATCGGTCAACACAATTAATAGGCTGTTACGGACTATGCTTATGCGCCGAGAGCTCATAAACCGTGACGAAGCAACGATTGGCGGGGTTTTGCACCGACGCGCTGTCCTGTTGGCGCCGTACTCTAATTAGAACGAGCGGTACAGACATGCTACGATGCCACTGTTGTCGCCGTTGCTGGAGCACGCCATGCCCTGGGAAAAATCATTCGACGAAGAGGCCGCGCTGGAAAAGGCGATGCATGTTTTCTGGAGCAAAGGCTACGATTCCGCCTCGATGGCCGAGCTCATCGAGGAAACCGGGGTCAATCGCGGGAGTCTTTACAACGCGTTCGGCGGCAAGAAGCCGCTGTTCGTGCGCGCATTGCTCAAGTACGACCGCGATTGGCGCAAGGCCACGTTCGCCGAGCTTGAAGCGCTCGACGATCCGCGGCGGGCGATTAGCGATTTTTTCGACAACATCGTCGCTGACACGGTCGCGGATACTGAACGCAAGGGATGCTTTCTGTTCAACACGGTGCTCGCGAGCAGTACCCACGATGCGGAAACGAACGCGATCGTCGCGAATGGCTTGCGCGAAATTGAAGGTTTTTTCCGGCGCAGCATCGAAGTCGGGCAGGCGCGCGGGGATATCCGCAAGGACATCGATCCGGCCGCCAAGGCCAAGGCCTTGCTCGCGCTCGCACTCGCGGTTCGGGTGCTCGGTCGCGGCCCTTATGCCGCAAGCGCGTTGCGCACAATTGCCGATGAGGCAAAGAAACTCATCGCCTAGGGCTCATCCGCCGGGGCCGGCCTCAACGGCCCGGCGGGCTATAGCGCGACCGCGCGGTTGAACGCCGGGCGTGCTGTCACTCGCGCGTAATAACGCTGCGTATTCGATTTGAATCCGCCGGCGAGACCGAGCGTATCGGCGAGGTACAGCGCGTAGCCGACGCAGATATCGGCAATCGTGAAGCGGCCCGCACACAGGTAGTCGCGATCGGCGGTGGCCCGTTCAACGGTTTTCAGGCGCGAATAGAACCATTGCGTGTAGTCGTCGACCGCCTGCCCGAGACGGCGCTCCTCGGGTTCCAGCTGCGTATAGCGTAATACGATTGTCTGCGGAAACGTCAGGGTGGCGTCGCTGCGGTGCAGCCAGTTCAGATACGTACCGTAATCCGCGTCGCCCGGCTTCAGCGCGAGATCCGTGGGGCCGTAAGTGTCGACAAGATATTGCGCGATTCCCGCCGATTCGGTCATTTCAACGTCGCCGTCGATGAAATACGGCACCGTGCCGACGGGATTCATGTCGGTATAACCCGCCTGTCGTGAGCGGGGCGGAAACGGCATCGACTCGAGTTCGTAGTCGAGACCCATTTCCTCGAGCGTCCACAGCGGACGCACCGATCGCGCGCCCTTGCAGTGATAAAGTTTCATCGCGCGTGCCTCATCCGTTCGCTGCGGGTTGATCACCATCAGTAACGAATCATAACGGCGTCCGTCGGGACTTGCATGAGCAGCGAACCCGCGGCCGCGGTTGCGCGCGTGACCAGGCGCAAGGGGCGAAGACTCTTCCGGATCTTCCGTTAACCCGGAAAACATCCCCCCGGGTCGTCGCGAAAACGGTTGCGGTACGCGACGGAGCGGGGCGACGTACGGGGGCGAATGTCGGTCGACCCGCCTGCGGAGAGCGAAATCACCGGCCGGGCCCGCTCCCGCGTTCCCGTGCTGGCAGCCGATCCGCTTCAGATCGCCGGCTTGCGGCCGCTAAAGAACCGGAAGCCCGGGGTCCGCTGGAGGTCGCTCACCGGGTTCTGAGCGACAACCCGAACCTCGTAGCAAGACCATTTGCCCGAACACTCATGAGTCTCACAACGAAAGTGATCGCATTTTCGGGCGTTCTCATGCTGCTGGGTGTATCGCTCGTGGGCGGCACTCTGGCGAGTTACTTCGTCAATGCACTGAGCGTCGTGTCGATCGAACGTCTCGAGCACCTCCAGGAGCATATCGCCGGCATGTTACGCGACGAGGTGACGAACGCCCGCCGCGACGTCGCGTTTCTTGCCGTATCGCCATCGGTACAGAATTTCGGCTCGGCAGGCGGTGTCAATCAGCGTCATGTCGAGGAAGTCTTCAAGGCGCTGATCCAGAATACCGCCGCGTATTCGCAAATCCGGCTCATCGGCGTTGAGGATAACGGGCGCGAACTCGTACGGGTCGATCGGCGCGACGACGAGACCCGGCACGTGCGTGGCAGTGAGCTTCAGTCGAAAGCCACGCGTGATTACTTTCGCCGGACACTCGCGCTCGCTCCGGGTGAAATCTATGTCTCCGCTATCGATCTGAATCGCGAGCACGGCAACATCGTCGTTCCGTATCAGCCCATGTTGCGTATTGCGACGCCGGTTCGTCGGATGCCCGGTTCCGCCGACATCGTCGGGATCGTGATTATCAATCTCGACGTCGCCAAATTGTTCGCCGAAGCCCGGGCATCGCTGCCGCACGGATACGAGCTCTATATCACGAACATCGACGGCGACTATATCGTGCACCCGGATTCGTCAAAGACATTCGGGTTCGACCTCGGTCGGTCCTATCGCGTGCAGGACGAGTTCGCCGACGCCGGTGTACTGTTCAACGACACGCTGGACAGGATCCGGATCACCGAGGCAAACGGGGAAGAGCAACCCGGACAGCTCGTGTCGTTCGCCCGCAGTTACCTCGTTCCCGCGACGGGCGACAATGAGATCGTGCTCGGCATCTCGGCGCCGCTGACCGAGGTCAATGCGATCGCAAACCGGCTCGTTTTCCGCAGCGTGTTGATCACGGGCATCGTCGCGACGATCGGATTACTGCTGATTGCGTTGCTGATCTGGCATTTGATGCGGCCGCTGCGAGACATCACCCGTGCCGTGTCGAGCTATGACGGCGGCACCTGGGAACGCAGCAAGACCCTCGGCGGGAACGACGAGTTCGGATCGCTCGCACGTCATTTCGAAGCCATGACCGCACGCCTGGATCATCAGTTTCGTGAACTGAACGACCAGCGCGGGCGGCTCGACAGCCTCGTCGAGGCAGCCGTCGATGCGATCGTCCTGATCAACGAAGACGGCATTATCGAACGTTGCAACAAGGCGATCGAACCGCTGTTCGGTTATCCGCCGCATGAACTCGTCGGCCAGAACGTCAAGGTGCTCATGTCCGGTACCCACCATGAAAATCACGATCACTACATCCAGCGTTACCTGCGCACGGGTAAAGGCGAGATCATCGGCATCGGCCGGGAGGTCAGCGGACGTCGCAAGGACGGTGCGGAGATCCCGCTGTACCTGTCGATCGGCGAGTTTACCGGTTCGAACGGGCGTCAGTTCACGGGGATCCTGCATGATATTTCAGATCGCAAACGGCTCGAAACGGAGCTGCACACGATCGCGAATACCGATCCGCTCACCGGTACGCACAACCGCCGGTACTTCGTCGAACAGGCCGAACTCGAACTGAACCGCGCGCAACGTTACCGGCATCCGCTGTCGCTCATGATTCTCGATCTCGATTACTTCAAGCAGGTCAATGATCAGTACGGGCATGCCGCGGGAGATGCGGCGTTGAAGACCGTTGTCGAGGTGTGTCGTCAAATGTTGCGTGAGCAGGACACCTTGTGCCGTCTCGGTGGCGACGAGTTTGCCGTGCTGCTGCCGGAAACCGATCTCGAAGGCGCCATGTTCGTGGCTGAGCGGGTCACCGAATCGATCGCCGGTGCGACTGTGCCGGGAGGCGACGAGAACCTGCAACTAAGCCTGAGCATCGGCGTGACCACGCTCGATTCGCAGCGCAACGCGAACTTTGAAGCGTTCATGTCCGCGGCCGACAGGGCACTGTACGAAGCGAAGACGCACGGGCGCGGCCGGGTCCAGGCCGCATGAGATGCGCAAGGTCGGGGAAGGTCGGGGAAGGTCGGGGTCGGACCAACTTATGCGTCTGATTCTAGAGGAATAAGGTGGCGTTTCGGCGTGCCGGAGCCCGCTTACAACGGAGATTCGTTCCGGTTTTTACAACGTAACGTCATTGGGGACGCACGATGTGACCGGTCAGGATTGAGCGCTACGTAGCGGACGCGTGGCGCGTGCGCTCGTGACGCGCAAACAGGTCGGGGTCGGACCAACTTATGCGTCTGATTCTAGAGGAATAAGGTGGCGTTTCGGCGTGCCGGAGCCCGCTTACAACGGAGATTCGCTCCGGTTTTCGCAACGTAAGGTGGTCGGGGACGAGCGATGTGACCGGTCAGGATCGATCGCTACGTACCGGACGCGTGCCGCGTGCGTTCGTGATGCGCGACCGCTGCGAGCCGGATCAGTAAAATCAGGAACGCACTCGACCAACACACGGCGGCGACCGGGATCAACCCGCCGGTAACGGGCGGCAGGCACGCGGCCAGCACGCGACAGATCGCGGCCACGCTCAACAGCACGGCGGCGGCACCGATATCGCGGAAATCCTCGAATGGAAGCCGGGCACGTAACAGCGTTGTGCGCGCCATCATGACGAGTGTCGAAGTGCCGATGGCGCCGATCGTAATAGCGTGCAACATACCCGTAACGGGGATACCGAGTCCGAATTGCGCGCATCCTTTCAGGGCCAGGCCGGGTATCAGCCACAAGTAACCGAGTGCAAGCGTCCACAAGCGCGGATGTGCGAGTGTGTAGTGCAACTGCCACGGCCAGACGCGATGCACGTTCAGTGCGGCCGCCGCGAACGCACAGGCGCCGGCGGCCGGTGCCTGCGCGAATGCATCGCAGACGAACATCGTGCCGATCAAGGCGGCCAGTGGCAGCTCGTAACCGCGGCGGACCGGGTCGCGGCGCTTGATCCCGCTGCGTTCGAGATGTCCGCCGACCGCGGACTGCAGGGCACGACCACCGACGATCAGGATCAATAACACGACCAGATCGACGGTCAGGATCAACAGGCGCTGTTGCCAGTGCAACGCGAACGAGACGCTCGCCCACCACGCGCAATCGATAGCGAGCAGGGCCGTGACAAGCAGCGGAACGATGCGGTTCTGCGCCCGTTTGGCCCCGGCAAACAGTGGCGGCACGGTCGTCGCAACCACGCCCAGCGGAAACGCGAGACCGGCAACCGGCGCCAGCGGTCCAAAAGCACCGGCGCAACGCGCAACGAACCACGTGATCACGAGCGTCCATAGCATCGCGGTCGTGACTTTCGTCGCCAGAAACCCGGCGATGACCGCGAGGACGAAACCGAACAGCATTTCGTGGCCGTGGGCGGCCGGCATCGCGAGGGATGGAAACGTCTGCGGCAACGCGAGACCCAATGGTATTGCCACGATCGCGAACAGTGTCGCCAACGGGAACAGCGCTCGGCTCGCGCTCGTTCGCTTGCGCGGCGTTCTGCCTGGCTGGCGCGCTGTCCGATTCCGGTGTTGACGGGTCATGTACGTTGATCGGATTGACTACAGTAATCCTCGGGCCTCGTTGCGTGGCAACACGGACCCGGCTTGTCCTGCGTGCCACCGGTTACGGATTGGCGGCCTGTTTCCCCATGGGGATTATTCTGAGTTCCCCGCCGCACCGTCGCAGACACCCGGATTGAGATCGGTCAGCCACTGCCGCGACAGCCGTGCGTTGTGCGTTCGCGTCGTTCACCCGAAACAGGTCCGGCCGGTCGGCATGCCGAATCACCGAGCGCGTTCGTAGCGCCAGGATAAGCCCTGGCAATCACATCGTCCCGCCCCCGGGAACCGGTCGTTTACGGCGCCGGCATTTCCGCCTGTGGCCGCGTGTGACCGCACGGCATCGCGACGATCCTGGCTGCAAGCACGCTGTCTCCAGGACTGCGTGTACCGCAAGGTCCGTCACGCAAAAAAATTGTCGTTGCGCAGTGACCCCGCGAACGTGTGGCGCGCGAATCCCGGCCGAGCCGGGTTCAGTATAGCGCGCGGCGGTAGACCGCCATTGACGTCCGGCCCGGGTTGCCGGGTTTGACCTGACCCGAAGCCGCCGCGACTCGCCGCATCCCCGCGCTAGCCGGCGCGATAACGGGCGTCATTCGCAGCGCATTGTGGTAGCGCATTCGTTGCGGATCGGTTCAGGTACCCGGCCCGGGTCGCGGCGCGCGACAGCTTGCCCGATGAGGTTCGGTTCAGGGTGCGCGGCGGAACGAGGTCGATAATGCAGTCGATCCCGAGCTCCCGCATGATCGCGCCGCGCAAATGGCGGATCAGTTCGAGGCGTCGCCCCGTTTCCCGTTGTCGGCACTGCACCACGAGTACGATCTGTTCCCGACCCTCAGTATCAGGGACGGAGAAGGCGGATGTGTCGCCGGTGCGCACACCGTCGCATTGTTCGGCGACAAACTCGAGATCCTGCGGCCACACGTTGCGGCCATTACTGATCATCATGTCCTTTTCTCGACCCGTGACGAATAAGCGGCCGGCAACGAGGTAACCGATGTCCCCGGTCGCGAGCGCCTCGTCGGGAGCGCGGATCCGCGGCGACTGATTGTGCTCGTCGAGATAGCCGGACATCGTGCTCGGGCCACGGACGAAAACAGCTCCGCAATGGCGATCGGGCAACGCGATGCCGTTCGGATCGAGGATTTCGATCGTGTGGTCGGGCAGGGGCATGCCGCAATCGACAAATACTGCGGCCGACCGTGCCGGTTGTTCAGGGGTCGTATCCGGCAGGAGGACGGCGCAACCGGTCTGCGACAGCTGATCGCGATCGATCGTTTCGTACGCGATGCCCGCGTTGAGTCGGCCGAGGGTCACGGCGAGCGTAGACTCCGCGAGTCCGTAGCACGGTAAGAAAGCCCGTGCGTCGAAACCGCTGAGCCGTACCCGCGCCGCAAACGCGGCCAGCGTGGCGGGCCGGATCTGATCCGCGCCGACACCGGCGATCCGCCATGCGCTCAGATCGATTCGCTCGAGTGTCGATTCGTCGATGTTACGGGTACATAACTCGTAACCGAACGGCGGCGCGAACGAAATCGTCGCGCGGCTCTCGGACAGGCGCAGCAGCCACTGCCGCGGGCGCATGGCAAACTCGCGCGAGCCGAGATAATCGACCGACATCTGGGTCGACATCGGCGCCAGGATCATGCCGACGAGGCCCATGTCGTGGTAGTACGGCAGCCAGGAAACCGCACGGTCGTCGTCGTTCACTGCGAGGTGTTCGGTGGTGCGAAGCAGATTGCTCATCAACGCGCGGTTCGAAATTATCACCCCCCGGGGGAAGCGCGTACTTCCGGACGTGAACTGCAGGTAAGCCGGTTCACTGGTGGTCAAGCAATGCAGCGGAATACATGTCGGGGTCGTACCGGAAAATTCCTCGAAGGAACCGACGAAACGCATGCGCAAGCCGCGCGCCGATGCCGTCATGACCGAATCGCAGTGTTGCGGCCCGACGCAAACTTCAGCCCCGCTGACGTTCAGTAATCCGTGCAGGTGATCGGCATATTCGTGGCGCCCGCCGAGCTGTAGCGGTGGTGGCACGGGCACCGGGGTCAACCCGGCGTAGTGGCACGCGTAGAACATGACGTGGAAGTCCGGTTCCGTCGTTGCCACGATCGCGACGCGAGCGCCGCGTGGCAGCTGCAGCGCGGCGAGCCTGTACGCCCACGCCACGGCCCGGTGACGCAATCCGGCGTAAGTCAGGGCCGCCGTGAGCTTCCCGCGCCCGTCGTAAAAGTTGACACCGCTGACGCCTTCGGCCGCGTAATCGAGCGCTTCGGTCAGGTAGCGGAACTGCTGTTTGATCGGGCGAGCGCGTCGGGTCGGAGTTGCTGTCAGGTTCATGTTTGTCTGCGGCTCTTGTTATGTTCACGAATCGGGGCGCAGCGCGCCAGGGTCGAATGGCCCGGGGGCGCCGGCGGGATCTCCGCGCCGGCAATCGCCGCGCGAAACGGTCCCGGTGACACGTTCAGCGACTGGTCCGCCGTTGCGCGTAAGGGTCGTTCGCTGCATCGGCCGTCGAGGGCGCCGTCAGTTCATCGAGATGGCGCTCGGTGTCGCTGCGCAGTTTCTTCCCGGACGCGACGAGCGAGCGACCTTCATTGATGCGCGACTCGGCCTTTTTGGCCGCCTTGTTGCCTTTCTTGATCAGTTTCTCACCATCGTCGATGTCATCGAGCGCGTCTTCCCAGCGGTCGGCGAGCTTGTCGAACTGTTTCGCCTCGTCGGCAACCTCGTCCGGGTCGGTTGCCCGGCCCGTATCGTTCGCCAGCGCACGGTACTGGTTCCTGCTGTCGCGCACGGTTTCATTGCCTTTCGCGATCAGGGATTCGCCCTTTCTGACCCTGTCGTGTGCATCCTCGAGATCGTCCTGCGCACCGCGAAGGAGTTTCTCGCCTTTTTTGATCAGGGATTCCGCCTGCTCGAGGTTTTCCTCGATTTCAGCCGGACTCAATTGCTTCGCGGCGGAAGATTGCGCCGATTGCGCGGCGTTTCCCGACAACATGTACACAGTGCAGAGACTGCAGATGGATAACATACCCAGGGTTTTCATTTTCATAGTCGTTCCTGTCGTTTGCGGTTACGGAATCCCGCACCGGATCGCGGTCGCGGGATAGCGGATCGTTGTTACAGAGATTGATAGAACGTATCGTTGCGCGAGCGCAGTTGCGCAATCAGTACGCCGATGCCGGCGTTCGCGACGGTCGATGAGAAACTCACGTGATAGTTCTTCACGACGCTGATACCACCGAGCTTCACGTCGATGACTTTCCATGAGTCCACCCACAGCAGTTCGTAGGCAACCGGAAACTCGCTACCCCCTGGCTGCCTGACCCGTGAGGAGACGAGCACCTGGCGATCGCCGTTCAGGCGCAGTTCGTTATCGAAAGCAATAATGTCACCCGGCACGTCGCGCGCTTTCAGGTAACCACTCAGTGCCTGCGTATAGAACCGGGTAAGGAACAAGCGGAATTCACTCACGAACGCTTCGCGCTCGACGGCGGACGCGCGTTGCCAGTGTTCGCCGAGAACGAGTGTCGAGGAAACCTCGAAATCGATATGGGGTAGCAGATGCCGCTCAACGAGCGCCCGCAGGTCCGCGGTCGTGCCGCGTGCATGCGGATCGCGCAAGGCCGTCATCATGTCGCCCGTAATCAACTCGAGCATGGCGCGCGCGTCGTTCGGGTCGCGTTCCGCGGCCGTACTGATGCCGGCCACGAGGCACAGGGCGAGCGCCAGCCAGCGGATACCCCGGCCCGGCGGACCGGGGTGTGTGTACGCGCGTACGTCGTTCATTGTGTGCTCCTGTCTGTATGGCGTGACCGCGCCGCTGCGGGTTCGTCGTGGTCGACAAGCCGGTTGCAAGCGCTTCACCGTTAACTGGAGCACGAAGGTAGGACGAATCTGTCTTTTAATCAAAAATTTTAAATAAATGTGATATAAATCAAAATAATTTTTGTCGATAAATTCAATGGATCTAGAGCTTCTGCGCACATTTCTCCAGGTCGCGAACACGCGACATTTCGGTCGCACCGCCGAGGCACTGCATCTGACGCAGGCCGGCGTCAGTGCGCGGATCAAGCTGCTGGAACAGCATCTGAGCACCCGATTGTTTGATCGCGACGGGCGCAATATTCGCCTCACCCCGGCCGGCAACCGGCTCGTCCGGCACGCCGACCTCGTCTTGAGTGAGTGGAGCAAGGCGTGCCAGGAAGTCGCGGGTGGGGCGCGGGAGCAGTTGTCGATCGGCGGTAGCCTGCGACTCTGGGACGTCGTGCTGCAGGACTGGCTGCATCGGATCCGGCGCGAATACCCGCAACTCGCGATGACCGTGGAATCGGCAACCGCCGCGGAACTGAGCCGTCGCCTGATCGCCGGCGTGCTGGACGTCGCTTTCATGCTGGAACCCCCGCAGCTCGAACTGCTGCAAATCCGCAAGATCGCGCGCATCGAACTGCTCATGGTGACGTCGCACGAGTCAATTACGCTGACCGAGGCGCTCGCGTCGGACTACGTCATGGTCGACTGGGGATTGGCCCACACGCTGCAACATCGCCGCTCGTTCCCTGATGCGCCGGAGCCGAATATCCGGCTGGCGCAGGCGAAAATGGCGCTCGCGTTTTTGCTCAACGCCGGCGGATCCGCGTACCTGCCGGCGCAAATGGTGGCAACGCATATCAAAGCCGGCGAGTTGTACGTCGTCGACGCAGCGCCAAGCATCGAGCGCGACGCGTTCGCGGTTTATCCGATCCGCTCGGACCAGGAGAAACTGATCCTGAGTTTGCTCGAACGTTTTTAATCCGCGAGCCGCCTGTGAGGTGCGGGCGTCATTGCAACTCGCACCGTTCGCCAGGTCGCCTCAGATCTTCGTCAGCGGAAACTTCGCGGCGACTTCACTCGTGGTGCCCGCGCTGACATGAGCCGAAACCTGTTCACGGCTCGCGGTGCGCCGGATTCGGCCGGGCAGCCTGCGGGACTCGCGGTTGCCGTGATCCGCGATCGACGGTTTACGCCGCCGGGTTCGCGCGGCGGGCGTTGCGTTTACGCTTTCAACCCAGGCTGTGTAAAAAGCGCAGGATCGAAGCGGTGGCCTCGGCGGGTTTTTCCATCTGCACCCAGTGTCCGGCGCCATCGATAATGTCGACGCAACGCAAGTCGTCGAACGCCGGTTCGAACGCACGGCGCCAATCGGGATCGAGCATCAGCGCGACGTCTTTGGCACCGGCGGCGAACGCGGCGGGTTGGCGAAAGCGCTTGTCCGCGATCTCCGCGGTGTTCGCGTCATGCGTGAGGATATTGCGATACCAGCTGTTCGGGCCATGGAAACCGCTCTTGCGATATTCCCCGACGTAGGTGTCGAGATCGTCCCGGGTGAGCCACAATGGCAGTGTTGCGGGTGGCGGGAATACGTCGCGGAAACTGGCCGTCGCCGGGTGGTCGAGTTGCTGCAGAAACGTGCCGGCGGGTACATCACCGCTGAGGCCGTGGTAAATGCCCGCGAGCGAACCCGCGAGATCGGCTTCGAGATCGGCCTCGGCGAGTCCCGGGGTCTGAAACAGGCGTGCGTACCAGAAACCTTCCTGCGGCGGGTTCGTAAAATCGGGTCCGAAACGCCAGAACGGGATCGACAAACCCATAATCGCGGTACAGCGGTCGTCGTGCAGCAGCGCCGTGTTCCAGGCCACGATACAGCCCCAGTCGTGTCCGATCAGCGTGAATTCGTCGTAGCCGAGTGCCTGCGCGAGACCGACGACATCGGCGGCGAGTTCGCGCACGTTGTACGCCTCGATCTCACGTGGCGCGCTGCTGCCGCCGTAGCCGCGCTGATTCGGCACCGCGACCCGGAAACCGGCGTTCACGATCGGATCGATCTGGTGCCGCCATAAATACCAGCACTGCGGCCAGCCATGCAGCAGTATGACGAGCGGGCCTTCGCCCTCGACGACAACCTCGAGAGTCACGCCGTTCGTATCGATACGTCGAAGATCGCGCGCGGGCATCGCCAGTTCCTTTCACACCGTGATCCGGGTTCCGCCATTGTAAGCCGCGCGATGGGTCGCGTGCGATGTGAGTGCCGCTCCCGGTTGCGGAGCGTATTGTTTTCGGGCGATGCGCAACGTCTCCTCGCGCCGGCGAGGAAGGAAACATTTGAACGAAATCGTCGCTCGAGTGCAGCGATTCAAACGTAGCGAGGGTTGATCTCTACTGATCCGCAGGCGCCGGCTTGCGCCGCCCCGGTATCGCCCCGGATTTGTTCATCGCCCGGCGTTACCGTCGGCGACGCGCGACCGGTGTTGCGTTGCACCGCACCGGGGACTCGATCGCTTACGCAGGCAACGGACGAATCACACCCATCTCGCGTAATAACGGTGACACCTCACGCGCGAACCGTTGCGTATCGTTCAGGTAGGCTTGCAACACCATGAGCACCGCATCGAGCCCGCCGTCGTAGAGTTGCTTCAGTTTCTCCGCGACCTGTTCGGCGGTACCGACGACGTGCACGGCGCCGGCCCCGACGGTGAACATATCGAGCGTGAACTGATCGAACGAGCCGCTGCCAATCGCGGTGCCGTCCATCCAGTTCTGCGCCGCCACGGCATCCTTGTGTTCGATTATGCGGGCGATTTCCGCATGCGCCTCATCCTCGGAGTCACGCCACAGCACGAACGGAAACGCCGCGGTTTTGACTTCGCGGCCGAGCGCGACGGCGCGCGACTTGATGTCGCTGACGATGCCGGCCGTCGCCTCGATCGACGGGGTTGACAGAAATGACCAGTCGCAGTGTCGCGCGGTCAGGTTTTTGCCGTCTTCCGACGAACCGGCATTCGCGATCGGTGGTTGCACCGGCGGTTGTGGCAGCGAATAACCGTTCTTGATCGCATACCATTTCGAGGCGTGGTTGAACGTGCCCGCCGGCTCGCTCCACAAGCCACGCAGGATCTCGATGAACGCCGCCGTGCGTTCGTAGCGTTCGGTGTGTTCTTCGAGCGCGATGCCCATCATGCCAAATTCGCTTTCACTCCAGCCGCTGACGAGATTGAGACCCCAGCGGCCGTTGCTCATGTGATCGAGCGTGGCGCCCATTTTCGCGACCGCGACGGGGTGGAACACGGGGACATGCACGGTGGAGAAAATCCTGATCCGCGATGTCGCCTCGAGCAGACCGGCGGCCCAGGTCATCGTTTCGAGCGAGGTGCCGAGATAGTCGGTTTCACCGCCGAAACCGCGCCAGCGACTGACCGGGAACAGCAATCTGAAATCCGCGGCTTCCGCTGCGCGTGCGATCAGTTTGTTCGTCGCATACGGCCATTCGTCCTCGACGATGCGATACGTCGAAATCGCGGACAGGTTTGAACAGTTCGGCATGAACAAGCCGAGTTCCAATTCGCGTTCAGCGGTGTGCAATGCATCCTCCTCAGTTCGTGCTTGCGGGCGTCGCACACGATACCAACCCCGCACGATTTAATTAAGGTCCACCGCCACGGACGGTGACGCCCGGCGCCGCACGGCGGTAATCCCGTGGTCGCGGCCGGTTCATCGGCCGCCGAATTCAGTAAACTGTCGGCAGTCTTATTGAATCCCGGAATGAAGCCCGTTGCCCACCGAGACCAATGCGCAACCCTCGCTCGCCGCAGCGATCGATATTCCACTGTGGCTGGAACGCGACCGCGAAACGCCGTGGGCACAACGCGTGCGTCGCGATCGGGCAATCGGGCGCGCAGCGACGGCGCTTGCCCCGGCGGCGCGCGTGATGCACTGGTGGCGGGCCGTGGCGCCGGAACCCGGGGAGTCGACACCGGGCGCGGCCGTGATGCGCCTGTTGCGTCGGCTCGGGTTCATCATGGTCGTCGCGGGTGGCCTGTCGGGCGCCGGTGTGGCCGCCGCGGTATTGCGCTACGACGGTTCGGATCCGATCAATATCCTCATTGCATTTGGCCTGCTCGTTGCGCTGCCTTCCGTATTCCTCGTCGGTTCACTACTGTTGCCGTTGTGGTCGAGCGCGAGCTTCGGCGGGCAAACGAATGTCGGTCACATCGTGCTCGGGTTTCTGCGGCGGTATTATCCCGCGTTCGATGAATTTTTCGCGACCCGGCACGCCGACCGCGCGCGTGACCGCGTGCTCCGCTGGCGCTTCACGCTGTCGTCCCAGCAACTCGGACTCGCGTTTTCCGTCACCGCACTCGCGACCCTGCTCATGCAGGCGAGCTTCAGCGATCTCGCGTTCGCCTGGTCCACGACCCTGAGCGTCGATGCACAACAGCTACACGAGGCGATCAGCGCGATTGCGAGCCCGTGGTCCGCATGGCTGCCCGAGGCCGTACCCGATCTTCGCGTGATCGAGCAGTCGCGTTATTTTCGCCTCGAACAGGACACCCGCGAACTCGAGGCGGTGGCGCTGACCCCGTGGTGGCGTTTCCTCGCGCTCAGCCTGGCAACTTACGGGGTGGTTCCGCGCGCGTGCGCATTCGTGTTCGCATGGCACCGTGCTCGCGCGGCCGAACGCGCCGTGCTGTTCGCACACCCGGAGGTACGTGCCTTGCTCGATCGTCTCGATGCGCCCGAGATCGCCGCCGGGGCCACGAGCGCCGAGCACGCCGCGACCGCAGCGAATGCCGTCGCGCCGCTGTTCGACGGTCACGCCGACAGTGATGTGATCGTGATCTGGAACGACGCGATTGCGCGCACCGTGCTGCCGCCGGAGGCGCTTGTGATCGAAGCCGGGGGCGAACGCAGCCCCGCGGAGGACCGCGAGGCATTCGAAGGGATCCCGCGCGCATTGCACGGGATCGTACGCGTCGTGACGAAAGCCTGGGAGCCGCCGTTACTCGAGTTGCACGATTACCTGACGGCGTTGCGTGCGCACATTGGCGCCGACGCATCGATCGTAGTTCAGCCGTGCGGTGAGGCGCAGACGCCGCCGCAAGCCCAGGATCTCGCGGTGTGGCGCGCGAGTCTCGCGCGGCTCGATGATCCGGGGATTTACGTTCAATGATCCCGCGCTTCGCCGTTGTGGGTCACCCGAACAAGGGCAAGAGCAGCATCGTCTCGACGCTGTCCGAAGATGCTGCCGTGGCGATCGCGCCGATCCCCGGCACGACGACGGCGGCGCGGACGTTCCCGATGCAGGTTGACGGCGAAACGCTGTACGAATTGATCGACACGCCGGGCTTCCAGCGCCCGCGCGAAGTGCTCGCGTGGTTGCATGAGCGCAGCGGCGGTGCCGCGGATCGTGCCGCCACGGTGGCGCGGTTCGTCGCCGCGCATGCCGGTGATCCGCGATTCCACGACGAATGCGAACTGCTGCGCCCGATCACGGAAGGCGCCGGAATACTCTATGTCGTTGACGGATCGAGACCGTACGGCGCGGAATACGAACCGGAAATGGAGATCCTGCGCTGGACCGGACGACCACGCATGGCCCTGATCAACCTGATCGCGCACGGTGATCACATCGAGGAATGGCAGCGCGCGCTCGATCAGTATTTTTCGATCGTGCGGGTGTTCGACGCGCTGCACGCCGATGTGAGCAAACGCCTCACGCTGTTGCGCAGTTTTGGTGAACTGCATCCACCGTGGCAGGCGGGGATCGCGCGCGCCGTGAATGCGCTCGAAGATGACTATCGCCGGCGTCGCGAACGTGCCGCGCGCGCGATCACCGCGCTGATCGTCGATGCCCTCACCCTGCAAGTATCGCAACGAATCGCCGAAGACGCCGACCCGGCGCCGGTGATTGCGAGCGCGCAAGAGCGCTTGCGACAACGCCTCGCCGAGCGCGAACAAAAAGTCCGCCGGGAGGTCGAGGCGATCTATCGCCACGAGGGCGCCGTATGGGCGGACGGCGCGCCCGCGGTCATCGATTCCGAATTGTTTTCCTCCGCGAGTGAGCAACTGTTCGGCTTGTCGCGCACGCAACTCGTCGCGACCGGCGCGATGTCGGGCGCGGTTACCGGTGGCGCGATCGACCTCGCGCTCGGCGGCGCGTCTCTGTTCGCGGTTACCGGGATCAGCGCGCTCGTCGGCGGTGTGTCGGCGTTGCTCGGCGGCGACCGCCTCGGTAAGGCGAAAGTGCTCGGCCAATCGCTCGGCTCGCGGGAAATCACGGTCGGACCGTTTCGCGATACGAATTTGCCGTGGGTCCTGCTCGGTCGTGCGCTGTTGCACCACGAGGCGATCGCCGAACGCAATCATGCACGGCGCGATGCGATCGTGATGGCCGTCGCCGACGGCGGGCACCGCGCGAACGCGATCGAACCGGTGCTGCGCAAACGCCTCGCCAGGGAATTCGACAGCGTGCGCAAGGAGGGCCCGCGCCCGGGCGACTCGCGACTCGAAGCGCTCGTCGCGGAGGTGTTACAAATAGTTTAAGGACACGCACAAAAAAGTTGAGGCCGAGAAAGTTCAACGGGTAGT
>CAXBJY010000054.1:0-39279 GCA_963976285.1 uncultured Gammaproteobacteria bacterium
CCTGGAACGCTTCACCCGCCGCGCCCGCGAACGCGTCCCGCTCGACTTCGAGCGCGACGGCGTACGGCAAAGGGTTCACCACAAGTGCCTGCGCGGCAACCCCGAGGGCCGAATCCGACGTCAGCGCCGCGAGCGCGGCGTCGCGGTCGATGACTTCAACCCGAATCACCCGCGCGTCGGCGCGAAAGCCGTCCGCAATCGCCTCGGCCATTGCCCGTGTCGCGCTCGTTTCGAGAAACAGGCTGACCTCCGGCACGGCGCCGAGGTCGGCTGTCAACGCGAGAAAATTTTTGTGCAAAACGTGCAACCCGACCGGCAGGGCCAGCGTAACGCCGATCACGAGCACGCTCATCGCGATGCCGAGGCGGTTCAGACGTATACCGATCAGCGTATCCCGCAGCGACGCACGATGTTGCCGCAGCCAGGCAACCGGCGCGCTCGGTCCGCTGTGTCGGGTTGCGGGTCGGCGTCCACGCGTGAGTCGCATCACGGGCGATCAACCAATTGCGGCTACCTGGCCGGCCGCGAGTGCGATCCGGCGATGTTGCTGGTGGCGAATCAATTCGAGGTCGTGGGTCGCGATCACAACGGTCACTCCGATATCGTTGAACTGCCCGAACAATTTCAGGATGTCGATGGACAGCGCCGGATCGAGGTTACCGGTGGGTTCGTCGGCGAGCAGGATTTGCGGCCGGTTGACCACCGCGCGCGCAATCCCGACGCGTTGTTGCTCGCCACTGGACAAGGTCCGCGGTGAGGTTCTTTCCTTGCTCAGCAGGCCGACCTTGTCGAGCGCGGCACGTACCCGTTTGTTGATCTCCGTCGAGCGGTGACCCGCGACAACGAGCGGCAACGCCACGTTATCGAACACACTGCGGTCGGGCAGCAGCCGGTGTTCCTGGAAAATGAACCCAATCCGGCGGCGGTAAAACGGCACCTCGCCAGGACGAATACGATCGAGATTGCGTCCGTCCACGATGACCTGGCCCCGGCTCGCCGCCTCGATCAGCGCGACGAGCCGCAACAGCGTGCTCTTGCCCGCGCCCGAATGCCCGGTCAGGAATACGAACTCCCCTTCGTCGATCGTGAACGATACGTTTTTCAACGCATCCTGACCCCGCCCGTACGTCTTGTAGACATTGTCGAACTGAATCACGGCGTCAGGTTTCCGTCATCTTGCGCGCTTTGTCGCTACCGCCCTGAGGGCATGGCCGACACCATCAGCTTGCCGTCTCACCGTCGGCGAGTTGCGTATCGGCCATCAGCGCCGCGGAAAAATCGCGCGCCGCGAACGTTCGCAGATCGTCATAGGTTTCGCCGATCCCGATGAAGCGGATCGGCAGACCGAGCGCCGCGGCCAGTGCGAAGACGATGCCGCCTTTCGCGGTGCCGTCGAGTTTCGTCAGCGAGACGGAATCGAGGTGAATCTGCTCATGAAACAGTCGCGCCTGCGACAGTGCGTTCTGCCCCATCGTCGCGTCCAGAATCAGCATCGTTTCGTGCGGCGCGGTCGGGTCGAACTTGCGGATTACGCGTTTGACTTTCTCGAGTTCGCCCATCAGGTTTGCTTGCGTGTGCAGGCGCCCGGCCGTATCCGCGAGCAACACGTCGATATCGCGTGCTTTCGCCGCGGCACAGGCGTCGAACAGCACCGAAGCCGGATCGGCCCCGGTAGCCTGCGCAACGACCGGAATATCGAGCCGCCGTCCCCATTCGGACAGTTGCTCGACGGCGGCCGCACGGAACGTATCTCCGGCGGCGAACATGACGCTCAGACCCGAGGCTTTCAACCGCTGCCCGATTTTCGCAATGCTCGTGGTCTTGCCCGCGCCGTTTACCCCGACGATCAGGATCACGAACGGTCCGCTGTGGTCGGCGGGTATCGACAGCGGCCCTTCGCACGGCGCCAGCAAATCCACCATCTCGGCGACGACGACTTCCCTTATATCGACATCCGGATTGGCCTTGCTGGCACGACATCGGTCCACGATCCGTTGCGTTGCCTCGATACCGCAGTCCGCCACGAGCAGCGCGGACTCGAGCGCCTCGAGCGTCTCCTCGTCGATGATCCGCTTCTTGCCCAGGACCGACTTGAGTCCGCCGAGCAGGTTATCGCGCGTGCGCGAAATGCCCTGTGCCAGTCTTTTAAACATGAAACGCCAACGTTGCCTCGAGCTATCCGCAACCCGCTCCTGTTGCGGTTACGGCCAATCCGTTATCCTAACATCCCCGTTACCTGACGCCATCGAAGGAACCAACCCGTGGTTACGATGGTCTCGCTGTACTGATAACTTTCGGAGAACCCTGTTGCGTAAATTCGCCACCTTACTGGTCGCGTGCAGCCTCGCCTGCACAGCTTACGCCGCCGCGGAACCGGCGCGTACCCACGAGTTCATGCTCGACAACGGTCTCAAACTGATCGTCAAGGAAGACCACCGCGCGCCGGTCGCGGTTGTTCAAATCTGGTACAAGATTGGTTCCAGCGCGGAATACGACGGCATAACAGGCGTGTCCCACGCGCTCGAGCACATGATGTTCCAGGGCACGGAAAAAATCCCCGCCGGTAAATTCTCCGAAACCGTCGCGGCTCACGGTGGTAACGAAAATGCGTTTACGAGTACGGATTTCACCGCCTACTTTCAAACCTGGTCCGCCGATAATGTCGAGCTGAGTTTCGAACTCGAAGCCGATCGCATGCGCAACCTCGTACTGCATGAAGCAGAATTCGAAAAGGAGATCCGGGTTGTAATGGAAGAGCGTCGCATGCGCACCGACGACAATCCACGCGCGCTGCTCGGCGAAGCCGCCCGCGCCGTGGCTTACCAGACGAGTCCGTACCGTCAGCCCGTGATCGGTTGGGCGGCGGACCTCGAACAAATGCAAATCGAGGATCTGAAATCCTGGTATCAGCGCTGGTATGCACCGGACAATGCGACGCTCGTCGTCGTCGGCGACGTCGACCCGGCACAGATCAAGGCACTCGCGGACAAGCACTTCGGTCCGATCAAACCCGAACGTATTGCACCGCCACGGTTGCGGCCGGAAGTGCCGCAGCATGGTACGAAATCGATCATCATGAAGAGCGAGAAGGCGCGCGTGCCGCAGCTTTACATGGCCTACAAGGCACCCGTGCTGAACGACGCGCTGGCCGCCGAAAGCGATATCCCGGAGTGGGAAATCTACGCGCTCGATGTACTCTCCGAAACGCTCGATGGCAGCGAAAGCGCGCGCTTGCCGCGCAAACTCGTGCGTGAAAACGCGATTGCCGCCGATGTCGGGGTAAATTATTCATCCGCGTCGCGGCTGTCGACCTTGTTCAGTTTCAGCGCCGCGCCGAGCGGTGGACACACGCTCGAAGACCTCGAAGCGGCGATTCTCGAGGAAATCGCGACGTTGCAACGTGAACCACCGAGCGGCGCGGAACTGAACCGGATCAAGACAAAAGTCGTCGCCGACAGCGTCTACGAACGCGATTCGATGTTTTACCAGGGAATGATCATAGGCACGCTCGAATCCGTCGGTCTCGACTGGCGACTGAACGACGAGTATGCCGACAGGATCAAGGCCGTTACCCCGCAGCAGGTCAGCGAGGTCGCACAAAAATATCTCGTACCGGAGCGCCTCACGATCGCGAAACTCGTACCGGCCACGACAGGGGAAAACGAATGAGAAACCCGTTGCTGAGCGCGACGCTCGCACTCGCCTGTGCGTTCGTGGCAAGCGCCGCGCACGCCGCGCTCGATATCGAGCACTGGACAACAAAAAACGGCGCGCGCGTGTACTTCGTCGCGGCACCGGAGATTCCGATCGTCGATGTCCGGTTCGTTTTCAATGCGGGCAGTGCGCGTGACGGCGATACGCCCGGGGTCGCCCGCCTCGTTGGACAACTGCTCACCGAGGGCGCCGGCGATTGGGATGCAAATGAATTCCACGATCGGCTCGCCGATACCGGTGCGGAGTTCTCCAGTGGCGCGCTGCGCGACATGGCGTGGGTTGCGTTGCGATCGCTGTCTGATCCGCAATATCTCGAACCGTCGCTCGAACTGATGGGCGAGGTCCTGGCCCGACCGCGCTTCGACGACGATGCCGTGGCGCGTAACAAGGCCAACGCACTCGTCCATATCAAACGTGAACAGCAATCACCATCGGCTGTCGCGGACAAGGCTTTCTACCGGGCGGTGTATCGCGACCATCCCTACGCTTCACCGTTGTCCGGTACGGAAGCGTCCGTCACCGCAATCGAACGCGCGGATATCGTCGGTTTTCATCAGCGATTCTACGTTGCGCGCAATGCGACGGTCGCGATCGTCGGCGACCTGAGCCGTGATGCCGCCGCGGCGATTGCGGAGCGCCTTAGCGCCGGTATGAAAGCCGGCGCAGCGCCGCCGGCGCTGACGCCGGTCGCCGCCCTCGGCACCGCCCAGGAACACCGGGTCGAATTCCCGTCGATCCAGAGTCACGTGCTGATCGGGCAGCCCGGGCTGAAGCGCGGGGATGCGGATTATTTTCCCTTGCTCGTCGGTAACCACGTGCTCGGCGGCGGCGGGCTCGTGTCGATCCTGTTCGACGAGGTGCGCGAAAAACGCGGCCTGTCGTACAGCGTCAACAGTCATTTTTCGCCGATGTCCGAGCTCGGGCCGTTCACCGCATCGCTGCAGACGGACAATTCGCAGCAGGACGAAGCGGTCGCCGTGTTACGTGAACAACTGCGGAAATTCGTCGCCGAGGGTCCGACCCCGGCAGCGCTGGAAGCGGCGAAGCAAAATCTGATCGGCGGGTTTCCGCTGCGCATCGACAGCAATTCGAAAATCGTCGAATACCTGTCGATGATCGGGTTCTACGATTTGCCGCTCGACTACCTCAATACGTTTGCCGAACACGTCGCCGGGGTGACCGTCGAAAATGTCCGTTCGGCGTTCAAGCGGCGGCTCGACCCGGCGAAAATGGTCACGGTTATCGTCGGGCGTGCGGCGACGCCGACAGACGGCTGAGCGTGGCGGCGAGGAGCCATGGTGAGCGTGGCCCGCGCACGGGTGGTCGCGCGCGCGATGACGGCCGGATCCGCATCATCGGTGGACTCTGGCGCGGTCGCAAGCTCGCGGTTGCACCGGTGCCTGCATTACGCCCGACCCCCGATCGGGTGCGGGAAACCCTGTTCAACTGGCTCGGTCCCTATATCTCGGGCGCGACGTGCCTGGATTTGTTCGCCGGTACCGGGGCGCTCGGCTTCGAGTCACTGTCGCGCGGGGCCGCCGCCGCAACGCTGCTCGATGCCGACCCCGTCGTTGTCCAGACCCTCGTGGCGCACCGCGACACACTCGCCGCCGACGCGGCGACGATCCTGTGCGCCGATGCCCGCACCTGGCTGGCGACGAATCCGCCGGTGCCGCACGACATCGTGTTCGTCGATCCGCCGTTTCGCCAGGGTCTCGTGGCGGAAATTACCGCACAATTACGCGCCGGTTGGTTGAAACCCCATACTCTGGTGTATCTTGAGGCCGAGAAAATCCCTATATTGGAACTCGAAGCGGGTGGTTGGCAGTTGACCCGCCAGGGTCGGACCCGGCACGTCGAGTTCGCCCTCGCGGAGCGTGCCCCGAGCTGACGCCCGGCGCTGCAGCGCGCTCCCGCTTCGACACTCGACATTTTTCCTGGAGCAGCACATTGTCGAAGACCGCGATCTACCCGGGCACATTTGACCCCATCACTAATGGACATTCCGACATCGTCGCGCGCGCGTCGCGGATTTTCGACCATGTCATTGTCGCGATCGCCGGCAGTACGTCTAAATCGACAGCATTCTCGACCGATGAGCGGGTCAAGCTCGCCGAGACGGTGCTCGGCAAGTATTCGAACGTCGAAGTGTCGCGCTTCGATGGACTGCTCGTGCAGTATGCTCAGGAACGCAATGCATCAGCCGTGCTGCGCGGGCTGCGCGCGGTCTCCGATTTCGAATTCGAATTCCAGCTCGCGGGTATGAACCGGCGCCTGAACCCGGAAATCGACACCGTTTTCCTCACCCCGTCCGAGCAGTTTCTGTTCATCTCCTCCTCGCTGATCCGGGAAATCTCGGCGCTTGGCGGTGACGTGACGGAATTCGTCCACCCGGCCGTCGCGGACGCGCTCGAATCGCGCCTCGGCGCGAAGGCAAAACGCGCCTGACAACCGCCCGCCAGGACCCGCGATGGCACTACTGATAACCGATCAGTGCATCAACTGCGATGTCTGCGAGCCCGAATGCCCGAACGACGCGATTTTCGAAGGCGAACTGTTCTACGAAATCAAACCGGATCGTTGCACGGAGTGCGTCGGGCATTTCGCGACCCCGCAGTGCGTTGAAGTGTGTCCGGTCGATTGTATCCCGCGCGACCCGGCGCGGCTCGAAACGAAGGACGAGCTGTATGCGAAATACCTGCGGCTCGGACACCCGGAAAAAGGATAAAACCGCAATGAGTTACCAACGCACGTTCGCCGTCATCCTGTTCACGTGCGTCGCCCTCGTGTGCGGGGTTGCCACGGTGGTCGAAGCAAACGCACCCGAAGCCGCGGTCGCCTCGGCGCATCCCGCAGCCACGGCCGCGGGCCGTGAGATCCTCGAGGCCGGAGGCAATGCGTTCGATGCCGCGGTTGCCGTGGCCGCGGCGCTCGCGGTCGTCGAGCCATATTCATCCGGCATCGGCGGCGGCGCGTTTTTTATGTTGCACCGTGCGGCGGACGGGAAAAACGTCATGATTGATGCCCGTGAACGCGCCCCCGGCGCGGCCACGGCGGATATGTACCTCGACGACAACGGCGAGTTCGTGCGCACCCGCGCGCTGAACGGTCCGCTCGCGGCCGGTATACCCGGCACTCCGGCAGGGCTCGTGCATCTCGCGAAGAACTATGGTCGCCTGTCGCTGGCCGCGAGCCTCGCGCCCGCGGTACGACTCGCGAACGCCGGCTTCAGGGTCACGCCGCGCTATGCGGCGATGGCCGGGTTTCGCAAAAATACGTTTCTCGAACTCGGCCACGGCGCGACGACGTTCCTCGGCAACGACGGCGAAGCCACGCTCGACGAGCTGATCGTGCAGCCGGACCTCGCCCGCACGCTGAGCCTGCTCGGTGAACAGGGTTTCGACGGTTTTTACGCCGGCGATGTCGCGGCAAAACTCGTTGCCGGCGTTCGCGCCGGTGGTGGTATCTGGACGCTCGACGATCTGCGTGATTACCGCATCGTGGAACGCGAACCGATCGTCGTCGAGTATCGCGGCACCCGCATCGTGTCCGCGCCGCCACCGTCGTCGGGCGGGATCGTACTCGCCGAGGCATTCAATATTCTCGACCAGTTCGATTTGGGCGCACTCGACCGGAATACGCAACGTCACGTCGTGATCGAAGCGATGCGCCGCGCGTACCGCGATCGGGCGGAATACCTCGGCGACCCGGATTATGTCGAGATCCCGGTGGAACGGCTCACGAGCGTCGCGTATGGCAAGCAACTCGCGCTCGATCTGCTCCTCGACCGGGCGACGAAGAGCACGGACCTGCGTCCGCTCGACGCGGAAAAAGGCCGCGATACGACGCACTTCTCCGTTCTCGATCGCGCCGGCAACCGGGTTGCCGCGACCTTGAGCGTGAATTACCCGTTCGGCGCCTGCTATGTACCGGACGGTACCGGTGTGTTGCTGAACAATGAAATGGACGATTTCTCGGCACGCCCGCTGACCCCGAATGCCTACGGTCTCGTCGGCGTGGCGGCGAACGCAATTGCACCCGGAAAACGGCCGCTGTCGAGCATGACCCCGACGTTTCTCGAAACCCCGTACAAGGTCGGGATCCTCGGCACCCCCGGCGGCAGCCGGATTATCTCGATGGTCCTGATCGGTATTCTCGAATTTATCGCCGGCCACGAACCCGAGGCCTGGGTCGCGGCGAAGCGCTACCACCACCAGTACCTGCCGGATGAGGTGCAGTTCGAGCAAGGCGGACTGACGCCTGCCGAGCAGGCCGACCTCGAACGCCGCGGCCACACCGTGCGCGAACAGTCGCGCAATTACGGCAACATGCACGCGATCCTGTGGGATCGCCATACGGGGAAAGTGTCGGCTGCCAGCGATCCGCGCGGAGAGGGCGAAGCGCAGGTGTTTGCCGCACCGATACCCGAGTGACGCGCCGCCGGGCATGCGCGAAAACCCGTTGCGCTAGCGCTGACAGGCCGGGCAATAAAAGCTTGAACGCTGGCCGATGACGGCCTGCCGGATTGGCCTGTGGCAACCCGGACACGGTTCCCCCGTGCGGCCGTAAACGTTCAACTGCAGGCGAAAGTAGCCGGGTTCACCGTCGCTTTTGACGAAATCGCGCAGGGTCGTACCACCCACCTCGATCGCTTCGGCCAGCACCTCGCGTATGGCGACGACGATGCGCGCGTAACGCGCGAGACTGACCCGCCCGGCCGCGCGCCGCGGATGGACACGGGCGCGATACAGCGCCTCGCTTGCATAAATATTTCCCACCCCGACGACGACGTGGCCATCCATGATCAGGTTTTTCACCGCCGCGCGGCGGTTCGAACCCGATGCATGCAGATACGCCGCATCGAATGCCTCGTCCCAGGGTTCCGGTCCGAGGTGCGCGATCAGCGGATGTTGCTCAACCGGATCGGCGCTCCAGATCATGAGTCCGAAGCGTCGCGGGTCGTGGAAGCGCAGACGTCGCTCGCCGGCAAACGTAATTTCGATGTGGTCGTGTTTTTTGAACGGAGTCGCGGGCGGCACGACCCGCAGCGAGCCGGACATGCCGAGATGCACGATCAACGTGCCGCGGGCAAACCGGAACAGCAGATACTTCGCGCGGCGCCCAACGGCGAGTAATTCCTCACCGCACAACAGCGCCGCGAGATTTTCCGGCACCGGCTGCCGCAGTCGCGATTCGCGCACCGTGACGGCCGCGACCGTGCGGCCTTCGACGAGTGGCACGATGCCCCGCCGGGTGGTTTCGACTTCGGGTAATTCAGGCACGCCGGCGGCGCCACCAGATGAACACACCGTTCAGTGCAAACGCCGCGGGCAAGCCGATCAAAAACGTTAAACCGATCACCGCCTCGTGCCATGGTTCGAGTCCGAGTGCATTGTCTTCGGCGGTACGGCTCGGCACGTTCACGAGCGCCGTTTCACGCGTGATCCATTCGACGATACGCACCCCGAGATCCTGGTTGCCGCTGTTCTGCAGGTACGTATTGGCAAGGAAATCCCCGTCGCCGAATACGACAAGCCGTTGTTCGCGATCCGCGACTTCGCGGGTCAGCGCCAGCGCCAGCGGTAACGGTCCCGGATAGTCACGCCCTTCCTCGTAGCCGACGTTGCCCGCGAGCACTCCCGTTTCGCTCCACGCGTGTTCGCTCGAATGTATCAGGCGCGTTACCTGCCAGCCGGGCGCGGGTCGCTCGTGCAGCCCGCTCGCCAGCAACATGACGGACGTGTAATCGAATCCGGCGAGCGCGGGATGTTTGGCGTAACGTGTGACGAGTATAAATGCCGGGTTGTCGATCCCGTGCGCCAGTGTCGTTGGATCGACGATCGTGCCCGGGATCGGTTCGAATCCAATCTCGCCGGCGAGCGTCGCGAGCTGCGGCGGTAAATCCGGTTCGGCGAACCATAGCAGGTCGCCACCCGCTTCAACGTAGGCGGCAATCGCCGCTGTTTCGCTGGCCGCGTAATCAAGCTGGGGGCTCGCGATGACGAGCACACTCGTGTTACCGGGGATCTGATACTCCGCGAGATTGATCTCCTGGACATTGAACCCGCGCTTTTCCAGCACCCCGACCCATTCCGAGACATCATGATTCGCGCCGCGGACCGGACTGCGTTCGCCATGCCCGGTCACGAAAACTATCCATTGCTCCGCACCGCGCGCGAGACGCGCGAGCGCTTCGGTCAGCGCCTGCTCCGTGTATTCAGCCGTGCGTTCCGTCCGTCCGCCGCCCGTAATGAGTAATTCTCCTTCGCGGATCTGTTCGGCGCGAACTTTTTCCGGGTCGCTCGCGGGGTCGATGATCGACAGCGTGACCCGCGCATCCTGTCGTTCGTAGCGCGCTACGAGATGCTCGATCTGCGCGCGCCACGGATGTTGCGGCGGCAGGTAGGCCGTGACCGTAACCGGGATATCGAGAGCCTCGAGTATGGCTGTGCTCGCGGCCGACAATGTGTGCGCTTGTGCGCGGGTAACGTCGACGGACAGCGGATACCGGCCGAGCAATGAGCCGAGCGCGACGGCGCCGGCCAGCACGGCAACGAGGCGCAGGCCGTGCCGGATGCGGGCGCCGAGACGACGCGGTTCAAAGTGCCCGTCGGTCACCGTCGAGACTCCACCCGGTAATGCACAGCGCCGTCACCGTGATCAGCACGAAATAGCCGATGGCGACCGTGTCGAGCAGGCCGCTGGCGAGACGCTGGAAATGATTCAGGCTCGACAGATCCGCGAGCACGCCGGCATCGTGCCCGAGCCGGCTCGCCCAGTCGATCGACCACATTGCCGCGAGCACGCCAAAGCTCGCGATCGCAGCGAGCGCCGGTTGCGCAAACAATGCCGAGAACATGAGCCCGATCGCGGCATACGTCGTCATCAACAAGCCGAGCGCGAACAGGCCGGCCGCCGTCATGGCAAGATCGAGCGGCGCGCCCCATAACAGCGTCACCGGCATCAGCGCGATGACGACCCAGATGACGCTGAGCATGCCGCAACAACCGACAAATTTTCCGGCGACGATCTGCCAGGTAGCAACCGGCGAACTGTACAGCAGCGCGAGTGAGCCGGCGCGTCGTTCGCCACTGATCGCCGACATCGTAATCACCGGCACGATGAACATGAGCAACAACGCGGCGGCACCAAGCACGGGAACGACGATGATTTCCGACACCCCGGGTGGCTCCGGCATCGCGCGTAGTTTCTCGGCGAACTCGAGATGCAGCTCAATCTGTGCGAGAAAGCGGTAGGCAAGCACGATCTGGGTGACACATAACAACGCCCACGCGAGTGGTGATCGGAACAGCGACGTCAGTTCGCGGCGGGCGATAACCCCGATCACGCCACGGCCACCGGATCGTTGCACGTCAGGTCGACGAACACCTGTTCGAGCCGCGAGGTATCCCGCGAAAGTTCGCGCAGGCCGAGCGCACCGTCGACCGCAAACCGGCTCACCGCCTCGGCCGCGTCGGCATAATCGCTCACGTGCAGGCGGTAGCTCGTGTCATCGAGTGCTTCGGCAGTTTCGATGCCAGCGAGGCCCACATGCCAGTCGTCACGTGGCGCATGCGCGAAGGCAACCCGCATCAGGGCTTGCGAGGTCTCGATCGGCGCGTTGAATGCGATACGTCCATGGTGGAGGATCGCGACACGATTGCAGAGCATTTGCGCTTCCGACAGCACGTGGGTCGAGAGAATGATCGCGTGTTGCGACGCGAGTTTTTCGATCATCGCGCGAACCGTGCGGATTTGATTCGGGTCGAGCCCGCTCGTTGGCTCGTCGAGTACCACGACAGCCGGATCGTGCAACAGGGCCTGAGCAATGCCGACACGCTGGCGATACCCTTTCGACAGGTTTCCGATCAGGCGGGGTCCGACGTCATCCAGATCACAGGTAGTCCGCGCTTCGGCGATGGCAGCGCGCGCCGCGCTCCGATCGAGTCCGCGCAAACGCGCGCAGTAGTCGAGATACTCATCGACGGTCGCATCGAGGTGCAGCGGCGGCGTTTCCGGCAAATAGCCGAGATGCCGCTTCGCCGCGAGCGGTTCACGAGCGAGATCGTGCCCGCAGATTTCCACCGTGCCGGCGTGCGGTGCAAGCACGCCACACAGGATGTTCATCGTGGTCGATTTGCCGGCGCCGTTCGGGCCGAGGAAGCCGAGTACCTCGCCGCGACCCAATTCGAGGTCGATGCCGTGCAACACTTTGCGGCCGTGGTAGTAGCGGGTGATCTGGTGGGCGGCTAACAGCGGAGGTTCCGGCATGGGGAACGTATTATTCGCGAGCGGTGCTACCTTGCCAAGCGAATTGCGCGCGCGAGGATCCGGTTACGGGAACCCGGTTTGTCGAATCGGGTCGAATTGGGTGAAACTACACACGCTGATAAAGCGATTACCGGGTCCCTGCTCCTTATGTTTCTACTCGATGGTATTTTCGACCTGCCCTGGTGGGGCGTTATTGCGGTCACGCTCGTATTCACTCATGTAACGATCGCCGCGGTTACAATTTTCCTGCATCGCCACCAGGCGCATCGCGCTATCGATTTGCATCCCGTCGTCGCGTTCTTTTTTCGGCTATGGCTGTGGTTGACGACCGGTATGACGACGAAGGTGTGGACAGCGGTCCATCGCAAACACCACGCGTTCGTCGACCAGCATGAGGATCCGCACAGCCCGAAAATACTTGGTTTGTCGAAAGTGTTGCGCGAAGGTGCGGAACTGTACCGTGCCGCGGGCAAGGATGCGGCGACGCTGGAGAAATACGGCCACGGCACCCCGGATGACTGGTTCGAGCGCCACGTATTCGGCCCGCATGACCGGATTGGCGTCGTCACGATGCTGGCGCTCGATCTCGGTTTGTTCGGCCCAATCGGCCTGACGATTTGGGCCGTGCAGATGATGTGGATCCCGATTTTTGCTGCCGGGATCATCAACGGCGTCGGCCACGATCGCGGATACCGGAATTTCGAAACGCCGGACCGATCGACGAATATCGTTCCGTGGGGCGTGCTCATCGGCGGTGAGGAGCTGCACAACAATCATCACGCATTCGCGAGTTCCGCCTGCTTCGCGGCGCGGCCGTGGGAATTCGACATTGGCTGGCTGTATATTCGTGCGCTCGCGGCGCTGAAGCTTGCGCGGGTGAAAAAGCTTGCCGTCGTCCCCCGTATCGACAGCGCGAAATCGAGCATCGACCTCGACACGGTCAGTGCCGTCATCAGCGGCCGTTTTCACGTCATGGCGGACTACGCGCGGCGGGTCATCCACACCGTTCACCGGGAGGAACTTCGCAATGCCGCCGGCGCGAAGCGGAAAATTCTGCGTCCTACCCGCCGCCTGCTCGTGCGCGACGAAAGCCTGATGGACGACCGCCAGCTCCACGCGCTGGAACGCGGTCTCGAACTGAGCAGCGCGCTTGCGGTGGTCTACGAGTATCGTCGGCAACTGCAGCAGATTTTTCTCCAGCGCAGCGCCACGCAGGAACGTTTGCTCGCGCAATTACAGGAATGGTGCCGTCGCGCGGAAGCCACCGGTATCGCCGCGCTCGAGGATTTCGCTGCATCCATCCGCTGCTACACGCTTGCCGCGAATGCCTGAATCCCGGGTTTGCGCGCCGCCTGGTGCAGGCGCGCGTGCGCGAGGCAAAAAAAAGACCCGCTCGAGGCGGGCCTTTTTAATTTCGCGGCCGGGTCCGACCGCTACTTGATTTTCGCTTCCTTGTAGAGCACGTGCTTGCGTACGACGGGGTCGTACTTCATGCGCTCCATTTTCTCCGGATGTGTACGTTTGTTCTTCGCGGTCGTGTAGAAATGACCGGTTTCGGCGGTCGACACGAGTTTGATTTTTTCCTGCATGATTCGACTGCCTCGTTCAGATCTTCGTGCCGGTCGCGCGGATGTCCGTCAACACCCGATCGATACCGCGTTTGTCGATGATGCGCAGGCCCTTCGTGCTCACCCGCAACTTGACCCAGCGCTGCTCGCTTTCGACCCAGAAACGATGGGACTGGAGATTCGGCAGAAAACGCCGGCGCGTTTTGTTGTGCGCATGCGACACATTGTTTCCGGCGACGGGGCGCTTTCCGGTAACCTGGCAAACACGGGACATGTTGGTGAACACCTGTTCAATTCGGGCGCGCAATTCTAGCCGTTTTCCCGCGCGAGGCCAAGCACCGGTGTCGGCGGTCATTGCTCACGTGAGCAGGCCCAGATCCGCAAACGACGCTGCACCCGCCGCGGTCACGACCAGATGATCGAGTACGCGCACGTCGATCAATCGCAGTGCTTCACTGAGACGCCGGGTCAGGTGCTGGTCCGCACTGCTCGGTTCGGCAACTCCGGACGGGTGGTTGTGCGCGAAGATAACCGCGGCCGCGTTCAATTCGAGCACGCGTTTGACGATTTCACGCGGGTGCACGGTGGCGCTGTCGATCGTCCCCTCGGACAGGGTCTCGAACGCAATCACGCGATGCCGGGTATCGAGAAACAGCACGCAAAAGGCCTCGCGCTGCCGGTGCCCGAGCTCAGCGGTGAGAAATCGCCGCGCCGCGCCGGCATCGGTCACCGGATCGCCGGCGAACATCGCGTCGCGCAAGGCGCGCCGACTGATCTCGAGACCGGCCTGCAGCGCCGCGAATTTCGCCGTCCCGAGCCCGGGATAATGACAGAAACGACGCTGGTCCAGTGTCACGAGCCGTGCGAATCCGCCGCACTCGTGCAGGACTTCGCGCGCCAGCGCCACGGCGTCGAGACCGGCCAGTCCGCGCGCGATCACGATCGCGAGCAATTCAGCGTCGGAAAGCACGGCAGGGCCGTGCGTCAACAATCGTTCCCGCGGGCGTTCAGCGCGCGGCCAATGCTTTATGGACATGTAAACTTCCTTGTCTAACATGTTATTTACAATGCGTTTATAGTGCACACACTCCAAATCATGGGGTACTATGAGCACGGTCGCCGAGTCAATATATCATGAGCCAACCAACCTCCAAGCGCGTGCTTCTAATCGTCACCGGTGGCATCGCGGCGTACAAGGCGCTCGAAATCGTACGCCGTCTCCGCGAAGCCGGCGCCGCGATACGCGTCGTCATGACCCCGGCGGCGCAACGTTTCGTGACCCCGCTGAGTTTCCAGGCCTTGTCGGGGGAGCCGGTGCACTGCGATCTCCTCGACGAACGCGCCGAAGCGGCGATGGGGCACATCGAACTCGCGCGCTGGGCCGACCTCGTTGTGATCGCGCCGGCCAGCGCCGATTTCCTTGCCCGGCTGCGCGCCGGCCTCGCTGACGACCTGGCGACGACCCTGTGTCTCGCGACGACGGCGCCGTTGCTCGTCGCCCCGGCAATGAACCAGCAAATGTGGCAGCACCCGGCGACGATGGAAAACCTTGCGGTGCTGCGTGATCGCGGGGTCGCCATGATCGGTCCGGCCGCGGGCGCGCAGGCCTGCGGCGAGACTGGCCCCGGTCGCCTCGTCGAAGCGGACGAAATCGCGGCGACGGCGATGGCGCATTTCGCCGCGCCGGTGCTCGCGAACACCCGCATCGTCATTACCGCCGGTCCAACGCAGGAAGCAATCGACCCGGTGCGCTACATCAGCAACCGGAGTTCGGGGAAGATGGGTTATGCCGTCGCGACGGCCGCCGCTGCCGCCGGCGCCGAAGTCACCCTGATTACCGGCCCCACGACCCTGCAGCCACCGCGTTCCGTCAATGTCCTGCGGGTCGTCAGCGCGGCCGAGATGTTCGACGCCGTCACGAGCGTCATCGACGCCGCCGATATCTTCATCGCGACCGCGGCGGTTGCGGACTATCGGGTCGACGAACCCGCGACGAGCAAGCGCAAAAAGCATGATGACGTGCTGAGCCTGACTCTCTCACCGACACAAGATATACTTCACACCGTTACCGCACGGCCTGATCCACCCTTCGCAGTCGGATTCGCCGCCGAGACGGATAACCTGATAGCCAACGCGCGTTCAAAACTGGAACGAAAATCGCTCGACATGATTGCTGCCAATATTGTCGGAGTCGAAGGGGTGGGGTTTGATAGCAACGATAACGAGTTGCACGTTCTGTGGAACGGCGGCGAGATGCGCCTCGCGCGCGCGCCGAAAGCCACCATCGCACGGCAACTCATAGCGCTCGTCGCCGAGCGATATCACGCGAACGGCTGACGTCAGTCCGCCCACAGCGCAATCCTGCCACGGAATCTCTACAGCGTAATTCAAATGGCTTCGCTCGCGGACATCAGTAATCGTCTACCGAAACGTACGCTCGCGCTGCTCGCGGGCGTTGTCATCGTGCTCGTCGTTGCGTTTATCGCGATTACGACGGTGCTCGAAAAAATCGCGGTCGCGGAACGTGAAGAACGGATCGCCGAAGACCAGAATATTGCGAATCGACTCGCACGCGAACTCGGGGCCGTGCTCGAACCGCAGCGCCTGAAGCTGAACGCGCTGGCGCAACAGCCGGCGATCGTCGAGGCGATCAGCGCGGAGAAATCGCGGCGCGAGAATGCCGCCGCCGCGGCCCAGAAGGATATCCCGGGTGCCCTGCGCCTGCGCCTGCTTCCGCGTGGCGCCGATCATGTCGATCCGAATTCGCTCCCGCCGTTGACGTTCGCATCGGTTGATATGTTGCGTGATGCGGCGAAATCGGAAAAAGACGTCAAGGCTGAACTGCATCTCGGCGGCACCGACAATGAGCACATCGTCATGATCCAGCGCGTGCCGATCACGGGCGAAGCCGTTGGCTTCCTGCATTTGAGCGTTGACCCGAAACTCGTCAGGGATGCGATGGCGAACGTCACCGGAGTACCCGGTTATATCGAAGTACGCCAACCGGTGCCGAAAGGTCCACCCGCAATCATTGCGCGTTCCGGTTCGCCGCCCGCCGGCAACTCGGCGTCCGCGTTGGCGGGTATCAGCGGCACGTCGTGGGTAGTGTCCTACCGTCCCCCGAGCGCGTCGACGGCCGGCAGCGGCGGCGGCTGGCTGTGGCCGCTCATCGGCGTGCTCGCATTGGCCGTGCTTATCGGCGGCGCGATCTTTTTTCTGCGCCGACGCGATGCCCTGCTCGCCTCGGACACGGTGACCTACCAGGGTGCGATCAAGGCCATACTCGAAGGCGTACACCCGGGACTCGAGCAGCTGTTGCCGGGTAAACCGCAAAAGCTCGAAACCGGCATCGGCCCGGTATCGGAAGGCATAACGGACGATGAACGGGACGACATCACGGAGTTCGGCACCGTCGAGGATCAGGCGGTGGCCAATGATCCGGGCGAGACGTTCGATATCACCGGTGATACAGCTTCCGGGATCGAAGTCACAGAGGAACCGGCGAGCGAGCCGGTACACATCGACCCGTCCATTTTCCGCAGTTACGACATCCGCGGCATCGTCGGGAAAACCCTCGACGCCGCAGGCATCTATGAAATCGGCCGGGCGCTCGGATCCGAGGCCGCCGCCCGCGGTCAGCAGACGATCGTCACGGCCCGCGACGGGCGTAATTCCAGCCAGGAACTGCGCGACGCACTGATCGAAGGGCTGCGCGACTCCGGCCGCGACGTGCTCGATATCGGTTTGACCCCGACGCCGGTGCTGTACTTCGCGACGCACTACCTCGACAGCCACAGCGGCGTCATGATTACGGGCAGTCACAACCCGCCGGAGTACAACGGCCTGAAGATCGTGCTCGATGGCGAGACCCTGTCGGGCGATGCCATTCAGGCGATTCGTGAGCGGATCGAAAACAACGATTTCACGAGCGGCGAAGGCTCGATGCAGTCGACGGAGATCATCCCGGACTACATTCGGCGCATCAGTGAAGAAATTCCCGTAACGCTCGGCAATGCACTGAAAGTGGTTGTTGATTGCGGCAACAGCGTGCCCGGCATCGCCGCGCCGCACATCCTGCGCGCAATTGGTCACGATGTGGTCGAACTCTACTGCGAGGTAGACGGAAACTTCCCGAACCACCATCCTGATCCCAGTCAGCCGGAAAACCTCGAGGATTTGATCCGCGCGGTCGAAGAGGAAGATGCCGATATCGGTTTCGCGTTCGATGGCGACGGCGACCGTCTCGGGGTTGTCGATAACGCCGGTAATATCATCTGGTCGGATCGTCAGATGATGCTGTTCGCGCGCGATGTCCTGTCGCGCAATCCCGGCGCGAAAATCATCTACGACGTCAAATGTTCCCGTTTGCTCGCAGACGACATCAGGGCCCATGGCGGTGAACCGATCATGTCCCGGAGCGGGCATTCGCTGATCAAGACGAAAATGCAGGAAACCGGTGCGCTGCTCGCCGGCGAGATGAGCGGACATATATTTTTCAAGGAGCGTTGGTACGGGTTTGACGATGCGCTGTATTGTGCCGCGCGCCTGCTCGAAATCATCGTGAATTCCGGCATGAGCGCGACGGAAGTGTTCGACGGCTTGCCGGGCGGGGTTGCGACCCCGGAACTCAGACTCGATCTGCCGGAATCCGAACACGCCGCATTCATGCAAAAGGTGCTCGAGAGCGCGAACTTCGGCGACGCCGAAATCAGCACGCTCGATGGCCTGCGGGTCGACTTCAGTGACAGCTGGGGTTTGATCCGGCCGTCGAATACGATGCCGTGTCTCGTTTTGCGCTTCGAAGGCGACGACCAGGCGGCGCTCGAAAACGTGCAGAAATTGTTCCGCGACTTGCTGCATGCGATCGACGGAGACCTGAAACTGCCGTTTTAATCCGGCCACGCCGGCGCAAACCGTTTTTACCCCCGCTGCCAAGACGACCGTACAGATGGACTCATCCCAAGCACTCAATATCGCCCACGTGCTCACCGAGGCGATGCCGTATATCCAGCGCTACCAGGGCAAGTGTGTCGTCATTAAATATGGCGGTAACGCCATGGTCGACGACGCGCTGCAAAGCTCGTTCGCGCGCGACATCGTGCTGATGAAGCTCGTTGGCATTCACCCGATCGTCGTGCACGGCGGCGGCCCGCAGATCGGCGACCTGCTCAAACGAATCGGCAAGGAATCCCGCTTCGTCGACGGCATGCGCGTAACCGACGCGGAAACGATGGACGTCGTCGAAATGGTGCTCGGGGGGCTCGTGAACAAGCAGATCGTAGCGCTGATCAATTCGCACGGCGGCCACGCGATTGGGCTCAGCGGCAAGGATGGACCGCTGATCCATGCGAAAAAGTTACGCCGTTCGAACGCCGACCCGGCACTCAACGCGTCGGAAATCATCGACCTCGGCCACGTCGGTGAAGTGACATCGGTGAACCAGTCCGTACTCGACTACCTAAGCCATGGTGATTTCATTCCCGTGATTGCGCCGATCGGAATCGGCGGAGACGGCATGTCGTACAACATCAACGCCGACATCGTCGCCGGCAAGATTGCCGAGACGATGCGCGCGGAAAAGCTCGTGTTGCTGACAAATACCATCGGGCTGCTCGCGAAATCAGGCGAGCTGCTGACCGGTTTGAACAGCGAGCGCGTGCACGAACTGATCGCCGACGGCACGATCACCGAAGGGATGTTGCCGAAGATCAACGCGGCGCTCGAAGCGGTCCAGGCCGGCGTCGGCAGGGCGCATATCATCGACGGGCGGGTGGAACATTCCGTCCTGCTCGAATTGTTCACGGATTCCGGGATCGGTACGCTCATTGAACCCTGAACTGCATACCGTGGCGATGTTCGCCGCATCGAAGTCGAAACGCTGCCACGACGGGGTACGCGCGGCGCGCGGCGACGCGGGGCCCATCGACCGCGCGTCGAGCCGTGTGCAGCAAGCCCGCGCCGTCGCAGCAGGCTGCTGCGTGTCGAGAGCGGGACACTACTGAGATATGCAGGCCAGAGCATCCAACCGTCGGCAACAGATCCTCGAAGTGCTCGCGCACGAACTCGAATCGAATCCCGGTTCGCGGATCACGACGGCGAAACTCGCCGCCGCCGTTGGTGTATCGGAAGCCGCGCTTTACCGTCATTTCCCCAGCAAGGCGAAAATGTTCGAGGCCCTGATCACGTTTGCCGAAGAATCTGTTTTCGGTCTCGTTACCCGCATCCTCGCCGAAGAAAGTGACATCGAGGTACAGGTGTACCAGATCGCATCAATGCTGCTGCGTTTCGCCGAGCGTAACCCGGGCATTACGCGGATCCTTGTAGGCGATGTACTGCTCGGCGAGCACGAGCGCCTGCGGCGACGGGTCGAACAGTTTTTCGCGCGACTCGAAACCCAATTCAACCAATTGCTGCGGGAACGTGCGGCGATGATGGATTCGCAAAAGGCGCGAGGCGAAGTCGCGGCGCTGGCGAATTTGCTCGTGGCGCTGATCGGCGGGCGCCTGGCCCAGTACGTGCGGACGGAGTTTCGAAAATCGCCGAGTGAAAATTTCGACGATCAATGGCAGATAATTATGCGTCCGGCGTAGGGCCGCCGTCCGCACGCTACTCCATCGATGCAGTTTCGTGCTTGGCGTGACCTTTCAGGGCGCGAAACCGTTCAATATCGCGTTCGAATTTTTCCCTGATCGCGCGCGTCTCGACGTGTTTCGTCTCGATAAATTTTTCGTTGTCGGCAATTTGCTCACGCAGGCTCCTGATGTCGCCGACGAGTTTTTCCGGTGGCTGTTTGCCGCGACGTTCGTGTCCGGCCGCTTCTTCGATGAGATCATCGAGTCCGCGTTTGAGCTTTTCGATGTGACTTTCGGTAATTTTCGCCTGTGACTGCAGATGTGCGATCTGCCCGTCGCGGGCGAGGATCATGTCGTCTTCCGAGCTGAATGTGTCGAGCAGTACCCGATCCTTGATCGCCTGCTCGCGCGCCTCGGCGGCGGCCGCGGCCGCGGCCAGACGCGCTTCGTGCTCGGCCTCGACTTCTTCTATCGAGCGGGCTTCTTCCTCGCGCCCGAGCGTGACGCCGCCAGTGCTCCTGATTTCGTGGCCCTGCTGCATGAACTCCGGCGGCACCACGTTACCGCATTCGCGCACGCCTTCGTGATTGTTCCAGCATTTGATCTTGTCCGCGGCTGCAGCATCAAGCGCGAAAATCATCATGCACAGCGCGACGGCGACGCCGAGGTGTCTGCCCGTACGGGGTAAAAAAGCCCGAATATGCCGAGTAATTCGTCTCATAAGTCATTCTTCCCAGGACAAATATAATAGCTGTCTGTGAATAGACGATGAATCAGGCGCCAAAGTTCTCCCGATAGCGCGCAATCGCGGCAAGTTCCGCGTCGCAGTCGCCGGTTTCACCGAGAAACTCCACGATGTTAACAAGTGTCACGATGCTGAACACCTGAATTCCGTGCCGCGCCCTGATGTCATCGACCGCAGAGCGATTATCTTGACCGCGCTCCTGACGGTCGAGCGCGATGATTACGCCGGCGGCCGTTGCGCCCGCGGCGGTAATTATCGCCATGGATTCATTCACCGACGTACCGGCGGAGATGACGTCATCGACGATCAACGCGCGACCCCTCAGCGGTGCGCCGAGCGTTTGTCCGCCTTCGCCGTGATCCTTGATTTCCTTGCGGTTGAAACACACCGGGACGTCGCGGTTGTGCCGGTTCGCGAACGCGATCGCGATCGCGCTGCCGAGGGGAATCCCCTTGTAAGCGGGTCCGAACAGTAAATCGAAATCGATTCCGTTCGATTCGATCGCGCGGGCATAAAATTCCCCGAGACGCGCAAGCGCGCGACCGGAATTGAACAGCCCCGTGTTGAAAAAGTACGGGCTCTGGCGTCCGGATTTCAGCGTGAATTCGCCGAACTTCAGAACATCGTGGTCGAGTGCGAACTGAATGAATTCGCGTTGATAATCAAGCATAGCTATTGCGTCCTCCACAAGCGGGCGCTTTTATTTAGAATGGTGCCGACCGTATTCCCGTAACCGACTCCCAGGGCTTTAATTCCTCGATGAGAATCATCTCGCTCAATTGTAACGGCATCCGTTCGGCGCACCAGAAAGGCTTGTTTCAGTGGTTGTCGCGCCAGCGCGCCGATGTCCTGTGTCTGCAGGAAATCAAGGCGCAGACCGAACAGCTGACCGACGCCATCAAGCAGCGTAACGGCTGGCACAGTTACTTTATGCCGGCCGAGAAGCCGGGCTACAGCGGCGTCGCGGTGTATTCGCGCCATATACCCGACAATGTCGTCTACGGTTTCGGCAACGAGACCTACGACTACGAAGGGCGTTATCTGCAACTCGATTTCGGCAAACTCAGTATCGCGTCGTTATATCTGCCCTCCGGTTCGTCGAGCGAAGCGCGCCAGGCGGTGAAGTTCGAGTTTCTCGATTTCTACCTGCCGCGCCTGCAGCAACAGCGCAACGACGGACGCGAGTACATCCTGTGCGGAGACTGGAACATCGCGCACAAGGAAATCGATTTGAAGAACTGGCGCGCGAACCAGAAAAACTCGGGTTTTCTGCCCGAGGAGCGCGCGTTCATGGACACCGTGTTCACGGACGTCGGCTACGTCGATGCGTTCCGACACGTAAACGACGAGGCGGGACAATACACGTGGTGGTCAAACCGCGGACAAGCGTGGGCGAATAACGTTGGCTGGCGGATCGATTACCAGGTCATTACCCCCGCCCTCGCCGAGCGGGTGTCCGGGGCCTCGATTTACAAGCGCAAGCGCTTTTCCGACCACGCGCCGCTGCTGATCGATTATGCCGGCGAATTGCCGGAGATCGGCGCGGCCTGACGCCCCCGACGCCGTCTACTCGGTGTAGAACTGCTGTTTGAAACTCGTCGTGTGTGCCGATGCCTCGCCTTCGGGGGTGACTTCGATCGTGAATTCGAGTGTTTCGTTATGGTCCACCGGCATTTCGCCGATGTAGTAGATCGCCCCGGCGTCGTTCAGTTCGCGCATGTCCACGCTCTTGAGCTGGCTGTTCAGGTTTACCGCCCGCGCTTTGACCCGGGCGGTGACCGGCTGCGTCGCCACCCCCATGACGCGGCGCAGCACCGCAACATTTATCAGAGCGCGGTTTTTGCTGCGGATGATGCCGTAGGCGCGGGCAACGCTCGGATCGATTAAATCCGTCGTCAGCGCGTTGTAATGCACCTCGTAATTGCCAAATGATTCAGAGCGCTCGGCAACCGCCGCCTGCATGAACAAGCAGGTGGCAAACACAATGGCCAGACGTGACAGTGGGCGGACTCGCATCGTCGTTCTCCTTCGCATCGGCTGAGGTTCGGTGGCGCCGTTTGTAGCATAGCAGATGCGCCGGGCGGCGCCCGTTCAGGCGCGACGACGAAAACGGTACGTCGCAATCTCGCCGAGCAACCTCGGCATCAGGCGCATGCCGAGGCTCGTACGGTGCGATGCATCAACGGTTGTGCGCTGCAATATCTCAAACCCGGCATCCGCACAAAAATCCTCGAAATCGCTGATTGTGCAGATGTGGATGTTCGGGGTGTCATACCACGTGTTCGGCAGATGCGCCGTTACCGGCATGCGCCCGAAGCACAATTGCACCCGGCAGCGCCAGTGACCCATGTTCGGAAATGTGACGATGCCCTCGCGACCGACCCGCAGCATTTCGTGCAGCAATTTATCCGGATAGCGCACGGCCTGGATCGTCTGCGTCATGACGACGTAATCGAACGAGTCGTCGTCGAACTCCGTGAGGCCCTCGTCGAGGTTGGACTGCACGACGTTAATGCCGTTCGCGATGCAGCTGACGATATTGTCGGGATCGATTTCTACCCCGTAACCACTCGTGCCGTGGTTGCGCTGCAGTGCAGCAAGCAGTCTCCCGTCGCCGCACCCGAGGTCGAGTACCCGGCTCCCGGGTCTCACCCAATCGGCGATCAGGGCCTGGTCGGCACGCAGCTCCGTCACGGTTCGAACTCCGGTCTGATGCGTTGAAAGTAGTTCTTCAGTACCGCGTGGTACACCGGCACTTCGAGCAGAAACGAATCGTGCCCCTGTTCCGATTCGACGTCGATGTAACTCACATCCTTGCGCGCATCGAGCAACGCACGGACGATTTCCCGGGATTTCTCCGGCGAGAAGCGCCAGTCACTCGTAAACGAGACGACGAGGAACTTCGCCTCGCAACCCGCCATCGTCGCGGTCAAATCGTTGCCGAATTTCGCCGCGGGATCGAAGTAATCCAGTGATTTCGTCATGAGCAGGTAGGAGTTCGCATCGAAACGCCTGACGAATGACTGGCCCTGGTGACGCAAATAGCTCTCGATCTGGAACTCGACGTCGAAGCCGAAATTAAACTTGCCGTCGCGCAACTCGCGGCCGAATTTCGCGTGCAGCACGTCGTCGGACAGGTACGTGATGTGGCCGAGCATGCGCGCGAGCATGAGACCGCGCTCGGGTACGACCCCGTGTTCGCGGTAGTGCCCGTCATGGAACGCCGGATCGAAGCGGATCGCCTGCCGCGCGACTTCGTTGAATGCGATGTTCTGCGTCGATAGCTTCGGCGCTGCCGCGATGACGATGGCGTGTGCGATCCGGTCGGGGTAATCGACGGCCCACTGCAGTGCCTGCATGCCACCGAGGCTGCCGCCCATGACCGCCGCCCAGCGCCTGATACCGAGGTGATCCGCGAGTCGCGCCTGGCTCTCGACCCAATCGCGCACGGTGACGATGGGAAAACCCGGGCCGTATTCGCGACCGGTGGCCGGGTCCACGCTCAGCGGTCCGGTGGAGCCGGCGCAACCGCCGAGATTGTTCGGCGATACGACGAAATAATCATTCGTATCAACGGGTTTCCCCGGGCCGATACAGTTGTCCCACCAGCCGGGTTTCGGGTCATCCATCGAATGGTAGCCGGCGGCATGGTGGTCGCCGCTCAAGGCATGACAAATCAACACCGCATTCGTGCCCGCGGCATTCAGGGTGCCGTAGGTTTCGTAGCGAAGATCGTATTCCTTGAGCGTGACGCCGCAATCGAGCGCCAGGGGCTCAGTGAAATGTACCGTCGTGGGAGACACCACGCCGACGCTGTCGGCCGGTATCGATTCGGGCATCTTGTCGGGCGCCGGGTTTTAACGAAACCGGAGTCTAAAGACAGACCCTAGCGACCGCAACTTGGTCGGCCGCCTCCGAACCCCGTAAACCATGCCGGCAGCACATCGGGATTCGTGATCGCGACGTCCTTGTTGCGCGATGTGGCGCCGCGGATGAGCTCGATATCACGCCGCGGAACGGCGAACTCGCGCGCGAGCCAGCGGGCGAGCGCGACGTTTGCGCGCCCGTCGACCGGTGGCGCGGTCGTCTTCACCTTGATTCGACCGCCGTGGATCGACTCGGCCTGCTCCGCCTTCGCCCCCGGGTGCACGCGCAGGCGTAATACGAGCGTCGTGCCTTGCCAGCGATACCAGTCGTGGTTTACATCCACGCGCGGCCAAGGTCGCGTAATGGCGCCACGATCAGCATGAGCCCGAGGTAGAGCCCGATGATGACGAGCATCGGCGATAAATCGATCGTTCCGCCAAACGGCGGTAACAGTCGTTGCGCCGGTCGCAACAACGGCGCGCTGATGGCATCGATGACGCCGATCACGGGATTGTACGTATGCGGTGCTACCCAGCTCAGAACGATGCGAATAAAAATCGCGAATATGAACAGGTAGATCGCCTTACTGATCAGTTCCGCGATGGCTACGAGCAACAGGCCAAACGGACCCGGGGTGAAGCCCATCAGCAAGGCGATCAGTGCACTGCTCGTGAGCTGCAGCGCGAGCATGAGCAGGATCGAGGCCGTATCGAGATTGCTGACCGACGGCACATAACGGCGCAGCGGCCGCAGCAATGGATTCGTTACCGTGACGATGGCCTGGCACAGCGGGTTGTAGAAATCCGCGCGCACGATCTGCAGGACGAAGCGGAGCAGGACCGCGAAGATGTACAGACCGAACAACACATCGATCAGAAACACACCCGCGTTCGTGACGTAACCGCCGCCCATCAGGATGCCGCCGAATTCCGCGCCAGTTCAATCGAGCGCGCATGCGCCGCGTGCAGCGCGTCGCGAAACACGGCGGCAATATCGTGTTTACGCAGTACATTCAGCGCGGCTTCCGTTGTACCCCCGGGAGATGTCACCTGTTCGCGCAAGGTAGCCGGCCCGTCGCTTGCCGTGCGCGCGAGCAGCGCCGCGCCATAGCCGGTTTCGATCGCGAGCTGCCGCGCCAGCGCCGCATCGAGTCCGAGTTCCGCGCCGATCCGTTCGAGAATTTCGAAAACCAGGAAAAAATATGCCGGGCCGGAACCCGATAACGCGGTGACCGCATCGAGCTGCGATTCATCCGGCACCCAGCTGGCGATCCCGACCGCTTCGAGGATCGCGCCCGCGCGCGCGCGCCCGCCTGCATCGACGTGGGCATTCGCGAACATCGCGGCCGCTCCGGCGCCGACCATTGCCGGTGTGTTCGGCATGACGCGTACGATGGCCTTGTCGGCGCCGAGCCAGATGCTCAGCTGTTGCGTCGTGATCCCCGCGGCAATCGATATGTACAGCGGCCGCACGGCCGGATTGTCCGCCGCGAAGGCGGTGGCGACTGCCGCCATGATTTGCGGTTTCACCGCGAGTACGACGACGTCCGGGGTGGCGCCGGAATCCGGAATTGCCCGCGCGCAAACCGTGACGCCGAAGTCCGCGCTCAGGCGCTCGCGGACGGATTGATCGGGGTCGGCGACGGTAATCCTGTGCGCCGGGTAACCGGTGCCGAGCAGCCCGCCGATAATCGCGCGGCCCATATTGCCACCGCCAACAAAGAGTATCTGTGCTTCCATGCGGTTAACGTTACGCGGAATCCCGGCAGAGTTAAATATCGGTCGCGCGCTCAATCGGCGCGCGGACCAAACAGCGCGGTACCCACCCGAACGATCGTCGCGCCTTCGGCGATCGCCGCGGTGAAATCCCCGGACGTGCCCATCGACAGCGTATCGAAATCATCATCGGCGATATGCTTCGCGAGTCGGGCGAGCAGGGCGAAGGACTCACGCTGGCGCGCGACGTCCCCGGTCGGCGCCGGTAGCGCCATCAGGCCGCGCAATTTCAGCCGCGGCAGGGCGCGGACCTGAGCCGCAAACTCCGGCGCTTCATGCATGGTAATACCCCCCTTGCCGGATTCCCCGCTGATGTTCACTTCGATACACACGTTCAGGGGCGGTGCCGTCGCCGGTCGCTGTTCGCTCAGGCGTCGGGCGATCTTGAGGCGGTCGATGCTGTGGACCCAGCTGAAGTGGGTCGCGACTTCGCGCGTTTTGTTCGATTGCAGGCGGCCGATAAAATGCCATTCGAGCGCATATCCATCGAGCGCCGCGATCTTCGCGCACGCTTCCTGGACGAAATTTTCACCAAACCCGATCTGCCCGAGCGCCGCGAGTTCGGCAATCGCGCCGACCGGTTGTCGCTTGCTCACGGCGAGCAGCTGTACGGAACCGGGTGCGCGCCCCGCCGCGCGTGCCGCGGCTTCGATTTGCCCGGTGACGTGCTCGTAGCGATCGCTGGTTGAAGTCATGTCGGAATCTGTTTCCCGAAGCGCGCCCGAAAGCGCGGCGTGAATCGCACTCACCGCGGCACCGGATTCGTCGAGCGGGCCTGCCGCGGGTCGGTTCTGCGCTATACTGTCGAAAGCGATTGTAGCCCCTTTTGCATGACAGATCGGGTAGTTACTTGCTAAAGTTTGAATCCGGTTGAATTCTCGACTCGATCGATGCGGACCCTGCCATCAGGCTGCAGCCGGCCTCGCCGCGATAAAGTTTCGCGCCGCGCTTGCGACATAGACGGCAGACGTAAAATCGCATCTGACTAAGGGGGTGCTTCATGGACATCGGTGAGCTTCTCGCGTTCGGCGTGAAAAATGGTTGCTCAGACATGCATTTATCGGCCGGCTTGCCGCCGATGATTCGGGTGGATGGCGACGTGCGCCGCATCAATGTGCCGGCGATGGAGCACAAGGAAGTCCACGACCTCGTCTACGACATCATGAACGACAAGCAACGCAAGGATTACGAAGAATTCCTTGAGTGCGACTTCTCGTTCGAAATACCCGGTCTCGCGCGTTTCCGTGTCAACGCGTTCAACCAGAACCGCGGCGCCGGCGCCGTGTTCCGTACGATCCCGTCGGAAATCCTGACGCTCGAAGATCTGAATGCGCCGAAGATTTTCAAGGAGATCTCGGAAATCCCGCGCGGCGTCGTGCTCGTGACGGGCCCGACCGGGTCCGGTAAATCCACCACGCTGGCCGCGATGATCAATCACAAGAACGAAACGGAGTACGGTCATATCCTCACGATCGAGGACCCGATCGAGTTCGTCCATCAAAGCAAGAAGTGTTTGATAAATCAGCGCGAGGTGCATCGCGACACGCTCGGCTTCAGCGAAGCATTGCGTTCAGCGCTGCGTGAAGACCCCGATACGATACTTGTCGGCGAAATGCGCGACCTCGAAACGATCCGCCTCGCCCTGACCGCGGCCGAAACCGGCCATCTCGTGTTCGGTACGCTGCACACGAGTTCCGCAGCGAAGACCATCGACCGTGTCGTCGACGTGTTTCCTGCCGAGGAAAAAGACATGGTGCGCGCGATGTTGTCGGAAAGTCTGCGCGCGGTGATTTCGCAAACGCTGCTGAAGAAAAACGGTGGTGGCCGTGTGGCCGCGCACGAGATCATGATCGGCACACCGGCGATCCGCAACCTGATCCGCGAAAACAAGATTGCGCAAATGTACTCCGCGATCCAGACCGGACAGCAGTTTGGCATGCAGACGCTCGATCAATGCCTGACCGGTATGGTCGCGAATGGCGTCGTGTCGCGCAGCGAGGCACAGGCAAAAGCGACGAATAAAGACCAGATTTAATCCGCATCCCGACGACCCGATTAGAGGCCCAAGATGGAACGAGAACAAGCTATCAAGTACATGCGCGACCTGCTCAAGCTCATGGTCGACAAGAAAGGTTCAGACTTGTTTATCACCGTCGATTTCCCGCCCGCGATCAAAATCGACGGCAAGGTCACCCCGGTTTCGAAGACGAAACTGACCGCAGAGAATTCAAAAGCGCTCGCTTACGCGATCATGAATGATCGCCAGCTCAAAGAGTACGAAGCGACGAAGGAATGCAACTTCGCCATCGCCCCGGCCGGTATCGGCCGCTTCCGTGTGAATGCTTTCGTGCAGCAAACGTATACCGGCATGGTGTTGCGTACGATCGAAACACAGGTGCCGACGCTCGAGCAGCTCGGCCTGCCCGATGTAATGAAAGAGATCGCGATGACAAAACGCGGCCTCGTGATCATGGTCGGTGGTACGGGCTCCGGTAAATCAACATCGCTTGCGGCGATCATCAATCATCGCAACGAGAACAGCTACGGTCATATTATTACGATCGAAGATCCGATCGAATACGTTCACCCGCACAAGAACTGCATCCTCATGCAGCGCGAAGTCGGCGTCGATTGTGACGACTGGGATATCGCGCTGAAGAACACGCTGCGCCAGGCGCCGGACGTAATTCTGCTCGGCGAAATCCGCGACCGGGAGACAATGGAATTCGGGATCGCGTTCGCGGAAACCGGGCATCTCGCGATGGCGACCCTGCACGCGAACAGCGCGAACCAGGCGCTCGATCGAATTATCAACTTTTTCCCCGAGGAACGCCGTAACCAGCTGCTCATGGATTTATCGCTGAACCTGAAAGGGATTATTTCGCAGCGACTCATGAAGAAGGTGGATGGCAAGGGTCGCGTCGCCGCGATCGAGATCCTGCTGAATTCGCCGTTAATCGCGGATTTGATCCTCAAAGGCGAGGTCCACGAAATCAAGAACATCATGTCCAAGTCGAACGAACTCGGTATGAAGACGTTCGACCAGGCACTGTTCGATTTGTATGAAGAGGATTTGATCACCTACGAAGACGCCCTGCGCAACGCGGACTCGATGAACGAGCTTCGCTTGCGCATCAAACTCGAAGGCAAGGCGGCGAAGGGTTCGGACAAACTCGAGGGCCTCGACCACCTGTCGCTCGAAGAGTCAGAGGAAGAAAGCGGGATGTTGCGTTAGAAAATGGATATCACACCGTACCTGAAGCTGTTGCGCGACAAGGAGGGCTCCGACCTTTTCTTCAGCGTAGGCACGCCGGTCAAGATTAAAATCGAAGGCCAGGTGAACTCCGTTGGCAAAACGATGCTCACCGGTGAACTCGCGAAAGCGGCGGCTTACGAGATCATGTCGGATTCCCAGATCGCGCGGTTCGAGGACACGATGGAGTGCGATTTCGCGATTTCCCTGCCGGACAAATCAGCCCGCTTCCGCGTTAACGTGTTTCGGCAGCGCGGCGAAGTGAGCATGGTGCTGCGGCGTATTCCGTCGCAGATCCCGACAATCGACGACTTGCTGTTGCCCGAGGTGCTCAAGGCGCTCGTCATGCACAAGCGCGGCCTGATCCTCATGGTCGGCTCCACCGGCTCCGGCAAGTCGACCACGCTCGCCGCGATGGTGAACGAACGCAACCAGAAAATGACGGGTCACATACTCACGATTGAGGATCCGATCGAGTTTTCCCACCCGAACCTGAAATCGATCATCAATCAACGCGAAGTGGGGGTGGATACCCTGAATTATCGCAATGCGCTCAGAGCGTCATTGCGTGAAGCACCGGACGTTATCCTGATCGGTGAAATCCGCGACCGCGAAACGATGGAAGCGGCGCTCGAGCTGTGCAATACCGGCCACCTGTGTCTTTCCACCCTGCACGCGAACAATGCAAACCAGGCCATGGAGCGCGTGATCAATCTGTTCCCGCAGGATTTGCACAAGCAGTTGTTTCTCGACCTGTCGCTGAACATGCGTTCCGTGATCTCCCAGCGTCTCGTGCAGGCGATCGACGGCAAGCGCGTCGCCGCGATCGAAATTCTGATCAACACGCCGCACATCGCCGATTTGATCATGAAAGGCAATATCGGCGACATCAAGGAAGCGATGGAGCAAAGCGGCGCGAAGGGTATGCAGACTTTCGACATGGCGCTGTACCAGCTGTACAAGGAAGAGCGCATCGACCTCGAAGAAGCGCTGAACAACGCGGACTCGCGCACGAACCTCGAAGCGCGGATCAACTTCGGCTAGGCAAAGCTCCGCGTGCCGCGCGGGTTCCGCGTCGGGATCCCGCTCGCCGGGAACAACGCGCCGCGGGCGTGGTCCTGCAATGGTAAGCCGCGCGGACCAGGGCGCCGTCTACAGCGAAACATCCGGGGAGCTTTCCGTGCCGAACGTGCCGTTCTATTCGATCCCTCACCTGCGCCGGAACGCAGGATTCACGACCGCGGCCGTCGTTGCGTTCACGTTCGCGTTCGCGGCTGTCGCAGCGTCCGGGACGGTGCCGCTGGCAGGCACTTACTGGCGGCTCGCGCGGATGAATGGCGAGACCGTACAAGCCGCCGCGGGCGCATCGCTGCCGCATATCGCATTGCACGCAGAGACGGAACGGGTGGCCGGGTTCGGCGGTTGTAACCGCTTTTTCGGCCGTTACTCGATCGCGGATCCGGCGATTTCGATCCAGCCACTCGGCGGCAGCCGGGCATCGTGTCCCGACACGAACGGCCTCGAGCGCGCGTTCATCAGTGCGCTCGCCGCGGTCGACCATTACGTCGTCACCGGCGGGCAGCTGACGCTCAGCAGCGATGGTCGTGTGGTCCTCGTCTTCGACGCCGTTGCCGACGCAACGACCCCGGGGTCCGGGCCATGAACGCAAATCCGGCCGTGCCGGCGCCAGGCTGCGAAACCAACGTACGCCCGGGGTCACGACCGCGCACGATGCGGCGCGCTTCCGCTTACCGGTCCGCGCCGTCGCCGTACGAGCACGCAGACCATTGCCGGGGCGCAATGCATCCCGGCGAGGGCGTTACGTATGCCGCGTGATGGCACGGTGAAAACCCGGATCGCCGGGGAACTCAATCGCAACGATCGCGTGTGGCGGGTGGTCCGTGAGATCCCCGAAGGTACGGTCGCAACGTACGGTCAGATCGCGGACCTCGCCGGCATTCCGGGGCGCAGCGGCGCGCGCCAGGTGGGCTACGCGCTCGCCGCGCTCGGCCAGGGTTCGGATATTCCCTGGCATCGCGTGATCAATGCGCGCGGAGCGCTGAGCCCGCGTGCCAACCCGGATGCGGTGGAGTACCAGCGCCTGTTGCTCGAAGCGGAAGGGATCGGTTTCGACCATCGCCAGCTCATCGATCTCGATCGCTACCGCTGGCGCGCGCCGGCATGACGACAAAACCTGAAACCGCTCCGCGGTCGCGAACGTGGTGGCCGCTCGTGTTCGCGATCGTCGCCATGATCGCGGTCATGCAGTTCGTAAAAGCGCCGGCGGTCGCGCCGGTCATGTGCGAGCGTGACGTCGCGGCTGACGCCGTCGACGTGCTCATGTTGAGTGCGTCATGGTGTGGTTACTGTGCCCGCGCGCGCCAGATGTTCGTTAAAGACGCGATCGATTACTGCGAATACGATATCGAACAGACGCAAACGGGTGCCCGGCTGTACGCGCGCAGCGGTGCCCGCGGCGTCCCGGTCATCTACGTCGGCGATGCCGTGTTCTTCGGTTTCAATTCGCACGAAATCAGGCAGGCGCTCGTGGCCGAGGACGTCGTCAGCCTCGATCGCCTGTGAGCGTTCGTGTCGCTGCAGGCAAGGAACACGTAAGCCGGTAGAGCGGGTGTCCGCTGGCGCGATACTTGCGCTCGAACGGCGTCAGCGCAGTGCCCGGCGCGAGGATCGCGGCGGGGGTCGTCGCGATGTCGAAGCGCGAAACGGCGAGTTCGAATTCGCGCGCGTAAATCAACCAGTTCGTGCGCAATTCGAGCCGACCGCCAAGACGGATCAGGGCCGGAAACACCGGGTGGCCATGCCAGCGCCGTTTCAGGTGCTTCGCTTTCGGCCATGGGTTCGGGTAGAGCAAATAGTGATGTGTGACGGGCCAGTGTGCCTCTACGGCGAGACGCCAGATGTCGATGCAGTCGCCGCGCGCGATCATGGCCCGGGACGATGGCGCGCGCTTTAGCGCCTGGTCGATCCGCGTCGCGCTCTTGTCGATGCCGATGACGAGGTGATCGGGAAAGCAAGCGGCGATTGCCACGGTGCTTTCGCCGACCCCGCAACCCGAATCGAGAATGACCGGTCCGCCGTGCTCCCGCACACGTTGATCGAGTCGCGCGAAACACGCTCGCTGATGCGCCGAAACCGGCCGCGAATAGTGCGAACGGGCGTGTTTGTCGACGACCTCGAGCAGCGCGTCGTGCGTGTCGGGCTGATTCGAAACAACCGGCGCCGAACACGTGGCCGCAGCATCGGGGCGCGGCGCCGGCTCGTGTGCTTCAGTCGAACACGACATCCGCGGCTTCGAACACAGGGCCGTCGACACACACGCGTTTCATCGCCGGCCCGTCAGGCGTGCGCACCGCCACGGCGCAACCGGCGCAACCGCCGACCGCGCACGCCATATATTCCTCGAGCGACACCTGGCACGGCAGCGCGTGCCGGGCGGCGAGTTCGGCCACGGCTCGCAGCATCGGGGTCGGTCCGCAGGCGTAGATTTCGAGGTCATCGCGGCTTTCGGGGTCCTGCGCCACGATCCATTGCTCCGCGAGTTCCGTCACGTAGCCCTCGAAGCAGCCGGCATATCCCTGCAGGCTCGCCAGCCGGCACGCGATCCCCCAGTCCTCGAGCAGGGGCATCGTCCCGGTCACAGGCGCCGGCAGTTGCGGGACCATGATCCGCGATGGTGTTACCGGGAACGGAAACGGTACTTCCGAGCCCATGATCACGAACGGACGCACCGCGCTCGTACGCAACAGGTCGGCCAGGAACACCATGGGCGGGATACCCACCCCGCCGCCGATCAGTAGCGGTCGGCGCCGGTGGCCGTCCTGGCGGAATGGACGGCCAATCGGACCGATCAGGCTGATGTCCTCGCCGACCCTGCGGGCCGCGAGTTCGCGCGTACCCGCGCCATGAACCTTGAACAGGATGTCGATCGCCTCGCCGTCGCTCAGCATGATCGACATCGGTCTGCGCATCGGCCTGTCGGGCGCGCAGCGCAGGTGGACAAAATGACCCGCGCGCGCGCGGGCGGCGATGCGGGGCGCCGCGATCCGCATCACGACCTGGTCGCCGGGGTGGGCGGTGATCGCGGTAATGCGGCCGGTTTCGACGAGGATCGAACCGCGCGTATCCGCCGTTGCAGGGCTGCCGGATTCAGGCATCGAGCTGATACACGATGCGACCATCGACGAGCGTCATCGTGGTCCGGCCACGCAGGGTCCGGTTGAGCAGGGGCGTGTTCTTGCCGGCACTTTGCAGTTCGTTCGCGCTCGCGACCCATTCGATGGCCGGGTCGAAAACGCAGATGTCGGCCGGCGCGCCGGGGGTGAGCGCGCCGCTCGCAAGGCCGAGTATGCGGCTCGGCGCGACGCTCGCGGCGTCGACGGCGGTCGTTAAATCGAACGCGCCGTCGTCGACGAGTGATAGCAGCGCGGGCAGAAACGTATCAAACGTCGACATCCCGGACGCCGAGGTACTGAACGGTGTTGCTTTCGCGTCCTTGTCGTGCGGTTCGTGATTCCCGCACACGGCATCGATTTCGCGTTTGCGCACGGCGGACTTCAGGCGCGTGCGATCACGCGCTTCACGCAGCGGCGGGCGCACATGAAAATTTGCATCGTAACTGCCCACGTCACGATCGATGAACAACAGATTCGCGATCGCCACATCCGCGCTGACCGGCAGGCCGGCACGGCGGGCGCGGTTGATGAGTGCGATCGAGCGTGCGCTCGACAGGCGACAGAAATGCGCGCGCACCCCGGTTTCTTCGACGAGCACGAGATCGCGGCTGATCGCGATGAGTTCCTGGGCTTCCGGAATGCCCGGGAGCCCGAGCCGGGTGGACACGGCGCCCTCGTGCATCGCGCCGGCGCGGGTCAGCCAGGCATCGAGCGGGTGCAGGAAGACGGTCATTTCGAACGTTGCCGCGTAGGCGAGCGCGTGGCGCAGCACCGAGGTGTCGCCAATCGCGCGATCCGCGTTCGTGACGGCCACGCAGCCGCTTTCTTTCAGCGCGCGCATCTCGCCGAGTACGCTGCCGTCGAGGCCCTGGGTCAGTGCGCCGAGGCACAATACCCTCGCGGCCCGCGCGCGTCCGGCGCGCTGCCGAATGTGATCGACGACGGAGGCGTTGTCGATCACCGGCAGCGTATCCGGGGTACAGCAAACACTCGTGAAGCCGCCGGCCGCGGCCGCCTTGCATTCGCTCGAAATCGTTGCCTTGTGCTCGTAGCCGGGTTCGCGCAATCGCGCGCCGAGTTCCACCATGCCGGGGATCACGACCTGGCCGCCGAGATCAAACGTTTCGTCGGCGACGAAATCTGCCGGCGCGCGTCCGATCGCGGCGATCTTGCCGCCGTCGACGAACACGCTCGTGGTCTTGTCGAGGTCGTTCGCGGGATCGACGACGCGCGCGCCCTTGAGCCAGTACGCCGCCATCTAGCTCGCCCCCGCCCGCGCGTGGCTGCCGATGACGAGCGACATGACGGCCATACGCACCGCCACCCCGTGCGTCACCTGCTGCAGGATCACGGACTGCGGGCCATCGGCGACGGCGGAATCTATCTCGACGCCGCGGTTGATCGGGCCCGGATGCATCACCGTGACATCACTCGCGGCGAGTTTCAGGCGCCGTTCCGTCAGGCCGTAAGCATGAAAATATTCCTGCGCGCTGGGCAGCAGTGCACTCTGCATACGCTCCTGCTGCAGGCGCAACGCGATCACGACGTCGGCGCCGGCGATGCCCGCTTCCATCTGATGGAAAACGCGCGCGCCGAGCGCTTCGATACCGCGCGGTATCAGCGTCTTTGGTCCGACGACCCGGATTTCCGCGACCCCGAGTGTTTTCAGTGCCTGGATCTCTGACCGCGCGACCCGCGAATGCGCGATGTCGCCGACGATCGCGACGACGAGATCGTCGAACTGCCCCTTGACCCGGCGGATCGTGAACATATCGAGCATCGCCTGGGTCGGATGGGCGTGGGCACCGTCGCCGGCATTGATCACACTGATATGCGCGGCCACCTGGTTCGCGATGTATTCGGCCGCACCGCTGTTCTGGTGGCGCACGATGAACATATCGCAATGCATCGCTTCGAGCGTTTTCAGCGTGTCCGACAGCGATTCACCCTTGCGCGTCGCGCTGGCCTCGATGTTCAGGTTCATGATGTCGGCGGAAAGCCGTTTCGCCGCGAGTTCGAACGTCGACCGCGTGCGCGTACTTGGCTCGAAGAACAGGTTGACCACGGTGCGTCCGCGCAGCAGCGGGACTTTCTTTACCGCGCGCTCGCCGACCGGCGCGAAGCGCTCGGCATTGTCGAGCACTTCGACGAGCAGCGAGCGCGACAGCCCCTCGATCGAGAGGAAATGCCGGAGCCGTCCGTGCTCGTCGAGTTGGGTATTCAAGCGCTGAGACTGCCGATGAAAAATAAAAGCGGAAGCCGCGCATGCTTGCGGCGGCGCGGGTACTTGCGTCGACTTATTCGTGCTTCGCTTGCCAAAGTTCGAGACGCAACTGGTCGGGGCCGAGGAGTTTAACATGTTCGCTCGGCGCCAGGCCAAGACGCGTGCCGGCGATATCGGCCCGGATCGGCAGTTCGCGTCCGTCGCGTTCGACGAGTACGACGAGCGTAATCGATGCCGGCCGGCCGTAGTCGAAAATTTCGTTCATCGCCGCGCGGATCGTGCGCCCCGTGTAGAGAATATCGTCGACGAGAATCAGGTGACGATCGTCGACATCGAACGGCAGGTTTGACGGCTCGACCGTCGGGTGCAGGCCGATCCGGCTGAAGTCGTCGCGATAAAACGCGATGTTCAGCTCGCCGAGCGGATGTTCGAGACCAAACCGCTCGTGCAGGCGTTGCGCAACCCACACGCCGCCCGTGCGTACGCCGATGATCGCGGCGTCGGTAGTCATGGCCGGGTGCGTCGCGAGTTCGTCGCCGATACTCGTCAGCAGCTCCTCGACGTCAATCTTCATGCTGTCAGTGCCAGTTGTTCGAACCAGGTTTCGAGGATCATCGTCGCGGCGCCGGCATCGAGTCCCGCGTGGTCGAGACCGGCATCGCCGGCGGCCCATGACGACAGGTGTTCGGTGATGAATTCGACCGGTAATGCGGTGCGGCCCCGCAGTTGGTTCGCGAAGCGCTCGATCGGGTCCTTCAGGCCCGGTGCCTTGCCATCGGCCGTCTCCGGCATACCGACGACGAGGCGATCCGGCCGCCAGTCATCGAGCAGGCGTTGCACGGCGTCCCACCGCGGTTGTCCGCCTTCGCGCACGGCGAGCACCGTCAACGGGGTCGCCGTCCGCGACACCGTCTGGCCGACCGCGACACCGATCCGGCGCGTGCCGTAATCGAACGCCATGACGGTCAGTGCGGCGGGCTCAGTCACGCGTGCCCGACATCGCTGGACAGCGATGCGAGGTCGACGCCCATGATCGCGGCCGCTGTTTCCCAGCGTTTCGCCGCCTCGGTGCGAAAAATGATCTCGGCACTCGCCGGACCACTGAGCCACGCATTCTGGCTCATCTCCTGCTCGAGCTGGCCCGCGCCCCATCCGGCATAGCCGAGCGCCACGAGTGTATCGCGAGGACCCTCGCCGGCACTCATGGCCTCGAGGATATCGCGCGAGGTCGACACCGCGAGTTCGTCGGTTATGTGGATCGTCGAATCCCACTGCGTCGCCGGACGGTGAAGGATGAACCCCCGGTCCTGGTGCACCGGGCCGCCCTGGTAGATCGTCTGTTCGCCGGATCGGTCGTCGGTATAGGCGATATCCATCTGCGCGAACACTTCTCCGAGCTGCAGTTCCAGCGGGCGATTGATGACGATGCCCATGGCGCCGTCATCGTTGTGCGCGCAAACGTAGGTCACGGACCGCGAAAAGTTCGGGTCGACCATCGTCGGCATGGCGATGAGGAACTGGTTTGTCAGATCGAAAGTGGTCATGGCTGCATGGGTCGGCACTCGCCGTAGTATTAGTGTCTCCCGGGGAACTTACAAGCGCTCGACCGCCCGCTTCAGCGACTGGAAAAGCTCGAATTATTCAGGAATTTCCACGTTCGGGTCACGTGCAGGATGTCGATGTCGCGGACGAAATCGTCCGGGAACGGGGCGAACGGCGCGGCGAGTTCCACGATCCGGACCGCGGCGTCATCGAGCACCGGGTGGCCGGAGCTGCGGCGTACGGTAATTTCCCGCACGCTGCCGTCCGGGTTGATCGCAACATCGAGCAGCAGGGACCCGGACAGGTTGCGTTTTCGCGCTTCGTCGGGGTAATTGATGTTGCCGACGCGTTCCACCTTCGCGCGCCACGCTTCCATGTAGGCGGCAAAGCGGAATTCTTTCGTGTTTGCTGAAATAAACTTGCGCCGCGGCCGGTGCGCGCGCATCTGCAGTTTCTGCTGCAATTCCGCGTTAAGGCTTGCCATCGCGAACGAACGCGTGATCAATTGCGCCGCGGTCGGCAACGGCGGGGTCAGCACTTTCGGTTGCGGCTGTTCCTTTACCGGGCTCGCTTCGGCAACCGGCACGTCCGGTTCCGGTTGCGCTTCGGGCTCGGGCTTCGGCAGGTCCGCTTCGGGTACGACCGCGACGAGGCGCTCCTCGGTTTTCGCCACGACTTCCGCTTCGGCGCGTTGCGCCGCGGCGGCGGCCGGTGCGGTTGCGGCCGGGTCCGGCTGCTGTTCGCGGATTTGCGGTTCCACGGGCGGTGCGCTGGCCGCGGCCACTTCCGCGCTCGGGGCCGGCAAGGGGGCTTTAATCGGCGCGCTCGGGCGCTCCGTCACACTGCTGTCACCGCCGCCGGCGTTGCTCACCTGCGCGAGGACATCCGCGTCTTTCGGCGGTTCCTCGGAACGCTGGGTGACGAGCACGACCTCGAGCGATTCGAAGCGCGCCTCGGGGATCGGTTCGGGGGTGAAACTGACCCCCATGACGATAAGCGTGTGAACGATGATCGCGAGGCAGATCGTGAGTCCGAGCCGGTCGCCCGGAGTCACATCGGCGCGGATGGCCAGGTCGTTCACCGGCGTACCCCTGGCGCTACGGACCCGTGCGCCGGACGCAGGCACCTTGCGCCCGGGAGGCAGTGGAAAATCCGTTTTTCAATCGCGCTGGCCATACCCGCCATTATATCGGGAATTACCGCGGGCCAGTGCGTCCGGGCACGGTTACAGGCGACCGGCGATGCACTCCATCAGCTGATCGGCGATCGGGATTTCGAACTGGGCTTCGAGTTCGCGCATACACGTCGGACTCGTCACGTTGATCTCCGTGAGGTAATCGCCGATGACATCGAGACCGACGAAGATCAGACCGCGTCGCTTCAGTTCCGGACCCACGCGCGCGCAGATCTCGCGGTCCCTGTCGCTGAGCACCTGCCCGCGACCGGTACCGCCGGCGGCGAGGTTACCGCGCAGTTCGCCGGCCGACGGTATGCGGGCCAGCGCATACGGCACCGGTTCGCCGTCGATCATGAGGATCCGCTTGTCGCCGTCGAC
>CAXBJY010000055.1:0-39020 GCA_963976285.1 uncultured Gammaproteobacteria bacterium
TGCCGATGAAAGATAAACAGGCCCTAGAAAATCGGCGTCACACCACACGACGGTTTCGTAGCCGTCAGCGAGCAGGGCCTGGGCTGCCCTTAGACGCGCGAGGTCGGTTGCGACGACGGTTTGCGTCGCGGTGCGATCGCGCAGCCCGGGTGGCGCGAAATCGAATAATTCATCGCCAAGCCGGATATAGCCGAACCCCGATGCGCGTGCCCACTCGTGGACGGAGCCGATGCACTCGCCGATCCAGCCGCCGGGCATCGCGAGGGCTGTGATTGCAGTACGACGGTGCCTGTCATCGTATTGCTTCGAGCCGGTGACGCTGCCGGCGCACTGGGTCATTGCTGAAGCCGTAACGCCCCTGTCACGGCGGCCGCACGCACGTGGCCGGAATTACGTGGCAGCCTGTTGCGCCGCCCATACGGCGCGAATATCGTCCATCCCGATTTTCGCCAGCACGCTCATGTTCGCGTCGACAATTTCGAGCAACTCGTCGCTCCCGTGGCCGCGTATGCTGTAAAACACGATCGCGCCGTCCGGCCCGCCACCCTCGCTGTGACAGTCGTCGCGACGGCCACGACAGTACTTCCCCGCGGGGCGAATTTCCTTCAGCGAGCCGTCCGTTTCATACATTCGTAATTCGCCCTGGATGACGAACATGTTCGTCTGCGCGACATGGTTATGCATCGCGACAACCTCACCCGGTTCGAACTTGACGATGAGATCGATCACCTGGCGCTCTTCGTCGACGTCGTACAGACAAAATTCGAGATGTTCGAGGCCGGGAAATAACTGCCACTGAATCAGGCTGTCGTCGAACGCGAAGACCGGCGTTCCGGACGGGTTGCTTGCCGCCATAGCTACTCCTCGTGGCATGGGAAATCGGCATTCGAGTATACGGTCAAGCTACCGGACGCGCACGGAACCCGCTGCCGGACGGGCGGCATCGACACGCTGCCGAACGCGCCGCACGACGGACACGGCGAATGGCAGGCCGACGAACAGCGCCTCAGTTGCGCGCGGCGATCGCGCGCGTGACCTGGCGCGAACGCCGAACGGCGCGCCCGCGGTACGTGCGCAATGACTGCAACAGCGCGAATGCGTCTTCGTATACCGGCGTGACCTCGGCCGGATCCGGCTCGCCGTTCACGCGTCGCGCGCGCGCCTGCAGCAGCGACTCCGGAGTGCAACCCGCCACGGCGGCAAGTCCGTCGGCCCAGCCCGTGGCTCGCGGGTCCAGCAAGTCGTTATATTCAACCGTGCAACCCCCGAACGTCTGCAACAGGATCAATGCCTGCCGGTAGATCCGCACGTACTCGCGGGCGAGTTCATCCGGACCGACGTGAGTACGCCCGACGAGCAGGCTCGGCAGCATCGGCTCGAGCTGGCGGAAATTCACGATCACCGACGGCACATAACCGAGCTTGAACGCCGGCTGGACGACAAGATCGAGATCACCGATTTTGAGAAACCGACTTCGCGCCAGCGCCAGGCGCAACGAACGACGCGCGCGATGCAGGCGCACCTTGCGCTCGAGCACGGGCGAGAAAAGAAATTTCCGCCCTTCGCTGATGTCGTGCGCGCGCCGGAAGTAATGGGCAGCCCGCCGGATTTCGTCGGTTTCCATCTGCCCGGTGCGCGGATCCCATGATTCGGGGGCCGTGACGCCAAAATCCGCACCCGCGTCCGCAAGAATCGCACCGAGTAGCGAGGAACCGCAGCGTCCGAGATTGACGACGAAGTGGCGCTCGCGCGCGCCAGTGGAGACAGCTTGATCAGGCATTCAGTCGGGTTTCCGGCCACGGATCCTTGGCGCCACAGTATAGCGGCCAACGGGACGCCGACGGCGACCGTTTGGAGCGCTGCCGAACCATAGAATATTCTCGAAATCAACCCCTTGAGGCACGAGAATTCGCGTGTTATGCACACACACGGACGAAATCCCCACCGCGCCGCAATTCAGCCCGGATTTTTCCCAAAATCGATCGCAATAATTCCACAACTATCTGTTATTTATAGATATTTCAAAATTGCTCAATAATTGAGCAATTTAGCGTTTATGTCGCCCCCGACCGCGTTAAATGCGTTTGATCCGCGATTGTTCCACAGTGTTATCCACAGCTTTTGTGGGTAACCCGAAAATTCCCTGCAATGGCGCGGCTTTCGCTCGCGCGGCCATCCGGCGCGCACCGGACAACCGGTCTCAGGCGGGCTGCATACGGCTCACCGCCGGGGTTCGCCGGCACCCGATCCGGGTTACCATAGCGCGCGATGAAAACCTCCCCCCGGTTCCATAACAATATCGCCGCCTTGCTAATGTGCGCGGCATTGCCGGCGAGCGGTTCCGCGCCCGCGGATCCCGCGGCCGCGGCGACCTTTCTGTCGTTTGAAACCCGCATCGACGGTCGCTGCCACAATCTCAGTGAGGGCGGCAAGCTGGCTGTCATGCACAATAAGCACCCGACGAAAGCCATCGAGTTTCGCCTCATCCGATACCACGTCGATGTCCCCCAATGGGGCCGAACGACCGGCATCGCACCTGCGGGGGAGCCTCCGGTAAAACTGGGCTGCACGCTTGTCGGCGGCCGCGAACAACGCTGGGCGATCGAGCGGGCCCGGTTCACGAAGGAAGCAATTCAATGATGACACGAGGAAAATCCTGCCTTGCGCTGGCCATGTTGTGCCTGTCGATCGCGGCGTCTGCCGAGGCGGAAGACCCGCAGGCGGCGCGCTCTCCCGGCGACATGTCGGTGGAAGAACGCATGACGATGATGCGAACCGCATCGCTGTACGATAACTGCATCTACTCACAGGCGATTGCGAAAGTCGGTGAATTCGCCGATATCCGCCAGGCCGCCGATTTTGCAATGGGCGAATGCCGCAGCAAACTCACCGATCTCGAATCGACGATTACCGGCATGGGGTTTGGTGCCGACTACGCGACGGCGTTCGCACACCGGATCCGCAATCGCGCGGCGCGCAAGATTCTGCCGGAACTCGCGGTGCGCAAGGCCGGCGGCTAGTCGGCCCGCTTCAGCGCACGCGCGGCCCGGGCTTCGAGGATCGTGGGGACAGTGGCAGATCGGCCTGCGTGGTCTCGCGCACGAGCGGGGCGAGTTCCGACAGGGCGCGTTTGTATACGTCCCGTTTGAACTCAACCACCCCGCGGAGCGAGTCCCAGTAGTCGATCCAGCGCCAGTCGTCGAATTCGGGTTCATCGCCCTGATTCAAATCAACATGCGTTTCGTCCGCGGCGAGGCGGAGCACGAACCAACGCTGCTTCTGGCCGATGCACACGGGCTTTTGATGGCGCCGTATGTACCTTTTCGGTAACCGGTAACGTAACCAGCCGTCCGTACACCCGATCACTTCGACGTGTTGTTCGAGCAGGCCCGTTTCTTCCGTCAGTTCGCGAAACATCGCGGCACGCGGAGACTCATGTTTCCGAATGCCGCCCTGGGGGAATTGCCAGGCGGACATGCCGATGCGCCGCCCCCAGAAGACCTGCGCCATATCGTTCAGCAAAACGATGCCGACGTTGGCCCGATATCCCTCGCTGTCGATCATTGAATGGTCGCGCTTGCCGAAGTCGCGGCGTTGTCTGAAACCGGCCTCAGGCGAGGAGTTTCTGAACCGCGTCGCGCTCTTCTTTCAACTCCGTTTCGGTCGCCGCCATTTTGCCGCGGCTGAAATCGTCAATCGGCAGATCCTGAACGATGCTGTATTCCCCGTTCGCCGTCGTTACCGGAAATGAGTAGATCAGACCTTCTTCGATCCCGTAACTGCCGTCGCTCACGACGCCCATGCTCGTCCAGTCGCCGCTGGCCGTGCCCGCAACCCAGTCGCGCATATGTTCCAGCGCTGCATTCGCAGCCGAAGCCGCGCTCGAGGCGCCGCGGGCGTCGATGATTGCGGCGCCGCGTTTTGCAACGCTCGGGATGTAGTCGTTCTCGTACCACTTGCGATCGACGAGGTCGAGAGCGGGTTTGCCGGCAACCCTGGCCTGGCTGATGTCGGGATACTGGGTCGTCGAGTGATTGCCCCAAATCATGAGTTGCTGCACGTCGGCAACCGTCGCGTTCGTCTTCTGCGCGAGCTGCGCCATCGCACGGTTGTGGTCGAGGCGGGTCATCGCGGTGAACTGGCGCGGGTTGATGTCCGGGGCGCTGCTCATGCACGTCCAGGCGTTCGTGTTGGCCGGGTTCCCGACGACGACGATTTTGATATCGCGGCTCGCGTTCTCGTTGATCGCCTTGCCCTGCACTTTGAATATTCCGCCATTCGCTTCGAGCAGGTCCGCACGCTCCATGCCCGGGCCGCGCGGCCGCGCGCCCACGAGCATGCCGAAGTTCGAGTCCTTGAACGCGACGTTCGCATCGTCGCTGATCTCGATTCCGGCGACGAGCGGGAACGCGCAATCGTCGATTTCCATGACCACGCCTTCGAGCGCCTTCATCGCCGGTGTGATCTCGAGCAGTTGCAGGATGACAGGCTGATCACGGCCGAGCATTTCGCCGGCGGCGATACGGAACAACAGCGAATAGGAGATTTGGCCAGCGGCGCCGGTGACGGTTACGCGTACAGGTGATTTCATGGTCTTGTTGGGTCTCGTTTTAGTAAATGGTTAAGGTTCTGGCTTCAGCCGCGCTCGTCGATGGGCGTGTATTCGCGCCGTTTCGCGCCGGTATACAGTTGCCGCGGGCGACCGATGCGGAAGTCGGGATCGGCCATCATTTCCATCCACTGCGCGATCCACCCGGCGGAACGCGCGAGCGCGAACATCGGCGTGAACATATTCTTTGGAATATTCAGTGCCTGGTAGATGAGCCCGGAGTAGAAATCGACGTTCGGGTAGAGTTTGCGCTCGATGAAGTAATCGTCGTCGAGCGCGATTTGTTCGAGTTCCATCGCAATTTCGAACAGCGGCTGGTTCACGTCCATTTCGTCGAGCAGATCGTGGCAGGCCTGGCGGATGATCGTGGCGCGCGGGTCGTAGTTCTTGTACACGCGGTGGCCAAAACCCATCAGTCGAAACGAGTCGTCCTTGTCTTTCGCGCGGGCCACGAATTGCGGGATGTTCTTCGGGTCACCGATTTCCTCGAGCATGTGGATCACGGCTTCGTTCGCACCGCCGTGCGATTTGCCCCATAGCGTGACGGCCCCCGCCGCGACGCAGGCAAACGGATTGCTCTCGGCGCTGCCGGCAAGGCGCACCGTCGAGGTGCTGGCGTTCTGTTCGTGGTCGGCGTGCAGGATCAGCAATAATTCGAGCGCCCGCACCGCAACCGGATTCAGTTCGTAGGGCTCCGTCGGCCACGAAAACATCATGGCCATGAAGTTCTCGACATAGCTGCGGGAGTTGTCCGGGTACACGAACGGCAACCCCGACTGGTAGCGATAGATCTTCGATACGAGGTTCGGCATTTTGCCGATCACCCGGCGGGCCGTGAGCAACCGTTCTTCCGGGTCGTAGACGTCCATGCCCTCGTGGTAGAACGATGCCACCGCACCGATGACCCCGGTGAGCACGGACATCGGATGGGCGTCGTAGCGATAACCGGAGTAGACGCGGCGCAGATGTTCGTGGGTCATGCCGTGGGTCTTGATCGCACGTTCCCACTCCTGCATCTCCGTCGCGTTCGGCAGGTCGCCGTGGATCAGCAGGTAGGCCACTTCGAGAAATGAGGATTTTTCCGCGAGTTGCTCGATCGGGTACCCGCGATGCAGCAGGATCCCCTCTTCCCCGTCGAGGTAGGTGATCGCGCTGCGACAGCTGCCGGTGACACCATAACCCGGGTCGATCGTGAACATGCCGAGTTCCTGGTAAAGTTTCCCGACTTCGATCACCGGGGCGCCGTAGCTGCCCTCGTGGACCGGACACTCGATGGATTTTCCCGTGCTGTTGTCGGTGATCGTGACCGTGCGTGTATTCATTGAAACCCTCAATTCCTGCGTATTTAACTGCCCGGTGACGGAACCACGGCGGCATCGTGACACGTCGTGCGTCCCCGCGGAGCAGGGGGGCTGGTCACGACAGCGCGCTAGGATAACTTCCCGTCCGTTGGACCGGCAAGCTGCATCCCGGACGACCGCCGCCGCCGACCCGCTGAGCGAGGCGTCGGGAAATCCCGCCCGCGGCTCATGGTGACGCTGAATTCGATCACTTATATCGGTGAAATCGTTGATTATTCCGTGACATTGAATGCCCAGTGATCAAAGATTGCGGGGTCCCCGGCCGATTTAAGCTATCGGGACTCGAAGACAACGATCTACGACCGAACAGGCCGCTTTTGACAGCGGTATCAGGTGAAAATTGATGCAACCCGCTTCTGGTTTATACAGCGGCAACGCCGCGTTCATTGAGGGCCTCTACGAATCCTATCTCGAGGACCGCAACGCCGTGTCGCCGGAATGGCAGGATTATTTCGACCGTCTGCAGGGCGAACTCGGCGCCGGTGAGCGCGACAAATCCCACGCGGCAACCCGTGAGCGCATGCTCGAACACGGTCGCAATGCGGCCAGCCGGGCGATTGCCGGCCCCGCCGCCACCGGCCCGGCCGTGGATTCCGGCAAGCAGGTGTCGGTGCTGCAGCTGATCAACGCGTTCCGGTTCACGGGACACCGTCAGGCGAATCTCGACCCGCTGAATCAGTATGAACGGCCGCATGTACAGGAACTCGACCCCGCTTACCACGGCCTGAACGAAAGCGACATGAATCGCGTATTCAATACCGGTTCCTTGCACGGCCCGGACGAGGCGCCGCTGAACGAAATCCTCGATATCGTTCGCACCACGTACTGCGGCACGATCGGCGCCGAATACATGCATATCGTCGAGACCGCGCAAAAGCGCTGGATCCAGCAGCGTCTCGAACCGACGCGCGGCAATCCCGGGTTCGATGCCGAACGCAAGCGTCACATTCTCGACCGTGTGATTGCCGCGGGTACGCTCGAAGAGTACCTGCATACGAAATATGTGGGTCAGAAGCGGTTTTCGCTCGAAGGCGGCGAATCGCTGATCCCCCTGCTCGACCAGCTCGTCGAGGACTGCGGTCGCGCCGGGGTGAAGGAAATCGCTCTCGGCATGGCCCACCGGGGGCGTCTGAACGTGCTCGTCAACATCGTCGGCAAGCACCCGTCGAAGCTGTTCGACGAATTCGAAGGTCGCAGCCGCGAGGCCCGGTCCGGCGACGTGAAATACCACCTCGGATACTCCTCCGACATCGAAACACCGGGCGGTTCCGTTCACCTGACGCTCGGCTTCAACCCTTCTCACCTCGAAATTATCGACCCGGTCGTCGAAGGCTCGGTGCGCGCGCGTCAGGATCGCCGTGGCGATATCGAAAGAAATTCCGTCCTGCCGCTGCTCATCCACGGCGACGCCGCGTTCGCGGGTCAGGGTGTCGTCATGGAAACGTTCAACCTGTCGCAGACGCGCGGGTATTCCACCGGCGGCACGGTACACGTGATTTTCAACAACCAGATCGGCTTCACCACGAGCGATCCACTCGACTCCCGCTCCACGCTGTATTGCACGGATGTCGCGAAGATCGTGCAGGCGCCGATTTTCCATGTGAACGGGGACGACCCCGAAGCCGTGGCGTTCGTGGCGAAAATCGCGCTCGACTTCCGCATGGAGTTCAACAAGGATGTCGTGATCGACATGATCTGCTACCGCAAGCACGGGCACAGCGAAGCGGATGAGCCGGCGGCGACGCAGCCGATCATGTATCAGCACATCCGCAATCATCCCGGCGTGCGCAAGATCTATACGGACAAGCTCGTGGCCGACGGTGTAATCCAGCCGGGTGAAGCCGAAGAGATAACCGCGAAATACATTGCTTCGCTGGACGACAACATCGTCGTTTCACGACCGTACGCGAATGTCACCGACACCCGCTTCCTGATCAACTACGAGCCGTACCGCTTCGCGACGTGGCGCGACGAAGTCGACACGAGCATCCCGGCGGAAACCGTCTCCGCGCTCACCGCGAAGCTGACCTGGGTGCCGGAAGCATTCGAACTGCATCGGGCGGTGAAGCGAATCAATGCCGATCGCCGCGCGATGGGGAACGGGGAAAAGCCGCTGGATTGGGGTTTTGCGGAAAATCTCGCCTACGCCGCCCTGCTGAACGAAGGCACCGGGGTGCGGATTTCAGGTCAGGACAGCGGACGCGGGACGTTTTTCCACCGCCACGCCGTCATCCACGACCAGAAAACCGGCGACACTTTTTTGCCGCTGCAAAACCTGTCGACCGACCAACCCAGTTTTCTCGTCATCAATTCGACGCTGTCCGAAGAAGCGGTACTTGCATTCGAGTACGGCTATTCGAGCGCCGAACCGAAAGTCCTGACGATCTGGGAAGCCCAGTTCGGCGACTTCGCGAATGGTGCGCAGGTTGTCATCGATCAGTTCATCGCCTCGTGCGAAGAGAAATGGGGCCGCTTTTGCGGACTCGTCATGTTTCTGCCGCATGGCTACGACGGGCAGGGTCCGGAACATTCATCCGCGCGACTCGAACGCTATCTGCAGCTGTGTGCCGACGACAACATGCAGGTGGTGTATCCGACGACCCCCGCGCAGATGTTTCACCTGCTGCGCCGGCAAATGCTGCGCCTGTTCCGCAAACCGCTGATCGTGATGAGCCCGAAGAGCCTGCTGCGGCACAAGCTTTCCAGCTCGAGCCTCGAGGACATTACGTCCGGGCGGTTTCAAAACGTGATCGACGAAATCGACCCCATCGATAAATCCGCGGTGCGACGCATTCTTGTGTGCAGCGGTAAAGTGTATTTCGATTTGCTCGAAGCACGCCGCGAACACGGTATCGACAAGGTCGCGATAATCCGGCTGGAGCAGCTCTATCCGTTTCCGCGCGAGGAACTCGTCGAGAAAATCAACGCTTACCCGAACGCCGAAGAGCTGATTTGGGTGCAGGAAGAGCCGCGTAACCAGGGCGCATGGTCTACCCTGTTGTCGAAGCGCCACCTCGGCGGGTGTTTTCCGGACGAAAAGCCGATGTACTGCGTCGCCCGCCCGTACTCCGCCTCGCCTGCTGTCGGCTACGTGTCGCTGCATCTGGAACAACAACAGCAACTCGTGGACGAAGCGCTGGGAATCGACCGTGCGGAGCAGGCTGATCAGAAACGATCGGCGTAAGCGCCATGAATCTGCAGCGGTTCCGCAGTCCTCGCACTGTGGTCCTTGCGCCATCCCCCATTGTCAAAGGAGCCTATTGTGCTAATCGAAGTTAAGGTCCCCGCACTCGCCGAATCCGTTCCCGATGCGACGCTGCTGGACTGGTACAAACAGCCTGGCGAAGCCGTCAGCCGCGGCGAAAACCTGATCGATCTAGAAACCGACAAGGTTACGCTGGAAATTGCCGCGCCCGAGGCCGGGGTCATCAAGGAACTGCTCCACCAGCCCGGTGATGTCGTGCTCACCGATACCGTGCTGTGTGTAATCGACACCGAGGCAACGGCAACGTCGGGCGGCGAAGACGCTCCCGCCGCCGCGCCGGACTCAGACGCCCCCGAGGACTCGGGTAGTGCGGTCACGCCGCGCTTCGGACCCTCCGTGAGAAAGCTGCTCGAAGAACACGAACTCGACCCGAATGCCATTGCGACCAGCGGGCGTGACGGCCGGCTGAGCAAGGCGGATGTGCTCGCCCATCTCGAAGGCGGCAGCACCGAAGAAGCCGTGCCGGCGGCCACGACCACGGTCCAGGCGCGTCCCGAGGCGCCCGCGACGGCGCGCCCGGAAGAACGCGTGCCAATGACCCGCGTACGCAAACGCACCGCGGAACGCCTGTTGCAGGCGCAGCAGCAAAACGCAATTTTGACCACGTTCAACGAGGTCAACATGCAGCCGTTCCTCGACATGCGAGCTCAGCACAAAGAGGAATTCGAGAAGCAAAACGGCGTGCGCCTCGGATTCATGTCCGTGTTCGTCAAAGCCGCGGTCGAGGCACTGAAGCGGTTCCCGATCGTCAACGCCTACGTGGACGGCGACGACATCATTTATCACGGCTACTATGATGTCGGCGTTGCCGTCGGGTCTGAGCGAGGACTCGTCGTCCCCATTCTGCGCGACGTCGAACGCATGTCATTCGCCGAAGTGGAACGAAAAATCCGCGACTACGGCGAACGTGCGCGTGACGGCAAGCTGACGCTCGACGAACTGACCGGCGGCACGTTCACGATCAGCAACGGCGGTGTCTTCGGCTCCCTCGTATCGACGCCGATCCTGAACCCGCCGCAGAGCGCGATCCTCGGCATGCACAAGATCCAGGACCGGCCGGTAGCGGAAGACGGCGCGGTCGTGATCCGCCCGATGATGTATCTCGCGTTGTCCTACGACCATCGCATCGTCGACGGGCGCGAGGCCGTCCAGTTCCTCGAAACCATCCGCAAGACGGTCGAAGACCCGACCCGCATGTTGCTGCAAATCTGACGTCCCCCCGCGACACTCGCAACGGCGATCGACGCGGCCCGGGCACCCCCGGGCGCGCCGATCGCACGGCCATCGGCCGCCCCTGCCGGCTCACGTCCGCGAACCCGCCCGCAGCACCGGATCAAACGCAACTTGCATATTGGTGCAGTGCAACTTAGATTAGAGTTTCCTTACGTACCCGAATTGGTGCGTAATAACCTGCGAGGTGCCCTATGCAAGACGCGGTGATCGTTGCCGGATTACGCACGGCCGTCGGTTCCTTTGGCGGCTCTTTAAGCCAGATTGCCGCTCCTGAACTCGGCGCACGGGTGATTGCGGCGCTGCTCGAGAAGACCGGGATCGACCCGGGCGCAATCGACGAAGTCATACTCGGACAGGTACTTGCCGCCGGTAGCGGACAAAACCCCGCACGCCAGGCGGCCATGGCGGCCGGACTACCGGCATCGGTACCGTCCCTCACGATCAACAAGGTTTGCGGCAGCGGGCTCAAGGCCGTGCAGCTCGCGGCCCAGGCCGTGCGTTGCGGCGACGCCGACATCGTAATTGCGGGCGGTCAGGAAAACATGAGCGCGGCGCCGCACGTGCTGCCGAAATCTCGCAGCGGCACGAAAATGGGCGACTGGACTCTGATCGACACAATGATCGTCGATGGTCTGACGGACGCATTCAACCACTATCACATGGGTATCACCGCGGAAAATATCGCGGCGCAGTTCGACATTTCCCGCGCCGAACAGGACGCATTCGCCGCGTCGACGCAGAACAAGGCCCAGGCCGCACTGTCCGCGGACCGTTTCGCCGACGAAATCGTCCCCATCGAGATTCCACAACGCAAGGGTGAACCACTGCTTTTCACCCGCGACGAATTTCCGCGCCCGGACGTCACCGCCGACGCGCTGGGTAAGTTACGCCCCGCGTTCAAAGCGGACGGCAGCGTCACCGCCGGCAATGCTTCCGGTATCAACGACGGCGCCGCCGCGGTCATCGTCATGAGCGCGGCCAGGGCCGCGGAACTCGGGCTCGAGCCGCTGGTCACGATCAAGGCGTACGCGAGCGCCGGTGTTGACCCGGCGATCATGGGCACCGGGCCTATCCCCGCGAGTCAGAAATGCCTGGAACGCGCGGGGTGGACCCCGGCCGACCTCGATCTCGTCGAGGCGAACGAGGCATTCGCCGCACAGGCAATTTCGGTCAATCGCGGGCTGGGATGGGATCCTGAAAAAGTGAACGTGAACGGCGGCGCAATCGCGATCGGGCATCCGATCGGCGCTTCGGGTACACGTATTCTCGTTACCCTGTTGCATGAAATGGCGCGCCGTGATTCCCGCAAGGGGCTCGCAACGCTGTGCATCGGGGGCGGACAGGGCATCGCGCTCGCGGTGGAACGATAACTACCTGGCAGCGCACCAGGCACTGGAGACTAGAATGAATGACACGTCCGATAAACGCATCATAAAGAAATATCCCAACCGTCGGCTGTACGATACGGCGGAAAGCAAGTATGTCACGCTCAGCGATGTACGCGAGCTCGTTCTCAACGGCATCGCATTTTGTGTCATCGACAAGAAATCCGGCGAAGACATTACGCGCAGCATTCTCCTGCAGATCATCATCGAACAGGAAGAAGACGGAGATCCGATGTTTTCGACGGATGTCCTCGAGCAAATGATTGGCTTTTACGGCAAGTCGATGCAGGGCCAGGCGGGTGACTTCATCCAAAGCAGCCTGCAACTGTTCCAGGAGCAGCAACAGCGATTCCAGGAACAGGTAACCGGGGCACTGCAGAGCAATCCCGTTTCGGCGACATTTGCCGAAGTTGCGCAACGAAACATGGATCTGTGGAAACAGATGCAGAGCAATTTCTTTGCCGCCGCCGGCATGCGTCCGGGTCAGAAGAAAGACGCACCCGACGAGGACTGAGCCTGCCGGCAACCGCGGTAATCCCGCTCCGCCACGATCGGCCGAGCGGGAACTGTCGTTTCCCCGATCCGGGAGCCCCCTAAGCCGCCTTCACCGACGCCTTGATTTCATTGCGGATGCGTTCGATCTGCTTGCGAATAGCCGGCGGAAGACGATCGCCGTACGCACTGAAATACTTGTCGATGTCCTCGATCTCGGCGCTCCAGGTTGCCGCGTCGATATCCAGTAGCGCATTGACGACTTCCACATCCACGTCGAGTCCCGACACATCGATGTCGTCGGTTTTCGGCACGAACCCGACGGGCGTCTTCACCGCATCGGCCTGGCCGTTGCAGCGTTCGATCACCCATTTGAGCACCCGCATATTGTCACCGAAGCCGGGCCACATGAACTTGCCGTTCTCGTCCTTGCGGAACCAGTTGACGTGGAAAATCTTCGGCAATTTGTCGGAGCGTTCCGTGAAGCTCAGCCAGTGGGCCCAGTAGTCAGCGAAGTTATAGCCACAGAACGGCTTCATCGCCATCGGGTCGCGTCGCACCTTGCCGACCGCGCCGGTCGCCGCGGCGGTGGTCTCCGATGCCACTGCCGCACCCGCGAACACGCCGTGTTCCCAATCGAGGGCTTCAAAGACGAGCGGCGCCACGGTCGACCGACGACCGCCGAATATGAGCGCGGAGATCGGTACGCCCTGTGGCACGTTCGCCTGATCGGAATAGCTAGGGCATTGTGACGCGGCGACGGTGAAGCGCGAGTTCGGGTGCGCCGCCGGGCCGTTCTCCGGGTTGTGCGGCTGGCCCTGCCAGTCGATCAACTCGGCCGGTTTGTCGCCGTCGATGCCTTCCCACCACGGCTGGCCGTCCGGCGTGACGGCAACGTTCGTGTAGATCGTATCGTGCCCGAGCGTATTCATGCAGTTAGGGTTCGTGCTCAGGCTGGTCCCCGGAGCAACCCCGAAAAAGCCGGCCTCCGGGTTGATCGCCCATAAGCGACCATCTTCACCAACGTGCAGCCAGGCGATGTCGTCACCGACGGTCCACACTTTCCAGCCCTCGAATCCGGCCGGCGGGACGAGCATCGCGAGATTCGTTTTGCCACAGGCCGACGGGAACGCCGCTGCGACATAGGTCGTGTTTCCCGTCGGGTCTTCGATACCGAGGATGAGCATGTGTTCGGCGAGCCAGCCTTCCGTGCGCGCCTGCCAGCTTGCAATGCGCAATGCGTGACATTTTTTGCCGAGCAGGGCATTACCGCCGTAACCCGAACCGATGCTCTTGATCATGAGCTCCTCGGGGAAATGCATGATGTAGCGTTTGTCCGGATCGAGGTCGCCGATGGAGTGCAGACCGCGAACGAAGGAATTGCCGGCTTCGATGTGCTCGAGGGCACGTTTGCCGATTCGCGCCATGATGCGCATATTCGCGACGACGTAAGCGCTGTCGGTGATTTCGACCCCGGCGCGCGAGTACGGGGAGTCATACGGGCCCATCAGGTAGGGGATGACGTACATCGTGCGGCCCTTCATGCAGCCGTCGAACAACGCGTCCACTTTTGCGTGCCCGTCCGGCGGCGTCATCCAGTTGTTGTTCGGTCCGGCGTCCTGCTTGTCTTGCGTGCAGACGAATGTGAGGTGTTCGACCCGCGCCACATCACTTGGCGACGAGCGGTGAAGAAAACAGTTCGGATGGGTTTCCTCGTTCAGTTTCTCGAGGGTCCCGTCGGTGAGCATCCCGGCGATTAGTTTTTCATATTCTTCGTCCGAACCATCCACCCAGTGGATATGGTCCGGCTTCGTTAACGACGCGACTTCTTCGACCCACGCCGCTAGTTCGGGGTTACTCGTCATAAAAGTGATCTCCGTGGCCGCGCTCTCGATTACGGGCCCGCTTGCTGGTTCAGGAATGCCGTTTTACCGGCCGGAAAAGATGAACACGGGATCGTAACGAACTGGCTTGGGGAAGCGCAAGGTCGCAGCCCCCGGATCGGGAAAATAATCACGAATTTTAACGACTTCCGTTAACGACCCGGCGTTTCACGGCGCGATTGCGGCGTGTCGGGTGGATCTAAATCCCGGCCGCCGGCCCGCGGCGTGAGCCGCGCGACCGGAAGCTGCCTCGGGTCGTACCCGCCAATCGCGGCAAAAATCGATTTCGCGCGACACGAAAAATAATTGAACAAAGTGCTTGACAGGGCCTCCGTACAGCGATATTTTGCACTGCAACAAATGTTGCGTCGCAACAATCGAGTCAAACACCGCAGTGGAGGATACTCAGATGGAATACAAAGGTTTCGAACAAATTAATACTTTCGGCAAAGCCGCGATGGAATCGGCGAAAGAACTCGAAACGCTGAACGTTCAGCTGTTCGAGAAACTGACGCGCAAGAACATGGAACTGTTCAATTCAACCGTCGACATGAACAACAAATTCTTTGCACTGCTCGGCAACCCGGGTGATGTGCAGGGACTGGTCAACGAGCAGATCAAACTGTCGAGCGAGTTCAACGGCAAAGTTATCTCGACGATGAAGGAAGCAGCGGAAATCGTTGCCGAGTCCCAGCCCGCCTACCAGGCGTGGTTCGAGGCTGGCCTGCAAAATGCCGGTGCGAGCGTGCAGGAATTCGTTCCCGCCGCGACGGAAACCGCGTAATTACCGCGGCACTAACGCTTTCAGTTCACTATACGTATCAGACAGTCACCTGATACTGGCCTCCACTGACCCCTCCTGCGCCCGTCTCCCGGGCGCTCGAGGGGTTCTTTTTATTCCGCGTCCGGGTCGATGACCGGTTTCGGCGCCGGCTTTCGCCACGTCCAGAACATCATCGTCAGGATGCCGAGCAGTATCTCGTCTATCAGCGGGATAACATCGGGGATCGCGAGGTCGACGAGCAGCAGCCCGGCGACGATCAGGAACAGATTTCTGAACCGCAGTTGGCTCAACTGCCGCAGGACTTCGTCAACCGGTCCGCTTCGTTCCATCACATTGTCCTCAATATCGCGCGTGCGCCGGGATCCGATCCGGGTCAGCGTTTGCTGAGCCACTCATCGATGGCCTGCGGCAATATTTTATGTGCCCGGGTACTGACATACAGTCCTATATGTCCTCCCGGAAATCCGAGCGCCGTGTAGTCACCGGTGCCAACATGCTGACCAAGCGCAAGCGAGGCGGCCGGCGGCACTAAATGATCGTTCTCCGCGTAGATATTCAATACCGGCATCTTCAGGCGCCCGAGTTCGACCTGTCGCCCCCCAATCGTGATCGCGTTCCTGACCAGCCCGTTGCGCTGGTAGAATTCGCGCGCAAATTCGCGAAACGCGCGACCGGCAAGCGCGGGACTGTCGAAAATCCATTTTTCCATGCGCATGAACATCCGCATCGCATCCGCGTCATCGAGCGTGTCGAGCATATGGATATATTTTTGCTGCGCGAGCCGAAACGGCTTCAGCGACAAAAACACCATATTGAGCAAATCACCGGACAGGTTGCCGCTCGCATCCGTCAGCGCATCGACATCCACGTAACGAAACAGGTGGCTCAACATGTCGTCGGACGTGTGAAAATCGATCGGGGTGACGGTGGTGATTAAATTCCTGACTTTCCCGGGATGGAGCGCGCTGTAACACGTACTGAATGTGCCACCCTGACAAATGCCGAATAAATTCACTTTCGCGACGCCTGCTCGTTCCGCAACGACGTCGACACAGCGATCGATATACCGTCCAATGTAGTCCTCGAGCCCGAGCTCGCGATCCGCTCCGTCGGGGTAACCCCAGTCGATCAGGTAGATGTCGAGTCCGCGAGCGAGCAGTGACCGCATGAGGGAGCGGTCGGCCTGCAGATCGACCATTTCCGGTCGGTTCACGAGTGCGTAAACGATTAGCAGCGGCGCGGTTTCGCGCAGCGCAGTCAGTGGCTTGTAGTGATACAACACGAGACCATCGAGACGGTGGACCACCTCGCGTTCGCACGATCCGATCTGCACGTCCCGCGCGTCCTGGAGCGTCCCGGCGGCAGCGGTCATCGTTTGCGAGAGTTCGCGAAATTCGTCGCGCAGCGTCGCGGGAGTAATTTTCAGTCGCGGCATGATTTATTCGGCGTGTTACGACGTCGCGCCGCTCAGATTGTCGATATCAAACTCGTCGGCCGACGCGGCGCGTGATTTGGGTTTCGTCGCTTTTCGTGTGCGCCCGGACTTGCTTTTCGCCGGCTTGACCGGGCGTGCGGGTAGCTCGGCATCCGGGCTCGCCGCTTTGCGCTTTGCCCGCTTTTTGCTCACGCCCGGATCCCCCGGCGCCGCGCGGCGCCGCGTCAGCGCATCGACGCGCCCGTCGATGGAATCAACCCGGGCGATCAAATCGTCGATATCGAACGACGGCGCTTTCGCCTCGAGTTGCGCGACGCGCGCGGCCAAATCCGCCTGCGTTGCGATCAGGCTGTCGGTACTGAATGACGACGTTTCGCTTTCCAGCACTTCGACGCGCGCGGCAAGCTCCGTGTGTTGTGTCGACAATTCTTCCGCAAGCTGCAACGGCGCGCTTGCCTCGAGTTCACGGACGCGCGCGACGAGTTCCGTCTGCCGTGCGATCAGCGAATCGATTTCGCGCCGATTCGGCACGTTCAGTGCTTCCTGGTAATCGTTCAGCAGGGTCTGCCATGCACTGCGGGAGCGCGAATTCGCATTGATCACGCGTCCGAACGTTCGCGCGTACTCGTCCGTCATCGCCCGCTCGCGGTATGCGGATTCAGCGACGTCGATCCATAAATCGTAGAGTTCGCGCAGGTTCGTGATGTCGCCGTCGGCGGGGTCGTTGTCGCGCAGAACGCGGGCAAAATCCTTCAGGGCCCGGTAATAGATCCGGCCAAGCTGACGCCCCAATGCGCCGTGCGCCTCGAATTCCTCTTTCGCCGCACCGTGCAGTTCACGCCACTTCGTCTCCCACTCACGACCGGGCCCCAGCGGAGGAAGATCGAACAGGCCGGCAAATTCGGATGGCTTCATGTTCATCCAGTCGCCGCTGGCGAATGGACTCTGGGTGAAGTTGCCGAACGCACCGAATGGCGAGCGCAAAAACGCATCGACGAATGCGCCGGGACCGTTCGCGGCCGTGCCGCCGGCCGCGCTCTGCAGCCCCTCGAGCAGGCGTTGCAACCACCGCCCGATATCGTCGGCCCCATCCTGCGGGGCCGCGGCCGCCGCCCACGGCGCGAACATCGACGAAAACAGACTCGACGGGTTCGCCGCGGACGCGGCATCGAAGCCGAATGGCCGCCAGAAATTCGCGAAACTGTCCGCGCCGAATTGCGGGGCCGGATTACCGCCGCTCATGAACGACTGCCACTGCCGCCACAGCTGCTGCTGTGCGTTCATCCAGTCCCACGGCCCGTTCATGCGCGGCTCCGCATGTCAGGATTTGCCGGCACGATGCTCGATCAGATTATCGACCACACCCGGATCGGCGAGCGTACTCGTATCACCGAGCGTATCGAGTTCGTTCGCCGCTACTTTACGCAGAATGCGGCGCATGATTTTGCCGGACCGTGTTTTCGGTAAGCCCGGCGCCCACTGGATGACATCGGGGGTGGCGATCGGCCCGATTTCCTTGCGCACATGCTTCACGAGTTCGGCCCGCAGCTCGTCGCTCGGCTCGACCCCGTTCATCAGCGTCACATAAGCGTAGATGCCCTGCCCCTTCAGGTCGTGCGGATAGCCGACGACGGCCGCCTCCGCCACCGCGTCATGCAGGACCAGCGCACTTTCAACCTCGGCGGTTCCCATGCGGTGTCCGGACACGTTGATCACATCGTCGACGCGCCCGGTGATCCAGAAGTAACCGTCCTCGTCGCGTCGCGCACCGTCACCGGTGAAATAATGTTCGTGATACATTTTGAAGTAAGTGTCGATAAACCGCTGATGGTCACCGTATACGGTTCGCATCTGGCCTGGCCAGCTGCGGCGTAATGCGAGTGAGCCCGACGTCGCGCCTTCGAGTTCGTAGCCCTGCTCGTCGAGGAGTACCGGTTCGACCCCGAAAAACGGCCGGGTCGCAGAACCGGGCTTCAGCGGGGTTACACCCGGCAGCGGAGTAATCAGGATGCCGCCGGTCTCGGTCTGCCACCAGGTATCGACAATGGGGCAACGCCCCTCGCCGACAACGTGGTAGTACCACTCCCACGCCTCCGGATTGATCGGTTCGCCAACCGACCCGAGGATCCGCAGCGACTTGCGACTCGAGCGGGTGACAAAATCGTTGCCCTGCCCCATCAGCGCACGCAGCGCGGTCGGTGCGGTGTAGAAGATATTTACCTGGTGCTTGTCGACCACTTCCCACATGCGCCCGGCATCGGGATACGTCGGCACGCCCTCGAACATCAGGGTCGTGGCGCCGTTGGCGAGTGGACCGTAGACGATGTAGGTATGCCCGGTAACCCAGCCGACGTCTGCGGTACACCAGTAGATGTCGCCGTCGTGATAATCGAACACGTATTTGTGCGTCATCGCGGCATACAGGATGTAACCGCCGGTCGTATGCAGCACGCCCTTGGGCATGCCCGTCGAACCCGAGGTGTAGAGGATAAATAACGGGTCCTCGGCCGCCATCGCTTCCGGTTCGCATTCCGGTTCCGCGGCCGCGATTGCCTCCTCGTACCAAACGTCACGGCCGTCCTGCCAGGCCACATCGCCACCGGTGCGCTTGACGACGAACACCGTATGTACGTTCGGACACGATGCGATTGCGGCGTCCGTGTTCGCCTTCAGCGGTACCGGGCGCCCACCACGCAGGCCTTCGTCGGCGGTGATCACGACGCTGCAGTCGCTGTCGAGGATCCGGTCGCTCAGGGCATCCGGCGAAAAACCGCCGAAAACAATCGAATGCACCGCGCCGATTCGCGCGCAGGCGAGCATGGCGACGGCCGCCTCGTGGACCATCGGCATGTAGATCGAAACCCGGTCGCCCTTGCGCACGCCTTTTGCTTTCAGCGCATTGGCGAAACGGCAAACTTCCTCATACAGCTGCCGGTAACTGATGTGCTTGTCGTCGCCCGGATCGTCGCCTTCCCAGATAATCGCGGTCTGATCGCCGCGATGCTCGAGATGACGGTCGAGGCAGTTGACGCTGACGTTCAGTTCTGCGCCGTCGAACCAGCTGATCTCGGCGGTTTTGAAATCCCACTGGCAAACGCTTTTCCAGGGCTTCGACCACGTAATGAACTTGTTCGCCTGCTCCGCCCAGAAACCTTCCGGATCGTCAATCGAACGTTTGTACATCGTTTCATAAGTCGCCGCATCGATGAGCGCGTGCGCTGCGGTGTCGGCGGATACCGGGTAAACCTTGGACTCGGACATGGCTGTTTCCTGCGCTGTTATTGGGTATCACAAGCGCCGTTGCGAGACCCGTTTGTGACGTTCGCGTTGGGGAAAAATTGTAACATAGCGTTCCCGCAACCCACCCGCGCCGGGGGCCGGATCCGGGCCAGCGAGTCGATGCTCTCGCCGGATTGCCTGCGCCCCGCCCAGCGGCTATCGTGTGGCCCATCCATTTACGACACGGTTCGACGGTATTTCAATGCACACCCGCTCCCAGGAACTCAAATGCGCACTCGATGCGGTGGCCGAAGCCTGCTCGATTACCCGCCGCGTACAGTCGGAACTCGACGAAATCCGGCAACTGACGAAAGACGACCGCAGCCCCGTCACCGTCGCCGACTTCGCCGCCCAGGCTATCGTCGCGATGCGCCTCGGCGACGAACTCGGCGACATTGCGCTCGTCGGCGAAGAAAGTGCGGCGGATTTGCGTACGCAGCAAACCGGCGAGCTGACGAGCGCGATTACGGCGGCGGTTCAGCACGTGCGGCCGGGGGTCGACAACGCCGCCGTGCTCGACGCGATCGATCGCGGTAACCACGACGCAAGCGCGGACCGTTACTGGACGCTCGATCCGGTCGACGGCACGAAAGGTTTTCTTCGCCGCGGCCAGTACGCGGTATCACTCGCGCTGATCGAAAACGGCGAGGTCACGCTGGGCGTGCTCGGCTGCACGAACCTGTCCGCGGATTTCACCCGCGCGTTCGACGACCCGGACCCGCAGGGTTGCATCTACTACGCGACCCGCGGTGGGGGCTCATGGTACCTGCCGGCGACACGCATCGATGCTGAGCCCGAACGCATACACGCCGCCGGCGAGGTCTCACTCGACGCATTACGCGTGTGCGAATCCGTCGAAGCCGCGCATTCGAAACAGGACGACACGGTCCGGATCCTCGAATACCTGAAGGCAACGAGCAAACCGGCGCGGCTCGACAGTCAGTGCAAGTACGCCGTCGTCGGCCGCGGCCAGGCGGATGCCTATCTGCGTCTGCCGACCCGTGCCGGTTACGTCGAGAAAATCTGGGATCATGCGGCCGGGATGCTGGTCGCGGAAGAAGCCGGCGCCATCGTTAGCGACATCACCGGCAAACGTCTGGATTTTTCGCGCGGAGCGACGCTCGGCGCGAACCGCGGCGTCGTATGCACGGCGCACGGCATCCACGCACAGATTATCGCGGCGATCGCCGCACTGGGGATTGCCGGGTAGCGGGATTACGCCAACAACGTTCTTTCTGGTCGAGGGGAAACTTATGAGCAGGATCCATGAACGACTGAATGTAAAAGTGCCGATCTGGAGCGCCGGCATGGGCATCGGGATTGCCGGGGCGACCCTGACGAGCGCGGTGTCGAATGCGGGCGGGCTCGGCGTACTCGGGCTCGGTGCGCTGCAGCCGGCCGTGATGAAAGAACTGATCGCCCAGACGCGCGACCTCACCACGCGTGCGTTCGGCGTCAATATCATCCTGCCCATGATGCAGCCGGGCCAGATTGAGACGTGTTACGACGAACGCGTCCCGTTGATGGTGCTGTTCTGGGGTGATTCGGAACCGTACGTTCGTGACGCACACAAGCGCGACATGCTCGTCGTCGCGCAGTGCGGTGATGTCGAAGAGGCCGTCATCGCCGCGGAAGCCGGGGTCGACGGCGTTATCGTTCAGGGCACCGAAGCCGGGGGCCACGTCAAGGCGACGCGCCCGCTGGCCGACGTCGTGACCGCGACCGTGCGTGAACTCGGCCAGCTCCCGGTCATTGCCTCGGGCGGCATCGCGACCGGCGCGGACGTGGCCCGCGCGCTGAAGCTCGGCGCAAGCGCCGTCTCGATGGGTACGCGGTTCCTGGCTACGAACGAGTCGATGGTGCTCGACAGCTACAAGGACATGGTCACCCGCGCGCATTCACAGGATACGGTGCTGACGAAACTGTTCGACCAGGGTTGGCCCGACGCGGCCCACCGCGTGTTGCGCAACCAGGCCTACGCGGACTGGGAAGCCGCCGGTTGTCCGAACCCGGGAGCACGTCCCGATGAAGGCGCCGTCATCGGTCGCCTCGCGGCGGCCGGTGAGCCACAGGACCTGCCGCGTTACACCGTCACCCCGCCGCTGCTGCAATTCGAGGGTGATCTCGAAGAAGCCGCGCTGTATTGCGGCGAGTCCTGCGATCGCATCGACGCGATCCGTGCGGCGGCGGACGTGATGGACACGCTGATCGCGGAACTGAAAGAAGCGACGCAGGCATAGCAGCGCGGAGCGAGCCGTGACGTCCGCTCAACGGCCACCGGAGACGTCGATAAAGCTGCCTGTCGTATAGCCCGAGGCCGGTGACAGCAACCATAAAATCGCCTCGGCGACTTCCGTTGCCGAACCCTCGCGCTGCATCGGTATCGCACCGCGCAGGCGATCGATGCGGCCGGGCTCGCCGGAGGTGGCGTGGATCTCCGTATCGATCAGACCGGGACGCACCGCGTTCACCCGTATCCCTTCCGTCGCGACTTCTTTCGCGAGCCCGAGCGTGAACGTATCAATCGCGCCTTTCGTGGCCGCGTAGTCGACGAACTCGTTCGGCGAGCCAAGGCGTGAAGCCGCCGAGGAGAGATTCACGATTGACCCGCCGCGACCACCGCGCCTGCTCGACATGCGTTTTACCGCCTCGCGTGCGCAGAGAAAGCTGCCGGTCACATTCGTCGCGAAGATCGCATTGATGCGCGCCGCATCCATCGCTTCCACCCGGGTTTGCAGACCCACCGTGCCGGCGTTGTTCACGAGCCCGGTCAGCGGACCGAGTTCGCGGTCGCAAGTGTCGAACACGTGCATGACATCGGCCTCGTTCGCGACATCGCCGGCGCAAACGACACAACGCCTGCCCGCGTCGCGCACCCGGGCCGCGACCGCTTCAGCCGCGACGCGGTCGGCACGGTAATTGATCAATACATCGTAACCGCGCCGGGCCGCGAGTTCGGCGGTGGCGGCGCCGATACCCCGCCCACCACCGGTAATCAGGACAGTTTCACCCATGTTGTTGTTCCGTCGGTGTGTCGAATGCGAGGCATAGCGTAGCGCATCCGTTGCTCCCGGTGGCGGTTCGACGCACACTGCCGGTCGGTCCGAGGGTTCACGACGGGGGAACGATGCGCCGCTTTATTTTTTGCGTACTGACACTACTGTGCACCGCGATCGCACACGCCGGACAACGCGCCGATCCGGCATACATCGCGGAGCTCCTGTTCACGGCACACGAACACGCGCAGCCGTTTCCCGATATCGTACGGATTAACCCCGCGCTCGACGATCCGCAACTCTATGCAATCCAGCACCGCTTTGTCGCGCTCCGTCTCGCCGCGGGGGACTCCATCGGTGGTTACAAGGGCGGGTTCATTCCGCGCGCTCCTCTTGGCGGCGTGCTGTTGGCCAGCGGACGTCTCACCGGCACGCCGGTAATCGAACGCGACGGGTTTCAGTCGCTGCTGGTGGAAGCGGAGATTGGCTTTCGTCTGTGCGCCCGACGAACCCTGCCGTTCGCGGATGTAGAAACGCTGCGCGCAGCCACGTGCGCCGTATTTCCGGCCGTCGAATTACCGGATGCGGCGTTCGCCGATCTCGCCTCCCTGCGCGAGGATTTCACCCGCCTGCGGCGACTGCTCATCGCGACGAACGTGGCCGCCTCGCATGTGTTGACGGGACCGGAGCGCGCGCCGGCCGGGCTCGACCTCGACCGGCTCGACGTGCGCGTCGTCCACGACGGTAATGAAATCGGCGTGCGTCCCGGGGCGACATCCGACGACGATATCTGGCAACGCCTGTTGTGGACGATCAACGAATTCGTCATCGCGAACGGCTACACGGTCGAACCGTCGCACGTGATTATTCCCGGCGCACTGACCGGATTACACCCGGGTAAGCCGGGGCACTACGCCGTGGATTACGGCGCGCTCGGCGAGGTCGAATTCACGCTACGCTGATCAGCGCCGTGCCGGCGCGGATTCACGTCGCGGGTTCGGGGTCAGCCGGAAACCGGTGTCGCGTACGGTTCACGAACGCGACGAGCGACAGCATCACGGGTACTTCAACGAGCACCCCGACAACGGTCGCGAGCGCGGCGCCGGAATTGAGTCCGAACACGCTGATCGCGACCGCGACCGCGAGTTCGAAAAAGTTCGACGTGCCAATGAGCGCGGCTGGCGCCGCGATCCGGTGTGGCACCCGCCAAACGTACGCCCACGCGTAGGCGACCACAAAAATGCCGTACGTTTGCAGTAGCAACGGGATTGCGATGAGCGCGATCACGAGCGGTCTCGCAACGATCGTCGGCGCCTGCAGACCAAACAGGATAACCACCGTTGCCAGCAGCCCGATCACGGAATACGGCTTGATCGCGTGCGTAAACGCGGCGACCCCGTCGACCCCGCGCTGCGCGAGCAGGGTGCGCCGCGTCAGGTAGCCGGCAACCAGCGGAATCACGACGTACAAACCAACGGACAGCAGCAAGGTCTGCCACGGCACGACGATATCCGTGAGCCCGAGCAGAAAGGCGGCAATCGGCGCGAAGGCAAACACCATGATCAGGTCGTTCACGGACACCTGCACGAGCGTGTAATTCGGATCGCCGTCCGTCAGTTGGCTCCACACGAAGACCATCGCCGTGCACGGGGCAACGCCGAGCAGGATCATCCCGGCGATGTACTGCTGCGCGTCGCCGGGCGGTACAAGCCCGGCGAACACGTGTTCAAAAAACAATACGCCGAGAGCCGCCATCGTGAAGGGTTTGATCAGCCAGTTCACCACGAGCGTGATGCACAGGCCTTTCGGCCTTCTGCCGGTGTCTTTCAGCGAGGCGAAATCAATATTGATCATCATCGGGTAGATCATGATCCAGATCAGCACCGCGACGACGAAGTTCACGTTCGCGTATTCAACCGCGGCAATGGCCGCGAACAGCGAAGGAACGAACGTCCCGAGGCCAACGCCTGTAGCAATACAGGCGGCGACCCAGATACTCAGATAACGCTCAAACACACCCATGAAATAATCTACCCGTTGATCGAAAAATATTTACCGTTCGCCGTTCACACGCAACAACTACCCGATGTTTGCTCCGCGCTGGCGCAACAGGCGGACGTTATCGCCGGCTCATCGGCTGCTTCTGCGCGTTCGACCGTACCATCACCATACGTGGTGTTCGCGCCGTGCGTGATGAACGTTTCCCACGCCACGTCGTTCGGATCGCGCACCCAGGCCTTCGAGGAATTCGCGTAACAGCACGAGACATCCGGTTGTTCGAAAACATCGTTCGCCGAATCGCGCAAGCGCGCCCGCAGACTTTCGAATTCCGCCGGTTCCCCGGCTTCGATGCCGAGATGATCGAGTCCCGGCTTGTCACCGTGCGTCGACAACGAGAAATTGACGCGCGGATCCTCGAGTGACCATTTCGCGTAATCCGCCTTCAACACGGTCGGTTCGTGATCGAACAATTCGCTGTAGAACGCAACCGAGCGTGACAGGTCGGCCGTAGTCAGGTTGATGTGCATTCGTTTCATGGGAAACCTCCGAAGTGAACGGCCTCAGCACGCGCAGCGCGCAGCTTCGACCAGGGGTGAGCAGATTTCAGCATTACCGCTGCAACAGTCTTCAAGCAGGTACAGCAATAATTCGCGCATCTGCCCATAGTGTGCGCGATATCGGATCACGCGACCGTCGCGTGAATTCGTAATCAATCCGGCGCGATTGAGAATCGCGAGGTGCGACGACATCGTGTTCTGCCGTACGCCGAGTGTTTCGCCGATAGCCCCGGCCGCGAGACCATCGGGGCCGGCCTTCACGAGCAAGCGGAAGACTTCGAGCCGCGTTTCGTGCGCGAGCGCGGCGAGACCATCGAGTGCAGTTTTTGTATCCATATATCGAGATTAATCGATATATTGACAATGTCAAGCCCGAACACCCCACGCGCCGCGTGCGTAGTCGCCCGCCATGCAATAATCGTCGGTTTTACCGCTGCCGCAGGAGCCACCCGACGATGCGCGAAGAAAATCCCGAAGCCGCCTACTGGAACGAGACCGGCGGCGAACGCTGGGTCGAAAATATCGACCGCCTCGAAGCGATGCTCGCAGTTATGAACCGACACCTGCTCGAACGCGCGGCTCCGCAGGTCGGCGAGCGCGTGCTCGATATCGGTTGCGGAGGCGGAGTGACGAGCGCGGCATTCGCCGATGCCGTCGGCGCATCCGGCCATGTCGACGGCGCGGATATTTCCGCCGTCATCCTCGACGTCGCGCGCGCACGCTACGCCGACCGCGGCAATCTCAACTTCATCGCGGCCGATGCGGGGGTCCACCCGTTTGCACCGGGGACCTGCGATCTGATCACGTCACGCTTCGGCGTCATGTTCTTCCCCGAGCCGACGACCGCGTTCGCGAACCTGCTGCGCGCCGGCCGCTCCGGCGGTCGCCTCGTGTTCCTGTGCTGGCGATCGTTGCCGGAGAATCCGTGGATGGGTGAGCCGGCGGCCGCGGCGTTCTCGATCCTGCCCCGGCCGGAGAAGCCCGATCCGGACGCGCCCGGCCCGTTTTCCCTCGCGGACCCGGAAAAAATCCAGCGTATTCTCGACGCCGCGGGCTTTCGCGATATCACACTGACCCCAATCGACGAAATGCTCAACCTTGGCGAGTTCGCCGAGGCGCTCGATTTCATGACGAAAATGGGCCCGACGGCGGAGCCACTGAAAGAAGCCCCGCCAGAACTGCGGGATACCGCGATCGAAGCGATGCGTGCGGCGATGGCTGCGCACGAGACCCCGGAAGGACTGATCATGCCGGCGGCGACGTGGCTCGTCGAAGCCAGTATTGCCTGATTCCCGGTAGTCGGCTGCCGCACCGGGAGGCGGCAGCCGCGTACGACCTACCAGAGGCACTCCGCCGGCGACAGCGACACGCTGACTTCGCGTCCGCTGGCGTCGAGTCGCCGTTCGAAGCAGTTGCCATTGCTGTCACGAAGCAAGCGCCGGCCCGTGCTTGCCACCGGTGGCGGGTTCGTGACGACGACGGGTGCCGGCTGCGACACGTAGACGACCGGCGGCGTGGCGGCGACGTAACGCGGCGGGGCCAGCAGCGTGCCAAGCACTATCCCACCGACTAGGGACGGCCAATAAGCGCCGTCGTGGTGACGATAGTTGTAATGGTGGCCGCCATGACGGTATCCGTGGTGTCCGTAGCCGCGAGCCTCGGCCGCACCCGCGGCGCCGCACAGCACCATTAGCGCGAACACTATCAGCTTCATTTTCATGTCGATCTCCCTGGCGAAATCCCGGCCGCCCATGCGCGACCGGGGCGCATACCGCGCTGGCATGAACCGTAATCCACGCGGGCCCGGCGCGGTAGCGGTTTTGCATCCATTTACACGCCGCGCCTAGTACCGCAAGCGCACGCCGATCAGGCCCGCGATCCCCGGCCGCGGCGCGAGATCCTTCACGAGCGAGACATGCCGACGTTGCGTTTCATCGAGCAGGTTCGAACCGCGGGCAAACAGGGACAACTCCGTGTCGCCGACGTTCACCCGATACCCGACCTGGACATTAAGCTCCGTGAAGCCCGGGGTGCGGGTTTCGAGTGCCGCGAGATCATCCTGCTCCGTCGTGCGCGTGGCCGCGAGCTGCGCATAGTAGGCGCCACGCGACCAGTCGAGCGCCCCACCGAAACGCGGCGGCGGGAGCCGGGGAACATTAGCACCGTCGTCGAATTCGCCACTGACCCGATCCGTCCACAGACGCAGGTCCAGGAGTCCGTAGTCGTTGTCGAATACCGTCGCTTCGGTCTCGAGTTCGAGGCCCCAGAAGAACGCGTCCGCCTGTGCCTGGTTAACGAGTAACAGTGCGTCGTCCTCATCGACGATCATGCCCGTCGCGGCGAAATCATCTTCCACCCGGTCGGCGATCCCGTCACCATTGCGATCGTTCAGGCGCAAAAACGTAAAATCCGCGATGTCGTTGATAAACGCGGTGAAACCGAAGCGTACCCGTCCGGCGTTTTTGCGCCAGAACACGTCGAGGCTGTGTGACGTTTCTTCGCCGAGATCCGGATTACCGATTTCGAACGTATTCGATGCGAGGTGAGGCCCGCCCGCGAACAATTCCTCGATCGACGGCGCGCGTTGCGAGCGGGAGGCGGAAAACCCGAGTTCCTGATCCGGCCGGTAGTGCCAGCTCGCACCCCCCGACAGGCTCAGCAAATTGTGATCCACCGTGCCGGGCGACGTGCTGCTCGCGGCATGCTGCGTTTCGAGCCGAAAGCCGAGGTCGACGTGAATGTTGCCGAAGTCGGCTTTCTCGAACACGAACAAAGCCTGGCTGTCGCGGCTCGACGGGGCGACAAACGCCTCCTCACCGACGGCCTTGAAATCCTTGTCCGTAAACTGGAACCCGACGACCCCGTCCCAGCGCCCCATCGGCTGCAGGATGAATTCGAGCCGCCCTTCCCACTCATCATTTGAAAACATCGTACCGATGGCACCATCGGCTTCGATCTCGTTATGGGCGTAGTTATTGAAGCCCCAGCGAATTTTCGCGCGTTCGATCATGAACCGGTCGAGGTGCCAGGCACCGGCAAGATCGTAACGCGACTGTTGCATATCGATCCGGGTGCCGCCTTCTTCTTCTTCGTCTTCATGTTCTTCGTCACCGTGTTCGTCATGGCCGTGAGCGCCCGGCACCCCGTACTCGTTGTCGTACTGACTGACCGCGATACCGAAATACCCGTCCTCACCAATGACGCTCGCGCCGCCCGCGTAGTTATGCGCATCGGCGCTGCTGTTCGCGAGCGTTCCCGGGCGCTCATCCGGATCGGGGCGGCGTGATGCGAAACCGGGGATCGAAACGTCGTCGTTGTCGCGCCGCAGTCCGTCGAAATGCACCGCCAGGTGTCGACCGAGCGCGGCATCGAGTTTGAATGCGCCGAGCCACTCGTCCGCCGCCGTGTCGTAGTGCCCGTACACGTTCAGCTCCGCCGCCTCCGGCAGTTCGCTCGCGATCCTGGCATTCGACACGTTGACGAGGCCGCCGCTCGCACCACTGCCATACAGCAATGTCGCGGGCCCGCGCAGGATTTCGATCTGTTCGGCGAACAGCGGCTCGGCGGACACACCGTGGTCGGCGCTGATCGTCGACACATCCATCGTGCCGATGCCGTTTTCGAGCACGCGAACGCGGGCGCCGCCGAGCCCGCGGATCACGGGCCGGCCCACGCTGGCGCCGAAGTCACTCGAACTGACACCCAGCTGGTTCGATACCGCTTCGCCGATTGAGCGCATCGACTCGCGCTCGAGCGCCTCGCCGGTCAATACCGTCGTCGGTGCGACGAAATGACCATCGACGTCGCCGAGCGGATCGGCCGTGACAATAATTTCAGGTATCTCGTGTTCGTGCGGATGCCCGTGGGTTTCGGCTGCCGGTAGCGGCGCCACAGTAATAGCTGCAGCCAGGCCAAACAGCCGGGCTACACAAGAATGCGTCGTCATGACGTCCCCTTTATGAATCTGTCAGAAACTCGATCGCGCGCCCGTATTTACGGGCGACGCTGCAGGTTTTTCAGATAATCACAGGGGTCGGCGGCGCCCGGATCAGGCCGGGTCGAAGACGTTGATCGGGCGGTCGGACGACGGTTTGCACCGCCGGCGCGGTCGCGTGATACGGGGTGAGGACAAACAGGATCGTGGCGGGTGGCGGCGCATTGTCACCACCGTGCAGGGCCGTGCATATCGCACACACCCCGCCGTGCTGGTGCGCGTCGGCATCGGCCGCGTGCGCGAGCGCGCCAAGCTGCAAGGCCAGCAGCAGCAGCCAAAACAGCCAAGGTCGTAGGCGCACCCGATTCATCCCGACGAACCTAGCACGAGCGTTCGCCGAATAGCAATTCCCGGCGCTCGCCACGGTCCCCGGCCGCGGCATATTGACTCTGCGCTTGGGCTGCAACACTATAAGTTTTGTTGCGACGCGCAAATTCATAAAAACGACGGCGCGTCTTCGTGAAATCGACATCTTTCGACCGGGAGCACGAGACCCCTGGCGATGAGGAAACCGCATGAGTAAAACAGACAGCCCGACGCCCGAAGTGGCAACCCTGACAACGAATGGCAAGACGTATGAACTGCCAATCATGGAAGGCACTGTCGGACCGAGCGTGATCGACGTATCAAAACTGTACGGCACGACGGGTCAATTCACTTACGACCCGGGATTTACGTCGACGGCAAGCTGTCAGTCGAAAATCACCTACATCGACGGCGATGAAGGCATACTCCTGTATCGCGGTTACCCGATCGATCAGCTCGCCGAACAAAGCAATTTCATCGAAACGGCGTTCCTCCTGCTCACCGGGGAATTGCCGAGCAAGACGGAATACGAGGAATTCAATCACGCCATCACGCACCACACGATGGTGCATGAGCAGTTACTGAAGTTCTTTTCCGGCTTCCGTCGCGATGCCCACCCGATGGCCATCATGTGCGGGGTGGTCGGTGCGCTGTCGGCGTTCTATCACGACTCGACGGACGTCAACAGTCCGCTCGAGCGCATGATCGCGAGCCGGCGCCTGATCGCGAAAATGCCGACGATCGCGGCAATGGCCTACAAGTATTCCGTTGGCCAGCCATTCGTGTACCCGCGCAACGACCTAGACTACACGGCGGATTTCCTGCACATGTGTTTCGCGGTGCCGGCGCAGGAATACAAGGTGAGCCCGACGATCGCGCGCGCGATGGACAAAATCTTCATCCTGCACGCCGACCACGAACAAAACGCCTCAACCTCGACCGTACGTCTCGCAAGCTCATCCGGCGCGAATCCGTTCGCGTGTGTCGCGGCCGGTATTGCCTGCCTATGGGGCCCGGCGCATGGCGGAGCGAACGAAGCCGCGCTGAACATGCTGGCGGAAATCGGTACCGTCGATCGGATCCCGGAATTCATCGATCGCGCGAAAGACAAGGACGACCCGTTCCGCCTCATGGGCTTCGGTCACCGCGTGTACAAGAACTACGACCCGCGCGCGCGCGTCATGCAGGAAACGTGTCACGAGGTCCTCGCCGAACTCGGTATCAAAGACGACCCGATGCTCGACGTGGCGATGGAACTCGAACGCATCGCGCTGTCGGACGAATACTTCATCGAGAAACGCCTGTATCCGAATATCGACTTCTATTCCGGTATCACGCTGAAGGCGATCGGGTTCCCGACAACGATGTTCACTGCCCTGTTCGCGCTCGCACGGACCACCGGCTGGGTCGCGCAGTGGAACGAAATGATCGAAGACCCGAGCCAGCGCATCGGGCGGCCGCGGCAACTGTATTCCGGGCATACGCAACGCGACTACATTGATCTGAGCGCACGCTGAACGGCGACGGCGAATGACGCGCGGGAGCCCGCACCGGCCACCGCGCGCGACCGCGGGCTCGTAACATCGGGGTTGGTATGAACCGGATACTCCTGCAGGGTGTTGGCGGCGTCGGTGGCTGGCTCGCCGCCGAACTTATCCGAAGCCACCACGACATCACGCTTGTTACCGGCAACGCGGCGATTAGCGCCGCGATCAACCGCAACGGCATCTCACTCGCAACGCCGGAACGCGAATTCAACGTTCCGGCAACCGCGTACACGACGCTCGACGAGTTGCCCGCCACCGACCGCTACGATTGCGCGTTCCTCGCCATGATGGCGGGCGGCGTGGTCACCGCGGCCGTGGCTGCGCGCGACCTGTTACACGACGATGGTTACTTCGTTTCGTTCCAGAACGGTTTCGTCGAAGACGCGATCGGCGACGCGGTTGGCATCGAGCGCGTCATCAGCGCGACGGTCGCGCTCGGTTCGAGCATGGAGGCGCCGGGTGTATATCGGCGTACAACCCCGGGGCGTCTCATCATCGGCGAAATGGACGGCACCGTGAGCGCACGACTCGAAGCGCTGCAGGCCATACTCGCGCACGTCGTGCCGACCGAAATCAGTACGAACATCATCGGCGTGCTGTGGGGGAAATTGATTTGGAACGGCGCCGTCTCGGGCCTGTGCGCGATCAGCGGCAAGCAACTCGGCGAATTGTTCGACTGCGCCGTTGGCCGCGAATTGTTCCTGCGCGCATTTTATGAATCCGTCAGTACCGCGCGCGCCGAAGGCGTACCGATCGAACCGGTGATCGTCGCGCCCGAGGATTATTTTTGTGACCCCGCCGATCCGCCCGCGCGACGCGCGGCACTACTCGAACGCTGCCGGGCTTTCGTGGACAAATATATCGGTGTCACGCCGTCGACGCTCGAAAGCCTGAAACGCGGACGCAAGAGCGAGATCGATTTTCTGAACGGCTACATCCGGCGACGCGCGCAGGCAAACGGACACGCCGTGCCGCTGAACGATCACGTGATCGCAATGGTGCACGAGATCGAGGCGGGCCAGCGGCAACTGTCGCCGGCGAATCTCGACGAACTCGCGGCGCGACTCGAGTAAGCTGCGCGGCCGCGACCTGACAGCCCGCTAGAGTTCCGCGCGCACGACGGCAGCCGCCTGCACGAGCGCGGCGAGCTTGCCGAACGCCGCTTCCCGGCTCAGGTATTTCATTCCGCAATCCGGCGCCGCGATCAAGCGCTCGGGCGCCACGAACGGCAGCGCACGCCGAATCCGCGCCGCGAGCGTTGCCACCGATTCAACCTCGTTCGAAGACAAATCCACGACGCCGAGCACGATGTCCTTGTCGGCCAGCTCGGTGAGGACACCGAGATCGAGGTGCGGTTGCGCGGCTTCTATGGAAATCTGCTGCACCCCGGAATCCGCGAGCCGCGACAGGAACGCATATGCTTTCGGTTTATCCGCGGAGACGACGAAGCCGTAACCGAAACACAGGTGGATCGCGGTTGTCGCCGCGACACCGTCGAGCGCGCGATCGATCGCCGCGATTGCATAGCGGTTCGCGCCGTCGGGGTCCTGCCGCAGCCACGGTTCATCGAGCTGGATGACATCGGCGCCGGCGGCGGCGAGATCACGCGCTTCCGCGTTCACGACTTCGGCATACGCCATCGCGAGTGCTTCCGGGTCATCGTAGTAATCGTCACTCGCCTGCTTGCTCAGGGTAAACGGGCCCGGCAGGGTGATTTTCACTTCGCGATCCGTATTCGCCCTGAGAAAACGCAGGTCCTCGACTTCGACCGGCTGTGGCCGCACGAGCGGGCCGACGATACGTGGCATCGGAATTTCGAAGCCCTCGACCCGGCGGATAAACGGGTTCTCCGTATCGATTCCCTCGAGTGCCGTCGCGAAGCGGTTCGAATAGCTCTCGCGCCGGATTTCGCCGTCCGTGATGCAATCGATACCCGCGCGCTCCTGATCATGGATCGCGAGCAGCGTCGCGTCGTTTTGCGCCGCTTCGAGCCATGGCTCCGGCACGCGCCAGATATCGCGCGCCCGGATCCGCGGTACGAGTTTCGATTTCAGCACCTCATGATCGACGAGCCACGGCGGTTGCGGGTAGCTGCCGATCACGGCCGTAGACAGGATCCGTCCCATGACGCCTCAACCGGGCACGCCGCGGTTCGCGCGGGTGTGGCGCTCAGGCCGCAAAGAACGAACCGACGCGTTCACGCAAGGCCTCGGTCTGCTCGAGTGGCGGTTCGTGACCACACTGCGCGAGCCAGAACAGATCCGCATTCGGGATCGCGCGCCGGAATTCCTCGGCGTAAGCCGTCGGGATCAGCGCATCGTCTTCGCCCCACACGACGAGGCTCGGCGCCGTGATGCGATGGATACGCTTGTTCAGCCCCTTATCCGGGATCGGCCAGATCAGCTTGCCGGTACAGCCGAGTGTCCAGATGAAATCGCGCGTCCACAACGCCTGTGCGTGCGGGTCCTGCGGTGGGGTCATGCGCTTTTTCACGCGCGGTGTTTCGGCATCGTAGAACAGGGTCTGGAGAATCTCGTCGAAACTGAGCGCGCACCAGTTCGCGCACGTATACGGATGATCCTCGTGGTACAGACCGATCGGTGCGATCAGCACGAGCTTCTCGATCGCACCCCGGCGCTGCGCCGCGAGTTCGCTCGCGAGCAAGCCGCCAAACGAATGGCCGATCAACTTCGTCGAATCGAGACCGAGCCCGTCGAGCAGGTCATCGTAGGCAAGCACGGCGTCCCACAGTTCGTCGAGCGCGTCGATCCCGTCCGGCACGCCGGGTTCCGTGCCGGGGAAATACGGCGCGTAAACCGTGTGTTCGTCGGCGAGGCCGTCGAGAAAATCATCCCAGTAAAAACCACCGGCGGAATGCAGAAAGACAACCGGATCGCCGCTGCCGGCGATATTGACCGTGATATCGAGCCGCCCGCCGAGGGTCGACACCGTTTGTTTGCGGATCTCGTGCATCGTGTGTTGCTCCCGCTTAGCCGGCCGATGCCGCTGATGCGCTTTTTTTAGCTGGCCGGTTCGGATTCGCATTCTCCGGCCACCAGTGATTTTCCCAGCCCTCGTCGTCCCAAATCGGCTTCAGGTGCGGTAACACGTCCCTGCCGATGCGTTCGATATTCTCCATCGCCTGGGCATGCGGCATCGAACCGAATTGCGGCAGGATCATCAGATTGCCGACGTTGAGCCGCTTGATGATGTCCTTCAGTTTGTCCACCACCGTCGCGGCGCTGCCGGCGACAAGAAACTCCTGTTCCTCGAAGTGCTTGTACCGGTAATTGTTCAACTCATCGTAGTTCGGGAACGGTCGCTTCGTGAGCAGGAATTCGAGCGACGAATGCGTGACATGGCCCGGCGGCAGCAGCAATTGCTCGGGCATGTGCAACAGCTTGTGGTAGAAATATTCGATGTGCGGTCCGTACTCGCGCTCGGCGCTCGCGTCGGTTTCCGATACACCAACCGGCACGAGGTAACCCATACGGTAGGGGTTGCGATCGAGCCCTTTCTCTTCAACCTTGTCCCAGTAACCGTTCACGATCGTGCCGGCACCCTTCGAACCAAAGTACGTGAGATAGCAATAGCAGTAATTGTTGTCGGTGACGAAATCCCACGTGCTGGGACTCGCATTGCCCGGCACCCACACGGGCGGATGCGGCCGCTGGCGCGGCTTCGGCCACAGGTTCACCATCGGCAGTTGATAGAACTTGCCGTTCCACGCGAACTGTTCCGGGGCGGTCCAGGCCTTTTTGATCAAATCATGCGCTTCACGGTAGCGCAGACGCTGCTCCATTGGAGCGAAGCCGTAGCTGTACGCGAAATCACCCCCGAGACCGACGGGAAAGCCCGCCACGACCCGACCTTCGGAGATGCAGTCGAGCATCGCATACTCCTCGGCCACCCGGATCGGCGGATTCAGAAACACCGCGGTTTCGCCCATCTGGATGATCGCCTTGTCCGTGCCGCGGGTTGCGCGCGCGAGTACGGCGCCCATCATGTTCGGATTCACCATGAAGCCGTAAGCATTCTGGTGATGCTCGTTCGTACACACACCGTCGAACCCGACTTCGGCGGCATGAATCAGTTCGTCGAGTGTGTCGTTGTAATACTGCGAACACAATTCCGTATTGCCAACTTCATCGAACGGCAGGGTGAACCAGGCCGAGTCGTGCGTCTTGTCGAAATCATCAGGCAGGTCCCGGTACGGCATCAGGTGGAAGCACGCGATCTTCATAGGCTTGTTCCTCAGCGGGCGCTGGCCCGGTAGCATTCCCCGCTACATTATCTCGATAACATCAGCGCGCCGCCAGCATCGAACCCGATCCCGCGGCGCTCCGGATGCTGCATTGCGATATCACGACCCTGCGATCAATATCGCGCAACCGACGGCCAGGCGATTTGGCAGTGCGGGCCATTTTGATGCGAATCAATCCGGCCCGAACGGATGCGTCTAGGCTGACGCCATGCGCCAGCAGCAGCAACGATGGAACTAGTCGGCGGTCTCGGCCTGTTTTTACTCGGCATGGTCGTCATGACCGATGGCTTGCGCGCGCTCGCCGGCGATGCGATTCGGCGCTGGTTGATCCGGTTTACGCGCAATGCCTACACCGGCGCACTCAGCGGTGCCGCGTGCACCGCATTGTTGCAGTCATCGAGTGCGACAACCGTTGCGGCTGTCGGGTTTGTCGCCGCCGAACTGATGAGCTTTCCCGCGGCGCTCGGTATTATTTTCGGGGCCAATCTCGGCACGACGATCACCGGCTGGATGGTCGCGTTGTTCGGCTTCAAACTGAAGCTCGGCCTGCTCGCCTTGCCGCTCGTACTCGTCGGCGTACTCATGCGCTTGTTCGGGCGCGGTCGATTGGCCGGCATCGGCATGACCGTTGCGGGTTTTGCCGTCATTTTCATCGGCATCACGATGATGCAAAGCGGGATGATCGGCGCGAGAGACTTCGTCGATTTCGGGCGCTTCAGCGGCGACAACATCGCGAATCGCCTCGCGCTCGTCGGGGTCGGCGCCGTCTTTACCGTCATCGCTCAATCGTCGAGTGCCGGGGTCGCGGCAAGCCTGACCGCGTTACATACCGGCATCATCGACTTCCCGCAGGCCGCCGCGCTCGTGATCGGCATGGACGTCGGCACCACGATGACCGCGCTGATCGCCGCCACCGGCGTTGGGGTGAATGCGCGCAGGACGGGCCTGTCCAATGTTATCTACAACGTGATGACCGGGACCGCGGCGTTTCTGCTCGTCCCCGTTTACATCGATGCCTGGACCTGGTTTGTCCCGGGCGGGCTCGAGGCTAACCCCGAATTCGCGCTCGTCGGCTTCCACAGCCTGTTCAACGTCCTCGGCGTCGTCGCGGTGGTGCCGTTCACGCGCCCGTTCGCGCGCATGATGGAACGACTCGTGCCCGGCGCAGCGCCGAGCTATACGAAAAGCCTCGACCCCGCCTTGTTGCACGACGCCGATCTTGCGCTCGATGCCGTGCATGCGAGCATGAGAGCGATACTGATCCCGGTGCTCGCGCAGCTGCAAAATATTCTTGCGCACCGCGACGGTGGCATCTCGCTTGCCGGCCTGCACACGGCGATAGAAGAGACGCAGGCGTATCTTGATCGAATTCAACCGCATGACGAGCGGGCGCCCGATTGGCCCCGACTCATCGACACGATCCACGCGCTCGACCATCTGCGTCGGCTGCACGCACGCTGCGAACATCCGGAAGAACTCCCGGACGGTTTCGAACTCCCGCCGGATCTCGTCGCCCAGCGCGAGGTACTGTCGGCGTGTGCCGGGGTCGTCAGCGAAAATCTGCATGCGAACGAATGGACCGCTGCGGCGGTCTGTGCCCGTGACGCCGCGGCACGCATTCACGAACACAAAGCACCGTTTCGCGAAACGGTGATCCGTGATATCGGCGCGGGCGAACTCGATGTGCGACTCGGCACGGAACTCCTTGAAGCAACCCGCTGGTATCGCCGCACGAGCAAACATCTCGAACGGATCACCCGGCACCTGAGTGTGTCCGTCGCGCCAGCGCGCGCACCATCGTCCGCGTAACGGGATCGTGTATGCTCAATTCTCATCGTGTACCCGCGCCGGCGCGCCTTCGATCGCAAGCGAACCTCCGGCGATTACCATTACCACGACAATCATCGCGAAATTAGCATGCGTGAAATAGCCCATTACCTGGTGCACGGCGCCACCGGTTTCGACCGAACGTGTGCGGCGTTGTCCGCGATCCCGTGGATCGAACCGTGCGAGCATATCGACGGCGTGCGTCATTATCTCGACACGTCACACCGCACGCTGCTGCATCAGGGTCTCGTACTCGAATGCGACCGCGATCCGGCGACCACCCGGCTCGCGCTGCGTCGCCCGCGGCGCCTTCATCTCGGCGCAGCATGGTCCGACGATATCCCGCGTTCCGCCGTTGATATTCTCGACGCCGATGCGCGCCAGTTCGTGTTCGCTGCGATTCGCTCGGAGCGACTTATCGTTATCGGTGAGCGCGCCGCGCGGGTTGCGTGGCTGGAAATCCGCGACGCGAAAGACCGCCCGGTCGCCCGCGCCGTCGTGCAACAGTTCAACGACGGACTGCACGCGTCGACCCCGATAGCGGTGCGGATCTACGCCCTGCCCGGCCGGCGAACCGCGGCGCGCGATGCAGCCGAGCGACTGCGAAGCCAACTGCCGCTCGACGAAACAGGTACGCCGATGGATCCGCACGGTATCGATCTGGCGAGCGCGAATTTGCCCGCGGCAGTACGCCCCCGCGTACCGGCCGTCGCGGACTCGGACGAGACCGGTGTCGCGCTGAGGAAAATTCTCACCACGAATTTTCACGTGATCACGAGTTGCGAGCCCGGCATCGAAGCCGACCTCGATACTGAATTCCTGCACGACTTCCGCATCGCGCTCAGGCGCATACGCTCGCTGTTCGACGCGTTCCGGCCGTTGTTCGACACGCGCACGGCCGGCCTGCTCAAAGCTGATTTGAAATGGCTCAACGAGATCTCCGGTGGCCGGCGCGATCTCGATGTGTTCCTGCATCAGTTCCCGGAACTCCAGCGCACAACGCCACGCCGCTACGCCGACGCGCTGGAACAGCTGCGCGATTTCATCGTCACGGAACGTGAATACGCACAGGACCGGCTCATGCAGGAAATCGCGGACGAGCGCTATCGGGTATTCATGGCGGACTGGCGCTCCCTGCTCGAATATCCGCGGCTCACCGGCGAAGGCTATGACGAACCGGTTACCGCGGCCGCGGCGGCATCGATCTGGAAAACCTATCGCCGGATCAGAAAGCAGATCCGCGCGCCGCGGACGTCCGCGAGCATCGACGCGCTGCATGCCTTGCGCAAGGACTGCAAGAAGCTCCGCTACCAGATCGAATCGTTCCGGGTTCTGTTCCCGCGCCGTCGCCTCAACCGCGCGGTCGCAGAGCTGAAACAACTACAGGATATCCTCGGCGCCGTCTGTGACCTGTCCGTGCAGCAGACGTTTCTTGTTGCGCGGCGGGAGCAGATGCTGGAACGACTCACGGACCCGACATCCATGGCGCAACTGCTGGAAACACTCCTGCACCGCTATGCCGCGGCGGAAGCGAAATTACGCCGTAACATCAGCACGGATCTCGAGCGCTTCGCAAGCAAGGACGTCGCGCGCCGCTACCGCAAGCTGTTCGCGTCGGCGACGTAGTCGTCACGATCGTCGCTCCGGCGGGTGCGTGCGATCAATCGCGACCAGCGATCACGGAGACTAGAAGCGGTCGCAAAAATAGAGGGTGTCGCGCCGGGAGTCATTTTTGCGCAATCCAGGACACGAAGAGCGTAGTTTAGCCGGGCTAAATGAGCGATGAGTAACGCCGGAGTGCG
>CAXBJY010000056.1:0-38781 GCA_963976285.1 uncultured Gammaproteobacteria bacterium
ACGTCACCGCTTATCCGATATCGTTCGCGATTCCGCCAGAACACCAGGTGCGCCTTGGCATCGGCACGACGGTAAAACGCGATGCGGTACTCGTGAAAGCGACCACGGATGCCGGCATCACCGGCTGGGGCGAAGCACACGCAGCGCGTGCACCGAGCGCAATCGCGGAATTGATCAATACAACCCTGCGACAGCTCGTCGTGGGACTCGATGCCTGCGATCCGGCTGCCGTGTGGGAGCGCGTGTACCGCATGCAGCTCGCGAGCCACGGCGCCGGCGCCGCCGCCGCGATTGGTCTCAGCGGCATCGACATGGCGCTGTGGGACATCCGCGGCAAGGCGCAGGGTCGTCCGCTGTATGCCCTGCTTGGTGGCACCCGGCGCGCCGTCACCGCGTATGCGGGCGGGATCGCGCTCGGTTACCAGCCGGTACCCGCGTTACTCGCGGAAATCGATGCCGTCGTCGGCGCGGGATATCGCGCGTTCAAATTGCGTCTCGGCGACACGCCGGCGAAGGACATCGAACGCCTCGAAGCCGCGCGCCGTCATGTCGGCGATCATCTCGACATACTGACGGACGTGAACACGTCCTATGACCTGGCACAGGTCGGCACGCTCATGCCGGCGCTCGATGCGACGCGGGCGGGCTGGCTCGAAGAACCGTTCCCGGCGCACGCCTACAAACTGTACATTGCCGCCGCCAGACTCGGCCGTACGCCGCTCGCGGCAGGGGAGAATCATTACACGCGATTCGAGTTCGAGCGCGTTGCCGATGACGGCGCGATCACCGTCTGGCAACCGGACCTGTCGAAGACCGGCGGCATCACGGAAGCGCTGCGGATTCGCGAACTCGCGCGTTCCGTCGGGGCGTCCGTGCATCCGCACACCTCGTTGACGTGTCTGAACATGGCGGCCTCGATTCACTTCCTCGCCGCGGCTCCGGAAGCGGGTTATTTCGAGGCCGACCTGTCCGCCTACAACCCGTTTCGTCACGTCGTGTGCACGGGTGGATTTACGCAACACGACGACGGCACGGTGACGCCGATCGACGCGCCGGGACTCGGCGTCGAGGTCGACGAGTCCCGGCTCGCGGAATTCCCCGTAATCCCGGGGCCCGGTTACGTTTAAGCCGCCTGGCAGTCTGTCGGACTCAGGCAATCGTAGCGAGCATGGTGGGAGAGCGAGTGCAAGTTCGTCCGATTTTGCGGAGCATAGTGGTTCTATGTGACGAAAAATCGGGCGGATTTGCGCCGCTCTTCCATCAGCGCAGTAGATTGTCCCGAAGTCCGACAGACTGCTAACGGCCCTTGAATTCCGGCGTACGCTTGTCGAAGAATGCGTTTACGGCCTCGAGGTGGTCTTCCGTATTTTGTACGATGACCTGCATGCTCGCGGACATTTCCATGATCGTATCGAAACTCGCGCTCATGCCATCACGCATGAGGCGCTTCGTCATACGCAGCGCATGCGGCGGCTGCTGAACGATCCGCGCCGCGAGCGCGTGCGCTTCGTTCATCAAATCGGAAGCGGGTACGACGTCGGAGACGAGGCCCCACGCGCGCGCGGTTTCCGCATCGACGACATCACCGGTAAAGAACAGACGCGACGCATTGGACCAGCCGATCACACGCGGTAGCAGCCAGGAACCCCCATCACCCGGGATCAGGCCGACCTTGAGAAACGTCGCACCGAATTTCGCGCTGTCCGCGGCAATCCGGATATCACACGTGCAACCGACATCGTTGCCGAGTCCGATCGCCGGCCCGTTGATTGCACCGATAGTCGGCACTTCGATATTCCACAACGAGCGCACGATACGGTGGATGTTCTTGCGGTACGCCTCGTCGCGCATTTCGAGTGGCGGCGCACCGAATGTGCCCTCGCGGTCGCGCATGGCCTTCAGGTTACCGCCGGCCGAAAACGCTTTGCCCGCCCCGGTCAGGATTACGCAGCGGACGTCGTTGTCGTTGTTGACCCGCTCGGCAGCTTCCGCGAAATTGTCGCCGTCGCCGACCATGCCGAGCGGATTGCGATCGTCGGGGCGGTTCATCGTCAGGGTCACCACGTGACCGTTCTTCTCAAACAGGAGGTTGTCGTTCATCAGTCCTTCTCCAAGGCATTCCTGGGGTGCGATACGTCTCACGACCGCAGCTAGTTAGTGATATAGGCCCACACGTTTTCGCCGCCTTCGGCTTGCGCGATACGCCCGAGATATTCCGCCCATTCGCCGGCGCCACCGAGTTCGGCGCGCCACGACCACAGGCGACGGGTAAGGAAATGCAAGCCATACTCGTAGGTAAAGCCGATGGCGCCGTGCACCTGATGCGCGATCCGGGTGAGCGGCTCGACGGCGTCGCTCGCGCGGCATTTGGCCGCCGCGATTTCGAACCGGGCATCACGCCCGCCGGCCCCGATCCCGTACGTGTCCATCGCATGAAACGCGGCGGCCGACATCGCCTCGACCGTGGCGAGTTGTCCCGCCATGACCGCAAGCTGGTGCTGGATCGCCTGGAACCGCGACAGCGGTCGGCCAAACTGTTCGCGCTGCCCCGTGAATTCGACCCCGATTTCGAGACACCTCGCGCCGGCACCGGCAATCTGCGCGCTGCGCAACATTGCGCACAGCCAGCGCACGGCATCAACCGGCAACGTCGTCTCGGCGCGGTGCGTCACCGGTGTGTCCGTGAATGTGACCGAATCGCGCGGATCATGGCCGAGGTTATCCTCGCATTCGATATCCACGCCTTCGCGGCCGAGTACGACGACGTTCTGGTTGCTCGTGATGCCGAGGTAGTACGCGGCATCGCGGCCCCACGGAATTCGCGCGATCTTGCCACCGAACCTGCCTTCCGCGAACGCATCCGCCGCGAGCGTCACGGGGATGATGCCGACCGGCCCGTCCGGCAACTCGAGCCCGGCCCGGGCCGCGACCCAGTTCGCGACTATCGCCTCGGGCACAGGCAGGGGGACGCCGGCATAGCCGCAGCGGCGCACAACGACCGCGGCATCGGACCAGCTGCCGTCCATACCGCCGTGGTCGGCGTCGAGCAATACGCCCGGCAGGCCAAGCTCACTCACCATATCCCACAGCTCCCCCGGCCAGCCGGACTCCTCAACCGCGGTCAGAACCGCATTGTCGAGTTGTTCGTTGAACAAACGGGCAACGCTTTCTTCGAGAATATTCGTCAATTCACTCATCGCAATCCGAGCCCCCGCGCGATGATGCCGCGCAATATTTCCGGCGTTCCACCGCGCAGTGAAAACGACGGTGCCAGCTGTACGAGGTTGCCAAGCACCTGCTGGTAATCAATCCCGTGATTCGCGAGCGTCGGTTCAAGATCGACGAGTTCCTGCGCGAGTTCCGGCAGACCCTGTTCGAAACTGCAGCCGACATCCTTGACGATGGCCGCCTGTAAACCCGGATCCTTGCCGTCGTTCAGCATGCCGGCAACGCTGAGCGACATGTTGCGCAGCGCGGCGAGGAGTGCGATCTGTGAACCGATTTTGCGCAAGGTTGCGTTCGATGCATGTTCCTTCACAACGTCAATCAGATGCGTGAGCAGGACATAACACGACAGGTAGCGCTCCGGACCGCTGCGCTCGTAGGAGAGTTCCTCGATCACCTGGTTCCAGCCGCCGCCTTCTTCGCCGACGAGGGCGTCGTGCGGGAGCAGGGCGTCTTCAAAAAACACTTCGTTGAACTGCGCGCGGCCGGTCAGATCCTTGATCGGCCGGCACGTAATGCCATCGGCAGGCAATTCGACGAGGAACTGCGACAGGCCGGCGTGGCGATTCTCACCGGCCGGTTGCGTGCGGATCAGTGCGATCATGTAATGCGCGCGATGGGCGTGCGAGGTCCAGATCTTTTGCCCGTTAACCCGCCAACCCGCATCCGTGCGCTCGGCGCGCGTACGCAGCGCGGCGAGATCCGAACCCGCGCCGGGTTCACTCATGCCGATACAGAAACAGGCTTCGCCGGCGGTTATTTTCGGCAGGATGGTTTTCTTCTGCTCTTCAGTGCCATGACGCGCGAGCAGCGGCCCGCTCTGGCGATCCGCGATCCAGTGAAAGCCGGTGGGGGCACCGGCAGCGAGCAGTTCCTCGACGACGACATAGCGTTCCAGGGCACCGCGCTCGTGCCCGCCGTACGCTTTTGGCAACGTGAGTCCGAGCCAACCGCGCTCGCCAAGCTTGCGGGAAAAATCCGCATCGAACGCGTCCCAGCTGTTGCTACGGTGCACCGGGCTGAAGTTCCGGCACTCCTCGGCAAGGAACGCGCGCACTTCAGCACGCAATGCGTTCAGGCTTTCCGGCATTGTGTAGGGAGCGAACCTGAGACTGTCCATTTCCATCGTCATAACCCTGCCTTGCGCGCATGTGTGATTGCCGCCGCGGCGAATTTTCTGACGATCTCCGTATCGCGCGGCGCCTCGGAACTCGCCGCGGTCCCTTCCTGAACCCGCTTGATGATGCCCTGGTAGATCGCCGCGAGCCGCCAGATCGTATAAGCCCGATAGTAGTCGAGGTTCGCGATCCCGTCGCGGCCTGTCAGTTCACAATAGCGCGCAATGTACTGCGCTTCCGTGGGTATCCCGAGCGCGGGCAGGTCGAGGCCGGCAAGTGTGCTCACGCCGTCGACCGGCGGCAGCAGCCACGGGCACAAATGATAGGTGAAATCACCCAGCGGGTGCCCGATTGTGGCGAGCTCCCAGTCCAGAACGGCGACGACGCGCGGCTCGGTCGGGTGGAAAATCATATTGTCCATGCGGTAGTCACCGTGGATCAGGCTGACGGCGTCGTCGTCCGGAATATTCTCCGGCAACCAGGCATTGAGGCGATCCATGTCTTCGATCCTGTCGGTTTCCGAAGCCACGTAGGTTTTGCCCCAGCGGTGAATCTGGCGGGCGAAATAGTCCGTGGTCTTGCCAAACCCTTCGAGTCCGATCGCGCGGTAATCGAGCGCCTGGAACGCTGCCAGCGTTTTGATCTTCGCATCATAGATCGCCGCGCGCTCCTCCTTCGTCTGGTCCGGCAATGCCATATCCCAGAACACCCGCCCCTCGATCATCTCCATGATGTAGAACATCGTGCCGGTAACACTCGTGTCTTCGCACAGAACGAACGGGCGCGGCACCGGAAAGCCCGTTGCGTGCAACGCTGAAATAATCCGGAACTCACGATCGACGGCGTGCGCGGAGGGCAGCAATTCACCCGGTGGCTTGCGCCGCAATACGTATTTGCGATCAGGCGTGATGAGTTGGTAGGTCGGGTTCGACTGGCCGCCCTTGAAACGCCGGACTTCGAGGGGGCCGGCGAACCCCTCGACGTGATCGCGCAGGTACGCTTCGAGCCGTGATTCGTCGAACTTTAAATGATCCTCGACGGCTTTCGTGCCCGAGAATTGCGCTTGTCTACTGGAACTCATGCGTGGTGTGGCCTTTCGTAGAATAGTTACGGGTTTAAGGTGCTTCAGCGCGGCGCGGCAACGACTCCGTCGTCGTGCAGGCGCCCGATCTCGGCGTCACCGAGGCCGAGCAGATCGGCGAGGATTTCGTCGGTGTGTTCGCCGAGGCGCGGCGCCGGCACGGCCGGTTCGCGACCCACGGCGCCGAACGACATCGGCTGACCGGGCACGGGGTAGCGCCCGATATCCGGTTGCTCGACAAGGCTGAAGATTGGATTGTCCGGTGACACATCGGGGTCGTTGTCGACGAGTTCGCGGACGCTTTGATAAGGGCCCCAGCAGCAGCCGTGCTCGTTCAGGGCGCGTTCGATTTCGGCGTACGTCGACGCCGTGGTCCAACGCTCGATCAGGGCGAAAATTTCCTTGCGCGCGATGAAGCGATTACCTTCGACGTTCAAATCGAGGCCGAGTCGTTCGCCGAGCGCGTTCGCCTCATCGGCGAAGCCGGCAGCGCGCTGCAAACCCGCCCACTGCTTCGGGGTGATCGCGATAATCATCATGCGACGGCCATCGGCGCTGACGAAATCGCGACCGAGCGCGCCGTACAGGTCGTTGCCGTAGCGGGGTCTTGCGTCGCCATTGATCGCAACTTCGCCGATATACCCGAGATGCCCCATCGTGGCGAGCGCGCAGTCGGCCAGCGCCAGGTCGATTTTCTGACCCTCCCCGGTCAACCGCCGGTGGCGTTCGGCGGCGAGCAGACTGATCGCGCCGATGTAGGCCGCGATATTGTCCCACGCGGGCAGCACATGGTTTACCGGTCGCGCATCGTCCTCGGGACCGGTGATATCGGGAAAACCGACTTTCGCGTTGACGGTGTAGTCGAGTGCTGTCCCGCCGTGCCGGTCGCCGACGATGGCAAGCAGAATCAGGTCCGCCCGGCGTGCGCTCAACGCTGCGTAAGACAACCAGCCCTTGGCCGGCAGGTTCGTCGAGAAGATCCCGCCTTCGTCGCCACTGGCCACGATTAGCTCGGTGACGAGCTCGCGCCCGCGTTCCGATCGCAGGTCGACGGCAAATGAGCGTTTGCCCTTGTTCAGTTCCGCCCAGTAAATACTGTGGTTTTCGCCGGTCACCGGCCATCGATGATAGTCAACCCCGCCGCTGATGTTGTCGAAACGAATAACGTCCGCACCGAGTTGCGCGAGTGTCATACCGCACATCGGTGCGGCAATAAACGCCGAACCTTCAACAATGCGCAGGCCGCTGAGAATTTTCTGCATGATTTTTCCTGCCTAGCCGGCCAGGGCAACGCTGGTGATGCTTTGTTTGCCAGTCACGAATTCAACTCCGCGTGGCCGTTATTCAGCACGACGACATCGCGTTCGAGTGAACGACTGCGGAAATACACGTCGCTGCCGTCGCTCCACAGTTCCGTACGCAGGGTCTCGCCCGGCAGAAACGGCGCGGAGAAGCGCACGCTCAGTGATTTCAGGCGTGCCGGATCGTAGTCGCAGGCTGTTTTCAGCACCGCATGCTGGGCGACACCCATCGTCGCGCGACCGTGCAGGATCGGGCGATCGAATCCGGCGCCGCGGGCGATAGCCGGATCGGCATGTAGCGGATTCATGTCGCCGCACAGCCGGTACAGCAGCGCCTGCTGCGGCAGTGTCGCGAGGTCACATACCGCGTCCGGTTTTCGTTCCGGTACCGCGGGGGGTTGTGCTCGCGGTTTCGCCGTCCCGCCAAAGCCACCGTCGCCGCGGGCGAGTGTGTTCGACAGAACCTCGGCGAACAGTACGCCGTCGGTTTCGCCGCGGACCTCCTTGCGCTGATAGATGAATGCGCCCCTGTCTGCACCGCGGTCGACGATTTCATCGACGAAGGTTTCGCCGACGACCGCACCGGCCGGCGGCAATGGCTGGTGGATAATCAGTTTTTCCTCGGCATGTAAAACCTTTTGCCACTCCACCTGGTATTTCGGCTCTTTTAGCCAGAAACCGGGATAACCGACGACGAGGTTCATCGTCGGCAGCGTGCGAATGTTCTGCTCATAGACGAACTGCAGTTGATCGCTGTCGGTTGGATCGGCACCGAATCCGAGTGCCAGGGCATACAGAATGCTGTCTTCGGTGCGGTAATTCGACTCACAGCGCGCGATGCGCTGGCCGACGATTTCTGCGGGGTCAATCAAGAGGTGCTACTCCTTACTCCGGTGGTGTGCCGGCGTTTGTGATCAGTTCTTTCGCGACGACCTTCAGCGCCAGCGTCTCTTCCGCGCCCTCGAAAATCGACAGCACGCGGGCATCGACGTAGTAGCGGCTGACCGGGGTTTCCTCGGAATAACCCATGCCGCCGTGGATCTGCACCGCCTCGCGCGTTACCGCCTCGGCGGCGCGGCAGGCGTACAGTTTTACGAGACTCGCCTCGATATGGCCGCCGCCGCCGTCCATGAGCCGGGCAACCTTGTAGGTCATTTCGTGGCAGGCGCGCAAATTCCACGCCATCTGCGCGATCTTCACGAGCGTGAGCTGGTATTCCGACAAGGCCTGGCCGAATACGCGTCGTTCTTTCGCATAACGCATCGCCTCGGCGAACGCGGCGCGCATCAGACCGTTCGCACGCGCCGCCGTTTGCAGGCGTCCACCCGCAAACGCTTTCATGGTCAGGTAGAACCCCTTACCCAATGCGTCCTCGCCACCGATCAGATTATCGTCCGGGACGAACCAGTCGTCGAAAAACAGCGTAAACGAATGCATGCCGCGGTATCCGATCGTCGGTATCGCGGCACCGGACAGACGACCGCCCTGCGGCTGTGACAACGAGAATTCCTTCTCCTCGGTGGAGGGTTTCTCGACGATAAACAGGCTCAGTCCCTTGTGGCCGAGTGCCGGGTCCGGATCCGTTCGCGCCAGCACGAGTAAAATGCCCGACTTACCCGCGAACGTGGACCAGGTTTTCGCACCATTGAGCAACCAGCCGCCGTCGGCCCGCGTTGCCTTGAAGCGCATCGCGGCGACATCGGAACCGGCATCCGGCTCCGTGATCGCAATACCACATAACGGATCCCCGCTCGCGATTCCCGGCAACCAGGCGGCACGTTGCGCTTCCGTGCCACCGTGGTAGATCGCTTTCGCCATGATCTCCGGCCGTGTGATCAAACTGCCGGCGGCCGCCAGCGAGGCGCGGGAGAGTTCTTCGGTTACGACGACCATCGCGAGATGGTCTTCGCCCGAATCGGGCGAGCTGCCGCCGTAGCGTTCCGGCACGGACAGGCCGAAACATCCCATTTCGCGCAGCGGTGCGAGAATTTCTTCCGGTACGGTTAAATCATGCCGGTGAATTTTTTCAGCCAGCGGCGCAACAACCTCGTCGGCGAAACGCGCGAATGCCGCGGCGATGATTTCCTTGTCCTCGTCGAGTTGCGAGCGACCGAAGCCGAGTTGTTCGAGTGCCCGGTGCCCGGTTGCGGCGACCGTGGCGGGATCGAGCCAGGCGCGGAGGAACTCATGGCTGTCTGGCGTTGCGAACACGTCCGCCAGCGCGGCTTCGTCGAGTTCGACGGCGTACTTGATCTTCTCCAGCCGGCCGCGGGCACGGGTCGAAAAATCCGCCACCGCGCAATTGACCATCGCGCATTCGAAATCCGCTCCGTCGTCACCGGCGACGCACTGTTGCGCGTAATCGAGCATCGTACTCGCGGCATAGGTTTCGGCGCTCAGCATCGCGAGCTCGTAACCGACGACCTGGTGACGATCGAGTTTGGCACTGCTGAAGTCACCGTCGAGCGCGCGCTTCACCGCCGCCAGGGCCCGTTGCCGCAGGCCGTCGATACCGGCGACGATCGCATCGGCCTTGAGAAGGCTTCCGGACGCCAACGTGGCGGGCTGCGTCGTGTTCATGATGACAGTTCCTTGTATTGAGACGTGTTGCTGCCGGTATTGCCCCGAACCCCGGCGTGAGCGACTGCGGTTTGCGTACTGGCTGGTAATTGCGCCGGCCGGCGCGCGGCTCCGCCAGCATCGCTGCTGTATCCGGAGCCGATGTCACGACGAACCCTGCGGCGCGGACGATTTTACGTGAGAACCCGGTATCGCGAAACCGAGCCGGGCGCGGCCGGCGTCATCGCGCAACAACTTCGGCGAGGGGCTACGAGTAACAACGGATTCCCGCTAAACTACCCGCCGTTCCTGCTACGCTTCATTCCCACCCGATTGCATTGAGTATCCGTGTGCCGCCTTTACCAACACTAAAATTCGAAACCGTGCCGGGGATTCCGCTGATCCAGCCGGGCGACGACCTCGTGGAAATCATTGCCTCGGCACTTGCGAGTGCCGAACAAACGCTCAACGACGGCGACGTTGTTTGCGTCGCGCAGAAGATTATCTCGAAAGCCGAACACCGACAGTTCCGTCTCACGGATGTCAAACCCGGCGACGCCGCGCGTGCGCTTGCCGCGGAAACAGACAAGGAACCTGCGCTGTGCCAGCTGATTCTTGACGAGTCGGAAAGTATTCTGCGGAAGAAGCCCGGTGTGATCATCGTTCGGCACCGGCTCGGGCATGTTGGCGCGAACGCCGGCATTGATCAGTCGAACATCGAACACGGAGATGGCGACGGTGCGTTGTTATTACCGGTCGATCCCGATGCATCCGCGCAACGATTGCGCGCGGGACTGCGCGAGCGCCTCGGCGTGAACGTCGGCGTCATGATCACCGACAGCATGAACCGCCCGTGGCGCCTCGGCACGATCGGCGGGTCGATCGGCGTGGCCGGCGTGGAGGTACTCGACGATTTGCGCGGTGGCGAGGACATGTTCGGGCGTGAACTGAAAGTGTCCATGGTAAATCGCGCCGACTCGCTCGCCGCGACGGCAACCCTGCTCATGGGCGAGACTGTCGAGGGCACACCCGTGGTCCTGATCCGGGGGCTGGCTCCCGTCGACACGACCCAGACCACCGCGGACATGATCCGACCCACGGCGGACGACCTGTTTACGTGAGCGCGGCGCAACGCAACTATCTGGCACTCACCGGCGGGGTGGGCGGGGCGAAGCTGTGTCTCGGGTTCGCCCGCGAACTCGCCCCCGGACAGGTCGCGTTTGTCGTCAATACGGGGGACGATTTCGAACATCTCGGCTTACACATCGCCCCCGATCTCGACACGCTCACGTATACCTTGTCCGGGTTGAGTAACCCTGAGCTCGGCTGGGGACGCCGCGATGAAACGTGGAATTTTATCGCCGCGTTCGGTGCACTCGGTGGCGAGACCTGGTTCAATCTTGGTGATGCGGATCTCGCGATCCATTTGCGCCGTACCGAACTGCTGCGGTCCGGACTCGGACTCGGCGAGGTTACGGCGCAACTCGCGGCCGCCCTCGGGATCGAACACCTGATGCTGCCCATGAGTGACGACCCCGTACGCACCCGGGTGCAAACGGCGGCCGGTGCACTCGCGTTCCAGCATTACTTCGTGCGCGACCGTTGCGCCCCTGCCGTAACGGGTTTTGATTTCGCCGGCGCGGCGAATGCCCGGCCACACCCCGGTTTGCTCACGCGGCTTGCCGACCCGGGGCTCGCGGCGATCTTTATCTGCCCGTCCAACCCTTTTGTCAGTATCGACCCGATCCTCGCGGTACCAGGGGTACGCGACGCGCTCATGACTGCACCCGCGCCGGTGATCGCGGTATCACCTATCGTCGACGGCGCCGCCATCAAGGGGCCGACGGCGAAAATGATGCGGGAACTTTCGATCCCGGCGAGTGCCGCGGCGGTCGCGGCGCATTACGCCGGCCTGATCGACGGGTTCATCATCGACGAACGCGATGCCGCGGTGCAGTCTGAGGTGGAGGCACTTGGAATCGCGACTACCGTTGCCGAAACCGTCATGGTAACGTTGGATGATCGTATTGCGCTGGCCCGCATCGCGCTTGATTTCGGGCACCGCCTCAACCCCGGGGAACCCTGACACGCATGTGGGCCGTCGTTCCGATCAAACAGTTTTCCGTCGCAAAAATGCGCCTTTCGGCGATCCTCGACGAAGCGCAGCGCGTGCAACTCGCGCGGGCAATGTTTCGCGATGTGCTGCGCGCGCTTGAACGCTGTGATGCGGTTTGCGGCATCGTCGTCGTCTCGCGGGAGCCCGACGCGCGACCGATCGCAGCGGAGTTCGGCGCGCAGTATGTCGTCGAACAGGGTAATGATTTATCACTTGCCGTGACCCAGGGCGGCCGCCATGTCATGGCCGCCGGTGGCACCGCGATGCTGTGTTTGCACGGCGACGTGCCGCTCGTGACGGCCGGCGAAATCGGCGAGCTGATTGCCGCCCAGGGCGACCGCCGCGGATTGACGCTGGTCGCCGATCGCGACGGCACCGGAACGAACGGACTCGCGGTCTCGCCGATCGACCTGATGACATTTTCCTACGGCCGTGACAGCTTCGAGGCGCACACCGAGACCGCCCGGCTTCTCGGCGTCGGGGTGCGCACACTCGAACTCGAAGGCCTCTCGCTCGACATCGACACGTCCGACGACCTGCGTACACTGATGGCGTACGACCGCGACACGGAAACCCTCGAATTCCTGCGTCGCGTGGATGTAGTATCACGTCTGCCGCCTCGGCATAATGTCGGGCAGGCAGTGCTCGGCTGAGGCCACCCCACAGCATGACAAAATTTGAAGCGATCCTCGATCGCGCTCTCGACGGCAATCGCCCGACCCGCGAAGAATCACTTGCGCTGGCCGACTGCGACGATATTGACGCCTTGCTCCCGGTTGCGGGCCGCTTGCGCGATCGCGGCTTTTACAATGTCGTCACGTACTCGAAAAAAGTTTTCATCCCGTTAACCCACCTGTGCCGCGATGTCTGCCATTACTGCACGTTTGCACAGGCGCCGAAGAAGGTTGTCGCCCCCTATCTGACACTCGAACAGGTACTGGAAACGACGCGCAACGCCGCCGCCCTCGGGTGCAAGGAAGCGTTGTTTACGCTCGGCGAAAAGCCGGAACTGCGCTACCGGGCCGCCCGTGAAGCACTCGCAGCGATGGGTTATGCCTCGACGACGGATTATCTCCACGATGTCGCGGCGGCCGTTTACGCCGAAACCGGGCTGCTCCCGCATCTGAACCCGGGCACGCTCAGTCGCGGGGAACTCGAACGGCTGCGCGGGGTCTCGCCGAGCATGGGCCTCATGCTCGAATCGGCCGCGGAGCGGCTCACCGGCAAGGGCATGCCGCATTACGGCTCACCCGACAAGGCGCCGGCGCTGCGCCTGCAGACCCTCGCGGATGCCGGCAGGGCGCGGATCCCGTTTACGACCGGAATTCTTATCGGTATTGGTGAAACCCGTCACGAGCGCCTCGAGTCCTTGCTCGCGATCCGCGATCTGCACGACGAGTATGGCCACATCCAGGAAATCATCATCCAGAATTTCCGCGCGAAACCGGGCACGAAGATGGTCGCCGCGCCGGAGCCGGATCTCGACGAAATGGTCTGGACCCTGGCCGTCGCACGCGTCATGTTCGGTCAGGACATGAGCATCCAGGCACCGCCAAACCTGAGCCCCGGCGTTCTGCCGCGGCTCATCGAAGCCGGTATCAACGACTGGGGCGGCGTATCGCCGGTGACCCCCGATTTCGTGAATCCGGAAGCACCGTGGCCGGAACTACAGAAACTCGCGCAGGAAACGGCAAACGCGGGCAAGTTTCTGCACGAACGCCTGACCGTCTATCCGGACTATGCACTCGACGGCGAACGCTGGCTCGACGAAGCGTTCCGTACCCCGATCCTGCGCAGCATCGATGCCGCCGGCTTACCCCGGGTCGATGCGTGGAGCCCCGGGGAGGCGGCGCCGCCGCCGTCGCAGATTGTCGAATTAATCACGCGCAAACCAGCGCGGGTTTCGCCCGATGTAACGTCGATCCTCACGGCGGCCGGCGACGGCGAGGACCTGACGCAGGCCGAGATCGAGCGCCTGTTCAATGCACGGGGCGATGACTTTTCCGCGGTCTGCCAGGCCGCCGATGCGTTGCGGGCCCGGCACAATGGCGATCAGGTCAGCTACGTCGTCAACCGGAACATCAATTACACGAACGTGTGTTACTTCAAATGCCAGTTCTGTGCGTTCTCGAAAGGCAAGCTGAGCGAAAACCTCCGCGGCAAACCGTACGACCTCGGCGACGAGGAAATTCAGCGCCGCGTGCGTGAAGCCTGGTCGCGCGGGGCGACGGAAGTGTGCATGCAGGGCGGCATTCACCCGCAGTACACCGGCCAGACCTACCTCGACATCATCCGTACGGTGAAAACAGCGGAACCGGATATGCACGTGCACGCATTTTCACCGCTCGAGGTGTGGCAGGGTGCCCGGACCGCCGGTATGACGCTCGAAGCATTTTTGCGCGAACTGAAAGCGGCCGGTCTCGACACGCTGCCGGGAACCGCGGCCGAAGTACTCGACGATGAAGTCCGCGCAATTCTGTGCCCCGACAAGATCAACACGGCGCAGTGGCTCGAGGTCATGCGCACGGCGCATGCGACGGGGTTTCGTACGACCGCGACGATTATGTACGGGCACGTCGATCGCCCGCACAACTGGGCGAGACACCTGCTGAACATTCGCCATCTGCAACGCGAAACCGGCGGTTTCACGGAATTCGTCCCGCTGCCGTTCGTGCATATGGAGGCACCGCTGTACCTGAAAGGCAAAGCCCGTCGCGGGCCGACGTTTCGTGAAGCGATCCTCGTGCACGCCGTCGCCCGCCTGGCGCTGAACCCGGTGATCACGAACATCCAGGCATCGTGGGTGAAAATGGGGCACGCCGGGGTTGCCGCGTGTCTGCGCGCCGGCGTGAACGATCTTGGCGGCACCCTGATGAACGAAAGTATCACCCGCGCCGCGGGTTCCGAACACGGGCAGGAAACGTCGCCGGAAATGATGATCGCGATGATCGAGGCGAGCGGGCGACAGCCGGTCCAGCGAACGACGAGTTACGGTACGGTCAGCGAGGAACGTCGGCGCGCGAGCTTCGCCGCACCGGATCTCGACGCCATCGTGAATACGCCGGCGCAAAAATACGAACGTAGCGAACGCCGTTCGCTCGTGCGGCCCGGCATGGAAGCCTGAGCGCGCCAAAAACCGTCACTCGACCCAGCCGATCTCGAGCGCCGTCGCCGCGCCAATTGCCGTATCGTCGAGCGAACGCGGCATTTTCGAACTGCCCGGTGCGATCGGGATGCGCCCGGCCATGATCTCGGCCAGTCGCTGCGGGTACAGCGGCGAACGATCAGGCTCAGCGAACCCAAGCGGGAACAGCGCCTCGTTCGTACGCCGGTCGTATTTATCGGACGCGCCAAGCGTATGCAGCATTTCGTGCGCGAGTACGACATTGTTCCGACCATCGTATTCCTGATCGCCGAAGCCGTGGACGACCCCAATGAAGCCCTTCTGCAGGCCGAGCGAATGCGCGAGCCTCTCGCGCACCCGCGGATCGTAATAAACCGCGAACAGGCGGATGTCGGCGGGGCCATCAAACGTATCGTTACGCCAGGCCCACAGCCGTAGCCTGAGACTCCACAGCGCAATCGCAATCGGGTTACCGGATTCCGGCGGTAGCGGCGGCAGTCCCGTCACCGGCGGCGCAAGCTTGATATCAACCGGCTTGTCGAGCGCGACATTGAAACGGTGCGCCTGCTCGCGTATCGACGTCTCTATCGGTTCGAATCGATCGACCGTCAAACGACGAACGTAATCCGCGGTGCGGTCGTTGTTCTCGCCGTCGATCGGGTAGACGACGACCCACAGCGGCTCGTTCCAGTCCGTATTACGTGCGCGCGTGGACCACGTCGTCAACGCGACGACGAGCAGGATGTACAGGAGCAGGACAATTCTGAGCTTGCGGAACATCAGGGCGCCACCACACCGCCTGCCGCACACCGAAAGCAGTGCCGACATTTGTTAGTATGGGCGCGAATTATCGAAGAGGCAGAGTAATGAGCGAAAAAATCGTAATGCGCGTCGGGGAATGTCTCGTCGCTGGCGGCCCACCCGGAACGGCGGCGGAACCGGAAGTGGCGATTGGCGAAATGGACGGCCCGATGGGAGCCGCATTCGGAACCCTGCTCGGTGATCAGGTGAAAGGGCATACGCGCGTGCTCGCCATATTAAACACGGATGTCATGGTCCGCCCGCCGACCTTGATGGTGAGCAAGGTGACGGTGAAGAACAACCGCTACACGAACATCCTCATGGGCACCGTCCAGGGAGCCATCGCGAATGGCGTGCTCGATGCCGTACGTGCCGGCGACATTCCCAAAGACAAGGTCGACGACCTCGGCATTATCGTCTCCGTGTGGCTGAACCCCGGGGTCGCGGACGACGATAATCTCGACCACAAGGCGCTGTTCGATATCCATCGGGAAGCGACGGCGAAAGCGATTCACAAGGCGATGCGCAATGAACCGTCGATCGACTGGCTGCTGGAGAACCAGGAAACGATCACCCACAAGTATTACCAAATGGGTCTCGACGGCAAGATCTGATTCAGCCGGAGGCGGCGGAATCGAGTGCTTCGTCGCCTTCGGGCACCTCGATTTCGAATTCGCGCTTCAGAGATTCGAGCGACGGCTGGCCCGCAGGCTTTACCCGGATCAGCTTCGCGTAGTTACCACACAGGGTGTTCGCCTGCGCGAAAGCTTCGGCGACAACATCGAGCCCTAGCGTCCACACCGCCGTGGACCGCTGGATCAATTCGCTCAATAGCCGGTTCGCATCAGCGATGTCGGGTTCGAGTGCCGCGTTGCAGATCGCGTTCGCGAACGCGGCGACAAAGACGAGATGCGCGGTTTCGTCGACCGCGGGCTCGAGCCGCCCGCGTGGCAGCGGCACCATCGCATCGATGAAACTCTGCGGAAACTTCCATGCGTGGGCGACATCGACACCGAGCTGGAAGTAGGGGACACCGAGTATCTCGCGCGATGCCGTCAGTTCGTCGACGGACTTCTCAGCGGCAAATTCGAGTATTGCCGCGAATTCATCCTCGAAATAATGAATCGTCAGCGTGCGCCCGAGGTCGTGAAACATCGCGCACGTAAACGCGTCCGCGGACCGTTTGAACCCGGTGCGATGGGCAAACACCTTCGCCAGCACGGCACTGTAAAACGATCGGATCATCGCATCGTGCAGCGCCGGCGTACCGTTCGCGAACTGCTGCTCTATCAGCGACTTCGTTACGATCATGCGAACCTGTTCGTAGCCGAGCAGCACGATAGCGCGCGGCAGCGTCGTGATTTCTGAATTGCCGTAGAACGCGGAATTCGCGGCTGTCAGCACGCGCTGCGACAGCGTGATGTCTTTCGCGAGAATGTTTGCGATCCGCTCCGCCGTGGCGGTGCTCCCTTGTGCGGTGAGTTCCAGTACTTTCGAAATGTGGCCGGAAAGCGCTGAAAACCCTTTCTTGTGACGCATCCGCCGGAACAGGAATTCGGCAGTCGCATGCTTGCTCGGTTCGCGCAGGTTCGTTGCTTCGCGCGGCACACGAAACGTGTCGAGCTCCGTCTTCATTTCGCGCGCCGAGGGGAAGCGCCGCGCAACCGGGCGCTGCAATGAGTGGATCAGCACCTGCTTCAGGATGGGATCGCAATCGAGCGCTGCCGTGTCGACGTCCGGATCACCATTGATGATGTTGTGAATGATCGCTTCGCGACTCGACCAGTGCATGAGCCTTTTACCGGTGAGCATTTCGTAGAAAATCGCGCCGAGCGTGAACACATCCGAGTACGGGCCGAGCGGCTGACGCGCGAACGGCTCGGGTGACATATACGGCAGTGTGCCGGTGATTTCCGCCGAGGTATCATCCTGCCGGTACCAGGTCGAAATACCGAAGTCCGTCACCTTTGGGGTCCCGTTTGCCGTGAGCAGGATATTCGCCGGGCTCAAATCACGGTGCACGATTCCGTTCTCGTGCAGATATGCCACCCCGGCGAGAATCTGGCTGGTCAGGATCACCGCGTCCTTGACGCTCAAGGCACCTTCCCGCTGGAGTTTGTCCTTCAGTGACTCGCCATCGACGAGTTCAAAGATCAGGTAGTGCAGGTGGTGGTAGCTGCCGACTTCGTGCAGCGTGACGAGATTCTGGTGCTGCATCTGGCTCGCGATCTTCGCTTCGTGCGCCAGCTGATCGTCGTCGACGGCGAGTTCCCCGCGTTTTAGCAGCTTCAACGCGACGCGGCGCGAGAGTTTTTCGTCCGTCGCGAGTAGTACGGTGCCCTGCGAGCCCGCGCCTAGCGATCGCTCGATGATAAAACGGTCGATCTTCGCCGGTACAACGCTGTCGTTACCCATAGCTTCAGGAGTCGGATTTGCTGTGTCCACCCTTGTTGAGCGGCCGCGAAGCGGCGAATCTTTAGGGGTTTGAGCGCGCGGTCCGGCGCTCGAGGGGCAGGGCGGAACAGGCGCGGGTCAGCGCAGGCGCATCGGCTCCCTGGCGGTCGTCACGCGCCCGCCGGTGCGGCTTTCGCCACGGCCGGGCTTACCGTCGATGCGGCGGCGTTCGCCCGCACGCCCGTGGCCGTTGCCCCGATTGTGATCGAAATCCCGGTAAGGGCGCTGGTAAGCGCGTCCGCGGTTCGCGGCCGGCGGAAAATAGAGCGGATAATAACGCCGCTCCTGCGGTTCCGCGGCGGGTTCGGAATAAGCCACGGCAGCGGCTTGCTCGGCGCGGAGTCGCGCTTTCTCGAGTTCTATCCGGGTCTTCTGTTCACGCTCGACGCGCAGGCGTTCCCATTGATTTGCGATAGAATAATAATTCGTGCGGGTATCGGACGCGTCGGGGAAATCGTCGCTCAGTTCCAGCGTTGTCACGTCGCTGACGGTTCCAGCGGGTGGCGCGTCGGAGAAATGCGTGACGCCGTGTTCATCAACCCAGCGATGCACGGTCGCCGCCAGGGCCGATACACCGATGCTGCATAGCAGCATTCCAATCGATATCTGAAGTGCGTGCGACATAAGTATTAAGACTAGCAAATCTGACGAAAGTTTTACGCCGGTGGGCGGTTGAGCGACGGCACGCATCCGTCTCCGTCGCCGATGGCCCGGATACCCGGCCACCCGACAACATTACCGAGGTAACGATGGCAGCTCCCCAGAACGAATCCGTCAATGTGTTCGGTGAACCACTTGTGAGTTGTAGCACGAACCCCGTCACCGGATTCTTCCGCGACGGCTGCTGCAACACGAGTGACGACGACCACGGCTCGCATACCGTCTGCGTCGAACTGACCCGGGCGTTCCTGGATTTCTCGCGCGCACAGGGCAACGACCTGAGCACGCCGCAGCCCGAATTCGACTTCCCCGGCCTGAACCCGGGCGATCGCTGGTGCCTGTGCGCGCTGCGCTGGCTCGAGGCACAACGCGGCGGTGCGGCTCCGAGGGTGCACCTGACCCGAACGCATCAGCGTGCGCTCGAACTCGTTCCCCTGGCGCTGCTGCGCGAACACGCCGCCGATTTGAACTGATTCATGCCCGTGAACGGCAACGTATCCGTTCCCGCGGGCAAATGCCGGAAAACCGCCGCGGCAAACTTTCCCGCCCGGTTTCCGGTGCGCCTCGGCGTGATCGTTGCCGCCACCCTGGCGTTGCCGCTCGCACTGCTGTTCCTCGTGCCGCACGCGCCGCAAAACGGCCTCGTTTGGGATGTCCTCATGGTTGCCGGCTTGCTCGGTGCGGCCTTGATCGCCGCGCTGCCGCTCGTCTCGCCGCGCCTTTGGCATCGCTTCGGTGGCGACCCCCGGGAACTGCGATCGGTGTTGTTCTGGCACGCGGACCTTGCCTATGTCGCCGTCACCCTGGTCCTCGTGCACACGTTCGGGCTCGTCGTGCTCGATACGACCACGATCGAATATCTGAAACTGTCCGCCCCGTGGTCGATGCTCGCGGCGATGCTCGCGACGATCCTGTTGCTCGTGGTCCTCGTCAGTTCGTGGTATCGCATTGGCCTGAAAATCCGTTATCGCAGCTGGCGCCAGTGGCACGTTGGAATGTCGCTCGCAGCGACCGGCCTGATGGCTTTCCACGTGGTTGACGCCGCCTACTTCGTGAACTCGCCACTGAAGCAGGCCGTGTTCATCACGCTCGTTGCCGGACCGAGCGCGATGGCGCTCGCCGACGGCGCACTCGCGCGCGGCCATGCGCGTGCGCCGGACAGCGCCTCTGCGGTGCCGCCGCACGAGGCTTTCGAGGTGCCTGCGACACGCGCGGGCAGTCGCCGGTTTGTCGTGCTCGTGTGCGGTTTACTGTTCGTCGCGGTTATCAGTGTCGCGATCCCGCGGGCCGGTTCACGACCCGCCGACGAAGCGCGCGCCTGCCTGGCCGAAGCATGCGGTTAGTCCTGCTCCTCATTATCGTCGCAAGCGCGATCGCGCTCGTCTATGCGCGCGCGCATATGATCCGGGCGCACGACTTGTTGCCGGTGGCGTTCGAACATCTCGATCACGGCGACGAGAAATGCGTCGTCTGCCACCATAACTATGAAGACGACACGGGTTTCGATTCCTGCTACTCGTGTCACAAACACGATGCGAGCGTGGCGCTCGAGATCGAACCGATGTTTCACGATTTCTGCCGCGACTGCCATATCGAGAAAGCGCAGGCCGGAGAAGCATCAGGCCCGTTTCGGGTTTGCGGCGAATGTCATAACGAAAGTGGACGAATGTCGCAGAATCTGAACCTGCGCCGGAAGTGAAACCACGGCGGTAAACCGGAACACGACGAGGAGATCACGATGTCAACATTCGTCATTGTCCACGGGGGATGGCACACCGGCGAGCACTTCGCCGCTACCGCCGGGGTGATTCGGCAGGCCGGTCACACCGTTCACCTACCCACCGTGCGTGGTAATGCACCGGGGGACAGCAAAACCACCGGACTCGACGAGGCGATCGAGTCGATCGTCGCGTATCTCGAAGCGCACGCGATCGACGATTGCGTACTCGTCGGCCACAGCTACGGCGGCATGGTCATTACGGGGGTCACGGACCGGGTGCCGGCCCGGATCCGGCGGGTCGTGTACTGGAACGCATTTGTCCCCGATGATGGCGAAAGTCTCAACGACCTTGTCCCGCCGCACTACGTCGACATGTTCGATGCTATCGTCGCGGCGGACGGGTCGGTTAGCTTGCCTGAGGCGATTTGGCGCGAGGCATTCATGAATGACGCCTCGCTGGAGCAGGCGAGCGCAGCGTATGCAAGCCTGAATCCGCATCCGTACCGAACGTTTACCGACAGGATTTCCCTGCGCGTCAACCCGGCGGCGTCGCCGGTGCCGAAATCGTTCATCAACGGCACCGAGGACACCGCCTTGCCGCAAAGCTGCGGCTGGCATCCACGGTTGTCGGAAAAGCTCGGCCTGTTCCGGCTCATACAGATCCCGGGCGGTCACGAATTGTGTTTCACGGACCCGGAACGCCTCGCGCACGCGATCATCGTGGCTGGTCGCGACTGAACCTGATGCGTCAATCCGGGACGCTGTGGCGTCGGGACCGGAACCACGGTCTACGCCCCATCCCTGCTCCTCGATTTGCGCGGAAAGGTACCGGGTCCATCAAGGTCAGAGTTCGCTAATCCGGAGCACGTATTCAGCAGCGATCGCGAAAATATTCGCGGCCCTGCCGGGATTCATTTTTGCGCGGTTCAAGGCGGAAGGAGCGCGGCTGCCCGGGTGTCAACAAGCGACAATCAACGCAGAGATACGGAAAAATGGGCCCCCGGGTTACGCCCTGAAACCGGTGATAGCAAGGCGCCGTGCGCCGGGAATGGTGGTTCCGTTTCCAAGCGCGGCAACATCGCTGGCGCCGATTTCAGGGCGCGACAGGGCCGCGAATATTTTTGCGACCGCTTCTAGTTGCCGCGGAATCGCGGCGTGTCTTGCGCGAAGTATGCGCGCATCGCTTCCGCGAGATCGTCGCTGTCACGCGTGAGCAGGTTTTGATCGGCATCCATGTCCATAAGACTGCGATCGAGTGCCCCGGCGATGCGATTGACGCTGCGTTTGATCATCTGCACCGCAACGGGCGGTTTTGCGGCATAGAATTCCGCGAGCGCACGCGCACGGTCGAGCAGCGCGTCCCGCGCGACGATTTCATCGAGCATACCCCACTGCAGTAACTGCTCGGCGCCGACGGTCTCCCCCCCGGCGACGAGGCGTTTCGCCCGCGCGGGCCCGACAAGATGCACACACAGGGGCAGGCTCTGCCACATCAGATTCATGCCGAGATCGACCTCGGGGTAAGCCATGACGCAATCGGGAGAGCCGAGCCTGAAATCAAGCGCGGTGGTGATACAGGCACCGCCACCCATCGCCGCGCCATGCCACGCGGCAATCGTGATCTGATCGATATCGTGCAACGCCATGATTGCCCGCGCCCCGATTCGGTTGCGCCGCCGGCGTAGTACGAGTGGCCCGGCGTACTCGGCATTCGGATCCGTCAGGTCGAAACCGGCGCTGAAATGCTTGCCGTTACCGGTAAAGATGACGGCTCGCGTCTCGATGTCTTCGCGAAAGTCGAGCGCAACGTGCTCGAGTTCCAGCAGCGTCGCGTAGTTCAGCGCGTTCGCCTTCTCGGGTCGATTGATCGTGACGATCGCAATCGCGCCGTCGCGGCTCACGGACAGGTTTTCGTATTGCATCGCGTCAGAAATAATCGGGAGCTGGAGGACGTAACGAGTATAGGGAAAGCCGGCAGCGTCGACCATGCGTTTGGTTGACACACCCGGAACCCGGTCGTAGCCTGAGCCGGCACGTGATTACGTCAAAGCCGGAGATGCCGATGAAACTGGGTTACTTCATGATGCCGCTGCATCATATCGACCGCGATTATCACGAAACACTCAACGAGGACATGGAGGCGATCATCTATGCCGACGAACTCGGGTACAGCGAGGCCTGGGTCGGCGAACATTACTCCTCGGCGGTCGAGCAAATCACGTCTCCGCTCATGTTCCATGCAAACCTGATTGGCCGCACAAAACAAATCAAGCTCGCCACCGGAGTGATGTGCCTGCCGCAGTACCATCCGGCCGTCACCGCGGGCCAGGCAGCGATGTTCGACCACCTGAGCAACGGTCGTTTCATCATGGGCGTTGGGCCCGGTGGCCTGCTCTCGGATTTCGAATTGTTCGGCGTGCTCGACAAGGACCGCATGGAGATGATGGAAGAGTCTCTCGATGCGATGCTTGAAATGTGGACGACCGATCCGCCGTACAAGATCCAGGGCAAGCACTGGACGATCGAGATGAAAGAGTGGACCCACCACGACATCAAGCTCGGTTACGTCCCGAAACCGCTGCAGCAACCGCATCCGCCGGTCGCGATTTCCGCGATGAGTCCGAATTCCGGGTCGCTTACGTTTGCCGGGCGACGCGGTTACATACCGGTGTCGGCGAATTTCATCGCTCCCTGGTCGTTGAAAACGCACTGGCCGACGTACGCGGCCGGCGCTGCCGCGGCGGGGCAGACAGTGGACGCCGAGAACTGGCACGTCGCGCGCAGTATCTTTGTCGACGAAACCGACGCCGCGGCGGCCGCGTTCACGACGGCATCCGGCGGGGCGATGGATTATTACTACGATTACCTGTTCCAGATCTTTGACCGCTCGGACTACCGCGCACCGTTCGTCGCGAACGCGGGCGATGATCCGGCGAGCCTGACTCACGACCAGATCCGCGACGCCTGCGTCATTCATGGCAGCCCCGCGACCGTGGCGCAAAAAATCCTCGAACTGCGTGAGGAAGTCGGGCATTTCGGCACGCTGCTGTATGCCGCGCACGACTGGGTCGATAAGGCCCGCATGAAGAACTCGATGCGCCTGATGGCCGAAGAGGTTATGCCGCGGGTCAACGAGGCACTCGGCGCGAAGGCGGCCTAGCGCGGCCCGCAGCGCCCGCTTGCGGCACGCGTTAGCGACTGCGTGTTTGACATGAACAAGCGTGGCGCTCGCGCCTCCGGGTCACACACACCGCGGCTCGTGCTCGTGCTGCTGCTGGGGCTTGCCGCGGCCTGTGTGCGTGTACCAAATGGTATCGAGCCGGTAGCGGAATTCGACCTCGAACGTTACTTCGGCACCTGGTATGAAATCGCGCGCCTCGATCATCGATTTGAACGCGGGCTGGACAATGTTTCCGCACGCTACGAACCCGGCGCGGACGGTTCGATTAAGGTGATCAACCGGGGCTACGCGCGCGACACGGGCGAATGGGACGAAGCGGTCGGTACCGCGCGCCCGGCGGGCGCGCCGGACGAAGGCTATTTGAAAGTGTCATTTTTCGGCCCGTTCTACGCCGCCTACGTCATTTTCGAACTCGAGCGCGAAGAGTATCGTTACGCCTTCGTCACGAGCTCGAACCGATCCTGCCTGTGGTTGTTGTCGCGCACGCCGACGGTGAGCGATGAGGTGCTCGAGGCGTTCAGGACCCGGGCCCGGGAGCTTCGTTTCGAACTCGATGAGTTGATCATCGTCGACCAGTCGCGACATGCCGGCGCGACGCCGGTGCCACACCCGTAATGACTCCCGCGATCGAAGCGATACAAAAGGCCCGTGTTGAATATACGCTGCACCCGTACGAGCACGACCCGGGGAGCCGCTCGTATGGCCTCGAAGCAGCGGAAAAACTCGGTGTACCACCGACGCTCGTCTACAAGACGCTTGTTGTTCGCTGTCAGCCGGACGGTCTCGCCGTCGCGGTGGTTCCGGTGTCGTGTCAGCTGGATCTGAAGCGGTTCGCGGCGGCGCGCGGCGTCAAGAAGGCCGCGATGGCCGATACCGCCGAGCTTACCCGGGCGACCGGTTACATCCCTGGCGGCGTCAGTCCGCTCGGGCAGAAGCGTCGCCTGCCGGTAGTCATCGACCGCAGCGTCGAGGCGCACGAACGGGTGTATATCAGCGCCGGCAAACGGGGCCTCGACGTATCGCTGCGACCCGCCGATTTAATCCGCCTCGTGAGCGCGGAGCTCGGTGAAATCGCCGCGGCATGAGTCACGCGCGATGCAGCCCGGCTGCACCATGATCGCGAACGACAACGCCGGACGTCGCGATCGGTTAGAATTTTCAGCCACCGTCTCATTCACCGGGAGTACCCGCAATGCCGCAAACCCGCACGCTCGGTGCCATCGTATTCGAGGACTTTGAACTGCTGGATTTGTATGGTCCGCTCGAAATGTTCGGCAACATCGGGCCGGAGCTTGCGATCGTAACGGTGGCGCAGGAGGCCGGCCCGGTGCGTTCCGCGCAGGGGCCCCGAACGGTTGCCGATTACGCCTTTAGTGACGCTCCCGAACTCGACTTCGTTCTGCTCCCGGGCGGCTACGGCACGTTCGAACAGGCGCAGAATCCCGCCATGCTCGAATTCCTGCGTCGCAACGCGAACGCGGAAATCGTGATGTCGGTGTGCTCCGGCTCCGGGGTACTGGCGGCCGCGGGTCTGCTCGACGGTCGCCGTGCCACGTCGAACAAGCTGTTCTTCGATGCGATCACGCAAGTATCGACGAACGTCAACTGGGAGCGCAGCGCACGCTGGGTCGAGGACGGCAATGTGTTTACGTCCTCCGGCGTATCCGCCGGCACGGATATGTCCTTGGGGGTCATCGAGAAAATTTACGGTACGGGGCGCGCACGCGATATCGCCGTCATGACGGAGTACGAGTGGCAGGCCGATCCCGACAACGACGCGTTTGCGGCCTATATCAACGAAGGGGACCTGCCGAAATACCTCGAGGTGCTCGGCAAGGCCTGATCGCATCCCCCAACGCAGACTGTTTCCACGAGGAGTAATCGAATGAATGACCGCCGTTTGAGTTTCGGCCTGTGGTACGACTTCCGCAACCCGGCGAAGTGGCGCCAAAGCGATACGGAATTGTATGAAAAGTGCATTGCCCAGATCGCGCGCGCCGAGCAACTCGGGTTCGAGGATGTGTGGCTGTCGGAACACCATTTTTTTGAAGACAACTACTCACCGTCGATGCTGGCAATCGGTTGCGCCATCGCGGCGAGAACGAAGACAATTCGCATTGGCACGAGTGTCCTGTTGTTACCGCTGCATGACCCGGTCCGGGTTGCCGAAGATGCGGCCACGCTCGACGTGATCTCCGGCGGACGTCTCGAACTCGGACTCGGGGTTGGCTACCGGGTCGAGGAATTCAGGGGCTGGCGCATTGATCCGAAAGAACGTGCGCAGCGAATGGAAGAGGGTATCGAGATCATTCAACGCCTGTTCGCGGGGGAGAAATTCTCGTTCGACGGTCAGCATTATCAGTACACCGACATCCAGTTGTTCCCGCGGCCAGTGCAGGAAAAGCCGAACATCTGGATCGCCGGATTCAGCAATGTTGCGGTACGGCGTGCGGCCCGTGTGGGTTACGGCTATATCGCGACCGGCCCGATCAACGACTTCTCGAAGAAGTACTGGGCAGAGCTCGAGAAAAACGGCAAAAACCCCGCGGATCACGAAATCGCCGGCGGCCACATGTGGTTGGTTGTGGCGAAAGATCCGAAAAAGCGCTGGGCCGAGGCCGCGGAGCATTTCGCCTATCAGCAGAACTGGTACGGGAAATGGTTTGCCGATGCCGGACTCAACTTCATCACCGGGGTAGAGCCAACGCAGGCATCGCTCGAAGAACATGGCTGCTTCATCGTCGAACCGGACCGGGCGATCGAGATGATCCGGGAATACGTCGCCGCGACGGGAACGTCGCGATTCTACTCGTGGGCGATCCCGCCGGGTCTCGATCCCTCGTGGAGCGATGAACATCTCGAGTTAATGGCCAGCGAAGTGATCCCGGCGTTCCGCTGATCCGGCGTGAGGTGAAACGATGACGAAACCGCTCGGCTTGATGCAATGGACCGAAGGCACGACGGGTGCCGAACTCGTCGCGGCCGTGAGGCGCTTCGAAAGTCTTGGCTATCACGAACTCTGGTTGCCGGAAATATTCGGCCGCGAACCGTTTGCGACCGCGGGCTACCTGCTCGCGAAGACAGAGCGGGTGCGCGTGTCGAGCGGTATCGCGAACGTCTACGCACATGACGCGGACTGTGCCGCCCAGGCCGCGAACACGCTCGCGGAATTGTCCGGCGGGCGGTTTACGCTCGGGCTTGGGGTTTCGCATCCGGTGCTCGTTGAGCCGCGAGGACACACGTGGGTGAAACCGGCGGTTAAAATGCGCACTTATCTCGAACGGCTCGCGGTCGCGCCGATCGAAAGCCCGCGCGCGGCGACGCCGGCACCGGTGATCGTTGCCGGCCACGGGCCGCTGTTGATGCGCGTTGCGGCGAAACAGGCCGATGGTTCGTTCCTGTTCCTCCAGTCAATCGAGACCGTACGCCAGGCGCGCGCGATACTCGGCCCGGACAAGGAACTGCATGTCGCGGTGCGCTGCGTGCTCGACCCGGATCCGGTCTCGGCACGCGCGCTCGCACGGCGCGCGAACGCGTTCTACCTGTCGCTGCCGGCCTATCATAAAGTGTGGGGGGGACTTGGTTTTACGGCGCGTGACTGGAATGAGGGCAGCGACCGTCTGATCGATGCGATTTGCGCCTGGGGCGATGTCGCCGCGATCAGGGCACGGCTCGATGAATACTACGCCGCGGGCGCGACGCACATCGCGTTGTATCCGTGCAATCCGCATGAAGATTATCAACCGGACAGCGCGGTCTCGACGCAGTGGCACTGGGACCTGCTCGAGGCGCTGGCGCCGGACGGCAGCTCATAATATTGCGACGGCTTTCTCCCCGTCACCGAGCGTGATCCCGGCGAAGCTCGCCCGCGCCGTACGATGCTGAAACGTACTCACGGCGATCAGCCACACTGCCGTGATCCGCGCGGGCGGTGGCCCCATCGATTCAGCGACATCGACGTGCACGTTACGTTCCTCGTCATACCAGGTCTGTAAGCGGTCGTCACCGCTGCGCACGACATAGTGCGTTTCGCGCGCCGACCAGACCTTCACCGGGCACGCGAAATGCTCGCCCCGCGCGAGCGCGCTGCTCCAGATCCAGGTAAGGTCGCGACCGTTATCGAATTCCGTTGCGACGGAGACATAATCATGAGTGATCGCCCGATCCTCGCGCGAGCGGCTCGGATGCTCATCAACCCGCCAACGCCAGCGGATCACGGTTTGCGGGCTGAGCGGGAAATCAACCGGATAGCGCAGGATACCCTGATCATCATCGGCGCATGCGTCGATCACCGCTCCCGCGGGCGAGGTGCGGAGGGTGTAGATTTCGGCGAAGCCGCAGTCGCGGAGGTAGCCCCAGCCGGCGGGTGGGGTGTAGCGCCGCGTACAGCGCGCGAGTTCGGCCCTGACGATGTCGGGGGTCGCGGGATCGCGGCAAATTCGCGTGAGCACCGGGGTCGGCTCAGCGTCGTATGTTGTGACGACAACATCGATACTGCCGCGAAGATCACGATACAGATCGGTCGACGATGCGAGATGGCCAAACTCGTCCGCCCACACGCCCATATAGACCCCGAGTTCGAGTACGCCGTCGCAATCGGCGACAAACGTTCCGCTGTCAGCCGCGAGGTTCACGGTACGTCCGCCCGGGCTCGAGCGCGCCCACACCTGGAAACGTGGTCCGCCGTACAGTTCAGTGTGACGCGGGGACCACGAGATCCGCCCGCTCGCGAAGATTGAATAATGCTGTCCGGCCGTGAGCACGAGGCGCGTCGTTTGCCACGGTGGGGTATCTCCGCTGAGCCGCACACAGCATCCATTCGCGAAGCCCCGCGCGCCAGTCAGTTCCGGCAGGCGCGCGGCCAGCGTTGCAAGCTGTTCCCGATTCGTCACTGTCCACTCCCGGTTTATCATCGAGGCAATCGGTGTGCCCGGCTCGACGCATTCTGGTCAACATCGTAGGATAGCGGGCGCTGTACCGAGCGCGGTGCATTTTCAACAGGAGCCGGCATGGAATTCAAATCGATCGAAACGCTGAAGACGACCCCGGGATTGAGACTCGTGCTCGTGGCCGGCGCGCCAAGCCCCTGGGGTCAGGCCGCGAAAGCGATGATGGAGTACAAGGGACTCGAATTCAACGCCGGACTGCTCACCCCTGGCGACACAAACGATAAACTCGTCGCCTGGACCGGCATCAACAGTGGCCCGGTGGTTATTTACAACGACGAAAAACCACTCGAACGATGGACCGACATTCTGTTTCTGATCGAACGCCTGGCACCGAAACCCGCGCTCATTCCTGACGATCCGTACGCACGCATGGAAGTGTTCGGCATGTCGCATGAACTGTGCGGGGAAATGGGCCTCGGCTGGAATCGTCGTCTGCTCATGTTTGGCCCGATGATCGAGTCGGGCAACGCACCCGAAGGCATTACGCGTATGGCCGGCAAGTACCAGTACAATACAGCCGACATGAAGCGCGCGGGCGCTCGCATCGCCGCTACGCTGCGCATGCTGGATCAACAACTCGAACGCCAGCGGCGGGCCGGCAGCGCTTACTTCGTCGGTGATGCACCGAGCGCGGTGGATTTCTACTGGACCGCGTTCTCGAACCTCATCGAGGTTATTTCCTGGGACCGGATCCCGGTGCCGGAGGATTTCCGGCCGCTGTTTCACGAGGCCGACCCGGCCGTGACGGCAGCATTTACGCCGCTGCTGCGCGAACACCGCGAGCGATTTTTCGACGCCCATTTCAAGTCGCCGATGGAATTCTGATCCACGCGATCCAACACGATAACGATTTGCGGAGCAGACAATGAGCATACGCCTGGGGTTTGGACTTGCGAACTTTCCGTTCGATCACCCGCGCAGTTATTTTCGCTGGGCCGAGTTTCTCGAGCAGCACGGCGTGGACTCGATGTGGCAGTCCGACCGACTCGTCTCGACGGACAGCTATCTCGAATCGGTCACCGCGCTTGCGACGCTGGCGGGTTGCACCGAGAAGATCAAATTCGGCATGAACGCGATCGTCGTCCCTTTGCGCGACCCGCTCGTACTCGCGAAAGAATGCGCAACGGTCGATTTCCTCAGCAACGGGCGCCTGCTGCCGATGTTCGGAGTCGGATACCCGAATGCCGCGGAGTGGAAGGCAATGGGCCGGAGCGCGGATCATCGCGGTTCCATCGCGAACGAGATGTTCACGCTGATGGAACGTTTATGGGCCGAGGAGTCCGTGGATTTCGACGGCAAGTTCTTCCAGTACCGCAATGCCAGCATCGCGCCACGACCGATCCAGCAGCCGCTCCCGCTGTGGATAGGCGGGTCGAGCCCCGCGGCGGCGAAACGCACGGCGCGGCTTGGCAGCGGCTGGATCGGGGGCGCCGCGAGTCCGGCCGATGTCGCCGGTTCAATTTCGATGATCAAGGCGGAGCTGCTGAATACCGGTCGCACGATCGACGACGACCATTACGGCGCATCGATCGCGTTTCGGATTGGCAGTGCGGACGACGACGCGGTACGCAATTCGCCGTTCCTTCTGCGCGCGGGAGTCGGGGCAGACATCGACCTGAATCCGCTGTTTTGTATCGGCGATACGGCGAAGCTGACGGCGCGTTTGCGCGAGTACATCACGGCGGGCGCTTCGAAATTCGTCCTGTTTCCGGTGAGCGCCGGCGACGACGATACGTTTGACCAAACCCGACGCGTAATCGAAGAAGTCAAACCACTCATAGAAACCTGAGGTTCCGGGGGCAGCCATGGCGGCGACGACGCTACTGACGAAAATCGACAACGGTGTGATGACGATCACGCTGAACCGGCCGGACGTGCTGAACGCGTTCAATCGAACGATGCTCGACGAACTGCTCGCGGCTTTCGACGAAGCGGATGCGAACGACGAGGTCCGGGTCGTGATCATCACCGGGGCCGGGCGGGCTTTCTGCGCGGGCGCGGACTTGAGCGCCGGCGGCAGCACGTTCAATCGCATGAACGAGAACGATCTCGAGTCACATCGCGACGGTGGCGGTCTGCTGACACTGCGAATTTTCAACTGCCGCAAGGCGACCATCGCGGCAATCAATGGTCCGGCAACCGGGGTCGGGATCACGATGACGTTACCGTGCGACTTCAGAATCGCGAGTACGTCGGCAAAGATGGGGTTTGTGTTCACCCGGCGCGGGATTGCACCGGATGCCTGCAGTTCGTGGTTTGCCCCGCGGGTCGTCGGCATCAACCAGGCGCTCGACTGGTTCCTGACGGGGCGCGTGTTCGATGCGCGGGAAGCGCACACGAGCGGTCTCGTCTCGGAGTTGTTGCCGTCCGACAGCCTGCTGCCGCGAGCGCACGAGATCGCGCGTTCCATCGCCGACAATACGAGCGCCGTATCGGCCGCGATCGCGCGACGTCTGCTGTGGCAAATGCTGGGCGCGAAAAATCCCGAAGATGCGTTTCGGCTCGAATCCAAAGCCCTGTTCGTCATGGGCGGCGGCGCCGACGCGCACGAGGGCGTGACGAGTTTCCTCGAAAAACGCCCGGCCCGCTACACGATGTCGGTGGCGAAGGACTTCCCGGACTTCCTCGACGAGTGAATCAACAATGAACGACCGCGACGACCACGCGAATCCGGTGCCGCGACGCTTCAACGCGGCGACGCATTTTATCGACCAACATCTCGATGCCGGTCGACTCGACAAGATCGCCTATATCGACGACGAAGGGCGCTACTCGTACGGCGAGCTTGCGGTTCGCGTGAACCAGTGCGGGAATGTCCTGCGCAACGCGGGCCTCGGAGCGGAAGCCCGCATCGCGATGATCATGCAGGACAGCATCGATTTCGTCAGCGTGTTCTGGGGCGCGATCAAGGCCGGTATCGTTCCCGTGCCGATCAATACGCTGCTCACCGCGGAGCACTATCGCTATATCCTGCAGGACAGTCGCGCACAGATCCTGGTCGTGAGTGCGGCCCTGTACCCAGTTGTCGCCGAAGCACTTGTCGATCAACCGGCACTGCGCGAGGTCATCATTGCCGACGGCGCCACCGACGGCATGCCCTCACTCGATGCACTGCGTAGCGCGGCTTCAGGTTCGCTCGTGTGCGCCGACACGTGCGCCGATGAGGTGGCGTTCTGGTTGTATTCGTCGGGTTCCACCGGCAACCCGAAGGGTGTAAAGCATCTGCACCGCAGCCTCGTGTATACGGCAAATGCATTCGGCCGCGAGGTTCTCGGCATGCGCGAAGACGACATCGTGTATTCGGCGGCGAAACTGTTTTTCGCCTACGGCCTCGGTAACGGTATGACGTTTCCGCTATCGGTCGGCGCGACGACGATATTGACCCGGGAGCGTCCCACCCCGGCGCTCGTACTCGCGCTGTTACGGCGCGACAGCGCAACGGTGTATTTCGGCGTACCGACGCTGTACGCCGCGATCCTCGCCGATGAAGCGACGCGCGCGGAAGTCGGCTCGAGCCGCCTGCGACTGTGCGTATCGGCAGGCGAGGCCTTGCCCGAAGCGACCGGGCGTCGCTGGCAGGAACGCTTCGGCGTGCCGGTCATCGACGGGGTCGGCTCCACGGAAATGCTGCATATTTTTCTGAGTAACCGGCCAGATGACGTGCGCTACGGCGCGTCCGGATTACCTGTGCCTGGGTACGCGGCGAAACTCGTCGACGACGCCGGCGAAGTCATTACGGCCGCGCACGAAATCGGTGAACTCGCGGTAAGCGGCGATTCGAGCGCGGAGGGCTACTGGAACCAGATCGAAAAATCGCGCCGAACGTTCGCCGGCACATGGACATTCACCGGCGACAAATATTTTCGCGATGAGCAGGGCTATTATCACTTTTGCGGCCGCACCGATGACATGTTCAAGTCCGGCGGCAACTGGGTGTCGCCGTTCGATGTGGAAACCGTCCTGATGACGCATCCGGAGGTTGTCGAAGCCGCTGTTGTCGCGCACGCGGACGGAGACGGGAATATCAAGCCCAAGGCATTCGTCGTGCTGCGCAATCGTGCGCCGGCATCGGAGTACGCGAAGCGTGAGCGCGAACTGCAGGACTTCGTGAAGCTGCATACGGAAAAGTGGAAATATCCCCGCTGGATCGAATTCATCGAGGAACTCCCGAAAACCGCGACCGGCAAGATCCAGCGCTACAAATTACGCGCTCCCTGAGCTCGCGGCGGCAATTGCCGCCGCCAGGCGTTCGTTACCCCAGAACAGCTCACCCTCGACGCGAAAAGTCGGCGCGCCAAAGATTCCCGCCTGCGCGGCCGTTGCGGTCCGCTCCCTGAGCAGTTGCTTCACCGCGGGCGACTGCGCCCGGTTCAGGGGTTCGGCGGGTGCCATGCCCGCTGCTTCGAGACAGCTGCGAACGATGGCGGGATCAGCGATATCCTCGTCGCGGACGAAATTCGCGGTGAAGACCGCACGCACGAAGGAACCCAGTCGCGGATCGTCGTCACACGCACAGGCAACGCGCGCGGCGAGCAGGCCGTTGCGCGGGAATTCAGACGGGCGCGCGTACGGCAGTCCGAGTTCGCGGCACAAGCGCTGCATGTCGTGCCACATGTATCGCCCCTTCGCGGGGTAAACATTAAACGGCGAATCGTTCCACCCCTGCGCCTGAAATATCGGCCCGAGCAGCATCGCGCGCCAGATCACCGGAACGCGTGCTGTCGCCGCGGCGTCAGCGAGCCGCATTGCCGCGGGGTAGGAATAAGTACTGGCGAAATCGAACCAGAACTCGATCGCCCGGGCGCCGGATTCGCTGCGCCTCACCCGCCCGTCGTCGCCGGCCCCCGCCGGCCGAGTGCCGGCGCCGGTTACCGTGCCCCCCGGCGCGGACTGAATTCGCGCCGCGGTTTCGCTTCGTTCACACGCAGTGGCCGACCGCTCACCATCGCACCATTGAGTTCCTGGATTGCCGCCTGCGCTTCGGAAGCGTCCGGCATTTCGACGAAACCGAAGCCTTTCGAACGGCCGGTTTCGCGATCCATGATTATTTTCGCCGAATCAACGGCACCGTGATCTTCGAACGAATGCCGAAGTTCTTCCTCGCTCATGTCGTATGACAGGTTGCCAACATAGATATTCATTGCGGGACCAATCTCCTATCGCGTGCCACGTGCATTGAGTTGCGCAGCGCAAGTCGGCACAGACTTACGCTCCGGTCTGGAACGAAGGATGAATGACATGAGGAATTCGGTGTGGCAGTCCTGGCGCGGGGCTCAGGCAATCGTGCAGCAGAAACGGTGTGATCGTCGATGACATGGGCAAGAAGTCTGTTCGGATGAGCCGCTCGGGCGAGTGGGGCGATGCGTGACTCGGATTCGGCTACCCGTTCGTTTTTTATATTACTTCCACCTGATGCAGGTTTCTGGCTCGGCCTTGGCATCTTATTCTGGACGCAGGCCGGACAACTTACAACCAGATTTGTTCCGATCGGGCCGACGCTTATGTGCAACGCAATAAGAACGTTGCGGAACGCAACCCGTGACCGTCAGCCGCGCGGGAGCACTCCGGCCTTCTCGAGCGCGCGTTCCAGTCGCTCGGCGCCCCAGAACAACTCGCCATCGACGACGTAAGACGGTACGCCGAACACACCACCGGATTCGGCGGTTCGCTGCACCGCATCGAGGGCCGTCCGTCCGGTCGTCGCGGCGTAATCGCGAAAGCCCCGGGTATCGATCCCGGCCTCGCGGAGGGTCGCTTCGATCACGTTGATGTCTTCGATATCCAGCTCACGACGCCAAAAGCGCTCGAACACGATATCGTGATAGGGACGGAAATCACCCTGGGCGGCGGCAAACAGAAAGCCGACATGCGCGAGTTCACTGTCAAAAATCTTGCGCGGCCCGCGCAGGGTGAGACCGCGACGATGCGCTTCGCGCCGGCAATCCATGTAGGAGTATTTCACCCGGCGCCATTGATGCTCGTTCCGCGACGCCGTAATGACTTCACCGTTCTCATCGAGTTCCGCGCTACCGAGATACTTGGGAATGTCCAGGGTCAGCGGTCGCCATTCGATGCGCAAATCGCCACGCGCCGCGAGTTCGAACAACTCGGCCTGCGCGAGGTAGGCGTAAGGACTCTTGTAGTCGAAGTAATGAATCATGTCCGGGATGGTGTTCATGGCGGTCACTGGGCGGGTGGATACGCCTCATACTGTGGCAGGTCGTCGTCGATCTGAACCCAGCCTGCCTGGCTGCCGACAAAGATGTGGATCGACGGGGTCATGCCCGGATCGTCGTCGAGACCGCCGGCCGCGAGCCACAGGTGCTCGGTGGCCTGCTCCCAGTCGAACAACAGCCTGCCGCCACATTCGCGGCAAAAACTGCGCGTTACCCCGGCCGACGAGCGGTAGCGGGCAACGTGGTCTTCACCCTGCGTGAACCGAAAGTCCTTGCGCGCTATCTTCAGAAACGTCGTGTACGCGCTGCCGTGCGCCTTGCGGCACATCGAACAGTGACAGTTTTCCATCAGCAACGGTGCGCCATCGAGGGCGTATGTCACCGCACCACATAAACAACTGCCACGTAACATCGGGCTAGTCCTCTCGGATCTTATCGGGTGATGACGATCTTGCCGTAGAGTTCACGGCTTTCCATCAGGCGCAACCCTTGTTTGACGTCGGCGAACGGGAGCACCCGGTAGATCACCGGGTCGATCGAACCGTCGGCAAGATAACCGTACAGGGTCTCCTGACAGGCCGCACCTTTCGCCGGGTCACGTTCGAGGTATTGGCCCCAGGCGAGTCCGAGTACCGCCATGTTTTTCAGCAGCAATCGATTGCACTCGATACTCGGGATCCGGCCGGATGCGAACCCGACGATGACGATGCGGCCTTCCCAGTTTACGCAACGCTTCACCTGGTCGAACATGTCGCCGCCGATCGGGTCGTAAATCACGTCCGCCCCGCGCCCGTCGGTAAGCGCCTTGACCCGCTCGACGATGTCTTCTTCCCGGTAGTTGATCACGTGATCCGCGCCGATGCTGCGGCAGACCTCGAGCTTCCCGGCACTGCCGGCGGCGGCGATCACGGTTGCGCCGAAGACTTTCCCGAGTTGCACCGCGGCCGTACCGACGCCGCCGGACGCGCCGAGTACGAGCAGTACTTCGCCCGGCTCGATGCGGGCACGGTGCCGGATTCCGAAATACGATGTCCCGTAGGTGACGCTCAGTGCCGCGGCCTGGATGTCACTGACGTGTTCCGGCACAGACCAGGCATTGTTATTGTCGACGAGGAAACAATCCGCGAGCGTACCGCCGGAGTGCGCAAAACCGACAACGCGTTCACCTACCGTGAAATTACTGTCCGCGCCCGCGCTTTCGACGATACCGACTGCCTCGCAGCCCGGGACCGCGGGCAGCGGTGCCCTGTTCTGATACAGGCCCTGCGTGATGAGCAAATCAGGGAAGTTCAGCGACACCGCGCTCGTGCGTACGAGCGCCTGGTTCGCAGCGGGGGTCGGGGTATCCCGCTCAACCCAGTTCAGTACATCCTCGAACCGGCCGTATTCGTCGAACTGCCATGCATACATTCAGATTGCCCCACCTGGTTGTGTCCGGGCGGCAGGCAATGCCGCTACGGCGATAGTCGATGCTGCGCCGCCCGTCGCGGCAAAGCGTGCGCTTCGTTCGCGGCCTTACGGTTCCGCGATGACTTCGTTTTCGATATATCCGATGTTCTCGATCTCGATGCGAACCTTGTCGCCGACCCGAAGGAATTTCTTCGGCTTGAACCCGATCCCGACCCCGCTCGGGGTGCCGGTAAGGATCAGGTCGCCGGGCTCGAGCGTAAACGCCTGCGTCAGCGTGGCGATTTGATCGAAGCAGTCGAACACGAGATGTCGGGTGTTGGAATCCTGACGCAGTTCGCCGTTTACCCAGGTTTTCAGATCGAGAGCATGCGGATCGCCGACTTCGTCGGGGGTGACGATGTACGGTCCGAACGGGCAATGCGTGTCGAACGACTTCCCGAGCGTAAATGTCTGTGAGCGCATCTGCCAGTCGCGCACGCTGCCGTCGTTACACACACAGTAACCCGCGATTACTTCGTGCGCTTTTTCCCGCGGCACGTGACGGCAACGCTGCCCGATAACAAAACCGAGTTCACCTTCGTAATCGAGTTTGTCCGACACTTTTGGCATATGCCACGGCGCGTACGGACCGTTCGCCGAGGTTGATTGTTTGTTGAAGAACATCGGGAATTCCGGCGTGTCGAGTCCGGTTTCCTCGATGTGATCCCGGTAGTTCAGTCCGATTGCGAGAATCTTCGGCGGGCGCAGTACCGGCGCGAGCAGTTCAACCTGGCTCAGCCCGAGACGTTGTCCGTCCGCGCTCGCAGCCTGCTGCAGAGCCGGGCGGCCCGCGGCGAGCAGGACGCTCATCTCGCCGGGCAGTCCGGTCTTGCTCAAATCGATAATCGTGTCGTCTTCGACGCGGCCAATCGCGGCTTTCCCGTCGTGGCTGAAGGTGGCGAGTTTCACAGGCAGGTTCTCCGTTAGCGGTAGTGCAGTATTCGCTTCGCATCGAGCCACATTTCGCGGCCAGGCGGAATAACGACGGTGGTCATCGGATCGCGAATAATCGCCGGTCCGGGTATTTCATTGCCGGGTTCGAGTGCGGCCATCTCATAGACCTTGAACGGGGTCCAGGCATTCTTGTGGTACACGTCGCGGGTTTCCACGTACGCTTCCGGCGACGGCACGACGCCGGCGAGCGGATAATCCGGCAGCGAAGGCTGGGGTTTCGGGGCGACGGCTTCGAGATTGACGGTCGTCAGGGAATAACCGGCGTCGGGGAAGCGCGCGCCTTCCGGATACACTTTCGTGTACATATCCTCGAACGCCGCGATCATGCGACGCACATCGTCCGCCCCCGTCATCGAACCGTCCGGCAACATCGTATCGAAACTTTCGAGCTGTCCGATGTAGCGCGCCGACACGCCGTAACGAAATACGAGCTTCGCCGGGTCGACCCCTTCGGTCCGCATTTCCTCGCGCGCCTCGTGTTCGAGTCCTTCCCACGCAGCACGGATCTGCGCGGCGACGTCGTCGAGTTCTGCCTCCGACAGACCGTTAGGGATCAGCAGTCGTGAGCCGCGATCGTAGCGATGCATGTACTCCGCGCAGGCCGCGCCGAACGCGGAAAATCCGGCGGCCCAGGGCAGGGTGATCACATCGGCGAACTCGATGCCTTCGGCGAATCCGTACATATGCACGGGTCCGGCACCGCCGTAATACAGCAGCGTGAAATCGTGCGTGTCGTAACCCTTCGCGGCAACCATGGTCCGGAGCAGGTCGCTCATCTCCGTATTGACGATATCGAGGACCCCCGCGCCCGCTTCATAGACATCGAGCCCGAGCGGTTTCGCCACGGCCTCGTCGAGCGCGGCGAGTGCCTTGTCGCGATCGAGTTTCATCTGACCACCGAGGAAGTAGTCAGGGTCGACGTAACCGAGCGCCACGTTGATATCCGTGATTGTCAGTCGGTCGTACTGGAAGCAGATCCCCACTTTCGCGCCCGCGCTTTCCGGTCCGACGTGCAGCCGCTTGTATTCGTCGACGTAAACAACGGAGCCCGCGCCGCTGCCAACGGAATCGAGTTCCACCATCGGCAAGGCGAGCCGATGTCCCGCAAGGTCGGCACTTTTCGTAATCCCGATCCGCTTGTCCATAACGAGTCCGACGTCGAAACTCGTACCGCCCATATCGGCGGTGACGACGCTGTCGAGATTGAGCTGGTCGGCAATGAACTGCGCACCGATCAGACCGCCGATGGGACCGGAGATCATCGTTTCATACAGGCGCGGATATTCCATGTTCACCGCACCGCCATACGACAGCAGGGTCAGCAGGCGGCCACGATAACCGTACTCCCGGGCCTGGGTTTCCACCGCAAGCAGCGAGTCGCGAACCTGTTCCGCGGCGAAGCACTGAAACAGCAGTGACTTGAGGCGATTGTTTTCTTTCGATACCGGTGCGACGTCAGCGGAACAGACCACCGGCAACTGCACGCCGCGTTCCTTCAGTACCGATTCGCAAATCGCTTTCGCCGCGTGCTCGTGGACGGGGTCGACAAATGAATACAGGAACAGGATCCCGATCACCTCGACTCCGGCATCGACGAGCGCGTGCGCGGCCTTGCGTACCTGGTTTTCGTTCAGCGGGATCAGTTCGGCCCCGGCGGGTAAGTGGATATTGCCCTGGTAACAGCCACCACCGAGACGTTCGCTGATGCCATGCACGTTCTTCGGTTCGACCAGCGGACGCGTATGCCGGTGCAACTGCTGGTGCAATACCTCGGCCTGACTCTGACCGAGGTAACTGAGACCACCTTCCATTACCGTGATGTCCTCGAAGCCCCGCGTCACGAGCAGGCCGATCCTGCGTCCCTGGCCCGTCAAAATCGTGTTCAGCATGCCGGTGCCGCAATAGATATCGGC
>CAXBJY010000057.1:0-38652 GCA_963976285.1 uncultured Gammaproteobacteria bacterium
GAAAGAGCGCAAGGCCATTGCCAAAGCGCTCAAGCCCATCTACGGCGCGAGTAGTGCGGAGGCTGCGGCCGCTGCCCTGGACGAGTTCGAACAAGGGCCTTGGGGCCAGAAGTATCCGCCGATCGTCGCGAGCTGGCGACGAAAATGGAACGAGGTGGTCCCCTTCTTTGCCTTCTCGGCCGAGGTGCGCAAGATCATTTACACCACCAACGCCATCGAGAGTCTGCACAGCCAGGTCCGCAAGACGATCCGAAACAAGGGCCACTTCCCGAGCGACGAAGCGGCCATCAAGCTGATCTACCTCTCGCTTCGGAACGTCGAAGCGAAGTGGAAGCGCCCGCCCAAAGAGTGGCATGCCGCCAAGTCTCAACTCGCGATACAATTCGGCGAACGCTTCACATTAACTGCGTGAAATCACTAACCGGCTCACACACAGAAATCAGGACACTCCCAGGCAAAGGGGTGGTGATCCGCTACCTCATAAAGATCAGCGGTTACTCCCGTCAACAGCTCACCCGACTGATCACCCAGTACCGCAAGACGGGCCGGCTCCAGCGCCGCCAGCGGACCGTGTCCGGTTTTAAACAACAGTACACCAACACCGATATCCGCCTACTGGCGGCGATGGATGAGCGCCATGACACACCCTGTGGCCCGGCGCTCAAGAAGTTGTGTGAGCGGGCCTGCGGCGTCTTTGGACAGACGGAGTACACCTCGCTGGCATCGATCTCTGTGAGCCATCTGTACAACCTGAAAAAGTCGACTCCCTACATCCGACAAAGACGTCACTTCCAGAAAACCCGACCCAAGCCATCGACTCTCGGTGAGCGCCGCAAACCCCGGCCTGATGGCAAGCCAGGCTATATCCGCATCGATACCGTGCACCAAGGGGATTTAGACAAACACAAAGGCGTCTACCATATCAACGCCGTCGATGAAGTCACCCAGTTTGAGGTCGTGTGTACGGTCGAGAAAATCAGCGAGCGCTACCTCATTCCAGCCCTGGAGCAGCTGCTGGAAATCTTCCCTTTCACGGTGCTCGGCTTCCACTCCGACAACGGCTCGGAATACATCAACAAACGGGTTGCCGAACTGCTCGAAAAACTGCGTATCGAGTTCACCAAGTCACGCTCGCGTCAGTCCAACGATAATGCGTTGGCAGAGAGCAAAAACGGTGCCGTGATCAGAAAACTGTTCGGTTACACCCATATCCCGCAACGTTGGGCACCGCTCATCAATGCCTTCAATCACCAACACTTGGATCCCTATCTCAACTTCCACCGCCCCTGTTTCTTCCCGGAAACCCGGGTCGACAAGGACGGAAAACAGCGCAAGCTCTACCGCTATGAGAACATGATGACACCCTACGACAAACTCAAATCACTGCCCAGCGCCAAAGACTATTTGAAACCCGGCGTCAGCTTTGAAATACTCGATAAATTCGCTTACCAGATCAGCGACAATCAGGCCGCGGACCAACTACAAAAGGCACGCCGGAAACTCTTCAAAACTATTCGTGGACAGACCCTGAAAACCGCCTAACAGACAACCCTCTCACCCTCCCTTCAGACTCATTTATGGATTGGAAAATACTGACCATTCAGCGCCGTATGACGGTTCACATCTGCGATATCCAGTGGCAATTTCCGTGCCGCATCGTGAAGCCGGCAGCCACGCGCGCAAGTGCGCATATCCTGCACCCGGGCGGCGCGAAATCGAGCCGATCACGAGTCGCCTGCTTCATTACGGTGCGTAATCCATGCGGGTAAATTGTTTGATTTAAAGCTCGTGTCCGGATCGATTTGCTCCATTTCAAACGATATCGCGAGCGGATTTCGTTCGAAATGCGGCCGCAGAAACTCGCACGCGGCCCCGAACACGGCCTCGCCGGCCGCCCGCCTGATCGCAACCGTGCGGCCGTGGCCGACGCGCGCGGTGATGTGGACAAACGCGTTGTCCGGGTGCGCATCGGCAATTCGGTAGGTATGGCGCGGGCAGGCACGGGTGCGCAGGCCTTTCAGCGGGAAGATGCCGGTTTCGATCGCGGCCTCGTGCACGGTGCGTACGAGTGCGTTGATATCAATATGGGGTTCGAGATTTGCGGAGTACTCGATGATGAAATGTGGCAAGGCGTCCCCCTTCAGTACGCTACTTCCCGGCCGTGCCCGGATCCACGGGCACCTCAGGTGCGACGGGCGGCGCGGTCGTTTTCAATCGTCCGCTTGAAACGCCGGGTTCTCGAGGCACGCCGCTTCGACATCGCACAGACGCGGAAAATCGTCGAGCGGCAATTTGAATCGGCGCGCCTGGTACAGCTGCGGCACGAGAACGATATCGGCAAGCGTAATTTGATCCCCGACGCAATAACGGCTCATCCCGCGCTCTGCGGTTAACCACAATTCCAGCGCATCGAGACCATCGAGTAACCATTGACGGAACCACAGGCTGCGCGCGGTCTGGTCGGCTTTCAGGACATTTCTCAGATAGGCCAACACGCGCAGATTCGTCAGCGGCTGGATATCACAAGCGATGATCTGGGCTATCTGGCGGGCCCGGGCACGTTGCGATGCGTTGCCGGGAAGAAACGCGGGCTCCGGATAACACTCGTCGAGATACTCCAGAATCGCAAGCGACTGGCTCAGGCTGATTTTGTGATCGTTGTACGTCGGTACCAGGCCCTGGGGATTCACCACGCGATATTCAGGCAGGTGCTGCTCCCCTCCTCCCTTGATCAGCGACACCGGTATGGACTGGTAGGCAACGCCCTTCAATCGCAGTCCGATTCGGACCCGGTACGACGACATCGACAGGTTGAACTCGTGCAACTCGAACATGGTGTAGGTCCGTGGTCTGTACGCTGTCCCTCGCCCCCGGAAAGCAATCCGTCTACGTGGTGACGAGGCGTGGTGATCGTGACGCGGGCAGTGCGGCCCTACGCCGGGGTGCAATCCCGCGGTTCAAGCCCGGACTCGCTGGTGCCGCTATATATTAGCGAATCGGATTCACGAAATCGAACACCGGGGAGTCCCCGGGCGGGTGGTTTTATGCACGGTGTTCCGCGTTACATCGACCCGGCTCTCCCGCACTTCCACGCCTCCGTCACATGGTAAGCTTGGTTACCATGAAACCGCGTCGAGCAGAACCACCGTGAGTTCACACGACCGCAAGAACGCCCGCTACGCCCGCCAACTCGACGTCGACGTTGCCGGGATCGACATCGTCACGACGAACGTCGCGCTCGGCGGCGTTCAGCTCAGCTGTCCGGAAATGCGTTATCGCGGGTTTAAAACCGCCACGCGCGACGGCGGCGCACTCAACTTCAGAATTCGTTTGCCCGGGACTCAGGAATGGCTGGCGGCCACTGGTCGGGTACGATATGCGGATCTGTGCGAGGACGAGTACCTGATCGGATTTCAGTTCACGGGATGGGATGCGCACAACGCAGCCGATTGGTCGCGCTACATCGAAACCCTGTCGAGCACGAAACCAATCGACTGACGGTCGGTTTCAGCCATCGTTGTCGGCCACCTGCACGACGAGACCGTCGAGTTCGTCGCGCATCATAATCTGACACGTCAGGCGGCTGCCCGGGCGGCGGTCAGTTGCGAGTTCCAGGGTAGAGTCCTCGATTTCGTTAGGTTTACCGACGGCTTCCTGCCAGGCCTCGTCCACGTACGCATGACACGTGCTACACGCGCAGCTGCCGCCACAAATAGCGAGGATTCCGGAGACACCCGCGCCGATGGCACCTTCCATCACGGATAAACCATTCGCGACATCCGCTTCCGTACGATTCCCGTCCGCATCGATATAAATCACCTTCGGCATGCTGCGTCATTCCCCTCTAGAGTGTATTTTTGACATCGCCGTGAAAAACCCGTGTGCAAGCGACGCGCGGCTTTGCAGCGCGCTGGCCGGCATTCAAAGCAATGTTTTAAGATTTTGTTCTGTGTCCGCGATCATCTCTTCGGGCACCGCGGTGCCCAGCGCAAGCAACTTCCTGCTGACAAGATGATCGGCCGGCCGATTCACCGAATCAACCCCTACCAGTGTATCGCCGTGAAAATAGAATGCAGAGAACGAGCCGTCGGCCGGGTCACCCCTGAGCACGTAGCGTTCGTGCGCTACCGAAGTACCGACCATCTGTAACTTCGCGTCATATTGATCCGACCAGAACCATGGCACCTGGTCATAGGCCTTCGCTTCACCCAGCAGCGTGGCCGCCGCGATCTTCGCCTGATCGACCGCGTTCTGTACCGACTCCAGTCGATGCGACGCCGCGTAGCGGACGTTACGATGGAACGTGCAGTCGCCCGCCGCAACGATGTCAGGTGCGGAAGTACGGGCAAATTCGTCGACCACGATGCCGTTAGCGCACTGTAGCCCCGCGGCTTCAGCGAGTTCCGTGTTTGGAACCGAGCCGATCCCGACGACGACCATATCGGCAGCCAGCGTGCGCCCGTCCCCGAGTATCACGCCGAGGCTGGCGTCCGTCCCGGCTTCGATCGCCGTCACCGCGGTCTCGAGTAATACATCGACGCCGTGTCGCCGGTGAAGGTCCGCGTAGTACGCGGACACAAACGGCGATACAGCACGGGCCATCAGGCGATCGAGCGCTTCGACGACGGTAACATCGTGGCCGAGCTGGCGCGCGGACGCGGCAATTTCGAGGCCAATAAAACCGCCGCCGATCGCGACGACCCGACACGGTGCGGCCCGCAGCTGATGGCGGATACCGGCCGCATCATCGAGCGAGCGCAGGTATCGAACCCCCGGCAGGTCCGCCCCGGGAACCGGCAGCTTGCGCACGGATGCGCCGGTGGCCAGCGCGAGCTTCGCGTAACGTCGCATTTCGCCGCCGAACGACAGCGATTTTTGCCCGCTATCGATCGCCTCGACGGCGACGCCGGTCATCACCTCAATCGACTGCTTTGTGTAGTAGTCCGGTGGCCGAAACAGCAAACGTTCAGGCGCCATATCGTCGCCGATATACTGTTTCGATAACGGCGGGCGCTGATATGGCAGCGAAGATTCGTCACCTATCAGTGTGAGCGGTCCGGCATAGCCACCGCGGCGCAACGAGTCGGCGATCTGAAGCCCTGCCTGTCCCGCACCAATTACGACGATGGGCTCATCAGCCATGGAACGCCTCCGTGTTCACTTCGTTACGGTCGGACGCGCGTTCGCCTGGCACCGGAATTGCCGCCCTGAACATCACGCCGGCAATCTTACGTCTGCGCGTCGGGCAAGTGGACGACAAGCCCATCGCACTCGTCGGTGACGCGCAGCTGACAGCTCAGGCGCGAACGATCCGTGGCCTCTGCGGCAGTGCATTCGAGCATGTCCTGTTCCATGCTGGCAGCCGGCTCGAATTTTTCGACCCAGGCTTCGTCGACATAGACATGGCAGGTTGCACATGCGCAACCGCCGCCGCACTCGGCGACAATGCCATCGATATTGTTCTGGACAGCGCCTTCCATAACGGTCCAGCCGACCGGAACGTCAACGGTCTGAGCTTCGCCCGCATGGTTGATATAGGTGATTTTTGGCATCGCTATTAAGAACCCGGGTTTACATGTTCGGATAGTTCGGGCCGCCGCTGCCTTCCGGCGTCACCCAGTTGATGTTCTGTGTCGGGTCCTTGATGTCGCACGTTTTGCAGTGCACGCAGTTCTGCGCATTGATCTGCAATTGCGTCGCGCCGTCGACTTCGACGTACTCGTAAACGCCTGCCGGGCAATACCGCTCTTCGGGACCTGCATAGACCTTGAAGTTTACCGCGACGGGCACGCTGTCATCGTTCAACGTGAGATGACACGGCTGCTCCTCTTCATGATTCGTGTTCGACAGGAACACGGACGAGAGCTTGTCGAAAGTGAGTTCGCCGTCCGGTTTCGGGTAGTCGATCGGTTTGCATTCGGCTGCCGGTTTCAACTGCGCATGGTCGGGCCGGTGGTGCAGGGTCCAGGGCGCCTTGCCGCGCAGTACAAGAGAATCGAAACCGGCATACGCCATTGCCGGCAACAGGCCCCAGTGAAACGAAGGTTTGATGTTCCGTTCCCGGTAAAGCTCATCCCAGACCCAGCTTTGCTGCAGCTTTTCCGGATATGTGTGCGCTTCATTCGTCGTTGCATCGCTCTGCAACAGTTCAAATACCGCGTCCGCCGCGACCATACCGGATTTCATCCCGGTGTGCGTGCCCTTGATCTTCGGCACATTCAGAAAGCCGGCCGCGTCACCCACGATCACCCCGCCCGGAAACGTCAGCTTCGGAATGGACTGAAACCCGCCGGCACTGATTGCGCGCGCGCCATAGGCGATTCGCTTGCCACCGATAAACGTGTCGCGGATCGCCGGGTGGGTCTTGAACCGTTGCATTTCATTGAACGGACTCAGGTAGGGGTTTTCGTAGTCAAGACCGACGACGAAGCCAACGGAAACGAGGTTGTCCTCGAAGTGATACTGCCAGGAGCCGCCATAAGTGCGCATGTCCATTGGCCAGCCAACCGTATGCGTAACAAGACCGGGCTCATGTTTCGCCGGGTCAATTTGCCACAGTTCCTTGATCCCGATGCCGTATACCTGCGGTTCTACCCCGTCGCGCAAATCGAAGCGGTCGAACAGGGTCTTCGTCAGGGAGCCGCGACAACCTTCGGCAAACACCGTCTGGCGGGCATGCAACTCCATACCGACTTCGAAATTCGGGCCTTCGCTGCCGTCCTTCAGGCGCCCCATATCCCCGGTTGCGACACCTTTCACGCTGCCGTCATCGTGATACAGAAGCTCGGCGGCGGCGAACCCCGCGAACACTTCGACTTCAAGAGCTTCGGCCTGCTCGGCCAGCCAGCGACACACATTGCCGAGGCTCGCGATGTAGTTACCCTCGTTGTGCATCTGCGGCGGCGTAATAAACGGGAATGCCCGTTTCTCTGTCATGAACAGGAAGCGATCCCGCTTGACCGGCGTATTCAGCGGCGCACCATTGGCTTGCCAGTCGGGTAACAGTTCGTTCAATGAACGCGGTTCGATGACGGCGCCGGAGAGAATGTGCGCGCCGATTTCCGAGCCCTTCTCGAGCAGGCAGACCGTCAGGTCCGCGCCTTTTTCAATGGCCAGTTGGCGCAGGCGGATCGCTGTCGCGAGGCCAGACGGCCCGCCGCCGACGATTACGACATCGAACTCCATTGATTCACGTTCCACGGGCTACCTCCGTCTCGGGCCATTCATCGTTCGTGTGTGCCGCTGCTCGATCAATCGAGAGCTTTGACCATATTCGGGACTTCCTTGAACAGGTCGCCCACGAGGCCATAGTCCGCGACGCCGAATATCGGCGCTTCTTCATCCTTGTTGATGGCGACGATCACCTTGCTGTCCTTCATGCCGGCAAGATGCTGAATTGCGCCGGAGATGCCGATCGCGATGTAGAGTTGCGGCGCGACGACCTTGCCGGTTTGCCCGACCTGGTAATCGTTTGGCACATAGCCGGCATCAACCGCGGCGCGCGATGCACCGACAGCGGCGCCGAGTTTGTCGGCGAGTTCTTCAATGATCGCGAAGTTCTCCGCGCTGCCGACCCCGCGGCCACCGGACACGATAATGTCCGCGGCGGCGAGTTCCGGCCGGTCCGACTTCGTCAGGTCTTCGCCGATGAATTCCGACAGCCCCGGGCTGTCGACGCCGTCGACGTTCTCGACAGTAGCGCTGCCCCCTTCGGCAGCGACCGGATCGAAAGCCGTTGTACGGACGGTAATAACCTTCTTCTCGTCCGACGATTCGACGGTCGCGATGATGTTGCCCGCATAGATTGGGCGAGTGAAGACCGATTCGGATTCGACCGAAAGGATGTCCGAGATTTGCGCGACGTCCATCAGCGCCGCGACCCGCGGCATGACGTTCTTGCCGCTCGTCGTCGACGGTGCCAGCACATGGCTGTAATCCGCTGCGAGCTTCACGATCAGGGGAGCGACGTTTTCCGCCACGGCGTGGTCGTATTGCGCGGCGTCGGCAACGAGAACCCGGGCGACTCCCACGACCCGGGCGGCGGCTTCGGCCGCTGCTGAACAGCCGGCGCCGGCAACGAGCACGTCGATCTGATCGGAGAGTTGTACTGCCGCCGCCACCGCGTTCAGCGTTGCCGGGTTCAGTGATGCATTGTCGTGTTCCGCGAAAACCAGTACTGACATGTCTAGATTACCTTTGCTTCATTGCGCAGTTTGCTGACGAGTTCGTCGACGTCAGCTACTTTGATCCCGCCCTGGCGAACCGGGGGTTCTTCGGCTTTCAGCAATTTAAGCCGCGGCGTCGTATCGACCCCGAGGTCGGCCGGGGTAAACGTATCGAGCGGCTTCTTCTTGGCCTTCATGATATTCGGCAGTTTGACGTAGCGCGGTTCGTTCAGGCGCAGGTCCGTCGTCACGACGGCGGGCATTTTCAGCGAGACAGACTGCGTACCGCCGTCGATTTCCCGATTGACCTTCAACGTGTCACCGTCGAGTTCCACATCACATGCGAACGTTCCCTGGCCCCAGCCCAGCAGTGCCGCGAGCATCTGGCCGGTCTGGTTCGAGTCGTCGTCAATTGCCTGTTTGCCGAGGATGACGAGCCCGGGTTCTTCCTTCGCGACGAGCGCCTGCAGGATTTTCGCGACCGCGAGCGGCTGCACTTCATCATCCGTTTCCACGAGAATGCCGCGATCGGCACCCATGGCCATCGCCGTCCGCAACGTTTCCTGGCACTGCTTCGGCCCGACGGAAACGGCGACGATTTCCTCGGCCTTACCGGCTTCCTGCAGCCGTATGGCCTCTTCGACGGCGATTTCGTCGAACGGATTCATGGACATTTTTACGTTAGCGAGATCGACGCCGCTGCCGTCCGATTTCGGCCGGGCTTTGACGTTGTAGTCTATGGCCCGTTTCACGGCCACGAGGATTTTCATTTATGCCTCCAAACCTGCCGCCTTCGCGGTCACTTAGGTGAGCTTTGTCGTTTAGTTGATTTCCGCAGTGCGCTCACCGCCGCACGCGAACGATATCGCAACCGTTACATCAAGATTGCAAGTTGCTGTTTCATTAACCGGCATCGAATGCCGGCGCGGACTGCGCGGCCATCGGCGATACGCGACCGCCCCGCAGTGCGTTCCGGTCTCGATCCCGACGTGCTCGAATTGCCCGCGCGGTGCATCAAAAGGGGCCCCCCGAGGCCGACCGCAAGCGAGTCGTATTGCAACGCCATCGCGCTTGCCCCAGCGCGCGTGCCGGCCCGGCACTTTAGCAGTAAACGACTGTTCACAAAAGGCTGGAGAAGGATCCCCGCGCGCTTGCCGGCGTCTTTCAGAGCTTCATTTCGGGGACGTCACCATCAATAACGAGGCGCCCGGCGGTTGCTTTTTCGATCGCCTCGACACTGACGCCCGGTGCCCGTTCCACGAGTCTGAAACCATCGGGCGTGACATCCATCACCGCGAGGTCCGTCACCACGCGGCTGACGCAGCCGACACCCGTCAGCGGCAAGGTGCACGCCGGCAACAACTTCGACTCGCCTTTCTTGTTCGTGTGCATCATCGCGACGATGATGTTTTCGGCCGACGCGACCAGGTCCATCGCACCGCCCATCCCCTTGACCATCGCGCCCGGGATCTTCCAGTTCGCGATATCACCGTTATCCGCGACTTCCATCGCCCCGAGAACAGTGAGCTGAACATGCTGCCCGCGGATCATCGCGAAGCTCATCGAGGAATCGAACAGCGACGCCCCCGGCAGCAAGGTCACGGTCTGCTTGCCGGCATTGATCATGTCGGGATCCTCTTCGCCTTCATACGGAAACGGCCCCATGCCGAGGATGCCGTTCTCGGACTGAAATTCCACGCTGATGCCGTCCGGCACGTAATTCGCGACGAGCGTCGGGATGCCGATCCCGAGGTTGACGTACCAGCCATCCTCGAGATCCTGGGCGATACGTTGGGCTATACCTTCTTTTTTCAGTGACATGGTCAGGGTTCCGGAATAAGTATGGGAGACGGGACGTTTACTGGTGACCGGTTCAGGTCCGCGGACGCACGGTTCGTTGTTCGATTGGCTTCAGGTACTGCTGCCCCTGAAATATCCGCTGTACGAAAATCCCCGGGGTGTGCACCTCGTTCGGATCGATTTCACCGTTTTCGACGAGATGCTCGACTTCGGCGATCGTCACTTTTCCGGCCATGGCCATGACCGGATTGAAGTTGCGCGCGCTACCCTTGAACAGCAGATTGCCGGCGCGATCGCCCTTCCACGCCTTCACTATCGCAAAATCGGCGTGGAACGCCTCCTCGAGAATATGCGGTTTGCCGTTGAACACCCGGACCTCCTTGCCCGCCGCGACTTCGGTACCGTAGCCCGCCGGTGTGAAGAAGGCCGGGATACCGGCGCCCGCGGCCCGGCATCGTTCCGCGAGCGTCCCCTGCGGAATCAAATCGACTTCGAGTTCGCCACTGAGCATCTGCCGCTCGAACTCGTCGTTCTCGCCTACGTACGAGGCAATCATCTTTCGGATCCGGCGGTCTTTCAGCAAGATACCGAGTCCGAAATCGACGATGCCGGCGTTGTTCGAAATGCAGGTAAGGTCCGTGACGTCGGTGCGCGCCAGCGCGCCAATCGCGTTCTCCGGGATCCCGCAGACGCCAAAGCCTCCGATCATCAGGGTCATACCGCTGTTGATCCCCTCGATTGCAGCTTCCGCGTTCGCGACGACTTTATCCATGGTGTATTCCGTTGCTTGGGTTGTGGGTAGCGTCCGGCGACCAGTACTGCCGCCGGCGAGCGCCGTAATATACCGGAAGCCTCCGGCTTCGTCTGCGCATCACCCGGGCTGCGGCGACGGCCGTATTGACAAGCCCCGGCGCCCCGCTACAGTGAAGCGGCCCGCGTACCGGGCCGCAGTAACCATCGAAAAAATACCGACCGAGCGAAGGAGTCGAACGAATGAGCGCATCCGCACCGTCCGAAATCAAGTCCCCGAAGGCCACGGCTGAGGGACCGTTCAACTGGCAGGATCCGCTCGGCCTCGAAGAACAACTGACCGAGGAAGAGCGGCTCGTGCGCGATTCCGCGCGGGAATTCTGCCAGGGGACCCTGCTTCCCCGGGTCCTCGATATCCATCGCCACGAATCGTTCGAGCGCGGCATCATGAACGAATTCGGCGAACTGGGCCTGCTGGGTCCGACCATTCCCGAGGCGTACGGCGGCGCCGGAACGAGTTACGTCGCCTACGGCCTCATCGCCCGCGAGGTCGAACGGGTCGACTCGGGATTCCGCTCGGCGATGAGCGTCCAGTCCAGCCTCGTCATGCACCCGATCTACGCCTATGGCACGGAAGCGCAACGCGAAAAATACCTGCCGAAACTTGCCAGCGGAGAATGGGTCGGGTGCTTCGGCCTGACGGAACCCGATCACGGCTCGGATCCGGGCGGTATGAAGACCCGCGCGAGCGCCGCCGACGGCGGCTATCGACTCAACGGCAGCAAAATGTGGATCACGAATTCCCCTATCGCCGACGTTTTCGTCGTGTGGGCCAAAACCGACGACGGAGTCATTCGCGGTTTCATCCTGGAACGCGGTATGGCCGGGCTGTCGACCCCGAAAATTGACGGCAAGTTCTCGCTGCGCGCGTCAGTGACGGGCGAAATCGTGATGGACGATGTCTTTGTCGAGGAAGCGCAGCTGCTGCCGAGCGTAAAAGGCCTGCGTGGCCCGTTCGGTTGTCTGAACCGCGCGCGCTACGGTATCAGTTGGGGCGCCATGGGCGCGGCCGAGTTTTGCTGGCACGCTGCGCGCGACTATACGCTGGGGCGGACTCAGTTCGGCCGACCGCTGGCGGCAAACCAACTCGTGCAGAAGAAGCTCGCTGATATGCAGACCGAAATCACCCTCGGCCTCCAGGCTGCGCTACAACTCGGGCGCATGATCGATGCAGGGCGCGGCGCGCCCGAGGCAATTTCGCTGCTGAAGCGTAACAACTGCGGCAAGGCACTCGATATCGCACGCGTCGCCCGCGATATGCACGGCGGCAACGGGATCTCCGACGAATACCACGTGATCCGTCACCTGATGAATCTCGAGGCTGTCAACACATATGAGGGAACGCACGACGTCCATGCGCTGATCCTCGGGCGCGCACAAACCGGCATCCAGGCATTCACCGGCTGAGCGCGTGCGTTTGCGCGCTTCCGGTGAATATGCTTGAATGCCGCGGCGCTCCCGGGAGCGCCACGGCATCGCGTGCCGGTTCAGTTACGTCTCCAAGCATAACCACGCGAAGCCATTGATCGGGATCTTCACCCGGACGTACGCATCGATTCGGCCGCAACGATCGAGCATGTCGTCAATTGACCAACACAACGAACGAATTGAGTTACTTACATGAATATTTACGTCGGTAACCTGCCTTACAGTGTGCAGGACGAAGAATTACGCGAAGCATTTGAAGCCTATGGCGAGGTCCTCTCGGCGGAGGTGATTTTCGACCGCCGCACGCAACGCTCGCGCGGCTATGGATTTGTCGAAATGGACAACGATGACGAAGCTCGCGAAGCAATCGCCGCACTCAATGGCAGCGATTTCCAGGGCCGCGAACTGCGCGTTGACGAATCAAAGCCGAAGGAAGAAAAATCGGCTGCACGAACGCGGGACGATAATGGCCGGCAGAGCCGGCGTGGCGCGGAAAACACGCGCGGCGACAATCGCCCGGCGAATGCCCCGGCCGCAAGTAATGATGCCGGCGGCGGTCTCGTCGGGTTTATCAAACGCATTTTCAATTGACCCGCGAGCGGCCGGAACCGGAATCGTTACCGCCGGCCGCTGCCGATGCCTGGCGCGCCTACCGGCGCATGCTCGACAGTAAATCGGCGCACTTCGGGTTCCTCGAAAGCCTCGCGGAAAAATACCGTTACGGCGGCGAGCGCTCGCTCGCCGAGCAGGCGCGGCTCGCGAACCTGCTCGATGAACACGATCGGCGGGTCAAGGATTTTACGGCCGCGATGAAGCGGGTTGCGACCGACGCGCCGGAGGCGCGCGAGGCCTTGATCGGGCTAATGAAGGAGTCCGCCGCCGGCGACCCGGCAACGACGCACTGAAACCAGCGTCAATCCGTAGCGTCCGCGTCCCACAAGCGCGTGGCGGCGGCAAAGTATTCCGGTTTCCCCGTGGTCCAGATTTCGCCCCAGTGCTGGCCACCACCATCGATCGTGAGCACCTCCCCGTTGATGAAGCCGCCGGCGCGGCTGTGCAGGAATACGCAAGCCTCGGCAATTTCCCAGGCCGTGCCGGCGCGCATCATTGGATTCGTGCGCGGGTATTTCGCCCGGGCAGCCTCGGAATAAACCGCCCAACCCTCCGTTTCGATCGCACCCGGCGCGATACAGTTCACACGGATACCGTAGCGCGCCCATTCCACCGCCACCGCACGCGACAGTTCAATCACCCCGGCCCGTGCCGCACGCGTATGAGCGACGCCGTGCAATCCCTGCGGTACGACCACGATATTCGTCACGGGTCCCCCGCGTCCCTGGTCACGCCAGCGCGTGGCGGCCGCCTGCATCATGTGCCAGGTACCGTTCAGGTTTGTGTTGATTACCGCTTGCCAGCCCTTCTCGCTGAAATCGATCGCCGCTTGCGGGAACTGCCCACCCGCGCTGTTGATCAGGCCATCGATGTGGCCATGTGCGGTCGCAACATCGGAGAACATCTGCTCGACGGAATCGCGACTGCGGATATCGACGACGGCATATTCCGCTTCGAGCCCGCGTTCGCGAATCGCGCCAACGACGCCTGCGAGTTTGTCTTCGGTTCGCCCGCAAATTATCGGCCGCGCGCCCAGGCGTGCGGCGAGCCACGCCGTCGCCCGACCCATGCCGCTGCCGCCACCGCCGATCAGGATCTGCTGCCCGTCAAACAGGCCGTCGGCATACACGGTGGACTCGGTGGCCCACGTATCGTTGATATTGTTGTTCGTCATCTCAGCGAGTCCGGTTCGTTAAAAAAAGACCATTGCGTCCGTTCCTGTGTGCACCATCGGATGAAGTTGACATGGCCAAATGCGCGGTCTGCGTGGTCACGCTGGTTTCGCGATTTTGCGATTGTTAGTATCCCGTCATGCACGGTTTTCACGGACCGGCGCGAAAAATTATAACGCTTCAATAACTCACCAGAGGGGACAAGCAATGGGAATGGTATCCGAGTTCAAGGAATTCGCGATGAAGGGCAACGTCGTCGATATGGCTGTCGGTATCGTCATCGGCGCGGCGTTCGGGAAAATCGTCGCATCACTCGTGAAAGACATCATCATGCCGCCGATTGGCCTGGCGCTTGGCGGCGTCGATTTCAGCGATCTCGCGATCGTACTCCAGGAAGCACAGGGAGAAGTGGCTGCCGTGTCGATCAACTACGGCACGTTCATCATGACGATACTCGATTTCCTGATCATCGCGTTCGCTATCTTTATGGCGATCAAGGCGATGAACACGGCGCAGGCCATGCGTTCGGTCGAAGAAGCGGAGCCCGAACCGGAAGCCGAACCGGAGCCGAGCACCGAGGAAAAACTGCTGACCGAAATCCGCGATCTCCTTGCCGCGAAGAACTAGCTTCCGCCTGCGTGAACCCCGGGGTGGCCGTACTTGTCGCGCGGCCGGCCACCCCGTGGGACGTCCGTCGTTGTGCCGCGCCGCAACGACCCCGCTTGACCGCACACCATGCGCGTACGATGCTCCGCCGATCTGCCCGGCGGCAACGATCACAACATCGCGCAACGCCTGACGACTTCAACGACACATCGTTAAAATTTGTGTCCGCCCGCTGCGCTACTCCACGCAGACCCGGGCGCTCTTGTACTATTCCCCGCAGGTTCGGCAAACAGCGCGCGGGCCGGCGCCGGTTCGCTGTCGCCTGAACACCCGGTTGCGGGTTCAGAAGCACGCTTGCTGGCCGATAAGGAATGCGGACGACGGCGCCCGACAGCGCCGTTATCGCGGATTAGAGGAAGGGATCATGCAGAAGCTGTTTAATGTCGAACGCAACTCTGACCAACCGGACCTGCTTCAGGGCGTAACGAACGTCTACGAACAACTTGTCATCGATCACTTGCGCAAGGTCGGTGGCGACCTTTCCATGGAAGCGCAAGCCGACGTCGCCTGCCTCGCATTAAACCGGTTACCGTCGAAGTACGTACGCAGTGTCGTCGACTGGATGTTTTTCATTGCCCCGGGCGATGTAGAACGCATCAACCGTGCGGTCGACATGGCCGTAACGAATGCAATAGCGAAAGTGCTCGACAATCCGCCGCTGCAGGAAACCGGTTAAGCCCGACGCGATTCGGTGCCGCGCGGTATATTGACGCCATACTGAACACGCAATACGCTCGCCCGACACTAATGGGCGAAGGGGATACGTATGCGTTTTGGTTTTATGGAAGACTTCCGCAACCCGGTTAAGTGGCGTAAACCGTTCCCGGCACTGTACGAAGCATTGCTGGACCAGATCGCCCTCGGCGAAACACTCGGCTACGACAATGTCTGGCTCACCGAGCACCATTTCACCGAGGATGGCTACAACCCGTCACTGCTACCCACGGCCGCCGCGATTGCGGCACGCACGAAGAAAATACGCATCGGTAGTTTCATTCTGCTGCTGCCCTACCAACACCCGGTTCGCGCCGCCGAGGACGTTGCCTGCATCGATATTTTTTCAAACGGCCGCTTCGACTTCGGCATCGGTCAGGGTTATTCCTATCACGAGTGGAACGCACTGTGCATGGACCGCAGTACGCGCGGCGAGCGTATGCGTGAAGGGATCGATATCGTCAAAAAACTGTTCACCGAAGAGCGCGTAACGTACGACGGCAAGTACACCCAGATTAAGGACATGACGCTGTCACCGCGTCCGGTGCAGGATCCTTACCCGCCAATCTGGATAGGCGCGCGCGGACCAAAAGCGATACGCAATGCCGCGAAGCTCGGCTATCACCTGATGGCAACGCTCGGCCCCGATCCGGCACCGCTGTACCGCGAGACGCTCGCCGCCGAGGGGCACGATCCGGATGCGTTCAATGTCGCGCAGTTGCGCATGGTCTATGTCGCACCAACCCGCGAGCAGGCGTGGGATGAATGCGAGGATCACCTGTGGCACCTGCTGACGTTCTACAAGGACATTCTTGCTGAAGCGAAAGACGCCGCCGGCGACGACACGCCATTACCCGCGGCGAATGCCCGCGGGCTGCGCGATTCGCCGCTCGCGCAGGATATGTTCATCGGCAGCCCGGACGACGTCGGCAAGCAACTCGAACAGTTTTGCGCTGATTATTACTGTACCGACTTCATCATGGACATGCAGTTGCCGGGACTCGACCCGGCGAAGGTGAACCGGTCGATGGAACTGTTCGCACGCGAGTTGATGCCGAATTTCAGGGGCGCCTGAGCGGCGGCTGCAGTGCGTATCGTTATCCTCGGCGCCGGAGCCCTCGGCACCATACTCGCCGCCCACCTGGCCGCGGACGGTCATGACGTCAGCCTGATCGCGCGCGGCCGCCGCGCAAAGCAGTTACAGGACGCGGGCCTCGAAGTGCGCGGCCTGCGCGAAATCCGCACCCGTTGTCATGTCATTACCGATCCGGCCCGGGCGCCGTCCGCGGACCTGCTCATCCTTACCGCGAAAACCTACGACAACGAAGCGGCGGTCGCGAGTCTCGCCGGCGATCGTTTTGCCACCGTATTCTCGGTGGCGAACGGCGTCGTCAAGAATGCCGAACTGGCCCGCGGTTTCGGTCCGGAACGGGTACTCGGCTGCATGGCCGACACGAGCGGCGAACTGCTCGCGGACGGCAGTGCGAACTTCACGCGCAATGTGATGCTGCATCTGGGCATCCCGGGCGGCGGTGTCGACCGGCGCGCCGACGCGGTCGCGGCGGCGATTCATGCGAGCGGGATCAACGCCCGGACCGTCGCGAACATCGACACCGTCGAGTGGTCGAAATTTGTCGGCTGGACCGCCCTGCTCGCGCTATCGGTGCTTACCCGCCTGAGAACCGCGAACTTTCTCGCCGAGCCCCGTTGCGCGGAGGTCGCGGGCGCCATGATCCGCGAGATGGGGACGATTGCCGCGGCGAAACACATCGAGATCGTGGACCAGTCACCGCTGCCGGTTGCCAGCGTGATCACGGGATCGATCGAGGACGCTCGCGATGTGCTGATCGGGGTCGGACGTGACTGGTTGCAGTCGGCGCCGAATCACCGGATGTCGTCGCTGCAGGATCTCGAACGCGGTAAGCGCCTCGAAGTCGACGAAACGCTCGGTTATGCGATCACCGAGGCACGCCACCTCAATCTCGCGGTTCCGACCCTGACGACGTGTTACCAGCTCGTCGCCGGAATTAACGGAGCTCTCGGATCTGACGCGCCGGTAACGCCCCGGGACCAACCGTCAGCCGACCGAGCGTAACGACGCCTTGTCGTATTCGACTGCCGTGGTCCATGCACCGGTCGCGTGTGCCGCCCAGTATCGATCGCGCAGCATCAGTGTGATCTTGCCGGGCACTCCCCCGCCGATGCGTTCGCCGTCGAGTACCGTCACCGGCATGATGCCACCGGCGGTCGTCGTCAGAAATATCTCGTCACAGCGGCGCAAGCGGTCGGCGCCGAACTTCCCGGCCACGGTTTCGATCCCTTCGTCGTGCGCCAGCGTAATCACCGTGTCGCGCGTAATCCCCTCGAGGACTCCGTCAGCCGGCGTCAGCAACCTACCGGACTCGACACCAAAAATATTGAAGCCCGGCCCCTCCGTCACGTTGCCGTCGACATCGAGTAACACTGCCGTATACGCGTCGCGGTCGTAAGCTTCGAACAGTCCCCGGGTCAGATCACCCCAGTGGAAATTCTTCACCCTCGGGTCGACGCAGTCCGACGGTATGCGGCGCGCACCCCTGGCAACGACGACGGACAAGCCCGCGAGCTGCTGCGCCGGCTGCGCGATCCAGACATAGGGGATCGCGAAGGCATAGAAGCGGTTGATAAAATTTCGCGGATCCCGATCCCCGTCCCGCGGCACGCCCCGGCTCACGATCATTTCCACATACGCATCGCGTAATCCGGAGCGCGCAACGCACTCGAGCAGAACTTCGCGCATTGCCTCACGAGCGAGCGGCGGGTGCATGCGCAGCTGGAGCCAACTGCGCTCGAAGCGGGCCAGATGGTCGTCGAGGCGAAAGAAGCGCCCCTGCCACACACCGACGACGTCATAGGTGACATCCGAGCGGGTAAACCCGGTGTCCGTGATAGGTATCGCAGCCTGATCGATCGGCACGAACTCACCGCCCACGAATGCACAACCGCGCGAAAAATCCGGATCAGTCATAACGTCCACCTCCATTGCGGGAATCCGCTTTGACCAGCGCAACGTAATCGCCGCCACCGGCCTCGAAGTTCAGACGATACGCGGTGACTGCGGCAACAATCTGGCGCGAATATGACTATCCGCCGGCGGAACGCTCGCGCGCATCAGCGGCGACGGACACGACCCGGGTCCAGTTATAGGGATCGGGTCGGCGTGCATACTGAATACCGGTGAGTTCGTCATACAGGCGGCGCGCCACCGGCCCGGTAATGCCGGCGTTCAGCAATGCTTCCCGTTCGCGGAAAACGAGACGCCCCACCGGCGCAATCACCGCAGCCGTGCCCATGCCGAATGCTTCGGTAATGCGGCCGTTTTCGATGTCACGCCACACCTCATCGATCGTCAGCGCCTGTTCACGCATGTCATAACCGAGGTCGGGCGCGAGTCGCAGAACAGAATCGCGCGTGACACCGTGCAGAATCGCGCCGGATAACGGCGGCGTACGGATTTCCTGGTTGTCGTATACGAAAGCGATGTTCATCGCGCCGACTTCGTCGATATAGCGACGCTCCACCGCGTCGAGCCACAACACCTGCTGGCATCCCGATTCCCGCGCGGATTCTGACACGGCAATACTCGCAGCGTAATTGCCCGGCGTTTTCGCCTCGCCCGTACCGCCGCGCACCGCGCGCACGTGGTCGTGAGACACATACACCGAGACCGGGTTGAACCCGTCCGCGAAATAGGGCCCTACCGGGGATACGATAATATAGTGCAGGTATTCGCGTGACGCGCGGACCTCGAGTACCGGCTCCGTCGCAATCATGACCGGGCGAATGTACAGCGATGCCTCGTCCATGTCCGGCACCCAGCGATGCTCGAGCGCAACGAGGCGCTCGATGGCCGCAAGGTGCAGCCCGGCGTCGACCGGCGGCATCCCCATGCGCTCCGCCGAGCGATTGAAACGCTCTACGTTCCGATCAACGCGAAACAGATTCAGATCCCCGTCGGGACGCCGGTAGGCTTTCGTCCCGTCGAATACCATTTGGCCGCAATGCAGCGCGGCGGCAGCCGGATCGAGGACCAGGTCACGGTAAGGCCCGATCACGGGATCGTGCCAGCCATCGGCCTGCGTGTACTTATGCGTGAACATGCGGTCGGTAAAGTGGCGGCCGAAACCGACTAAATCGGGGATGTCCGGTGACGGATTGTCCGCCACCGGTTCGATACGAATTGCTTTCATGTCTGGGGTCGCTGGGCAGTAATCGGCGCAAAGTATAACGTATCACCCGCGGCGCCCGTTGCACGGGCACCGCCACAACCCCGCCTCGCTATCCTCGCTTGCTTGACCCGTGCTCGCGGACCACGTAATTTCTCGCGCGAAACGAACAGGAGTCCTACATGTCGTACTTTCTATCCGAAGACCAATTGGCCATACGCGACGCCGTCGAAAAGCTGTGCGCAAACTTCGACGCCGAGTACTGGCTGGAACGCGATACGGACGGATCGTTTCCGAGCGAGTTCGTCGATGCCATCGCCGAGGGCGGTTGGCTCGGTATTGCGATGCCGGAGGAGTACGGCGGTTCCGGGCTTGGCATTACCGAAGCCGCGCTGATGATGCAGGCGATTGCGCAGTCCGGAGCGGGATTCACCGGCGCATCGGCGGTTCATCTGAATGTGTTCGGACTGAACCCCGTCGTCGTGTTCGGCACGGACGCGCAAAAACAACGCATGCTGCCGGAATTGATCCGCGGCGAGAAGAAAGCCTGCTTCGGGGTGACGGAACCGAATGCCGGCCTCGACACGCTGAGCCTCGATGTCCGCGCGGAACGCACCGGCGACGGCTATCTCATCAGCGGTCAGAAACACTGGACATCCATGGCGCAGCGGGCGGAAAAGGTCCTGCTGCTCGTGCGCACGACGCCAAAGGACCAGGTCAAAAAGAAAACCGACGGCTTGAGCCTGTTCTTTACCGATCTGAATCGTGATTACGCCGAAGTGCGTGAAATACCCAAAATGGGCCGCAAGGCGGTGGACTCGAACGCCGTGTTCTACGACAACATGCCGGTTCCATACGACGATCTGATCGGCGAGGAAGGGAAAGGTTTCCATTACATCCTGCACGGACTCAATCCCGAGCGAATCCTCCTCGCCGCGGAAGCCGTCGGCCTTGGTCGTGCCGCCCTGCAGCGCGCCGCGACGTACGCCCAGGAACGTGTCGTGTTCGGCCGGCCTATTGGTCAGAATCAGGGCATCGCCCACCCGCTCGCGCGCAGCTGGATCGACCTCGAGGCCGCCGAATTACTCGCCTACAACGCGGCCATGCTGTACGACGCCGGACGTGAGTGCGGCGGCCAGGCAAACGCGGCGAAGTATCTTGCCGCCGAAGCCGGGTTCAAGGCCTGCGAAACTGCGGTCCTGACGCATGGCGGAATGGGCTATGCGCGGGAATATCACGTGGAACGCTACCTGCGCGAGATGATGATTCCCCGGATTGCCCCGGTCAGTCGTGAAATGATTTTCAACTACATCGCAGAACGCGAACTCGGTTTGCCGCGTTCGTACTAGCAGCGACGGTGGCGCGTCGCCACCGCCCGGTCAGGCGGGCTCGTAGAGCCCGGCCCTGGCTTTCACGTACGTCAGTTTGCGGGTGATCCGGCTGCCGTCGAAATACAGCAGATCGAGACCTGCAAGCGCCACCGGCCGACCATCCATCTCCAGATGCAGATGCCAACTGCTCATGACTTTGCCTGCGTCCGCATCGATGAACGTGTCATCCTCATCAAGCCGGATCGTGCCGAAGCGGTCACTGAACAGGTTCTCGAAAGATCTTCTGATCGCTGCCTTGCCGTCGCTGACCTTGCCGTAAAATTCTTCGTACACGACGTCCTCGGCAAACGAACTCATGATGCCGTCAATATCGGCGCGGTTGAAAACACCGAGAAATTCGTCGCTCAATTTTTTCAACGCTGCATAACGTTCACTCATGCTACGGGACTCCGAAAATTACCGCGGTTTGCTCAAGCTGCGCATTACCATATCGCTTGCTCGCGCCGGAACCGCGGACACTGCGCCCCGCAGCGCCACACTTCGCGATAAAACCCGGGTCGCAGGTCAATCATGTACACAGCTGTATTACAATGCAGGCCATGATACGAACTGAACTGATCCCCACCATTACAATCGCAACGCTGTTGCTGATCGCGGCGTGCGCACCGGCTCAATCGGCGGATTTATCCGCACTCAGTGGTAGCTGGGTTCTCAACGAGGATGCCTCCGGCACCTTGTCCGCCGAAGTCAACCTGCTAAAAACCGAGGAGCGCGACTACCAGAGCGAATACGGCAGCAGCGACAGCAACGAGAAGCCGGACCCGTTCGGCAAACGCCGCTTCGGCGACAAAGACTGGCAGACGCGCCGCAGCGGCCTCGTTTCAAGTGCCAGCGTCGTCACGCGACAGATGCTGCAGTGCGAGACGATCAAGCTCTACGTCGCCGACCGCATCGTCGTAGCGTACGACGGCAAGGTGAAGCGGCTCGTCAACCCGAATCCGGCCGGACGGGTGTATTCCGCAACCGGGAAAGGTGTGTCGACCGACGCTGTGGGGCAAACGCTCGCGTACCTCGACGACGCGGCATTCGTGATCGAGACGCGCACGAACAGCGCGGAACGATTGGCGGAACGGTTTGAATTGACCGATGACGACGTCCTGAAAATCACCGCGACGCTAAAAAACCCCGAATGGCGGCGGGAAATCGAATTCGTGCGGTATTTCGTCCGCGAATAGACGCGCGCGGCTCAGGCGCGATTCGAACGGATGAAATCCTTGATTCGCGGCGCGATTTCCGAACGCCACCGCGAGCCGTTGAAGACCCCGTAGTGACCTACCCCTTGCTGGATGTAATCCGTCTGTTTCGCCGCGGGCACATTGCGGAACAACTCGTGCGCCGCCTGGGTCTGGCCGATGCCGGAGATGTCATCGAGTTCACCTTCAACCGTCATCAGCGCCGTCTCACGGATCGCATCGGTATCAATCCGGTGGCCGCGATGCAGCATGCGACGCTCGGGTAAGGCGTGGCGCTGGAACACTACATCGATCGTCTGCAGATAATACTCAGCCGTCAGATCCATAACCGCCAGGTATTCGTCGTAGAAACGCCGGTGCGCGTCCGCGGAGTCGCCGTCACCGGTGACGAGATCCGAGTAAAGCTTGTGATGCGCGTTCAGGTGACGGTCGAGATTCATCGTCATGAAACCGGTTAATTGCAGAAACCCCGGATAGACACGCCGCATGAACCCCGGATTCGGAAACGGCACGCTCATGATCACATTCCGCTCGAACCACTCGAGCGGCTTGCTCGATGCGAGTTCGTTCGGTTTCGTCGGGCTCATCCGGGTGTCGATAGGACTGCCCATCAGCGTAACACTCGCCGGCGTACAACGATCGCCCGCCTCGGACATCAGCGCCGTCGCCGCAACGACCGCCGGTCCCGGCTGGCACACCCCGATGACATGTACGTCGTCGCCGAGGCGGCGGATAAAATTGATCAGGTAATCGATATAGTCATCAAGGTCGAAACGGCCTTCGCTGAGCGCTACGTCGCGTGCATCGCACCAGTCCGTGATGTAGACATCATGGTCCGGCAACAGCGCACGCACGGTGCCGCGCAACAGGGTTGCATAGTGACCTGACATCGGCGCCACGAGCAGGACGGAGGGATCACCGGGCCGCGAGCTCCGGCACGATGACAGATCGCGTTCGAAGTGCCGAAGATCGCAAAATGGCAATGAGTGGACTACGGATTCAGTGACGGGAACCGTCTGGCCGGCCAGATCGATAGCGTCGATACCAAATACGGGCTTCGCGTACTGCTTCGTTACCCGGTCGAATACCTCGAGTGCCGCCGATGCCATTTTTACAGGATAGGTTTCGGCGAACGGATTGTGTTCCGAATCGAGCAGCATCCGATTCATACCGACCGCGGCCCGCAACGGTGACATTACCGCGTGGTTCAACTCGTAGAGATGGTAGAGCATAGAGGTTCCAACCGGAATTGATGCACCGCGTCAGTCTACATGATTGCGCCGCCAGACGGCGGTGCAAGTGCAAAATTGTATGGATCTGCCCATCCGCGCCGGTTCGACCGCGCCGTCGCATTTGCGTATGCTTTCGCCGCCAGGCGCGCCCTGAAGCCGGCGAGTGCCCGGTTCGGGTTGGCGCTGCTGCAGACACAAAAAGAACAACGCGAGGAATCCGATGCAATACAGTCTTCATGTACAAACCCGGATCGGCGACTGGCCGATAGTCAAGGAGTTCGAGGATCTGGGCTACGACGCCTGCTGGTTCCCCGACACCCAGATGATGTGGTCCGATTGCTATGCCACGATGGCCGCCGCCGCCCTGAACACCTCGCGCATCCGCCTCGGTACCGGTGTCGCAATCCCCGGCACGCGGATCGCGCCAACGACAGCGCACTCGATAGCCTCGATCAACGTCCTGGCACCCGGGCGGGTCTTCCTCGGTATCGGTACGGGACATACCGCGATGCGGGTGATGGGCCAGGATCCGATGCCGATCAAGGCGTTTCGTGAATACCTGCGCGTCGTGCGCGCGATGCTGAACGGGGAAGAAGTCGAATACGAATATGCGGGCAAGACGACGGCGATCAAATGGCAGGACCACGGCACCGGCTTTCGCAATACCGCGGATCCTGTCCCGATCTACGTCGCCGGTAACGGTCCGCTCGCGCTGAAAACGGCGGGCCGCTACGGCGACGGCCTCATTTCCATCTTCAACGAACAGCCCGACGTGCTCGAGTTCAACCTCGGTAAGGTTCGCGAGGGCGCTGAGCAGGCCGGGCGTGCGCTCGATAAATTCCACACGACGACATTGACGACCGCCGTGGTGCTGCGTCCCGGGGAAAAACTGACCGACGACCGCGTGATCGAACGCGCCGGCTCATGGGTTGCGGTCGCGATCCACTTCGTCTACGAGATATGGCGTTATACGAAAGACGACAGCGTCGTACCCGACTACATGAAGAACATTTGGGAAGAGTACGTGGACCATCTCGCGGAACTCGACATTCCGAGCGCGAAAATCCACCAGGTCCTGCACGACGGACACTGCAGTTACTACCCGTCCGGCGAACGCAAGTTCGTAACGCCGGAAATGATCGAAGGCGCGTGTATGGTCGGCGGACCATCCGAGATCGCCGAGCAGATCCGGTTGGCGGAGCGTCTCGGTCTCAATGAAGTGAGCTTGCTGCCACCGCTCGCCCACATCCGTGAAGTGGCGAAGGATTTCGCCGAGCAGGTAATCCCGCTCGTGTAACGAACCACGAGCCGTGATGCCGGCTCTGATTCAAACGCCAAACCCGTCGCTGAACGTGCCCACCGCACGTTCGCGGCGACCACCCCCGGCCTCGTCCTGAGTATCCACCGTCACCTGCGCGAGTACGTCGAGATAGCCGTTTGCGCAGAGCATACGCTCACCGTAACCGTTGGCGAGCAAAAAGCGCCGCAACAACGGCAACCGGTAGCACGGCACCCACATCATTAAATGATGCTCGAGGTGGTAATTCACCCAGTAGGGCGCGACGAACAGGCGTTCGATGACGTTTGCGCGCGTCGTTCGCGCATTGCCGAACGGATCGTCACGATGCCGTACAACGGCGTGTTCCGCGATATTTCTCAGCCGCAGTACGAGTTGTTGCCATGTGAGCAACGGCAGCACCCACAGCAAGGGATAGACGCTCCAGTGCCCCGCCGCAATCGCGATCGCGAACAGCAGTGCGTTGACGAACAGGTGCGGACCGAGGTTCGCGACAAACTTGCGCAGGCGCAGCGCAACCGGGTCACCCTCGCGACCCGCCGCGGCGACGAATTGCGCGCGCCGCTGACTGATGCCGGTACGGCCGCTCAGATCGCGCCAGAGCTTGCGACGCAGGCTCGCACGCGTAATCGGGTAATGCCCGGTCAGGATAATGTCCGGATCATCGTCGTGCAGGGTCCGGGCGTGATGTTTCAGATGATACCGGCGGTAGCTGAACGTGTCGGCGAATGTTGGCAGCGCACAGCACAGCTGACTCAACAGATCGTTCAGGCGTCGATTACGACACAGTAGCCCATGGGCGCCGTCATGCATCAGGATCAGCAATCCGAGCTGCCGACTGCCGATCACGATGACGGCAAGCAGGAACGTCGCCGGATTCGGCATCCAGACGAACAGCGCCGCGGCAGCCACGATCGTGATCCAGGCATGGGCGACGAGCCAAATGCCGCGAACATTCGAACGCTCGCGCACCCGGGCAATCTGCGCCGCGGTGAGCAGGTCACTCGCTGGAAGCGTCGTTCTCATACGTAATCAGCCCGCATTTGTCCCCGGAATACTAGCAAACCGGGTCCGCCGCGTCCGGTGTTGCGGGGAAATAACGGCGCCGCAATGCGCTCTCACCGCCGCTCGCCCACGACTTCCAGTGCGTGATCTCGATGCGCACCATCGTCGGCAATCCGGCGAACATCGGGGTTTGCCCGTATTGCGGATATTTCCTTGCCAGCCCGCTGACCGCCTCGTCCCAGCCCGGCTCCTGCGCAGTGACTACGGTCGCGTGGCCGGACAGTTTAAGCCACCACAATTCGGTCCAGTCATCCTCGTAGTGATCGACCAGCACGAGCACCCGGGGATCCGCGGCGATCCATTCAAGCCGACTCAGTCGTGCCCGCTTCTTCGGTTTGCCGTCAACCGGTGACCACAGACTGCGCGCCACCCGCGCGAACACGAAGGGCAAGGCCTGGGGAGCACCGCTCAGGTCCTTCAGCGCGAGGCGCGCGACCGGCGCCGTATCGAGAATTCTGTCGACCAGATCAGCGCTGAACATGTGCCGGGTCCGGATCCCTGAACTCAGCCGACGACGACGTGTTCTTTCGTGATCACGAAATCGAGCGGCACGGTAAGAAAATTATCCTCGTCCGCGCGGGTGCGGCGATATTGCTCTGTTCGCGCCGCATCACGCATGGCGCCCGTGTCGGTGAACCAGGTCAGCGCCACGCCATCGAGCGCCGGGGCCCGATCATCACGGTATTCTGTCGCACACGTATGGCTCTGAACGTACCGCAACACCTGCGGAATCGAACCGCCGAGCGGCCCGTGCACGTCGATCCAGTAGCGATGGAATGCTTCCGCCGCCATGTCCGCCTTCCTGGTCACGAGTTCGATGTTCTTGACCCCGTCGGCGGGGATCGCGCCATCCTTGATCACGACGGCTTCGGTGACGATTTCAATCCGCGAGCCGACGTCGACGAATTCATCGCGATCACGTTTCACGGCGGCGAGTTCGGGTGTGGCGTCCAGTTCGCGCACCGCCTCGATGTTGTCGAAGGACAGTTCGGCCACACCGTCGCAGGCAGGCATGCGTTTAGCGTACCCGGACAACAAGGTGTGCGATTGAACGTAGCGACGCACGCCCGGCAGCGCGCGGACTTTCGCCGCGTGAGTGTCGCGCCAGTAGCGCTGGAATTGTTCGACCGACAAGCCGGGTTTACGCCGAACGACTTCGATTATCGTGATCATCGCCATGCCTCCGCCAGTTCGTCACGAAATTCCGGGTGAGCGATGGCAATCAGCGCTTCAGCCCGCTGGTGCAGATCCCTGCCGCGCAGACGTGCAATACCGTACTCCGTAACAACGTAATCCGTGCAATACCGCGGCGCGGTGACGACACCGCCGGCAGGGAAGCGCGCGACTATTTTCGATCGCTTGCCATCCGCGGTGACCGACGGCATCGCCGTGACGGAAACCCCGCCCGGCGACAGCGCCGCCGCTTCCATGTAGTCGAGTGCGCCACCGACCCCGCTGATCTGTACAGCGCCGATCGCCTCCCCGTTCGTCTGCCCCTGCAGGTCGACCTCAAGCGCGGAGTTGATCGAGACGAAGTTCGGCAATGCCGCGACCCGCGACACATCGTGGGTAACGGACGTCGGCGCCATCCGGATCCCGCGGTGATCGTTGCAGAACTCGTAAAACGACCGATCACCGGCGAGTTCACCGGCAACGATTTCCGCCTGGCCCGCGCTGCCTTCGATAAAATCCTGCAGGCCTCCGGTCAACAAGCCCGACCACAGCTTGATGCCCGGAACATGTTTCAACTGCAGCATGATTCGATCCGGCACGGATCCGATCCCGAGCTGCACCCAGGCGCCGTCGGGGATCAGCGACATGACATGGTCAACGATACTCAGATCGCTTTCCTGCGCCGGCGGCGTCCGATACTCGATGATCGGCGTATCGGCTTCATAGGCGTAATCGATAGCGTCGAGCGGGATCCGGCAATCGCCGTGCGTTACCGGCATATTCACGTTGAACTCCGCGATGACGAGTTTCGCGCTGCGGACGAAATCGAGATAGGGGCCAACGGAAATCCCGAGACTGACTTCCTTGCCGTCCTGCGGAACCGAGGTCTGTACCACGACGGTGTGCGGGCGAATCTCACCGCTCGCGCCGATCACACGGTGGACGTCTGCAAGGCGAATCGGCACGTAGGCGATTTTCTTCGGATCGTTTTCCTTGAACAGCGAACGCACGCGCGGCGACGCCTGCCAGGTGAGGTAACGCGTATGTTCGCCAAGTCCCCGCTGCAGAAACGGGTAATCACCGAAAGAGAATCCACAGCACAGCGTCAGTGCGTCGAATCTTTCTACCGAATCCATGAGCGCCGTATAAAACGCCGTAGCGCTGGCGCACCCGCCCGGCACGATCGCGATGCTATGATCCGGGATCGCGTCGACCGCGATCCGGGGTTCGACTATTTTCATGGTTTTTTTAAGTCCAATGCCTGAGTTCTCGAACATACGTCTGCACTTGCAGGATCTTTACCGCGCAAGCCGTCATGGTGAACCAACACCCTCGTCGCGACGGTCGCAACGCAACACGCCGCCCTGCGCGCTGATATCGTATCGTCGCATCGCGCGATCTTGCTGCCAAATACCGGTTGTACTGCTCACATCGTGGCTCCTCGCCGGCGCCGCCCTGCCCGCGTGGAGCGCCGCACCGGTACTCGCCGGACGCTGGCAGCTCGACGCCGACACCAGCACCGACCCCGCGACCGAGCTTAAAGGCATTCGGGCCTCGAAAATCCGCTCCGCGCGCCAAAGCCCCCAGCCGTCCGCTAAACGTCCGGGACAGGCAACGGAGCAGCGCTACTGGCAGGAGGCAAACGCGGGAGAGGAGTGGCGACACAGCAAGGAACTGGTGCACGCGGGTCCGCTGCAACGCATTTTGGAGTCGGAAAACCTCGAAATCATCACCCGCGATGACGGTTACCTGTTCGTTTATGCCGACGGCTTCGAGCGCCCTGTCGTGCCGAACCCCGCCGGCAGGGTATTTACCGCGAGCGGCGAGGAACTCGTAAAAACCGACATCGGTTATACGCTCGCCTACTGGGAAGACGATACGCTCGTGCTCGAAACCCGGATCGAACGTGGCGGGGAAATGTTCGAGCGCATCGCGATCGACCCGGACAATCGCCTCGGTATCCACATCACCATCGATCGCCGGGACTGGAAATGGATCGCGCGGCTCGAACGGGTGTTCGCGCCGGTCCCCGGGAGCGACTGACTTTCGGCAACTCAGTTTTTGGCAGCCGCCTGCTTTTCGCGTTCGCGCAACTCGCGCCGCATGATCTTGCCGGTAGTCGTCATTGGCAGGGATTCGACGAACTCGATGAGTTTCGGCACCTCGTGTTTCGCGAGACGCGACTTCACGGATTCGCGTAGCTCGTTCACGAGTTCCTCGCTCGGCGTAACTCCGGGAGCCGGAATCACGAACGCCTTGATGATCTCCGTGCGCACCGGATCCGGCACCCCGATCGCGGCCGCCATCTGCACCGCATCGTGTTTCAGCAGTGCATCCTCGATTTCTCCCGGGCCGATTCGGTATCCGGAACTCGTGATCACATCGTCCGCGCGACCGTGGAACCAGAAATAACCGTCCTCGTCCATGTGCCCGGCGTCGCCGGTGATCAACCAGTCGCCGATAAACTTGTCGCGCGTGGCTTCCGGCTTGTTCAGATATTCGAGCAACATCACCGGGTGCGGCCGCTTACAGGCAATGTGCCCTTCTTCACCGGGTGGCAACTCATTGCCGTCGTCGTCGATAATGGCGCAAATCGTACCCGGCGTCGGTCGCCCTATCGAGCCCGGTTTGATCGGGAACACGTTGCCGTTGTTGCCGAGAATGACGTTGCACTCCGTTTGCCCGAAGCCTTCGTTGATTTTGATGTGCAGTTCACGGTCGGCCCATTCGAGCAGTTCCTTGCCGACGGACTCCCCGCCTGACAGCGCCGCGCGCAATTTCAGCTCGTAGCGCGAGAGCGGATCGGGGACCTGGCGCATCAGTTTCAGCATCGTCGGCGTCAGCAGGGCCAGCGTCACCTTGTGCTGGTCGAGGATCCGATACGCTTCCTCTACCTCGAAACCCTTCATCGCGGTCGCGACCACGGTGCAGCCATGGAACCATCCCGGCAGCAGGATATCCGCAAGACCGGCCATCCACGCCCAGTCGGCCGGTGACCACAGTACGTCGTTGTCCTGCGGAAAAAAGTCGTAGATGAACTCGAGGCTCGGCATGTGACCGAGTAACAGGCGGTGCGGCTGTACGGAGCCTTTCGGCATGCCGGTCGTACCGGACGTATAGCTGATCCAGGCGATGTCATCGGCCGCCGTGTCGACGTTCGTGAACGTGTCGTCGGCGTCAGCTATCGCGGTCCAGAAATTTTCCGCCCCGTCCGGTTCACCATCGACCACGAACACGTGCTCGAGATCCGGGCACGCATCGCGCACAGCCTGGACCTTCGGGTAATTCGCGCTGTCGGTGACTACGGCTTTCGCGCCGCTGTCGTTCAGGCGATAGGTGATCGCATCGGGGCCGAACAGTACCGATGTCGGGCTCGATACGATCCCGGATTTAAAGCAGGCCACGTGGCCAATTGCGCATTCGGGGTCCTGTGCCAGCAACAACATGACCCGATCGCCGCGTTGCAGGCCTTTCGCCAGCAGGGTGTTCGCAAACTGGTTAGCGTAACGACGGATGTCGCCAAACGTATAGGTGTGAACCTGCTTTTGCGCGTCTTCATAAATCAGCGCGATGCGACCCGGATCGTCCGCCCACTGGTCGCAGACATCGTTCGCAATGTTATACCGCTCGGGTATATTCCATTTGAATGCGTTGTAAACCTCGTCGTAGGTTTCGCCGCGCGTCAACATCCTCATCTTCCGATCCCCAAAAACAACTACGGTCTTTTTTTGTTACCGCAAGACTAGCGAAATTTCCGGCGGTCGTACACACGACTCGCACGCGATGGAATCACGGGTACGCAGATGCTATAAACGCGCCTTGCAAATTTCCCGCACACCCGATGTCTTCGGCGCAACGGATATGTGCGGTTGCAGCAAACGCACGTGCACCGATGTCCGGTTTCGTGTGCGGCCGGAAATGATTCAATGAGGTAACGACATGGCGGGTTTACTCGAGGGCAAGACTATCATCATCACCGGCGGCAGTACCGGCATCGGGCGGGCATCCGCGGAGCGGTGCGCCGAAGAAGGTGCGGCGGTCGTCATCGCCGACGTCAACAAAACAGAAGCCCAGACAACGTGTGACGCGATCAAGGCGACCGGCGGCAATGTCATGTTCGTCGAAACCGACGTGACGGATTCGAACGCAGTCAAGGCCATGATCGACGCGACGATCGATACCCACGGTTCGCTCGACGGCGCGTTCAACAACGCCGGCATTGAAGGCGTATTTGCGAACATTACGAAAATGACCGAGGCCGATTTCGACCGTACCGTTAACGTCGACCTGAAAGGCGTGTGGTTGTGTATAAAGCACGAAATCGAGCAACTCCTGAGCCAGGGCAATGGCGGTTCGATCGTCAGCACCGCGTCAGTCGCCGGACTCGTCGGGGCGCGCGGGGGCACCGCGTACTGCGCGGCGAAACACGGGGTCGTTGGCCTGACGAAGAGCGCCGCGCTCGAGTTTGCGCGCAAGAAAATCCGCATCAATGCGGTCTGCCCGGGCGTCATCGACACCCCGATGCTGGACCGACTCATGGTTGAAACCGGGCTCGATCGGGAATCGTTTTCCAACCAGGAACCGATGGCCCGCTTCGGTAATCCGCGCGAAATTGGCGATGCTGTCGTGTGGTTACTGTCCGATCAGTCATCGTTCGTGACCGGGGTCGCGATGCCGGTTGACGGCGGCTATACGGCGATCTGAACCGGCGTCGGGATTGCACCGCGCCGACAACCCGACCGACGTTGCCCGGGATCATAAGCATGGCCTCCTCGACCGGGGACGAGGCCGGCTATCGGCCGTCGTGACGGGCCCTGTCGCACACTCGCAGTAAATCTTTATGCAACAGTTCGAAGCCGGTTTCGCGCGATGGGTACTCACCTGGCGATGGTGGGTAATCGCCGTCACGCTCATTCTCGTCGCCGCGGCAGCAACGGGCGCTCGACACCTGCACTTCAACAGCAGTTACCGGGTCTTTTTCGGGCCGGAGAACCCGCAACGCATCGCGTTCGAGGAACTCGAGAACACCTACGTCAAAAACGACACGCTGCTCATTGTGATTGCTCCCGCCGATCACAATGTATTCTCGAATCAGAGTCTCGCGATCATCGAAGACGTCACCCGTCGGGCCTGGCAGATCCCCTATTCGAACCGGGTCGACTCGGTGACGAATTTCCAGCACACCGAGGCCGATGGTGACGACCTTATTGTCCGGCCGCTCGTGAACAATGCCGAGCAGTTGAGTCCCGCGGAGCTCGCGCGTGTGCGCCGCATCGCGCTGGCCGAGCCCCTGTTGCGCGACTCCCTCGTCCGCGATGATGCGGTGGCCAGCGGCGTTTTCGTCAATGTCCAGTTACCCGGCAAAAGCGAAACCGCCGAGAATGCCGAAATTATTCGCGCTGCCCGTGCCCTGGCCGCCGATATCGAACAGACCTACCCGGGCACGCAGATCTATCTCACCGGCATGGTGATGATGAACAACGCGTTCCCCGAAGCAACGAGCGCCGATTTGAAGACGCTGATCCCGCTCAGCGCCCTCGCCATGATCGCCCTGCTCTCGCTGTTCGTTGGCGGTGTCGCCGGCACGCTGGGTGCCGTCCTCGTATTCTCGTTCGCGATTATCGGTGCGATCGGACTATCGGGCTATTTCGGTTACCCCGTAACGCCGGTTTCCGCCTCGACCCCGACGATCATCCTGACCGTCGCTATCGCAAACTGCGTGCACATACTCGCGAGCTACCTGTTTGGACTGCGCCACGAGCTCGATTGTGACGCGGCGCTACGGGAAAGTCTGCGTGTCAATCTGCAGCCGATCGTGATCGCGAGCATTACCACCGCGATTGGATTTCTGACGCTGAATTTTTCCGAAGTACCGCCGTTTCAGCACCTCGGGAATATCGTCGCGATTGGCGTAGTTCTCTCGATGATCATGTCGGTTACGTTCCTGCCGGCGCTAATCTCGGTGCTGCCGACACGCAGCCCCGCGCCGCGTGACGACGCCTCAAGCATGATCGCGAAATTCGGCGAATTCGTCGTCCGGCGACGCACCGCACTGCTGTGGGGAACCGGTAGCGTGATTGTGCTGCTCGTCGTCAACGTCCCGCGCAATGAACTGAACGACGTGTTCGTACACTGGTTCGACGAGTCGATTCAGTTTCGGGCCGATACGGATTTCGCTACCGAACATCTGTCCGGGTTGTATACGACGGAGTACTCCCTGCGCGCATCGGAACCCGGCGGCATCAGCGAGCCCGGCTTTCTCCGCGACGCCGACGCCTTCGTGAACTGGATGCGCGAGCAAGCCGGCGTGCGGCATGTAAGAAGCTACACCGACATCATTAAGCGTCTGAACAGGAACCTGCACAACGACGACCCCTGGCAATATCACTTACCCGGGCAACGGGAGCTTGCGGCTCAATACCTGCTGCTCTACGAAATGTCACTACCCTACGGGCTCGATTTGAATAACCAGATCAACGTCGACAAATCGTCGATCCGTGTCACCGTTACGACGGACGTCCTGTCGACCCGCGAAATTCTTGCGCTGAACGAAGCCGCCGCACGCTGGCTCGAGGACAACGCACCGCATATCGACGCCCTGCCTGCGAGCGGCACTATCGTCATGTTCGCGAACATCGCGGCGCGCAATATCCGCGCAATGATCGGCGGCACAACGATCGCGCTCGTATTGATTTCCGTAATCCTCGTCGCGGCATTGCGCTCGGTCAGGATCGGCTTGCTGAGTCTGATCCCGAACCTCGCACCGGCGGCGATGGGGTTCGGGCTGTGGGGCCTGTTTGTTGGCGAAGTGGGTTTGTCGTTGTCGATCGTGATGAGTATGACACTCGGTATTGTGATCGATGACACCGTGCATTTTCTCAGCAAATACCTGCGAGCACGTCGCGAACAGGGACTCGATTCGGCCGACGCCGTGCGCTACGCGTTCAAAACCGTCGGCAAGGCGCTCGTCGTCACTTCCATCGTGCTCGTCGTCGGGTTTTCCATCCTGGCGCTGTCGAAGTTCGCGAATAACGCGGACGTCGGACTCCTGACCGCCGTGATCATCGCGCTCGCGCTCGTCGCAGACTTCCTGTTCCTGCCGCCCTTGCTGATGGCGATAGACCGCCGGCGCAATGCATCCTGAGGCCGAGACGGCGACTATTCGGCAGTACTGTCGCCGCTGAGGATCGCGCGACGCACGGAGCTGACATTCGTCAGTTGGGTCTCGCGGTAACGGGCAACCTCCTCCGCGGTGAAACGCGTGAAATCCGCGTTCACGCGCGTGTCGAACGCCGGCAGCATCCAGTTCAGCACCGCGGCGAGTTCCGCGTCATCGAGGCTCGATTGCGCCGCCCCGGGAACCTGGACGAGGTACGCGCGCCCGGCCGCGCTGGCGAGAAACGCGCCGATTTCGCCCTGCATTTTCGGTACGATGCCCGGGTGTCCGATCCCGCCGGGCAAGTGGCAGCCCTGGCAGTGCAGCATGTAGTTGATTTCCGGCGGGTTGCCGGCGGCCGTCGCGGTGGCGCCAGAGCCCGCGTATGCGGCCGCGACAAGCGCGATTGCAGCTCCAGCGCGCGCCGTCCGGCCGTTCATGTTGCGGGGTGCGCTCGCGCGCCTAGCGCATCGGTTCCGTCGCAACACCGATCACCACACCCGTCGAGCAGTGATAAGCATTGCTCTTCGTGCCGAGGCACCAGTTGATATCGTTGTCGAGCGTCGGACGATGGACCGGCGTATCGCCGTCGTTCGTATTGCAGAAGCAGCGGCCGCACCCGCTCTTGCCGCAGCAATCGTTGTAGGAAATCACGTAGTCCTTGCCGTCGGCCGGATTGCGGCACGTTCCAATCCAGGTCACCGGCGAAGGCTCGGTGCCGGGCGGGCAGGAATTCTGCGTACCGCCACAACACGAGCACAGGAATCCGTCGATACTGCAATACCGCCAGTAGTCGCAGGATTGCGGATTGCCGGGGTCTCCCGGAATGCCGCTTTCGTCCGGGGCCGGCGCGCGGTGTTCCGAGGCGCGGGCAACCGGCAGCGCCGGGATTGCCGCCGCACCGACGAGTGTCGCCCCGAAACGGGACAGGAAGCTCCGCCGCGCCGTGTGGCGCGCTACCGAACGCACGCTGCGTTCCGACAAATAATCAAACCAGCTCATAGCCATCACCTTTATCGACTTTCGCCATCACGCCGCACCTTGCTGACGCTTGTTCATAAATTCCTGAATCGAAGCGACGCCCTGTTCCATCGCTTCGAATAAACTTTCCAGATGCTCGCGGTTATTCGTCAGCCCCTTCGCGCGCAATATTCCGTGTTCGTCGAGCAGCACCGCGAACGGAAGTTTTGCAACCTGGTAGGTTACGCCGAGTTGTGTCGACAGCACATAGGGAAATTCCCCGAGTTCTTTCCTGGCGATAAATTCGCGCTGCGCCCCGGCTTCGCCGTCGCTCGCGAGCACGACGTCGAGCCATTTCGATTCGCTGCGGCGGATCGACTTGAGCACCGGGATCAGCGTATTGCACACGGGACACGTCGGCGACAGAAAGAACAGCAACGTGCTCTTGTTCGCGGCCGACGCGCCGCCGACCGTCAGCGGTTCGCCGGCGAGCGTCTGCAGATTGAACTCCGGCGCGGTTTCGCCCACCGCCGGTCCCTGGGAGATCATCAGCGCGCCGGCCGGTGCGATTCGCTCGTACAGCACACCGACCTGCCGCGCCAGGGCAAGAACCGTGAGGCCGAGCCCGATGACGAGCAGCCACAGCAGCAAATTCGAGACTATCAGGGCGTTTTCCATCAGGCGCTTTCCATGACTGCATCGAGTGCATCGAGTCGCGGCACATTGGCCATCAACTGGTTGATCGCGGCATACAGCGTAACGACGGCTGCCAGGCCGAGGCCGACGACGACCCAGTCGGCCAGCAACAGCGGCCGCCCGGTCGAAGCCATCGTGCCGGTAACGGCGAACGCAATCAGACCGGCATTGCGTACGAGTAGCCAACCGCTCAGTAGCTGGCGCGTCGCCGGACCCGTGCAGCCACAATCGATATCGCGGCGGCCGCGAGCAAGATTAATTCCGATCGCAAACGCATACACGCCGAGTAGCAAGGCCGCCGCGAACATCGCGACGGACGCAGTGCCAGGAAACAGCGCGGCGGCGGCGATGAGGCCTTCGAGCGCGGCAAAAAAAACCGCCGCGGGCCCAATGATCGCTGCCGGCACGAGTTCATACTCGGCAAGCGTGGCGCGAAACACGGCGAAATTCTTCACCTTCGCGGTCGCCGAACCGCAAAACAAAAGCGCCACCGCGTAATGCGCGATGGCGATTATGATCGGATCGATTGCCGGCATTCCGCTTGCGCCCGACCCGATCAGGGGCGGACCTGCCAGAACAGGGTCGGGTTCACCGCCACACCTTCGATGTGGTGTTTGTGCGCCCCGGTGGCTGCGTCATAGACGTGCACGCCCGAATGCTCGAGGTCGGCGGTAAACAACAGCGGTTTCGCGTCCGGCGTAACCTGGATGGACAGAGCCGGCGCCGCGAGCGAGATCTGGCGCGTGCGCTGCTTCGTCTTCAAATCGTAGACCCACACATCCATGCCCGGGTGCTTGTGCGTAAACTTCGTGCCGCGATGTACGAGTACGTACAACTCGCCACTGATCTCATTGATCGTCGCGTACTGGTAACCGCCGGTCATCCACTGGTCGGCCAGCTGGCTGTCGCTGAACAACGACCACTGCGGCATGAACGACGGCTTGCCGTTCGCCATGTCGATCACCTGGACCTTGCCGGAACGCGTGAAAAACGCCCATTTGTCGCCGAAACGCGCCATCTTGTCGTCGATAATGTCGGTTTTCGGGTCGAAGAACCGGTCGCTACGGGCGGTTTCGACCTTGCCTTCGTCGTCGAGCAGCAGGGTCAGCATCGAACCGTCGCCGCAGATCATGTTGAACGCGCGGCTCCCGCCCGCGAACACTTCCGCACAGCCGGGTGTTTCCACTTCGTGCAGGAACTTGCGTGCCTTGGCATCGACGATGCTGACGGATTGGGCCGGGGTGAAATTGAAAACGGCGATGAAGCGATCGTCGGTGGAAATCGCGGAATGACCGATCATCGGCACGCCGCTGAAGTGTTTCGGTGGAATGATGATCTCGTCGACGGCTTCGAGCGTCAGGGGGTCGTAGATGGCGATGATGTCGGTACGTTCGCCGCGGGTACCGCGTGACAGGTAGACCTCCGGCGAATAGATCGTTTTGTAACCCTTGTCCTGCAGCGCCGAGGCGAAGAAATAGCCCGTACTGAGCATCCCTTTCATCTGGCCGCTGTCGCCATCGAGCAGGAATGCCTTGCCGCCCTCCATCGCCGCGAACATCAGATCGCTCACCCACATCCAGTGTGGCGACGGATCCGAGAGTTTCGCCGTCGAGGTGGTCTCCACCTGCAATTCGGCGTTCGCCGCGGCACTGAACAGAATATTGAAGGCGAGGAGTAATCCGAGACGGTTTTTCATAGGTCTGGCTCAACGATGTGATTGCGATGTCGCGGCAGTCCGTCTTTCGGCGCAGCTGCCGCGGTTCGCCGACCCGATCCGCGGCTCGTCGCCGGGTGTAGGTCAAGCGTCCTAATTTCTGTCGTGAGTATAACGAAATTGCCGCAGACGGCCAACGTGGCGGTTCAGGTGTCGCCGAGCGTCTTGAAACCGACGCTGCCGGTCCGGTCGATGCCCACGATCACCCAGCGCGCGACGCCGTATTTGTAGTACAGAAACGAGCCGCCGAACTCCGGCCCCGGGCACTTCCCGGTCCACCGGACCGTCGTCACGCAAAACACGAGATCGGCGGCCGTGCGTCGCGGCTCGCCGAGCCGCCGGATCACTTCCGAGCGCTTCATTCCGTGTTCGATGCGCGCATATTCGACATGGGCGCGCACATGCGCCCAGACGAACAACCCTGCGATGCCCAGCATGAACAGCACCGGCGAATAACGTTGCCAGGGCCGTAACACGCTTGCGGGGTTCACCGGTGCCGCGTGCTAGCCGCGTTCGAGCAGGCTCTTCAAATCGATAACCGCGGCGTTCGCCCGCGAAATATAGGACGCCATGACAAGCGAATGATTCGCAACGAAGCCGAAACCCTTGCCATTCAGAATGATCGGGCTCCAGATCGGATCCTGACACCCTTCGAGCTCGCGGATGATCTGGCGCAGGCTGACGAGCGCATTTTTCTTCTCGAGTACCGAGGAGAAATCGTGCTCGACGGCGCGCAACAGGTGTACCAGGGCCCAGGTGCCGCCCCGCGCTTCATAGAACACGTCGTCAACCTGTAAGCGCGGCGTTTTTACGACGAGGACGGCCGGCTTGTTCGTCGATTGCTCGGCGTCGGCATCACCCGCGAGATCGGTATTGACCCGCACCTGGCCGACGCTCGCGCTCAGGCGCTGCGACAAATCGCCGAGACGCTTTTCGACGATTGCGAGCCACGCCGCGAGATTGTCCGCACGGGCGAAGAACTGGGTCTCCGAACTGTTCGTCAGGCTGAGCCCGTCGCGGTATTTCGTCAGCGCCGATGCCGCGGACCGATATTCCGATTCCGCCGCGGGAAACATCCATTTCTCGCTGTCGATACGGATTCGGTTGTCGGCTTCGATCAGAAACGGATTCTCACTCGATTGAGATTGCGAGCGGCTGTAGTCGTTACGGAATACGGAAATCAAATCACGAATCTGCACGAGC
>CAXBJY010000058.1:0-38501 GCA_963976285.1 uncultured Gammaproteobacteria bacterium
CCTGCTCGCGAAAGAAGGCATGACCGTGAACGAAAACGGCGAGTTCGTGGACAAGAACGGCAATGTCGTGAAGGCTGAAAACGTCGTCGTGAAAACGGCCGACGGCCGCTTCGTCGATGCGAATGGCAATGAAATTCCGGCCGACGAACTTATCGTTGGCGCCGACGGTACGGTCAAGACGAAAGCCCAGGTACTTGCGGAAGCCGGACTCACGGTCAACGAGAACGGCGATTACGTCGACGCGGACGGCAACGTCATCGACAAGGATGATGTCGTCGTGCTCGCGAACGGAACCGTCATGACGAAGGACGGCAAAGTACTCGCGGGTCCGCCGGTCACCGTCAATGAACAGGGTTTCATTGTGGCCGAAGACGGCACCGTGATGACTCCGGACGGAAAGATCATCACCGGCATGCGGGTCAATGAAGACGGTCAGGTCGTCGGACCGGACGGCAAACTGCACGATGCGCGCGATCTCGTGATCGGCGAGGACGGCACGGTGCGGACGAAGGACGGCAAGATTCTCGCCGGCGTGGGGGTCGGCACGACCGGCAGCGTGCTCGCGGAGGCCGAAACCGACGACGACCCGGGTTCCGTCGAGCTGATCATCGGCGGTGCCAGCGAAGACGGCGTCGCGAAGGTCACCGACCTGCCGATCACGAAATAGGCCGACCCGTGGACCGCACGACAGCCATCGCGATACTCGGCGCCGTTGCACTGGCGATGGCGACGATCGCGGTGGCGTCGCCGGAGGCGACAACGGATCCCTCCGACGACGTCGCCGAGCCCGATCGTCACGCCGATACGGTGGTCGATACGGCTTCGCGCCGGGTCTACAAGGTGGACGATATCGGCATGATAATCGGCGGCGCGAGCGAAGATGCGAAGGCAAAAGTCCGCCGTCTGCCGGTACAAAAATGACGACAACAATGAATTTCAAAATTCGCCCGGCTCGATCCGGCGCGGACAAGCTTAAGGGGAGCAATATGCGCAAGGTAATCTTTGCGATCGTAGTTATGGCAATGAGTATGTCGGCAGCTGCGAACCAGCGGATGACGATGTCGGTGGGTGAAATCAAACTGTTACGCCTGTCGCCAATCGAACGTGTCGCGGTCGGTCAGAGTTCGGTCTTAAGTACCTCTCTGCTCGAGAACGGCCAGTTGCTGCTGCTCGGCGAAGCGGAAGGCACGACAACCGTGCATCTGTGGTTCGAGAATGGTCGCGAGGCGCAGTACACCGTGCGGGTTGCCGAAAAAGACCAGGCAACGATGGCTCAGACGCTGAACAATCTGCTCCAGGGTATCGACGGGGTCGAGGCGGAAGTCGTCGGCGACCAGATCGTCCTGCACGGCGATGTACCGCCCGAATTCGGACCGGTGGTCGATGCCGTCATGACGAAGTATCCGAACGTCATCAACGTCACGAACAAAACGGCGAACGTCGTACGTGAACTGCTGTCCGGGGTTGAAGGCGTCGAGGTATCGACGGTCGGCAAGCACGTCGTACTGCGCGGCGACATCGCCCAGTACGATTTGCCGGTGATCGAAAAAGTCGCCGCCGAATTCGAGGAAATCATGGACCTCACGACTTCGAGTGGCCTCGCCAAGGACCGCATGATTTTCATGAACATCAAGATGACCGAGTTCAACAAGAACAAACTGAAGAACCTCGGTATCAACTGGCAGAACCCGATTGCGGGCCCGTCCGCCGCGTTTGCCGTCGACGTTGCCGCGAACGAAACGTTCCGCGTACCGTCGGAATCGGCGACGTTTGGCCAGTTGCCGGTGGATCTGACCACGAGCCCGCTCGGTTATTTCGGTATCGCAACGGAAATCACCTCGCGCATCAACTTCCTCGTCAACAGTGGTGATGCCCTGATTCTCGCCGAGCCGCGCCTGAGCACACGCAGCGGCGGCGAAGCCGAGTTCCTCGCCGGTGGTGAAGTGCCGTTGCCGGTCACCGGCGCGCTCGGGCAGGCGAATGTCGAGTTCAAGGAGTTCGGGATCTCGATGAAGATCAATCCCGTCGTCGACAACCAGGATCGCATCAGCGCGTCGGTGGAAACGGAAATCAGCGCGATCGACAACTCCGTGGCCGTCGACGGCATCCCCGGGTTTCTCACGCGCAAGACTTCGACGGAAGTCAGCATGAACGCGGGCGAAACGCTTGTGATTTCCGGCCTGCTCGATCAGCAAGCGGCGAAAGATATCGAGAAACTCGCCGGGTTCGGCGACATCCCGATCCTCGGACGGCTGTTTCGCAACAACAACGTGCGTAACGTCGAACGCGAACTCGTCATTTTCGTCACCCCGACCGTGTTCGATGCGCACAGCGAAATCAACCAGGCGTACATCCGTCGCCGGGACGAAAACATCCAGAAATTCAAGGACGCGGTCGACGAACCCGATTTCCAGATCCTCGAATAACTTTTCAGGTACAGGCAGGACAACATGTTCGATATCGTCGTTAACACGAATAAAGGCAAGAAAATCAAAGGGGTACGTTGCCCGGTCAACGAGTGCGGGATCGGCAAGGCGCGTGACAACCTGATCCAGTTGCGCGGCTGGAAAATCGCGCCACACCACGCCGAACTGCGCCGCCACTCCGACGGCGTGTACGTCGAGGACAAGACCGGCAGCGATGGTGTGCTGATCAACGGCACCCCGATCACGCGCCACGGCCCGCTGCGTACGTCGGACAAGATCGAGATCGGCTCCTACATCATTACGGTCGGGGTCGATTCGAGTGTCGAGGACGAGTACGTCGATGACGTCGATGAGGACATGCTCAAAACGATGATCGGCGTGCACTCGCACGCCGAAATCAAGGAAGACGAATCGATCTTCAAAGAAGAGCGTTTCATGTGGCGCAACCGCGTCCACGATGCGCTGCTCGAGATGATGGATCTGCGTCGCACGGACATCGGTGCGATGGACGAAAAGAAACTGCGCCATCACGTGCAGAAAATGATCGAAGAGATCGTCGCGCAGATGGAAGGCAAGCTGCCGGCGGACGTGAACGTCGAGAAGCTGAAAGAGGATGTCCTGAACGAAGCGGTCGGCCTCGGTCCGCTCGAGGAACTGCTCAAGGGTGATGAAATCACCGAAATCATGGTCAACAAGTTCGACGAAATCTACGTCGAGAAAGGCGGCAAGCTCACGTTGTCAGGAGTGACGTTCAGCAGCGACGACGCGGTGATGTCCGCCATCGAGCGTATCGTCTCTCCGCTCGGGCGCCGGATCGACGAAAGTTCTCCTTACGTGGACGCGCGTCTGAAGGACGGTTCGCGTGTCAACGCAATCATTCCGCCGCTCGCCTTGCGCGGACCGTGCATTACGATCCGTAAGTTCTCGAAGGAAAAACTCACCCACCACGACCTGATCCGCTTCGGCGCGATCAACGAAAACATGGTCAAGTTCCTCCAGGTCGCGGTAGAGCAGCGCCTGAACATTTTGATCAGCGGCGGTACCGGTAGCGGTAAGACGACATTACTGAACGTGTTGTCGAACTTCATCCCGGAAACGGAACGCATCGTCACGGTCGAGGACGCGGCGGAACTGCAGCTGTCGCAGCCGCACCTCGTCAGCCTCGAAGCGCGCCCGGCAAACCTCGAGGGCAAGGGCATGATTTCGATCCGCGACCTCGTCAAGAACTGCCTGCGTATGCGTCCCGACCGCATCGTTGTCGGTGAGTGTCGTGGTGGCGAAGCGCTGGACATGCTGCAGGCCATGAACACGGGTCACGACGGATCGCTCACCACGGCGCACGCGAATACACCGCGCGATTTGATCTCGCGCCTCGAGGTGATGGTGATGATGACCGGGATGGAACTGCCGGTGCAGGCGATTCGCGAAATGGTTGCCTCGGCGGTCGATCTTGTCGTTCAGCAAACCCGCTTCTCGGACGGCTCGCGCAAGGTCGTGAACATCAGCGAAATCACCGGGGTCGAATCCGGCGTCGTCCAGATGCAGGATATTTTCAAGTTTCAGCAGAAAGGCTTCGACGCGGAAGGCCGTGTCGCGGGAGAATTTCAAACCACGGGCCGCATCCCCGAGTTCTACGAGGAATTGCGCTCGCGTGGCCTGAAAGTCGACATGAGTATTTTTCAATAGAGTTTACTGATGGCAACGATTCTAAACCTCGCCGGCGACCTGTTGTGGCTCGTCGCACTCGTCACCGTATTCGCCTGCGCCACGATGCTGATGCTCGCGGCGATGATGCGCGGTCAGCAGTACATGACCGAGTACAAGACGGCGTTTACGGAAACGGCCAGCAACAGTCTCGCGGACATGTTTTCGTTCGCCGACCCGGTGAAGTTGTTCTATATCAACATCGCTGCCGTGTTGCTGATCCCGCTCGTCGTCATGGTGTTGTTCCGCGACTGGAAACTCGCATTCGTCGTGTTCATTTTGCTACTGTTCATCCCGAACATTCTGTACAGTTCGGCGCGTAAGCGCCGCCAGCGGCGCTTCGAACAGCAATTACCCGACGGCCTCGCGATGATTTCCGGCTCGATGCGGGCAGGTGCGAGCCTGAGCATTGCGCTCGAGAGTCTCGTCAAGGAACAGCAACCGCCACTGGCGCAGGAGTTTCAGCTGTTTTTGCGCGAGCAGAGGATCGGTGTGGATTTCGAGGAGTCGTTGTCGCATATGGAAAAGCGCATGCCGATCGCGGATTTGGGCATGGTGATCTCGGCGCTCCGGATCAGTCGCGAGGTTGGCGGTAATCTCGCCGAAGTACTCGAGTCGCTGGCCGATACGCTACGGCGCAAGCACACGATGGAAGGCAAGATTGACAGCCTCACGGCACAGGGCAAATTGCAGGGCATCGTCATGACCGGCTTGCCGATACTGCTCGGCGTCCTGCTCAATTTCCTCGAACCCGAAGCGATGGAAAAATTGTGGACGACCCCGGTTGGGTGGGTCGTGCTCACGATCATCGTTATCATGCTCGGGCTCGGTTATTTCATGATTTCAAAAATCACTACGATCGACGTATAGCCAATGCTGGATTTTATCTCGCCGTTCCTGTTCATCCTTGCCGTCGTGGCGACCGGCTTGTGCGTGTTTTGTTTTATCGTGCTCGGCAATATGATTTCCGGCATGGTGGAAGCGGAAGATCGCACCTACATGGATCCGCTGCCGCCGATGCTGAAGCTCATCTGGCCGTTCGTTCAGGTGATCGCCTACTTCGGCTGCAGTTTCCTGCCCTATGAAATTCTCGAGGGGGTCGAAAAGAAACTGCAACGCACCGGGGTCAGTTTTCTGCTCACCGCAGAGCAGTTCCTCGGACTGCAGATCTTCAGCACCATCGCCTGGCCGCTCGTCGCGATTCTGACGATGGCGGCCATCGGCTACGACGGCGAATGGGGCGCGTACATCGTGCTCGGCGCGATCCTGCTCGGCATCGCGCACCCGAATATGTGGCTCGCGGATAACCGCTCACGGCGGGAGAACGCGATTATTCGCGGTATGCCGACGTATCTCGATTTCATCACGATGTGTGTCGAAGCCGGTTTGAACTTCCAGGGCGCGCTGCAGCAGGCGATGGACAAGGCGCCGACCAGTCCCTTGCGCAATGAGTTTGCCATCGTGCTGCGTGATCTGCGCGCCGGATTGTCACGCTCGGATGCGCTGCGTCGCATGGCCGATCGTCTCGATATCCAGGAGACGACGAGTTTCGTCAGCGCCGTCATCCAGGCCGAGCGCATGGGGTCGAGTCTCGCCACGGTCATGCGCGTGCAGGCGGAGCAGCGCCGTAACGAACGCTTCCAGCGTGCGGAGAAAATGGCGATGGAAGCACCGATCAAACTCGTCGGCCCGCTGATCATTTTCATCTTTCCGGTAACGTTCATCATTCTCGGATTCCCCATCGCGATGAAATTCCTCAACGAAGGAATTCTGTGACCGAGGGCCGGCTCGTCACGCGCACCGGCCGGGATCTCGTGTCGCCGTGTCTGCGCACCACGAATGCACTCGACCGCATGCGCGGCCTGCTGTTTCGTGGTGCACCCGGGCCCGGTCGTGGCCTGCTCATCGATCCGTGTTCGTCCGTGCACACGTTCGCGATGTCCTATCCCATCGACGTGGTCTATCTCGATCAGGACTACCGCGTCGTACGCCGGGTCGAAGCAATGAGGCCGTGGCGGATGTCCGCGTGCCGGAAAGCGCACATGACGCTCGAACTCGCGGCCGGCCAGGCTGCCGCGCTGGGTATCGAGCCGCAACTGGAAATGCGCTGGTGCGCGGCCTGATCCCCTGCCTGCTCGTGATCTCGCTGGCACTCGCGCTCGGCGCGTGCGGGCAGACGCAGACAAAGCCCGACAAGCTCGCACCGCAGGATCTCGCCGAAATCTACCGCCTCGCGGCTGAGGCGTATGAAGCGCAGGACTGGACCGCGAGCGAGCGGCACTATCTGAATCTGACCCGCGGTGCACCGGAAGAAGTGGAACCCTGGTTCAAGCTCGGCAACGTGTATGCACGCACGCAACGTTACGATCTTGCAATTGCATGCTACCGGGAAGTGCTCGTACGTGATTCGCGTGACGTCAAGGCCTGGCACAACATCGCCGTCACCCAGTTGCGCGAATCGGGCGCGAGCTTTCTCGAACTCGAAATGCTCACAAAAGAAGACGATCCACTGCACGAAAAGAGCGTGCGGATCCAGCGTGCGATTGACGAACTGGTAAACTGAGCGCATGAATCCGCAGCGCCAACACCGCGACATTTCGAACCCGGGCCGGTTTGCGCGAGGCCAGGCCATGACGGAATACATGATCGTGTTTCCGGTCATGCTCGTCCTGATTTTTGGCACGCTGCAGTTTGCGCTGCTCTACCAGACGAAGGTCCAGTTGAACTATGCCGCGTTCGAATCGGCACGCAGCGGCTCACTGAACAATGCGCAACGCTGGGCGCTGCAGGCCGGGGCCGTGCGCGGTCTCGTGCCACTGCACACGCACGGTTCCGGGCGCAACTGGTTACGCTGGGCGCGGTCGAAGGTGTGGGATCAAATCGACGCGGGACTCGTCGATATAGAGATCATCAACCCCACCGCGGATGCGTTCGACAATCACGGTATCGATGACGGTGACGACCGGCTGATCCCGAACGACAGCCTGATGTACCGCGAAGCGACGCTGAAAGGCACCGGCCCGAACAAATTGTCGATCCAGGACGCGAACCTGCTGAAGATCCGCTTGTTGTACTGCGCTGAAATGCCGGTGCCGTTCGTGAACCGCATGATCAACGCCCTGCTGCGTCTTGGTAACGCCGGTGGCGGCTCCGGCACGGGCCCTTCGGGCACGGTCGCCACCGGGCAGTTTTCGGCCTGGACGAGTACCGGCGCGGGCTACGTCGCCGCGTCGGATACGTTCGAACGCGAGTGCCTCGATCGCGAACCGCAACAACATATTCCGCTCATGGCCGAGGCGACATTGCGCATGCACACGCCGCCTATCTTCGATCCGCCGCCGGAAGCAGGCGGCGCGCCCTAGCAGGCTGTTGAAAAACTTAGCGAGCGACGACAGGTCGCGTTCCGCCGGAGCGCAGGAACCGCAGCGTATATGGAAATACGTGAGGATTCCGAGCACCGCCGGAACGCGAGATCTCGAGCGCAGTAGTTTTTCAACAGCCTGCTAAAGCACTTCCGCGCGCGCGCCGACGGGTCACCACGGTGCTTGGATAACGGGCATTCCGCGGTAAACTTGCGGCCCACGGAGCGGACGTGTCCGGATTGAGACACCGCCAGGCCGCCATCCCCGCCCCCGAATTGCAGACAACACAACAAAACGCGCCGCGCCAGGACGGAAATGGCTGAACACACGCCAATGATGCAGCAATACCTGTCGATCAAGGCGGCGCATCCCGACACGCTCCTGTTTTATCGCATGGGCGATTTCTACGAGTTTTTTTTCGACGACGCCCGGCGCGCGGCGAAGCTGCTCGACATCGCGTTGACGCAGCGCGGTTCGAGCAATGGCGAGCCGATTCCGATGGCCGGGGTGCCGTATCACGCGGTGGACGGGTATCTCGCGCGGCTGATAAGGCAGGGTGAATCGGCGGTGATCTGCGAACAGATCGGCGACCCCGCAACATCGCGCGGTCCGGTGGAACGCAGGGTCACGCGGGTCATCACACCCGGCACCGTGATCGAAGACGAATTGCTGCACGAACGCGAAGACAATCTGCTCGCGGCCTTGCACCGGGTCGGCGAACAATTCGGCCTCGCCTGGCTCGACGTCAGTTCCGGCCGCTTTCATCTGATCGAACTCGGGTCACTCGCGGCCGTCGCGACGGAACTCGAACGCCTGCATCCGGCGGAGTTACTGTTGCCCGAAACATTCGATGCGACGGCGCTGCATTACACCGGCGGCCACCGGCGCGCGCAGGCCGACTGGATGTTTGATCACACCCAGGCCTTCACCCGCTTGTGCGCGCGCTTCGGCACGCGCGACCTGCAGGGCTTCGGTATCGGCGACACGGAGACCGCAATCGGCGCCGCCGGCTGCCTGCTCCGGTATTGCGAAACGAGCTACTGCGGCGAACTGCCGCATCTGCAGGGCCTGCGCCGCGAGCGCACGGACGGGATCCTGATGCTCGACCCGGCGTCGCGACGCAACCTCGAACTGAGCGCCTCACTCGTGCAGCAGACCGGCGCGCCAACCCTGATCGATCTGCTCGATACGACCTCGACGGTCATGGGCGGTCGCCTGCTGCGCCGCTGGCTGCAGGCACCGATCCGCGACCACGCCGTGCTCGGATTACGCCACCAGGCAGTGCATGAGCTGCTGCTGAGCACGGAGCTCGATACGCTGCGCGACGAACTGCACCGGATTTGCGATATCGAACGGATTTCGACCCGCATCGCAATGCATACCGCGCGTCCGCGTGACCTCGCGCAATTGTTGCGGTCACTGAGCGAACTGCCCGGTATTCGTGCTCGCGCGCGCGAACTCGACAGCCCGCGGATCAGCGAACTCGTCGCCGCCATCGACGAGCATCCGGCGCTCACCGCCCTGCTCGCCCGCGCCATCATCCCCTCGCCGCCGCTGCTGATCCGCGACGGCGGCGTAATCGCCCCCGGCTATGACGATCAGCTCGATGAATTGCGCGGCCTCGGCGAGGACGCGGATCGTTATCTCATCGATCTCGAACGCCGCGAGCGCGAACGCTCGGGCCTGGCCTCGCTGAAGGTCGGTTATAACCGGGTGCACGGTTACTACATCGAAATCAACCGATCGCAGAGCGACGACGTGCCGGACGATTATTCCCGGCGCCAGACGCTGAAGTCGGCCGAGCGTTTCACGACCCCGGAGCTGAAGTCGTTCGAGGGCCGGATCCTGAGCGCGAAAGATGATGCGCTGAAACGCGAGAAGAAACTCTATGCCGAACTGCTCGCAACGATCGCGGACGACGTCGGTAGCCTGCAAACGACCGCCGCCGCGCTGTCGGAACTCGACGTCCTTGCCGCGTTCGCGGAACGTGCCGAGGCCCTGTCGATGGTCGCGCCGCAATTTTCCGCCGCGCCTGTGCTGAAAATCGACCAGGGACGACACCCCATCGTCGAGCAGGCAAGTCGTACACCGTTCGTCGCGAACGACCTCGCTTTCGACGACGTCCATCGCATGCTCATCGTCACCGGGCCGAACATGGGCGGCAAATCCACCTACATGCGCCAGACCGCACTGATCGTGCTCATGGCGCACATGGGCAGCTACGTCCCGGCCGCGGCCGCGCTGATCGGGCCGATCGACGCGATTTTCACCCGCATCGGCGCCAGCGATAACGTCGCCGGCGGGCAAAGCACGTTCATGGTGGAAATGACGGAAACCGCGAATATCCTGCACAATGCTACGCAGCACAGTCTCGTGCTCATCGACGAGATCGGTCGCGGTACGAGCACGTTCGACGGCGTGGCGCTCGCATGGGCGTCGGCGGAACATCTCGCGCGGGTCAACCGTGCGTTCTGTCTGTTCGCTACGCATTATTTTGAATTGACCGTCCTCGCCGACGAATTCGAGGCTACCGACAACGTTCGCCTCGACGCGATGGAGAGTGGCGACGACATCGTATTCATGCACACGGTCAAGCACGGGCCTGCAAGTCGCAGTTATGGTCTTGCCGTCGCCCAGCTCGCGGGGATGCCGAAAAGCGTTATCACGGATGCACGACGGCGTCTCGCCGCGATCGAAGGGTCGCCGCCGACGCCGGCGGCCGTGGCGGACCATCCGCAAATCAGCCTGTTCGAGAGCGACGAACAACGCTTGCGCAACGTGCTATTACGCACGGATCCCGACGAGTTATCGCCGAAAGCGGCGCTCGAACTCGTCTACGAACTACGCCGTCTCATTGACACCGGCACAAGCTGAACGCGCGCCCGGACCCGGCCGCTGCCGGCCCCCCGATCCGGGTAACGGCATGGCTTTCGGCAGCCACGGCTACGGCGCTATAATGCGCGCTCCTTGGACAGCTTGATGGCTTGAAACATGACCTTTGTCGTTAATCAGAATTGCATTAAATGCAAATACACCGACTGCGTGGAAGTCTGCCCGGTCGATTGCTTTCACGAAGGCCCGAACATGCTGGTCATCGATCCCGACGAGTGCATTGATTGCACGCTGTGCGAACCGGAGTGTCCGGCCGAGGCGATCAAATCGGAAGATGACCTGACCGAAGAAGAAATGCCGATGCTCGAACTGAATGCCGAGCTGGCGCGGGAATGGCCGGTGATTAACGAAATGAAAGATCCGCCAGCCGACGCTGACGACTGGAAGGATAAAACCGACAAGCTCGACCTCCTCGAACGTTGACGCCGGGGAGAAAAAACCGGCCGCCGTTACGGCGGCCGCAACAGGAGGGTCTGCCGGACGCAAGCAAGTCCGGTTTTTGTTTCCGCTGACGGAAACCCCGGCGTCGCCGTCCCTGGCGACACCGGCGGAGCGGGCGTCCCTGCCCGCTCGTCTCGCACACTAGCGCTTTCCGCCGCGCGGTAAAATTTGTTCGGTCGCGCCCGCGCCGTGCGGAATAATCCCTCAAATTCAAAACCTTATTCGCATAACCGGGGTGCGACGGCGAACCGGCGGGAGCCCCGGCGTGCCATCGCGGGACGATTTCCCGACGAAGTCGGCGCCGTCGCCCCCGCGCAAGCGGGTGGTTGCACCGGCTTGCATTCCGCGACCGGGCAGGCTCCGGTCCGGACTTGCGGCATCCGCTTGCCGTGAGGTCCAATAAAGCGCCTGTACGGCAATCTATTCAGCGGACACGATGACGAACGGGATTCGGCAATGCGTGCGGCGGTGGGCGGCAACGTGTGTTGCGCTGTCGGCGCTCACCTTGATCACCTTCAGCGCAATGGCTGACAAGGTCTACAAGTGGACCGACGCCGACGGGAACGTGCATTACGGTGATCGCCCGCCCGTCGACGCGCAGCGACAAGAAATGCAGCTACGGCGCCCCCCGGCGGTCGACCCGGACGTCAACACCCGGCAACAGCGAACGGCTCGCATGCTCGAGGCGTTTGCCGCCGAGCGCGAGGAGAAACAGGCCGAACGCGCGGCGGTCGCGGCGAAAAAAAAGGAGCGCGAGACGCGCTGTGCCGAAGCCCGCGCGATTCAGCAAAAATACGAGAACTCCGCCTACATTTACACGAAAAATGCCGCCGGCGAGCGCGTCATTCTTGACGACGAGGCGCATGCGAGGGTAATGGACGAGGCGCGCACGGCGGTGGAAAACTGGTGCCACTAGCCCCGAACGCCGGGTGCCAAAGAAGCTACTCTGTCGAAGAAAATCGAGGTACCATACGGAACACCTTGATCTAACAATAAGTTACTGGCGGGAATGAAACAGGCTTTCTGGAAATCCGACTGGTTTGTCGGACTCACTATTTCCCTCGTCTTTCTGCTGATGTGGTTCGGCCACAACGCAGTTCTCGGCGGTTTCGAACGCGACGCTTACGACCTCGGGGTACGCATGTCGTCCGCCGACCCCGGTGACAAGATCGCCATCATCGCGATCGACGACCGCAGTATCCAGAATATCGGCCGCTGGCCATGGTCGCGCGAAACGCACGCGCAGATGATCGACAAGCTCTCGGCCGCTGGCGCGAAGACCATTGGCAACACGATTTTCTACTCCGAAGCCCAGGTCGATGCCGGGCTAACCTGGATCCGCCGCCTCAAGGGATTGCTCGCAAACGTTCCGCTGTCGGGTCCCGAAGCGGAACTGATCCCCGGCACGCTGCTCGAAGCCGAGCACGAACTGAACACGGACGGCATCCTGGCCGAAAGCCTGAAAACCGGCGGCAACGCGATCCTCGCGATGCAGTTTGTCCCCGGCGAACCGATCGGCAACCCGGATGAACCGCTGCCCGAGTACGTCACCCGCTTTGCCATACCCGAAGACAATATCGCCGATCCGAGCGGCGACAACTTCCAGCCAATCCAGACGATCGAAGCGTTCCAGCCGATCCCGACGCTCGGCGAACAGGCCCAGGGCATCGGCCACCTGATCAGCCTGCTCGACGTCGACGGCGGTGTACGGACGGAACCGCTCGTCATTTCCTACTACGACCACATGTTCCCGGCACAATCGCTGCTCATCGCCGCGGCGAGCCTGAATCTCGGTCCCGAGGACATCCGCGTGAACCTCGGCGACAGCGTCGAACTCGGCGGCCTGTCGATCAAGACCGACCCCTACCTGTCGCTCAACACGTTCTTCTACGGTGGCCGCGAGGGCGGACGCCCGGCGTTCGACACCTACTCGTTTATCGACGTCATCCAGGACAACGTGCCGGTCGAAAACTTCAAGGGCAAGATTGTGCTGATCGGCGCAACCGCGTTCGGCGTGGGTTCCAATCTGCACACCCCCATCGGTGAAGTCGACGGCCCGGTCATGATCATGGCGCATACCGTGGCGAGCATCCTGAACGAACATTTCTTCGTTCAGCCGGGCTGGGCGACGCTCATGGAATTCCTCGCGCTCGCACTGATCGCCGCTTATCTGACGTTATTACTGCCAAGACTGAACGCCGGCGCCGGTGCCCTGATCAGCCTGTTTCTGCTGCTCGCGCTCGTCGGTACCGAGCTTGGCATGATGGTGTCGAAAGGCATGTGGCTGCAGTTGATCACCGCCGCCTCGCTGCTCGTGATAGGCCATATCCTGTTGACGACGAAGCGCTTCCTTGTCACCGAGGCGAGCAAGATCCGGCTCGATGCCGATTCCGCCGTCAGCAACAAGCAGCTCGCGTTGCAGCACCAGCACAAGGGCGAACTCGATCAGGCGTTCGACTATTTCCGCCGTTGCCCGGCCGACGACTCCACGCTCGAAGCGATCTACAACCTCGCGATCGATTTCGAGACGAAGCGGAAATTCAGCAAGGCCGCCGCGGTCTACCAGTACATCGCCGACAAGAATCCGAAGTTCAAGGACATCGCGGTCAAGGTGAACCGCGCGAAGCAGCTCGAGGAAACGGTACTGCTCGGCGGCTCGGGCGGCGGTGGCGGTATGGCCGGCACGATGCTCCTCGACGGATCGATCTCGAAACCGATGCTCGGTCGCTACGAAGTCGAGAAGGAACTTGGCAAAGGCGCGATGGGTGTCGTGTATCTCGGCAAGGATCCGAAGATCAACCGGGTGGTCGCGATCAAGACGATGGCGCTGGCGCAGGAATTCGAGGCCGACGAACTGCAGGACGTCAAAGACCGCTTCTTCCGCGAGGCCGAAACGGCAGGCCGTCTGCAGCACCCCAACATCGTCACGATTTACGATGCCGGCGAAGAACACGACCTCGCCTACATCGCGATGGAATTCCTCGAGGGCCACGACCTCGCGCGCTATACGAAGAAAGACAGTCTGCTGCCGCTGCCGATCGTCATGGGCATCGTGTTCAAGTCCGCGATGGCGCTCGATTTTGCGCATAAGCAAAACGTCGTCCATCGCGACATCAAACCTGCGAACATCATGTACGAGCCGGACAAAAAACAGGTGAAACTCACCGACTTCGGTATCGCCCGAATCACGGATTCGAGCAAAACGAAAACCGGCATGGTGCTGGGGACACCGTCCTACATGTCGCCGGAACAGCTATCCGGCAAGAAAGTCGACGGTCGTTCAGACCTGTTTTCGCTCGGGGTCATGCTGTACCAGCTGACCACCGGCAATCTCCCGTTCAAGGGCGACTCGATGGCGACGCTAATGTATAAGATCGCGAACGAGCCGCATCAGGGCATCTTCGAGTTGAGGCCCGATCTGAAAGAGCAGAAGCCCTGCATCGCCGCGATCATCGACAAGGCCCTGCAGAAGGATGTCAGCCTCCGCTACCAGACCGGTGCGGAAATGGCGAAAGACATCCAGGCGTGCGCAAAACAGGTCTTTAAGAAATAACCGGCACGGCGCCCTGGCGCCGGCCGCATTTTGCCGCAGCCCGGGTTCCCGGCCTGCGGTGGCGAAAAGGCGAGAAGACGGGACAAAAAAGCAGCTGTGGACCTTTCCTCCAAGATCGAGCTCGTCAATGTCTCCGATACGGGCCTCAAGCGCCCCCACAACGAGGATTCGGCGATAACCGACCCCGTTACCGGCCTCGCGGTCGTTGCGGACGGTATGGGGGGTTACAAGGCCGGAGAGGTGGCCAGCGCGATTGCCGCCAAGGCAATTCTCGATGCCGTCCGCGGCGACCTCGTCAGCGCCCGCGAGAACGTCCCCGATCCCGAGTCGGCGTTGTCGCTCCAGGCCGCACTCGTGCGCGATTCCATCGTCGCGGCGAACCGCCACATCTTCAAAACCGCCACCGAAGTGCCGCAATGCCAGGGAATGGGCACGACCGTCGTAGTGATACTTTTTTACAACAATATGGTGACGGTAGCTCACGTCGGCGATTCAAGGGTTTATCGCCTGCGTGATGGCGAACTCGTACAGATTACGAACGACCATTCGCTGGTCCAGGAACTGATTGACCGGGGCTTTTTCACCCCGGAAGAAGCCGAAGCGAATACCCCGAAAAATCTCGTCACCCGGGCCCTCGGAATCGACGAAACCGTCGAGGTGGATGTGCTCGAAGAAGCCACCCAAACCGGGGATATTTACCTCCTCTGTTCGGACGGTTTGAATGATATGGTAGATGATGAAGAAATTCGCTTAACCCTAAGTAAATATAGTGCTAATCTTGTAGAAGCAGCGCACGAATTAGTGCGACTCGCGAACGAAAGCGGCGGTAAAGACAACATCTCGGTGGTGCTCGCAAGGCCGCGGGCTCCATTCCCCGCTAAATCGGGTGTGGTATCCCGGTTCAAGGGCTTATTGACGAGAGGCAGCTAGATAAGGCGAAACGATGGCTAAACTGGTTCTCAGCTTAAACGGGGTCGTTCAGGGGGAGTATCCGCTCAACAAGGAACGCATTTCCCTTGGGCGCAAGCCTGATAACGACATTCAGGTCGATAATCTCGCGGTCAGTGGTAAACACGCACTCGTGATCACCATCCTCGATGACTCGTTCCTCGAGGATCTCGGCAGCACTAACGGTACCTACGTCAACGGCAAACTGATCAAGAAACACGCGCTGCGCGATGGCGACGTGGTCGGCATCGGCAAGCACGAGCTCAAGTACGTGAACGAGCACGCCACGGCTGACGACGAAGATTTCGAAAAAACGATGATCATCAGACCGGGCTCGGCGAGTGCCGCCGTCGCCGCGGCGAAAGCCGCGGAGGACGCAGGTGCCGCGGCCGCCGCCGATCCGAAGGAAATGACGACCGGCGGTACGCCGGTACCGGCGCCGGCCTCGAGCGGTATGCCGCTCGGCAAGTTGCAGGTGCTCAACGGCCCCATCGCCGGCAAGGAACTCGAACTGACGAAAGCCCTGATCACGCTCGGCAAGCCGGGCGTTCAGGTCGCGGTGATCTCGCGTCGACCCCAGGGTTACTTCCTGACCCACATCGAAGGCGATGGTCAGAACAACAATTTCCCGGTTGTTAACGGGACCGCGATTGGCCCGCAGGCCTACACGATGTCGAATGGCGATATCATCGAACTCGCCGGCATCAAAATGGAATTCAGCCTGACAAACTAGGCACCGCACGGACGACGACAAGCCGATTCCGACGGTTGCGCTGCAGGCGGCAGGCGCAGCCGCCCTTCCCCACTCCTCAACCCCTGACGAAATTTCTGCCCGGAACAAGCGCGTCAGGGACTGTCAGCGCCTGCGTGGGCCGCGCGGCGGCTTAACCTTCCGGTTACGACACCACGACCCCGAAAGCGCGTGGACGGGCACGCAACGGCGTTACTTGCTCGTGTGCGTGAAAACCCCGTCCCAGCGTTCGCCAGGCGGGTGATCGCGATACTGGGCAATCCGCTCCACGTAGACCTGATACAAACCCGGCATGCGTGATGTTCGCTGCAGGTTCAGCAAATTCATCTCCGCCATGTCCCATTCCTGGGCGCGATACAGCCGCAGCGCTTCGCGATACAGCTTGAGTTCATCCTTCCATTGCTTGTCGAGGTCATCGCGCAAGCACAATGGCTGGTATATCGCGACGGGTTTGTCCTTACCTTTCACCCGAACCCGATCGAGTTCACGATAAGCGTACTCCGGTACCGCATCTTTCGTCGTCTCACTGACGATAATCGGGACCCCGTAACCCTTCGTCAGACCCTCGAGCCGCGAACCGAGATTCACCGCGTCACCGAGCGCGGTATAGGCCATGCGGAATTCCGAGCCCATGTTACCCACGCTCATCATGCCGGTATTCAGACCAACGCCGATCTTGATTTCCGGCCAGCCACGGCTGACGAACTCGGCGTTCACATCGTTGAGCTTTTCGAGCATCTGCATGCCGGCGTCGACGGCGTTCCGCGCGTGGTTCGGATCTTCGAGCGGCGCACCCCAGAACGCCATGATGGCGTCACCCATGTATTTGTCGATGGTGCCGCGCTGATCGTGGATGATCCGGGTCATCGGGGTCAGGAACAGGTTCATCAACTCGGACAATTCCTTCGGACTCAAACCTTCCGAGAGCGTCGTGAATCCCCGCACGTCGGAAAACAGCACGGTCATCTCGCGATTCTCCGCTTCCAGCGAGTAGGACTCCGGATGGTCGGCCATCTCATCGACGAGTTCGGGCGGAATGTACTGACCGAACAAGCCCGTAATCTGGCGTTTGCCCCGCGTTTCGATGAAATAGCCGTAGGACATGTTCAACACGAACATCGTGAGCAACATCATCATGCCGGAGGCGACCGGCAGCACGAAATTGCCCACCGTCCAGATGAAGAAATTGAACCCGAGATAGGCCAGCAACAGCCCGACCGTCGCCAGCGTTGCCGCCAGCGGGCTGAGTAGCGGTACGACTACCGCCATGACGATCCCGAACAGTACGAGCAGCATGACTTCCGCGCCCAGCGCGTACTCCGGCAGCTGCTTGATCGTGCCGTCGACGATGCCGGCGATCAGATTCGCATGCACTTCGACCCCCGGGTACGCTTCCGCCACCGGGGTTGCGCGCAAATCGAGCAGTCCCGGCGCCGTCGTTCCCACCAGCACCGTCGCGCCCTTGAGCACGGACTTGTCCGCATTTCGATGCAGTACATCCGTTGCCGAAACATACGGAAAGCTGCCCTTGTAACCACGATACGGCACCAGCGTCTGGACGCGGCCATCGACCGGCACGAGCTTTTCGCCGACCTGCAGCCATTCGAGGCCGGAATAATCCTTGCCGCCGAATGCCGGCTTCTCGAAGCGCGGGATGACTTCCTGCGAGCCGAACAGATGGCGGACGATTTCCAGCGACATCGACGCGTGGTACGCGCCGTCGTGTTCGATCAACATCGGCACACGGCGGACGACACCGTCCGGGTCCGGGATCGGGTTGAAGTGGCCGGCACCGAGCGCGCTCGAATTCAGTTGCGCAATATTACTGCCGTATCCGTCGGCTTTATGGAACGCAATGCGCTTGCCCTTGAACGTGCCCTTGACGAACGTCGGTGCGGGCAATTCACCAATCTTCGAGGCGTCCTCGTCGCCGCTGACGAAGTTGAAGTAATAACCGAGAATTACCGGATATTTCTGGATGGTTTCGGCGAACCGCCCGTCGTAATCGAGATCGGGACGTAATACCTGCAGGCGCGCGCGGAACAGCTCGTCGTCTTTCAGTTCCGCTTCCGCGAGGCGTTCGAGCACCTTGAGGCCGGACGACTCATCCGGCTCCGCGAACACGATATCGAATCCGACGATGGCGGCGCCATATTCCTCGAACAGGATTTCGACGAAATCCGAGAGCTTGTCGCGACCCCAGGGCCAGCGGCCCTCGGCGGTGAGGCTGGCCTCATCGATATCGACGATGACGATTCGGTCGTCGACCGTTTTCGGCATCGTCAACAACAGGCGCTTATCGTAGGCGATGTTCTCCATACGCCGGATGAAGCCGACCGGAACCCAGTCGGCCGCATGTGATACGAAAAACAGCAGAACAACAAAGCTCAGACCAATTCGAACCCCGTTGTCCTTAATCTTCGAGAAGAAGGCTGACATTCGTATCCCCTTGCAGGGCGCCGCCGGCATCCGCCGTAAACCGCGCAAAAATGGCACCAACCGCCCCGGACATCGCGCTGGCGACGGCTGTCATCGTTCTGTCAACCGGCGTCCGCGATTCCCGGTAAGCGCGGGCGAAAACCACCGCGTCCCGCTGCCCCCGCAGCACCAGTTCGAGGTGCAATTCGACGACCACGCCGGGCTCGCCGGGTGCGACGATGTTGTCCATTCTGTCGATGCGACCACGCACTTCGATGGCCGCACCGCTGACACTCGAACCGGTAACGACGGATGCGACGCGCGCATCGCGCAGGTAGCGCACGAGTTCGTTCTGCAGCATTCGCTCGGGGCTGTCGATCCACAAGTCGTACTGATGCTGGCCAACCACAACGTTGTCCGCGCCCGTATAGGCGATCGGTCGCTCGCGATGAACCCCGCTCGCCGCGAATTTCGCCACCCTCACCGGCGCCGCGGGCCAGGCTTGCGCCGCCGGCTGCGCCGGCGGAATGTTCAAGCGGTAAAACGTGTCGCTCGGCAGTGGTTTCATGCTGCCGCATGCGGTGAGCACGACAACGGCAACAGCAACGAGCGCTGCCATGGAGATCCTGTTCATGTTGTCATTGCGCATCGGTTTGCGGCTCCGAGCCACGGATCAGGCGCGCAGGATTGTCGCGCACGGCCTGTGAAAATTCTTTCAGATTGCGCGTACTGCCTTCGACGTTGTACATGATAGTGCCCAGGTGCTCGTTGACGGTTCGCAGCGCATCGCGCATTTCGAGCATCGACTGATTCGCGTTCGCGACGGCCGCGCCGATTGCCTCGTCGTTGTGCGATGCGAGATTTTCTATTGAAACCAGCGTTTCCCCCATCTGCTGGCGCGTTGATTCAATCCGGAGAATCAATTCGTTCAGATTCACCGCAGCCTGATCGATATGCACGAGAAACTTCTCGATCTGCGCCTGGTTCTTCGAACCGAGGATTTTCTCCAGTTGCGTCGCGCTGTTATCGAGCTTCGCGACGAGCGCCCGGGCGTCACCGAGAAGTTCGGTGTTCAGGCGTTCGTCGAACGAGGTAACCAGCGGTCCGAGCTGCTCGCGTCTGAACGTGATGATTTCGCCGGCGACTTCGTCGATCCGGTTGTTCAGATTCTGCAGCACCGGCATTACGCCGTCTTCGGACAGCGAGCGAAACTGGCCCGCGGCTTCGCTCAGCACGGCGAACAAATCCTGCTGCTCGCGCCCACTGATTTCACCGCCGGGCATGATTGCATCCGGGCTCTGGCCTTCCTTGATATGGATTTGCACCGCGGAAATCAGCCCGGAAGCAACAACCTGAGCAACGCTGTCGGTCGGAATTTTCCAGCCACGCGCGATACTCAGCGTCAGCACGTATTGCATGCCGCTGGCTACCGGCTCCGGCCGGATGTCCTCGATTTGTCCGACATGGTAGCCCTCGTAGTAGACACCCGTGCCGAATTTGAGGCCGGCGACATTGTTGTAGCGCACGGTATAGCGATCGGCGGGCCCGGTGCTGCCGGTAACGAAGTACATCAGCACGAAGAATGCAATCAGAATGACGATTACAAACGAGCCGACAAGCAGGTAGTTAACGTTATCGCGCTTCATGGAGCCAATTCACTGTCTGTTGCCGGCGGTCCGCGGTGCGCCCACCGCAACCCGTGGTGTCGCTTTCATATACCATTATCGCGCGCTCCCCGTCAGTCGATCCATGTACTCTTCGGCGTTGATCTCCTCATCACGTGAGCGGCGATTGAGCAAATCCTGTACGCGTTGAATATTCGAATTTTTCACTTCCGCGACGCTGCCCGTCAGCAGGATTTTGCCATTATCCAGCACTGTAATGCGATCGGCGATCTTGAATGCGCTTTCGAGTTCGTGGGTAACCACGACGATGGTCATTTTCATCGAGTCGCGCAGCTTCAGAATGAGGTCGTCGAGTTCCGAAGCGACAACCGGGTCGAGTCCCGCGGAAGGTTCGTCGAAGAACAGCAGCTTCGGATCCATGACGATCGCACGCGCCAGTGCGGCGCGTTTGATCATGCCGCCGGACAATTGCGCCGGCATCAGGTCCTCGAAACCGCCGAGGTTTACCACCTCGAGCTTCATCCGCGCCATGATGCCCATCGTCGAGTCGTCGAGTTTCGTGTGCTCGCGTAACGGCAACTGCACGTTCTCTCCCACCGTCATCGAACTGAGCAATGCCCCGCCCTGAAACGAAACGCCCATGTTCGTGCGCAGTTCGTGCATTTCTTCCGAGCTGACTCTCGTGATGTCCTTGCCGAGCAACTTGATGCTGCCTTGCGTCGGTGTATGCAGGCCCAGCAGGTGGCGCAGCAAGGTGCTCTTGCCCGAGCCGCTGCCGCCCATGATGATCAGGATCTCGCCGTAGCGGATCTTCAGATTGATACCGTCGAGAATTTTGCGCGAACCGTAATGGGTAACGAGGTTCTCGACTTCGATGGCGCATTCGTTATCCATCGTGTCCTAGCGATTCAGGAAATACGTGAACGTCATGTCAGCGAGCACGATATAGGAAATTGCCAGCACGACCGCGCGCGTGGTCACGCGGCCTACGCCTTCCGCGCCGCCCGTGACCGAGAATCCGTTGCTTACTCCAATCAGCGTAATGATGACCGCGAACACGACGCTCTTCGTCAATCCCTGCATCACATCGTTCGCGGTAATGAACGTCGTACCCTGGTCCCAGTACGCGATATAACCAAGCCCGAGTTCGAGATTGCAGTAGACTGCGCCCCCGAACATCGCGGCGATATCCGAAAACAGCGTAATCGCAGGCATCATCACGATCATCGCGAGCATGACCGGTGATACGAGATAGCGTACCGGATTGATACCCATGACACGCAAGGCGTCGATTTCCTGGTTCACCTGCATCGTGCCAACACGCGCGGCGAGCGCCGATCCGGTGCGGCCGGCGACGAGAATGCCGGTGATCAGCGGGCCGAATTCACGCGTAACCGATAATGCGATGCCCAGCACGACCTGGGTTTCGGCGCCGAACTGCTTCAGCGTATGCACGCCCTGAATCGCCAGCATGACGCCGATCGCGAATGACAGGATAAAAACGATCGGCAGCGCCGCAATGCCGCTTTCGACCATCTGCCCGACGGCGGCGCCGAGGCGGACGGGCTGGCGCTTGAACGGGCCAACGATTACCCAGTAGAAACTCTCGCAAACGAGCGCCAGGTAATAACCGAACTCTTCGACGAAGGCGACGGTGCCACGTCCCAGACTTTCGATCGATTGCCGCACATCACCGGCACGCGCGTTAGCCATCCGCGTTCAGGCACTCCTCGATATCCGCATAGATTGGAAATACCTTGTCGAGTCGGGCGAGCTCCAGCACGCTCATGGCTGGGCCGCTGACCCCAAGCAAACCAAATTTGAGGTTCTTCTTCTTGGCCGTCTGGTAGCCTTCCACCAGGCTCGCAACCCCGGAACTGTCGATGTATGACACGTCCGACAGATCTACGAGCGTATGCTTCGTCGACTCGAGGCACTCCAGGATCGTTTTGCGGGCTTCCGGAGAACAGGACAGGTCCACGTCTCCGGTTAGCAGTACGACTGCAAAACCGCGGTCGTCTTTTGTCTCGTATGCCATCTCAAGTTGCCCCGTTTAGATCTTTCGAATTCGATGCGTTGTCCGGCTACCAACACGTCGATCGCTGTCGGGCATCGCTGTAGCCGTGTTCATTATGTCGGTCCGTCGGCAAATATCCTAAGGCACCGGGCGAACTTTTGCGGCAATCTCCGATGCTGCACGGATCGGTTCCGGCACGCGCACGCGATGCCTTCGGATTATAGCCTTATTCGTCTTCATCAGCTCCGCGCCGATGTCCCGCCGGCGGCAACGCCGTGGCCGCGATTCAGACGATCTTTTTGCGCATTCGGAGGAAATTTCCCGCGCTGTTGTCCAGATTGCCGTAGACGCACTCATCCATGATCTCGCTGATGAAATACGTACCGAGCCCGCCGGGCTTCACGTCTTCGAGATCCCGCGGCCGGATCGCATCCGGATCCACCGGGGCGGCGAAATCCGTCAACAGGACCTCCAGCGCGCCTGCATCGCGCTGCATTTCGAGAATAATTTCTCCGGTCTTGTCGCCTTTGTAGGCGTGCTGCATTATGTTCATGCAGGCCTCGTTGATCGCGATGACGAGGTCGGAAATCAGCTTTTTGGAGCAGCCGATGTTCTCGGCGGCTTCCTGCACGCGTTCGCGTACCATGCGCAGTTTCTTCGGATCGGACGTGAAGCGCAGCTCTAGAGCCGGTGATTCAGCCATGCGCGTGCGTCTCGATCATTAGCAGAGTCAAATCATCGTGCACTTTCCGCTCCTGCGCATAGATGTCCGCGACGATCCGGTCGAGCCGCTCGCGCGAATCGACGGACGCGACGGCACGGATAATATCGCACAATCCGTCGACGCCAAGTTCGGTGCCGTCAGGCGCGATACTCTCGGTAACGCCGTCGGTGAATATATAGAGGCAATCGCCGTTCAGCTGCAAGCGTGTGGATTCGAATTTCACGTCGGGCAGAATGCCGATGGGTGGCGCCGTCGCCACGAGCTCTTCGTAACTGCCGCTGGCACGCCAGTGCACCGGCGGTTGATGACCGGCGTTGGAGAACTCCACGAGTCCGCTCGCCGGATGGATATAGCCGGCGACGATGGTGACGAACATGCCATGTGACGCGGTCTCACAGATCTCGGCGTTCACCTGGGTCAGCAGTTCGGCCGGGCCAGCGGCCGTTTTCGCGAGACAGCGCAACAGGCTCGTGGTTTTCGCCATGAGCAGCGCGGCGTTCATACCCTTGCCCGAGACGTCCGCGAGGCTGAAGTAGATGCGTCCGCCGGTAACCTCGCAGTAGTCGTAAAAATCACCGGACACCTCGCGCGCGGGGATGTTCACCCCGCGTACCGGCAACTCGTTGCGGGAGGCCGGCGGTAACAGGCTCAGCTGAATCTGCCGCGCCAGCTCCAGTTCCTTGCGCACCCGCTCCTGTTCCACGAGCGCCTGGGCCATGCGCGCGTTGTGGATCGCGAGCGCGGCGGCCGACGCAACGGCGGTCGCCAGGTGCATGTCGCTGGCGGCAAACAGGCGGTCGCCGCTGCGTTTGTTGATCAGCTCGAGCGCCCCGATGCATTGCCCGCGCACCGTCAGTGGTGCGCACATGATCGAACGCGTGACGAAGCCGGTGTCCTTGTCGACGACGGCAGCGAAATTGTCGTTCTCGGAGACGTCACGCACGATCTGTGATTCGTTCTGCGTTACCGTTTTCCCGACGATCCCCTGGTCCGGTCGCAGGCGCAAACCGGTGACGTCAACCGGCCCGGCGCACTTGCGGCAAATCAGCGCCTGCCCGTCTTCCTCGAGCAGAAAAATCGATGCGGCTTCGGCGTTCAGGTACACGATGATCTGGTCGATCGCGTTCTGCAGCGTTTCCTCTACGTTCAGGGAACTGGCGAATTCGTGGGTCACCTCCGCAAGCAAACCGGCGAGACCTTCCGGCGTCGCGCGGCTCGTCTGAAATACCGGTTCGACCCGCGCGTCCTTGCTCATCGGGTCCGCCGCAGGCATTCGAGGTAGGCGGCTTCGTCCGGCGCTGCAGCCTTGCGTTGGGCGTCGGCGAGACTCGCCGACAGGCATTCCATCATCCGGTGTTCTATCGCATGCGGGTCGAGCTTGCGCTGTTCGGCAAGTGCACGGTACGTGTCGACCACGCCGGGCGGGCGATCGGTCTGCAACTGTTCCCGGATCGCGACGTGCAGGCTCATGTGAAGGAACGGGTTGACGCCGGCGGCATCGGCCGTGAAATCCGCGTTCAGCGCCTCGTCCGGCCGGTTCAGCAGGGCATGGTATTCGGGGTGGCGTTCGATCACGTCGGCGAGCAACGCTTCGATCGGCTCCAGCGGCGACTTCGTGGCCATTTTCTGCCATACGGCAAGAAAATGCCCCCTGACCTCTTCACGCGTTTGAGCGAACATTTAGTGTATTGGTTCCCGCCACCGCCAGCTGCGCGCTGCGCACGCCCGCAACGTTAACACAGAAGGACCGGCCTTGGGGCTCGCATCAATCAACGCGCGCGCGGTATCGCTACGGTCCCGCAAGCTTGCCGTCCCACGTACACAAATCGGCGACACAGCATTCGGCACACTTCGGTTTGCGCGCGAGACACGTGTAGCGGCCGTGCAGAATCAGCCAGTGATGCGCATCGCGCAGGTACCGCTTGGGCACCGCTTCGAGCAGACCCTTTTCCACGCTGAGCGGCGTTTTACCCGGTGCGAGTCCGGTCCGGTTCGCAACCCTGAAGATATGCGTGTCGACGGCAATCGTTGGTTCGCCAAATGCCGTGTTCAGAATCACGTTCGCGGTTTTACGGCCGACCCCTGGCAGTGCTTCGAGTGCATCGCGATCGCGCGGCACCTGTGACCCGTGCTGCTCGATGAGCAGGCGGCAGGTAGCGATAATGTTCTTTGCCTTCGCGTTGAACAGACCGATCGTCTTGATGTGGCGCTTCAGCCCTTCCTCGCCGAGCGCGAGTATCGCCTCGGGGGTGTTCGCGTGCGGATACAGTTCAGCGGTTGCCTTGTTGACACTGATATCCGTCGCCTGCGCCGACAGGATCACGGCAATCAGCAACTCGAATTCCGAGTCGTAGTTCAGCTCCGTCGTCGGCGTCGGGTTGCGGCGTTTCAGACGCCGGAAAAACAGGCGACGGTGTTGCAGTTCCATGATCGTCAGTTCGCAGGCCAATCAGCTGCGCGCGGTTCCAGCCGGTGTTATCGGCCCATCGACGTCGGGGCTTGAACGCACACCTGTGCGCGCGCCCTGCGCGTGCCGCGAGACGAGTCGATTCGACGCGGCGGCCGCGAGCGCGAGCAACAATAACGCACCCGGCGCGCTGGCAAAAATCGGCAACACACCGTCGAGTTGCGCCGTCGCGGCGCCGAACAGCCGGCCGTAGGCGAGCCATTCCCGCGCCGCGCCGAACACGACGAGGAAGCCGACTATCGCACCGACATCGCGACTGCCGCGCCACATCGCCGCGGGCAGCGGCTGACGCTCGGCGGTTTCCTGGATATGGCTCAACACGAAACAATTCCCCGCAATCAGTGCCGGATAGATTCCGAGCGCGGCAACCGCGTCAAAGGCGACGAGTTGCCCGAGTGCGACGATACCGGCCGTCACCGACGCGGCGAGCAGCGCATGATACAGCGGCCGCAGGCGCCAGCTGACGAAATGCCGCAGCGCACAGGCAACGGCGCCACAGCCGACCACGATCAGCGCAAACAGTACGCCGCAGGTCAGCGACTGCGCGCACGTTTGCGACACCGCGAGCAAGGGACACAAGCCGAGCATGCGCACGACGGCGCGGTTGCAGGCGACAGCGGAACACACGCATCCCGCGCAACGTTTAACGTCCAACTGACTCTCCTGAGTGATCCGCGCCCGGGGTTCCGACGGCTGCCTGCCGGCGCTCGACAAAGCGCAGGCCGCGGTTGATTGCCGTGATCATCGCATCCGCCGTTACGGTCGCCCCGCTGACCCCGTCAATGGCGCCGCCGTCCGCGCTGAGACGCCATGCACTGCGTTCCGGATTGTCGAGCGCACGCCCGCGAAACGCCGCCAGCCAGCGCGAACCGGCCGCGAGGATGTCACCGCCGAAACCGCGGGTCTCGCTGTGCGAGATGACGCTTAGCGTCCCGATGCGACCGTCCGCCGCGACCGACATCGCGAATTCGATGTTGCCATTATAGCCATCCGGCGTGGTCAGCCTGAGCGCGAAGCGCCCGTCGTCGGGTCCGTACAGCACCACGGGGGTCGCCGTCGCAAGCAGGGCCGGATCGACGTGCGCGCTGATCGCCGCGAGGTCGATAGCACCCGGGGAACCGCCCAGGACAGCCGTGATCCAGGCGCGTTCGGCAGCGTCACGGGCACGCCCGGTGGCCTGTTCGAGCGGCCCGCCAAGCAGCAATGCCACGAGCAGCGTCGCCACGAGCACAACGCCGATTGTGGCAAGACTACCGATCAGGCGTGCTGTCGGTGTCGTCAGTCGTTCGAGCTTGTCCATAGAGCCTGGGTTGCGTAAGTCGGTCGATCAACGGGCTGAAAGCATTCATTGTCACAACGGCAAACGCGACGCCGTCGGGATACGTTCCCCACTCGCGCATCACGAGCGTCAGCACGCCGGCACCGGCGCCGAAGATCAACATGCCGCGCGGTGTCGTTGCCGACGACACGGGATCGGTGACGATAAAAAATGCCGCGAGCATCGCGCCGCCGGCGAACAGATGAAACAGGGCTCCACGATGTAACTCCGGATCGGCGATGTGCCCCGCGAGTGCGGTGACGGCGACACCGGTGAGGAATGCCAGCGGCAGTCGCCACGTAATCACCCGTCGCCACAGTAACCAGATCCCGCCGAGGAGGTAGGCGACATTAATCCATTCCCAACCCGGCCCGGCGACGACGCCGAACACGCTGTCGCTGTCGATTTCAGACATCATGCGCAGTAGCGCCGCCTCGGTTTTCACGTGATCGAGCACCGTGGCGCCGGTCACCCCGTCGAGCACGGGGGCTTGCCACAGGATCGCCGCAAGGCTGTCGAGCGGTCCGGGGTAGTGAGTCAGTTTCGCTGCCTGTGGCCACTCACTCAAGGTGAGCGGGAAGCACAACAGGACGAACACAGTGCCAACCATCGCCGGGTTGAAGACATTATGACCGAGACCGCCGAATGCGTGCTTGCCCAGCAACACGGCAACCGCCGTCCCGAGCACCACGATCGGCCACGGGGCGTACGGCGGCAGCGCCAGCGCGAGTAAACAGGCGAGCACGATGACGCTGCTGTCGCCGAGTGTCTCGCGCCATGCGAGGCCGCGCATTTTCAGCGCCGCGGCTTCACACGAGATTGCCGTGGCGATGCCGAGCGTGAGTTGCACGAGCACACCAAAGCCGAACAGGTAAACGTAGAGCAGAACCGCGGGCACGAGCGCGAACACAACCTGACGCATGATCCACGCGACCGGGCGCGCGCCATGAGCATACGGCGAACTCGGCATGCCGGTTGGCTCAGTCATGCGCGGGAGCGGCAGCCGCGGTCATGCTTCGTTGTCCGGTTCGCGTTTCGACCGGGTGCGCGACAACACGGCGTCGAGCTCGCGTTTGATCCGTTCGTCGTCGAGCTCGTCGAGGTCGGCGAGCGCGACGACGCGCTCGGTGGAGACGGCATCGCGCGTCGCGAGCCGCCGGGACCGCGCCAGATAATTTGCCCGCGCCTCGTCCGCTTCGAGCCGGTCGCGATCGAGTGCTTCGATAGCAGATTTCGCGTGCCGGTAATGCTGCACCAGGGGAATCCGGCTCGGACACACATAGGCGCAACAGCCGCAATCGATGCAGTCGAACAGATGGTAATCCTGCGCCGTATCGAAATCCGCCGTGCGCGCGGATTCGAACAATTGCTGCGGATTCAGACCAACCGGACACACCGCAATGCAGTCGCCGCAACGGATACAGGGCAACGGTGCGGCCGTGACCGGGACCTCGTCGCGCACGAGCAGGCAGTTCACGGTTTTCGTCACCGGCGCCTCGATATCGGCGACCCGGGTTCCCATCATCGGGCCACCACTGACGAGGGAACGCCGTCCGAGCGGCAACGCGCCTGCATGCTCGAGCACGTGGCGCACCGGGGTCCCGATCAGGATCTGGAAATTACCCGCATCCGCGATATCACCGGCCACCGTGACCATGCGCTCGGTCAACGGCTCACCCGCGGTCACCGCGTGATAGATCGCGCGCACCGTTTGCACGTTCAATACCGCCACGCCGACGTGTATCGGCAGCAGGCCGCTCGGCACTTCCTTGCCAGTGAGGACCGTGATCAACTGCTTCTCGCCACCGGCCGGATAGATCGCGGGCACGCTCACCACCGCAATCGCCTCACCCGCCGCCTGCGCGAGGCAGGCGCGGGCTTTCGGCATATCGTCCTCGACCGCGATCACGCATTCACGCGCGTTCACCGCGCGCGCGAGCAGCGCCGCGCCGCCGACAATCTCGTCGGCGGCCTCGCGCGCGACCCGCTCGTCGCAGCAAATATAGGGCTCACATTCGACCGCGTTCACGATCAGCGTATCAACGTGTTGCGTCGCGCCTTCCTGTACCTTGACGTGCGCCGGGAAACCCGCACCGCCAAGGCCGACGATGCCGGCCGCCGCGATCCGTTCGAAGATCCCGGCGACCGACACAACCGCCGGATCCGCGGGTACGCCCGCGGCCGTCTCGTCGAGGCCGTCGGGGGTGAGAACGATCGCCGGCGCCGGAAGACCACTCGGGTGGATCACGGGAAACTCACCGATCGCCGTGATCGTGCCTGAAGTCGGCGCATGCAGCCGCATGCCGACGTAACCGGGCGTATCGGCGATCAGTTCTCCGCGGGTGACCCGCAGGCCCACCCGTACGACCGGGCACGCGGCGACTCCGACGTGTTGTCGCAATGGCAGGACGAGGCGATCCGGCAAGGGCAGACGTCGGGACGGGCGGTCACGGATTGCAGACTTGTTCGCTGCGAGCGCTATCCCGCCCGGGAATGTGAACAGGCGACGCGCATTCATGCGGGCGAACTGCGACGACGTTCCGGCCCGGCATACGCCGGCGCCGGCCATCGCCACTCCTCGATCCCGCGCACCGCATCGACGACATCGATGCAATCGACCGGACACGGGGGGATGCACAGCCGGCAACCGGTACACAGGGGCGCGATCACCGTGTGCATCTGTTTCGCCGCGCCAACGATGGCATCGACCGGACACGCGGCGATGCATTTCGTACAGCCTATGCATACCGCTTCATCAATCACGACAACTTCGGTGACATCCCCGAGATCCGCGGCGCGCCGTTCGGAATACGTGGTGCGCCCGAGCAATTCCGCGAGCGAGCGCCTGACCCCGTCGCCGCCCGGCGGACAGCGGTCGATCGATTCGCCGGCGACGACAATCGCCTCGGCGTAGGGTAGACAGCCGTTGTACCCGCACTCGCGACACTGGGTCTGCGGCAGAATTTCATCGACGCGCGCGACCAGGCGGCTGCGCGAATCCCGCTCGGGTTCGAGGTGATGCAGCAGCATCCAGGCGCCGAGCGCGCTCAGGACTAACAATACGAGCGCCGCGCTCAACATGACCGGCAGTGGAACGGGCTATCCACCGAACCCGCTGAGCGCCATGCCGATGATCGCGATGCTGAGCAGCGCGACGGGCGCGTCACGGAACGCCGCGGGTACCGGTGCCGCCGCGAGCCGTTCACGAATCTGTGAAAAGACGATCAGAAATCCGCCGTACCCGGCGGCGAGTCCGGCGCCGTGTAACAGCACGGCGAGCGGCCCCGCGGGCGCGAGCGTCACGAGCAAGACGACGCCGAGCAAGGTGCAGTTCACCGTCATCAACGGCACGAACGGTTCGAGCCAGTCGTGACCCTGTTGCCACACCCGTTCGCCGATACTCGCAACGAGATACAGGCACACGAGGCAGCTGATGACGATGATCGGCAGCGCCAGGATCGTCGTCGCACCCGATACCGGCAACTGGCCGATCAGGACGTAGCTGAGCAAGGCACTTGGCGGTGCCACGACCAGGTTTGAAATCGCGAGCCCCGCGGCCGTTTCCAGCTTGCGCGAGATCGCGAGCGCGGGACACACGCCGATCAGGTGAACGAGCAGCAGATCGGAGCCAACCGCGCCTGCGAGCATCAGGGCGACGGCCTCGTCCACGGTTATTTCACCTGCATGCCCGAGCTGGCGCCGGCATCGGGGCTCAGCAGGAAGATGTCCTCACCACCGGGGCCGGCCGCGAGCACCATGCCCTCGGACACGCCGAAGCGCATCTTGCGCGGTTTCAGGTTCGCGACGACGATCACCTGCCGACCCTCGAGCGCGGCCGGTTCGTAGGCGCTCTTGATGCCGGCGAACACCGTGCGCGTCGCATCGCCGACTGCGAGTTCGAGTTGCAGCAGCTTGTCTGCGCCTTCGACCGGCGTCGCGGCAATCACGGTAGCGACCCGCAGATCGATCTTCGCGAAATCCTCGATCGTGATCGTGGCGGGTTCCGCGGGCGCTGGCGCCGTCGTCGCGGGCGCCGCGGTCGCGGCTGCCGGCATTTGCTTGCTGTCCTCGATCATGGCTTCAATTTTCTCCGTTTCGATACGCTGGATCAGCGGCTTGAACCGCTTGATCGTGTGCCCGCCAATGTCGGTTTCAACGTCGGACCAACCGAGCGGCTCGCAATTCAGGAACGCCTCGACGGCTTCGGCCGTGCGCGGCAGGACGGGTTTCAGGTAAATCATGAGCAGGCGGAACAGCGCGATACCCGTACTGCAGATCCGGTGCACCTCGTCGGTCGCCTGCTCGTCTTTTGCGAGCGCCCACGGCTTGCGTCGATCGATGTACTGGTTCGCGCTGTCGGCGAGCGCCATGATGTCACGCATCGCGCGGGAGAAATCACGCGCTTCATAGCTCGCGGCGATCGCCGGCGCGGCCGCGCGCAGGGTCTGTACGAGCTCCGGTTCGTCCAGTTCCGCGTGCAGCCGCCCGTCGTGGCGCTTCGTCACGAAACCGGCGCAGCGGCTCGCGATATTGACGACCTTGCCAACGAGATCGGAATTGACCCGTTGCTGAAAATCGCCGAGGTTCAGATCGATATCCTCGATCGCGCTCGACAGCTTGGCCGCGAAGTAATAGCGCAGATATTCGGGATTCAGGTGCGCGAGGTAGGTTTCGGCGGCGACGAACGTGCCGCGCGCTTTCGACATCTTCTGGCCGTCGACGGTAAGGAAACCGTGCACAAACACGTTCGTCGGCAGGCGAAAGCCGGCACCGCTCAACATCGCCGGCCAGAACAATGTATGGAAATACATGATGTCCTTACCGATGAAATGATACATCTCGGCCGTACTGTCGACGCCGCAGAATTCCTCGAAGTCGAGTCCCGTACGGGTGCACAAATTACGGAAGCTCGCCAGATATCCAATCGGGGCGTCGAGCCAGACATAGAAGTACTTGTCCTGTTCACCGGGAATTTCGAAGCCGAAGTACGGCGCGTCGCGCGAGATATCCCAGTCCTGCAGGCCGGCCTCGAACCACTCGTTCAGTTTGTTCACGACACCGGACTGGAGATCGTTGTCCGCAAGCCAGTTCTTCAGCATCTGCTCGAAATTCGCCAGCCGGAAAAACAGGTGTTCCGATTCGCGCTGTTCCGGTGTCGCCCCGCTGAGCGCGGACTTCGGGTTCACGAGGTCGTTCGGCGAATACGTCCGGGAGCAGTTTTCGCAACTGTCGCCGTACTGGTCGTCGGCGCCGCAATGCGGGCACGTGCCGCGGATGAAGCGGTCGGGCAAAAACAGGTTCTTCACCGGGTCGTAAGCCTGCGTGATCGTGCGGCGCGCGATATGCCCGCCCGCTTTCAGGCGGGTGTAGATGAGTTCGGCGATCTCCCGGTTTTCCGGCGAATGGGTCGAATGGTAATTGTCGAATTCGATGCCGAAACCCGCGAAATCGCGCTGGTGCTCCGCGCCGACGCGCGCGATCAGCGCCTCCGGGGTGGTCCCTTCCTGCTCGGCCTTGAGCATGATCGGGGTACCATGCGCATCGTCCGCACAGACGTAGTAGCACTCGTGTCCGCGCATCTTCTGGAAACGGACCCAAATATCGGTCTGCAGGTACTCCACGAGGTGCCCGATGTGGATCGGGCCATTCGCGTACGGCAAGGCGCTCGTGACGAGTATTCTTCGCTTGTGTCGGGTCATGCTGCTCAGCTGGCTCGGAGGGTGTTGAAACGGCGCGCCAGATGCGCGCCCGGTGCTCGATTCGGGACGCGCTACGTTACCATCTCGACCGCGCTGATTCCATGCACCGCCGCGCGAAGCCATTGTGTAGAATAGCCGCCTCCACGAATCCGAGAGCCATCCTATGTCCGTGACCTCCGAGCAAGTGAGCGCCGCAATCGCGACGGTCGTCGATCCGTATATCGGTGCGGATCTCGTCACCGCCGGCGCGCTCAAATCGGTCGCCGTCGACGGCAAGCGCGTCACCGTCCAAATCCAGCTCGGCGTACCCGTCACGCGCTACGGGCCGATCCTCGAAGCGGCGCTGCGCCCTCCGATCGAAGCGCTCGAGGACGGGCTCGAAGTGGTTTTCGACATCTCGGGCAAAGTGCTCGCCCATGCCGTGCAGACCGGCACGAAGCGTCTCGCACAGGTGCGTAATATCATTGCCGTCGCGTCGGGCAAAGGCGGAGTCGGCAAGTCGACGACGACGACGAATCTCGCGCTGGCGCTGCGTGACGAGGGCGCGAACGTCGCGATCCTCGATGCCGACATCTACGGGCCGAGCCAGCCACGCATGCTGGGCGCCCAGGGCAAACCGGAATCCCGCGACGGCAAATCGATGGAGCCCATCGTCAGCTACGGGATCCAGTCGATGTCGATCGGGAACCTGATCGAAGAAGACACGCCGATGATCTGGCGCGGACCGATGGTCACGGGCGCGCTCGAGCAGTTGCTGAACGACACGAACTGGTCGGATATCGACTACCTGATCATCGATCTCCCCCCCGGCACCGGCGATATCCAGCTGACCCTGTGCCAGAAAATCCCGGTCACCGGCGCCGTCATCGTCACGACCCCGCAGGACATCGCGCTGCTGGACGCGCGCAAGGCCCTGAAGATGTTCGAGAAGGTCGACGTGCCGGTGCTCGGCGTGATCGAGAACATGAGCGTGCACATCTGCAGCCAATGCGGGCATGAAGAACACATCTTCGGCACCGGTGGCGGCGAATCGATGGCGGAACAGTACGGCATCGATCTGCTCGGCAAGCTGCCGCTCGATGCCGCGATCCGCGCCGGCATGGATACGGGTAAACCCACCGTCGCGCTGCAGCCGGAGTCGCGCGCGAGCGAGATGTATCGCGAAATCGCGCGCAAGATCGCCGGCAAACTCGCGACCCGCGCGAAGGACTATTCCGCGAAGTTTCCGAATATCGTCGTACAGAACACCTGAAGGGACAGGCATGCCGGTCAAGTCAGATAAATGGATTACGCGCATGGCGGCCGAGCACGGCCTGATCGATCCGTTCGAACCCGCGCAGGTCCGCGAACTCAACGGCGAGCGCGTGATCTCCTACGGCGTTTCGAGTTACGGCTACGACATTCGCTGCGCACCCGAATTCAAGGTTTTTACGAACATCAATTCGGCCGTCGTCGACCCGAAGAATTTCGATCCGGAAAGCTTCGTCGACGTGAATCGCGATGTTTGTATCATTCCGCCGAACTCATTCGCCCTCGCGCGCACCCTCGAATACTTCCGCATTCCGCGTAATGTGCTCACGATCTGTCTCGGCAAGTCGACGTATGCCCGCTGCGGCATCATCGTGAACGTCACACCGCTCGAACCCGAGTGGGAAGGACATGTGACGCTGGAGTTCTCGAACACGACCCCCCTGCCCGCCCGGATCTATGCGAACGAAGGGGTCGCGCAGGTCATCTTCCTCGAATCCGACGAGGATTGCGCCGTTTCCTATCGTGACCGGGGCGGCAAATACCAGCACCAGACCGGCGTTACCCTGCCAAAAACGTGAGCGCGGCTCAGCCGGTGTGCGCGGCCTGACGGCGCGCGCGCAGCTCCGCCGTCTGGCGTCGCAGGACATGCTGGATCAGACGGTCCTGGTCTTCCTGGCGGATTTCCTCGAATGCGATGGAAATCGTATGCAAGCCGTCCCGCTCGCGGCAATCGACGACGCTGCCGAAAATGCGCATCGGGTCGTTGTCGGGTAACAGGACGAGGTCGATCGTGAGGTTCGCGCCGGCGCTGATTGGACTGTCGGCCATGATCGCCATGCCGCCGCCGCTCAGGTTGATTTCGCGCGGCTCATGTTCGAAAAATTCCCCGGTTTCACTCGGCGCGTGCTCGAGCGAAACGACGCGTTCGAGCAGATTGATCTTGCGATTGATCAGTTCGAGCGCCTCGACGACGAGCGGTTCGGCCGGCCGGACTTTCTCCAGCACTTCCTGCAAATTCGTCTCCAGGCCGAACAGGGCGGCGCGGGCGTTCTCGAGCTTGATCTGATTCAGGTACACGCCACGCCGCTCGAGGTCGAGCATATGGTCCTCGATCACCCGGTATTTCACGAGTGCCGTGTCCTGGATTCTGAAATACTGTCGGCGTTCGGCTGTCATCGGTCCCTCCCGGGTTACGGTGTCGTCGTCGGCCCGGGCACGGCAGGTGCCGGAAATATGGGCGCGACCACGCGCGTCTCGTTCACGGCTACCGGCGAACTTCCGCTGACGTTCGTTTCCAGTCGCGCGATCGGCTCATCCGGTAACGGTTCTTCGTCATGTCCCTGTTCGATGGTCATTTCCACACGCCGGTTCAGGGCGCGGTTCTCCGGCGTGTCGTTCGTCGTCAGCGGATGCGCATCGCCGTGACCCTCGATCACAAACCGGGCCGGATCGAGTGTACCGCCGTCGAGCAGTTCGTGGACGACAGACACCGCGCGCGACGACGACAGCTCCCAGTTCGAACGAAAACGCGCCGTTTTGATTGGAATGTTGTCGGTATGTCCGGCGACTACGATACGCCCTTCGACCTCGTTCAGTGACTGGCGCAACTTCGCGATCGCGGGCAGAAAACTCTTGCGAAACGTCGCATCACCGGACGGAAACGACGCTTTCTCGCGAATCCGGATGATGATCCTCGTCCCCACCGTCTCGATCTGGATCATGCCCTGATCGATTTCCTCGGCAAGCGCATCCATGAGCGTCTTCGCATCCGCGAGTGTGTCTTCGTTTTGCGCCTCCTTCGTGCCATTCTCGCCTTCGCCGTCGCTGCCGTCCGTCTCGAGTGCGTCGGTAAATTCCAGCGTCTGTTTGTTCGCATCCATCGTGGTCTGGCGCACCTCGTTGATTGCGGTGGGTTGCGGCCGTCCCGGACTGAACTCCTGCGCGATGATACTCGTGCCAACCGGCGAATCGGGCGCTTTTACTTCACGCTGCACACCGAACGCGAGTTTCATCGAACCGGCAATCGCCTTGAATTTGTTCAGGTCCATTTCCGCGAACGACAACAGCAGGACGAAGAAGCACATGAGCAGTGACATCAGGTCCGCGAATGTCATGATCCACCCGCCGCCCGCGTCGTCGTCGTCCTTTGGTGCCAGTTGCTCTTCCATCGGGCCGGACTACTTGTCGTCGTCGGAGCCGCGTTTCGAACTCGGCAGGTAAGTTTTGAGAATCTCCTCGATGACGCGCGGGTTGCGTCCTTCCTGAATGCCGCTGAGGCTGTCGACAATCATCGATTTGATCATATGCTCTTCACCGGAACGCAAGGCGAGCTTGTCGGCAATCGGGAGGGCAAAGATGTTTGCGATCATCGCGCCGTAAAGTGTCGTCAGCAACGCCACCGCCATCGCCGGGCCGATTGATTTCGGATCGCTCATATTCGACAACATCTGCACGAGTCCGATCAGTGTTCCAATCATGCCCATCGCCGGTGCGGTGTCGCCGATTGCGCGGAAAATCTTCTTGCCGACATCATGCCGTTCGAGCGCCGAGTTCATGTCCGTCATCAGGGTCTGGCGTACGACTTCCGGTTCATGCCCGTCGACCATGAGCTGGATCCCTTTCGCAAGAAACGCATTCTTCGTTTCCTTGCCTTCGAGCGCCAGCAGTCCGCCCTTGCGCGCTTCGTTCGCCATTTCAACGGTCTGCTCGATCAGGTCTTCGGGTTTGTCGATCTTGCTCATGAATGCCTTCAACGCGACTTTGAAAGCACCGAGAAACTGGCCCAGCGTGAATTTCATCATGACCGCGCCGATGGTGCCCCCAACCACGACCAGCAGCGACGGCACGTTGACGAACGTCATCGCGCTGCCGCCGACGAAAATAGAGGCCAGAACGATACCGAATGCCGCGATCAGGCCAATCAGCGTTGCTAAATCCACGTTTGCTCCTCGAATAAAATCCCGTGAGTTCCGACCCGTGCCGCCGGGAAGATCAACCCTCGGCTCCTGTACCCGGGATATCGGGATTTCGCGATAGAAACTTTAGTGCCCGAAGCGCCTGTCACAGCTGCTTTCGGTGCATGCCAAAAGCGGTGTTTTAGCGCGACCCGCCGACGGTCACTTGATAGTATCGACAAACCCGTTTTCCTCAGGACGAACAACCAGACCGATGCGTTATCTGCCGATTTTCTACGACCTGAAACGAGGTCCGTCGCTCGTCGTCGGCGGCGGCGATATCGCCTGCCGCAAGATTGAGTCGCTCCGCAACGCCGGCGCTTCGGTGGTCGTCGTCGCGACACAGGCCTCACCCGCGATTCAGACCCTCGCCGCGGAGGGCGCGCTGGAACTTCATCAACGCGCATTTGCTCCCGCCGACCTCGACGACAAACTGCTCGTGATCGCGGCGACCGCCGATGACGCGACGAATGAAACGATCGCCACGCTCGCGACGGCCCGACGGCTCCCCGTCAATGTGGTCGACAACCCGCGGTTGTGCAGTTTCATCATGCCGTCAATCATCGATCGTTCGCCCGTTGTCGTGGCCGTATCAACCGGCGGAGCCGCACCGGTATTGGCGCGCCTGCTGCGTGCACGCCTCGAAACACTGATCCCGTCGTCCTACGGGCGTCTTGCGGCGTTGATGGAAGATTTTCGCGACCGTGTGAAAACCGCGCTGCCGAACGCGACGAACCGTCGCCGCTTCTGGGAGAACGCCGTTACCGGCGCGGTTGCGGAGAGAATCTTCGAAGGCAAGTACGCTACGGCGCTCAGCACGCTGGAGCGCATGCTCGAGAATCGCCCGACGGATCCGCCCGGCGGCGAGGTCTACCTCGTCGGTGGGGGGCCGGGCGATCCTGATCTGCTCACGTTTCGCGCATTGCGCTTGATGCAGCAAGCGGATGTCGTCGTCTATGATCGCCTTGTCGCGGCCGAGATCGTCGCGTTATGCCGCAAGGATGCCGAGCGCGTTTACGTCGGCAAACAACGGGATCAACGCGCGCTCGATCAGGCGGGGATCAACGCACTCCTCGTCTCGCTCGCGCGCGAAGGCAAGCGCGTGCTGCGCCTGAAGGGCGGCGATCCGTTTATCTTCGGGCGTGGCGGCGAGGAAATCGAAACGCTGGCGGCCCACGGCATCGCGTTCCAGATCGTCCCTGGCGTGAGTGCGGCAAACGGGTGTGCCGCCTACGCGGGCATCCCGTTGACGCATCGCGATTACGCGCAGCAGTGCGTGTTCGTCACCGGCCATCAACAGGACGGGCGCACGCTGCTGCCATGGGCGCAACTCGTCGCACCGCAACAGACGGTCGTTATCTACATGGGCGTGCACGGTCTCGAGGAATTGTGCGCCGAGCTGATGGCACACGGCATGGACGGCGAACTGCCGGCGGCGATCGTCGAGCGCGGCACGACGCCCGAGCAGCGGGTGCTCGTCGCCACCGTGCGTGATTTACCCGCGCGGGCGCGCGCGGCCGAATTCCGCGCGCCGTCCCTGATCATCCTCGGTGAAGTCGTTCGCCTGCGCGAGAAACTCGCGTGGTTCGAGGCGGCAAACCCGATGGGTGAGGTCTAATCAGATGTGCGTAAATCCGGGACCCTGTGGCTTCGGGGCCGGAACCATTGTCTACACCCCATCCCGGTCCCTTCCCCTCGATTTGAGGCGAAGGATGCGCGGTCCATCAAGGTCAGTATTGCATCATTTGGAGCACGGATTTAGAAGCGGTCTCAACAATAGGTAGCGTTGCGTTGAGTCCTGAAATCGGTGGTGACAAGGCGCCGTGCGCAGGCAATGGTGGTTCCATTTTCAAGCACGGCAACGCGGTCAGCGCCGATTTCAGGGCTCAACCCGAAGGGCCGGGGCCATTGTTGCGCACTCCGGCGTTACTCATCGCTCATTTAGCCCGGC
>CAXBJY010000059.1:0-38408 GCA_963976285.1 uncultured Gammaproteobacteria bacterium
ACTTGGAAATGGAACCACCATTCCCTGCGCACGGCGCCTTGTCATCACCGATTTCAGGGTGCAACGCGACACCCTCTATTTTTGAGACCGCTTCTAAATACGCATCCCCGATTCTGAAACAGGCGGGCGTCGACTACGAAACCTGGCCCGCACCTCGCGTTTATCTTTTTCCTCGCGTTGAGCGAAACGACGTTCCCCCGCCGATCAGTGTCGCAGGCTTTCGCATTTCGATTAAGTACGCTCCGCCCGACCCGCGCGGGATGCCCGCCGCGTGGGCTAACATAGGGCAGATTCTGCGCCACCCCGGGAGAGCGAGCGATGAGCGATGACGAGTTTCAAACGATCGACCTTGCAAGCGTCGATCACGTGCTGAAAACAACGCGCAGCGTGCGTCTGCGTCTGGATCTCGAGCGCGAGGTGCCGCGTGAACTCATCGAGGAAGCGCTGAACATCGCGCTGCAGGCGCCGACCGGCGCGAACACGCAGACATGGCGTTTCGTCGTCGTGACGGAACCGGCGATCAAGGCGGGCATCGCGGATTGCTATCGCCGCGGCGCCGCGCGTTACATGGCGGACGAAACCGCGATGAGTCGCACCGGGGTCAGCGCGAACCGGGAATTCGCCGCCGACGATATGCGTAGCGGGCAGAAGGACAAAGTCATCTCATCGTCCGTACATCTGCTCGAAAACCTGCACCGGGTGCCGGTCATGATCATTCCGTGTATCGAAAGCCGGTTCGAAAACGAGGAACCGTTCGTGCAGGCCTCGATGTACGGATCGATACTGCCGGCCGCGTGGTCACTGATGCTTGCGTTGCGCGCGCGGCGGGTCGCTTCGGCGTGGACATCCCTGCACCTGATTTACGAACATGAAGTGCGTGATCTGATTGGGATTCCGGAGAACTTTACCCAGGCCGCGCTGCTGCCGATCGCCTGGCTCACGGGCGGGGATTTGCACCCGGCGAAGCGTCTGCCCCTGCCCGAGGTGGCGTGCTGGAACCGCTGGGGCGAATGGTAGGCCGCACGAGTGGCTGCGCGGAACGTCGAGGTGCAATCCTTCGTGTCGGCAAACCTCGCCGGCACGCTCCCGTCTAACGCCGTGCGCGGACCCGGCCGATCGCCGTGGGGGAATGCCTCGGGCATCGCGTTGCGCTGTCCGTGTATACAGCCGCGGATCGGGCGCGCGATGCGTTTAGGGTTTTATCGGGCAGGAGGCGCCGGAAACGTGGCTTCCCCGTCGTCGCACTGCTGACGACGCTCGCGTACACCGGGGTTACTGCCGCCGGGAATGTACGGTCAACTTGCGCGCCGCTCGACGCGGCCGTCGTCGCCCCGTGCGGCGAGGCGGTGGCCACGGCAAACGCGCCGCCGACCCTCGAATCGAGGGGCAGGGAACGTGAGGGGATACGCCACGGACCCGGCTCGCCGACCGCACGTTGCGGAGCTTGCAACGCGTATTCAGACCCCGAGCCCCGGCCAGTCGTTGAAATCCGCGTACGTCCGGTCGACGGCAATCCTGTCGTCGCGTATTTCCAGCACGGCACAGAACGGCAACTCCCAGTCCGCCCCGCGCGCCGGGTCGACGACCGCGGCTTCGACGACGACCACATCGTCAGTCGCGTGCATGCGGTCGACGCGCATCTTGCGCCGCGGCGCGGCGGCGAGCACGGCCTTTTCGACCTCGATGAACTTGTCGATGCCCTCGAACCAGCCGAGACCCATCGCACCGACCTTGTAATCCGGGTGATAACACTCGCGTACGAAGCGCTCCGGATCGGTGTTGTACAACTCGTGATAGCGTCGCGCGACGGCGAGGTTTTGTTCGGTTTTCGTGGTCATGATCGTTTCTCCCTCGTCGCGGCTCACAGCGCGAGACCCGGCCAGCGCGACCAGTCCGCACAATTCGTATCAAGCGCAATCTTGCCGTCGCGCAGCGTCAGGATGGTGACGAACGGCAGCGCCCAGGCGTCGCCGGCATCGGGGTTCAGGAGCGTAATTTCCAGCGTAACGGTGTCGCCCGCGACGTGCGCATGGTCGAGACGCATGCGTCGGTTCGGCGCTGCCTCGAGCACGCGCCGTTCAACGTCGAGAAGCATTTCCGGACCCTCGATAACCCCGGCGCCGGAAGCGATAACGCGGCAATCCGCCGTGTAACACTCGGGCACGAATCGTTCGATATCATTGTTGTACAACTCGATGTAGCGGTGCGCGGTGTCGAGGTTGCGTTGCTCCACTGGAGTCATGCGCTGTTGCCTCCCGTCAGGGGCCGGAACCGCTCGCACGGAGGCGCTGGAGCCCGCCGGGCAAGCGTGTCGTCGTGAACGTTATCGGAAAAGTGTAGTCGACCGCGTTTTTATCGTCGCGTGCGGAATTATCATGGGGACGACAATTTAGAGCCGAACGGCAGGAGGTTAAGTAATGTCTATGGATGAGATCGACTATGAGATTTTCGGCGACGACATGCAGTACGTCGAAATCGAACTCGACCCCGGCGAAGCCGCGATCGGCGAAGCCGGTGCGATGATGATGATGCAGGACGGTATCGAGATGGACACGGTATTTGGTGATTCGTCCGCGAAACAGGCCGACGCCGGCCTTATGGGCAAGTTGCTCGGCGCGGGCAAGCGTCTCGTCACCGGCGAGTCGTTGTTCACGACGATTTTCCATAACGAGGGGAGCGGGAAATTGCGCGTGGCGTTCGCGGCGCCGCATCCCGGCAAGATCGTGCCGATCGATCTGAACGCCCTCGGTGGCGAGTTTATTTGCCAGAAGGACGCTTTTTTGTGCGCGGCACGCGGGGTATCGCTCGATATCGCGTTCCAGCGCAAGATCGGCACGGCGCTGTTCGGCGGCGAGGGCTTCATCATGCAGCGACTGCAGGGTAATGGGCTCGCGTTCGTACATGCGGGCGGTACGCTCGCGGAAAAAACGCTCGCGCCGGGCGAGACGATCCGGGCGGATACCGGCTGTGTCGTCGGTTATCAGCCGAGTGTGAGTTTCGACGTCGAATTCGTCGGCAAACTGAAGTCGGCCGTGTTCGGCGGCGAGGGCCTGTTCTTCTCGCGGCTCGTCGGCCCGGGCAAGGTCTGGCTGCAGTCGCTGCCGATTTCACGCCTCGCCGGCCGCATCATCGCCTACGCGCCGCAAACCGGTGGCACCCGCCGCGGCGAAGGATCGATCCTCGGCGGGCTTGGCGATTTGCTCGACGGCGACGGTTGAGGTCGCGGCTCAGCTCAAGGCGCGAAAGCGAAAGCTCTCGCGGTAATGCGATGGGGTCATGCCGACGTGGCGGCTGAACAGCGTGCGGAAGAACGCCGGGTCGGAATAGCCGACCCGGGTCGCGATTTGCTCGATCGTGCCGGAGTCCTTTTCCAGCAGTCGCCGCGCCGCATTGATGCGGAGTTTCTGCAGGTACACTTTCGGCGGGTCGCCGAACGCTGCCTGAAAGCGGCGATAGAATGTCCGCCATGACATGCCGAACTGTCCGGCGAGCGCCTGGAACTGCACGGGTTCGTGAAAGTGACCGAGGATCCAGGATTCGACCGGCTCCATGAGCGAGTCGCTGCCGGGTGCGCGGTCGAAGCGCGGTGGCGGTACGTTTTGCCGCACGCGCGGCAGATCCATGAGGAACCACTGCGTACAGGCGAGCATCGCATCGCGTCCACACAGGCCGTCGACGATGTACAGCGCGAGGTCGATCGCGGCGCCGGCGCCGCAGCACGAGTAAATACCGCGGTCCTCGACGACCATGCGATCGGTCGTCCAGTTGACGGCCGGCCAGCGGGCGCGCACCTCGTCGATCAGGCTCCAGTGCATCGCGACATTGCGCCCGTTGAGCAGGCCGCTGTGCGCGAGCAGCGCCTGGCTCGGACACACCGCGGCGATTTCCGCACCGCGGGCGACTTGTTGGCGGAGCCAGTCGCACACCGCGTCGTTGTCCGCGAGCACGGCATCGACGTCGCATGGCATGCCGGCGAGAAATATGAAGTCGACATCCCCGACGTCATGCACGGAGCCGGTTGGCGTGACCGTGACACTGCCGCCGCAGTTCACCGCGGCACCGTCCTTAGATAGCACCGTGACGCGAAAATCACCGGCACCCTCGGCGTTTGCGCGCGCGAACTCGAAGACGTCGAGCGGTCCGGCAATCGACGATGCAATGCCGCCGCCAAACGAGACGATGACGACGTGTTTTCCAGCGGACATGCAACTTCTCCTCGAAACCGGGTGCCGTGACGGCGTGGCAGAAACGCCTATCCAATATGTCTAATTTGCCAGCTTGTGTCGAGCGGCGTGCTCGTCGACGATGGCGACATGACAATCGAACTGTACGATCTCGCCGCGGCCGATCCGAGGATCATGTTCAGCCCGTTTTGCTGGCGGATCCGCATGGCCCTGTTGCACAAGGGCCTCGACTTCACCGTGCTCCCCTGGCGCTTTTCCGAGCGTGGCGCAACGGCGGCATCGGGCTACGACGCGGTGCCGGTGATCCGGGACGGCGAGCGCTGGGTCGGCGACAGCTGGGCCATCGCCCTGTACCTGGATCGCACGTACCCGGATGCGCCGCTGATGAAGGACGCGGAGAGTCGGGCGGCAGCGCGACTCGTGCTCGGGGTGTGCGGATCGGCCGTGTTCCCGGCCGCAATCCGCATTGCGGTGTGCGCGGCCTACAATATTCTCGACGAGGCGTCGAAGCCGTATTTCCGCGAGACCCGCGAGGCAATGTTCGGGTGTACCCTCGAAGAACTCGATGTCGGCGAGGAGCAGGCGAAAGCCGGCCTGGGCGAGGCGCTGAAGCCGTTCGCGGAAGTCCTCGCCGCGAGCGAGTATCTTGGCGGCGACGAGCCGACTTACGCGGACTACGTGCTGTTTGGCCTGCTCAAGTGGGCGGACATCGTCAGTCCGTACGCGCCACTCGATAGCGGCGGGACGGTCGCGGCATGGTTCGACCGCTTGCAAAGCCGTTACGATGGTTATGCTGCCAGGGTCCCGACCGTGCGTTCGACGACAGCGTCAATTCGCGACACGCCGTCCGCTTGACGGCGTATCCACCCAATCCGGAATCAGGAGGCATGCATGGCTGAGTTCAGTCAAACGGAGCGCGAGCAGGTACTGCTCGCGGCGATAACGGGCGCAAACGCGAGCCCGAACTGGCTCACGAGCGATATGGTCGACGCCCTGCTGGGCGGCCACGGGATGCTCAATATCGCCGTGTTCAATATCGCCGACGTGCTCGTGCGCGAACTGAAGCGCGGCGCCGACATCAAGTTGCGCTTTGCGAACGCGGCGTCGCAACCGGTCGATGAAGTCCTGAAAAAGGCCATCGATGTTGCCGTCAAGGCGGGAGCGGCGCCGGCAAACGCGGCCTTGCTCAGTGCCGTCATGATGTACCTGACCGGCACGAAAGCCCAGGTCGGGATCCCCGCCGGCAACCGTAAACTCGGCGCCAGCGCGCGCATGCTCGCGGGGGTCGATCGGTGCGGCGTGGCGGCGATACCGACGGCGAAGAAAAACAACAAAGTCTCCGGCTTTGCCGCCGTTATGGCGGTGCACCAGGCGTTGATCGAAGGCAAGCTGTCGCCGGTGAGCGGCTACGACATGCTCGTATCCGGCGGCCCGCTGGTCGGGCACAGCCGCCTTGGCGAAGACATCATCTTCCCGGCGATGGCCGAGAACGGCGCCCGCATCGGCACCCAGGCGATGATGGACGCGATGGCCGGCGCCGGTATGAAACCGCACCTGCTCAATGCCGCGACGTTCGGTGCCGCCGCGATCCTCGAAATCATTCATCCGGATGCCGACGTCGCGGATGAATACGGACCGCACGGCAAAGTCACTTCGGCCTATGTCGCCGGCAAGGTTGCGGCAGAGACGGCGGGGCTGCCGGAGAAACTGCACGTACGCATCACGGGGCAGGAATATTCGACCGCGCAGGTGATTGGCGATCTCGGACTGATTCTGAAGGATATAGGCGGCCCGTCGGTGATCGGCATCATGGCCGTCGACGAGATCATGGGCGTGTTCCAGGAGGGCATTTCCGGTTCTTCCGCCGGCCCCGTGAACCCGCCGCTCGGCCACATCGCGACGGATGCGGTAATTGCGATGAAATGCCTGCTCGAAGACGGCGCCACACAGGCCAGCGTGAGCCAGGCCTTGCGCGATCGCCGTTACGATTTCGCCTTCGATCCGGAAACTTCGATGATCGCGATGAATATCGTCGCGAAGAAAGCGGCGCAACTGCAGACGGGCATGGTGACGAATTCCATGATCCTGGCGTCCGAGCCGGTACGGGCGAAAGCGCTGTACCGGCGCGCGGCGAAAACGTTCGACGATTTGACGGCCGGAAAATCACTCGCGGACGTTGTCCGCGAACTCGACAACGAGCGCAAAACGCTCGTCGAGGTAAATGTCGGCAAATTCCTCAGCAAGATGACCGGCAAGGACATCCAGATCGCGCTGACCCATATCGGTCCCGGTGCGCGTCGCGAAAGCGATCTCGCGCGCGAATGGTTTGCGTTCGATGCGCACATCGATGCGGAAGTCACGGTTGACGGGGTGACAACCCGGCTCGAGCGTTATTCCGATCAGATCATCCCCGACGTGGCCCGGGGCAAACGCCAGGACATTGCCTGGGCCGTGCCGATGGTGGCACCGCTCGCGAGTGAAATCCTGCTCGCCTCGAACGTGATCATCAACGTGACGGTACCGGCCGCGGTCGCCGCGGCGATGGGGCTGCTGACCCCGGAAGAGGCCGGCAAGATCGCCCAGCGCGCGGGCTTCGTGTCCTCGGGCATCCCCGGTTCGAATGTAAATGCCGAGGCCGCGGCGAAACTCGCGCTCGAGGTCATGCGCGCACCATGAGCGAGGAGATGCGCCTGTTGATGGCGCAGGTGGACGATGTCCCCGGCGAACTCATGGGCGAGTTCATACGCCGGGCCGAAATGCTCGGGGCGCGCAATGTGCAGGCGCTCGCAAGCATCACGAAAAAGGGACGACCCGGGTATGTTGTCTACGTCGATGTCCCGGCGGCGCGCGAAGCGGACATCGCGACCCTGTTCGGTGCGGAACTCGGCACCTGGGGCTATCGCGTCATTGCCGCGGAGCATCGGCACTTCGACATCGAACGGTTCACGGTGACGCTGGACGTACAGCTTGCCGGGGAGGTGCAAACGTTCGAACTCGGCGCGAAAAAAATCTCGCAAGCCGGGCAGTTTACGCGGATTAAAGTGGAATATGATGATTTATCACGGATCTGCCAGACCCTGCGCGCGCACGGACACGACCTGCCGCTCGCCGTACTGAAGGCGGAAACGGAAACCCGGTTGCTCGACCACGACGGCGATCGGAGAATCAGCATCACTGTGCCGGCGAACGGCAAGTGAGCCCAACGAACGAGGAATGAAGCTATGAACAAGTTCATCGTAAGCGCTGCCGCGCTGCTGGCCAGTGGCGCGGCGTACGCCCACGAAGCGGCGCATCTCGATCCGGTTAGCCATACCCTGGCGCATACAGCCGATTCCGCGGTGGCCGCGCTGGCGCTCGGTGCCGCGAGCGTGACCGCGCTGGCCGCACTGCTGCGCATCGCGCGCAAGCGGGCACCGCGCGACTGAGCGTGCACGGGTAAGCCCGCAGCCTGCGCGCCGCATGCATTTTCATTTCGACCCGGTTGGTGGCATCGCCGGCGACATGTTCGTCGCCGCGCTGCTTGATCTGAATCCGGCACGCGCCGAGTCTGCCATCGCGGCCACCCGCGAGGCGGGACTCGTAGCGAGCGTGGCGCTGGAACATCGCCGCTTCACCGACGGCATTCTCAGCGGCAGTCGCTTCATCGTTGAGGCGCCGCCGCCCGCGCAGCATCACGCGCACGTGCACTGGTCCGAATTGCGGGCCCGCCTCGCCGGCAGCGCGCTGTCGCCGCCGGTGCGCGAGCGCGCGATCGCGATCTTCTCCCACCTCGCCGAAGCAGAAGCGCGGGTACACGACAAGCCGGTCGATGACGTCGCGTTTCACGAGGTCGGCGCCTGGGATTCGATCGCCGATATTGTCGCTGCGGCGTTTCTCATCGATGCGATGGGGCCTTGCTCCTGGTCGATCGGATCGATCCCGCTCGGCAGTGGGCGCGTACGCACGCAACACGGTTTGCTGCCCGTGCCGGCACCGGCGACGGCCTTGCTGCTCACCGGGCTGCCTTGCTTTGATGACGGTTTCACCGGCGAACGGGTTACGCCGACGGGTGCGGCGATTATTCGCCACCTCGATCCGACGCCCGGAGTCGGGCATGAGCCGCGCGTGCTGCGGCAATGCGGTTACGGATTCGGCACGCGCACGTTCGACGGCATCAGTAATGTATTGCGCGTACTGCGGTTCGACAGCGCCGATGCCACGGCAACGCTGCGTGATACGGTCGGCGTGATCGAATTCGACGTCGACGATCAAACCCCGGAAGATCTTGCGCGCGGCCTCGATGCGTTGCGCGCGATGGCCGGTGTGATCGATGTCGTACAGATACCGGTCGTGGGCAAGCACGGCCGCCTGGGCACGATGATCCGGATCCTCGCGGAGCCCGCGTACGCCCACGCCGTTGGTGACGGCTGCCTGCGTGAGACGACGACGCTCGGATTCCGCTTGCAGGTCCAGGATCGGATTATCGTGAAGCGCCGCGATGTCATCGTTGCCGGCGACATCAACGTAAAAATTGCGCAACGCCCCGACGGCACCACGGCAAAGGCACAGTTGAGTGATGTGACCGGTGATGTGAATCATGCCCGCCGCGAACGGATCCGCCGGCAGGCCGAAGCTGCTGCGCTTGCGGCGGACGAACAGGGCAGGGACACAAATTGAACGAAGTACTGGCGAGGCTGGAGGACGTGCTGCGCGATTGCGCGCCGGCGGCGGTCGCGGTGTCCGGCGGGGTCGACAGCATGACGCTGGCCTATGCCGCGGGACAGTGCCTCGGCGAGCAGGTCGCGATGTTCCACGCCGTATCGCCGGCGGTCCCCCGCGTCGCGACGGCGAGAGTCGCGCGCTATGCGCAGGAACAGGGCTGGGATCTGCAAACGATCAATGCGCACGAGTTCGATGACGAACAGTACCTCGCGAACCCGGCGAATCGCTGTTTTTTTTGCAAGCACAATCTGTATGCCACGATCGTTGCCGCGACCCCGAACCAGGTGCTGTCGGGAACGAATCTCGACGACCTCGGCGACTGGCGCCCGGGACTGAAAGCGGCGGCCGAACACGGGGTACGTCATCCGTTCGTCGAGGCCGGGATCGACAAGGCCGCGGTGCGCGAACTCGCGCGCCACTTCGGGCTCGCCGATGTGGCGGAACTGCCGTCGGCGCCGTGCCTGTCCAGCCGGATCGAAACGGGGATCCCGATAGCCGCGCGGGAGCTTACGTTTATCGATGCGACGGAAACGCTGATCCGGGCCGCGGTTTCGTCGCCGTCCGTGCGTTGCCGAATCCGGCGCAGCGGCATTGTGATCGAACTCGACCCCGCCACGCATGCCGTATTGCCGCCGGCCCTGCGCGACAGCCTGCGTGCGGATATCAGCGCGCTCGCGCGGCGCCACGAGGTGGACGGACAGATATCATTCGCGCCGTACGAACGCGGGAGCGCCTTTCTGAGAGACAGCGCGTGAGCGACAACGAGGTCCTGCTCGATATCGCCCGCGCGAACCGGCTCGGCCTCGAGGAAGCGATTTTCTGCCGGCATAAAACGACCGCGCAGATCGACGTGATCCTGGGGCGGATCGACGCGGCCGGGCGCTCATGCCTGCTGACCCACCTGAGCGGCGCCCAGCTCGCCGGGGTAGACGCCCGGTTTCGCAGCGCGCTCGATTACGATGAAACATCGAAAACCGCGTTCTATCGTTTTGCGCCGCGCCCGGCGGTGGCCGCGGAAATCGGTATCGTCACGGCCGGCAGTTCGGACGTGCCGGTCGCGAAAGAAGCGCAGCGTACGCTCGAATATTTCGGTATCACCGCGCTGACCGCGTTTGACGTCGGGGTCGCGGGTTTATGGCGTCTGCTCGCCCGTGTCGACGAGTTGCGCGAACTGCCCGTCGTTATCGCCGTGGCCGGCATGGACGCGGCGCTGCCGAGCGTGCTCGGCGGCCTGTATCCCGGATTGATCATCGCCGTGCCAACGTCGGTGGGCTACGGGGTCGCGACCGGCGGCACGACGGCGTTGAATTCGATCCTCGCGTCGTGCGCGTCGGGTATCGTCACGGTGAACATCGACAACGGCTACGGGGCCGCGTGCGCGGCCCTGCGGGTGCTCCAGCCGCACCGAACGCGGGCAACGAAGACCGCGGACTGAGGAGGGCATCCCGGCCGGCGGCAGGCCCGGTCGCCGGCCGCGTTGCCGCTAACATCGCGGTAACGTTCCGGGTACCATTGAGCTTCATCAACCCTTCGACAGAACAAGCACTTGGACGGAATTCTCGGGTGGCGGGAGTGGCTCGCTCTGGACGAGCTTGGCATCGCAAAAATCAAGGCGAAAGTGGATACCGGCGCGCGCACATCCGCGTTACACGCGTTCGAAGTGATCGAACTGTCCCGCGACGGCGAACCGTGGGTGCGTTTCGGGGTGCATCCCGAACAACACAATACGGACCGGGAAATCTGGTGCGAAGCGCCGATGCACGACAAGCGCCTCGTACGCGACTCAGGCGGGCACGAGCAGGAACGCCCGGTGATTAAAACCCCGATACGTCTCGGGGACAGCAGCTGGGAGATTGAAATGACCCTGACAAACCGCGACAACATGGGCTTCCGGGTACTGCTCGGCCGGACCGCCATCCGTCGCCGCTTTCTCGTCGATGCCGGAAAGTCGTACCTGACCGGTCGCGGGAATGCAAAGCGGGGCGCGACGACGTGAAAATCGCGATCCTGTCCCGTAATCGCAAGCTGTACTCGACGAGCCGGCTCGTCGAGGCCGCCGAGAAGCGCGGCCACGAAGTCGAGGTGCTCGACCATTTACATTGCTTCATGGATATCACGTCCGACAAACCGACGATCCATTACAAGGATCGGGAGTTCGAGGCGAACCATTTCGATGCGGTTATTCCACGGATCGGCGCGTCCGTCACGTTCTACGGGACGGCCGTCGTGCGCCAGTTCGAGATGATGGGCGCTTATTGTCTCAACGAGTCCGTCGCCATCAGTCGTTCGCGCGACAAGCTGCGGTCGCTGCAGCTGCTCTCGCGCAAACGGATCGGCATTCCCGCGACGGCGTTCGCGAACTCACCCGATGATATCGACGGTCTGATCCGGGAAGTCGGCGGTGCGCCACTCGTCATAAAACTGCTCGAAGGCACGCAGGGGATCGGTGTTGTGCTCGCGGAAACGGAAAAAGCGGCGGCAAGCGTGATTCAGGGGTTTATGGGGCTGCGTGCCAACATACTCGTGCAGGAGTTCATCGGCGAAGCAGGGGGCACGGATTTACGCTGCTTTGTTGTCGGTGACCGCGTCATTGCGGCGATGAGCCGTTCGGCGCCGCCGGGCGAATTTCGCTCGAACCTGCATCGAGGCGGTTCGGCGCAGGTGGTACGCCTGTCACCGGCCGAACGAAAAACGGCGCTCGCGGCGGCCAAGAGTATGGGACTGAATGTTTGCGGCGTCGATTTGCTGCGCTCCAATCGCGGTCCGCTCGTCATGGAAGTTAATTCGTCGCCGGGTTTGCGCGGGATCGAGGAGGCGACGAAGAAAAATATTGCCGGTATGATTATCGAGTTTGCGGAGAAGAACGCGAAGCCGAATCGGACGCGCACGAAAGGCAAAGGCTGAAAACAAAAACATGAAAATCGGGTCGGTTACGGTTGCACCGGGGCAGCGTACCGTCGTCCACTTACCGGTTACGCAAATCTATTCGCACGATTCACCGTTGTCGCTGCCGGTCCATATCGTACGCGGCAAAAAAGACGGTCCGGTGATGTTTGTTTCCGCGGTCGTCCACGGCGACGAGTTGAATGGCGTCGAAATCGTTCGTCGGGTGCTTGCGCATCGCTCGCTGAAACGCATGTCCGGTTCATTGCTCGCGGTACCGGTAGTCAACGGCTTCGGGATGCTGCACCAGTCGCGTTACCTGCCCGACCGGCGCGATCTGAACCGATCGTTTCCGGGCTCCGAGAAGGGGTCACTCGCGGCGCGTCTCGCGAATATCTTTCTCGAGCAGATCGTCGAGAAATCGCAATACGGCATTGATCTGCATACGGCCGCCTCACACCGCGACAACCTGCCGCAGATACGCGCAAACCTCGATGATCCGCAAACGCGCGAACTCGCGACGGCGTTCGGGGTTCCGGTGGTGCTTAACGCGGCGGAGCGCGACGGATCCCTGCGCGAGAGCGCGTCCGAGAAAGGCGTCAGGACCCTGTTGTACGAAGCCGGCGAAGCGCTGCGCTTCAGCGAACTCGGGATCCGGATCGGGGTGCTGGGCATTCTGCGCGTCATGCGTTTTATCGGCATGCTGCCGTCGGCGCGGTCGAATACGAAAGGTCCGAATAATCCGTTCATTGCGCGCTCGAGCTCCTGGATCCGCGCGTCCTCGACCGGCGTCGTGACCTTGCAGGCGAAACTCGGCGAGGTTATCGCGGCGAACGAGGTTGTCGCACGCATCTACGATCCCTACGATTACTTCGACAACGGCGTCGTTGAAATCCGTGCGCCGCATGCGGGTTTGATTATCGGGCTGACGAAAAACCCGCTCGTCTACGAAGGTGATGCACTGATGCATGTCGCGCGCTTTAGCGAACCTTCGGACGTCGCGTCGGAAGTCGAAATGCTGCGCGACCATCTGCTGCAGGATCCGTAAACAGCGGGGTCGGGCGCGGCTGGCCCCGGCACCGGCGGGTTTCGTGACGCGCGTCGTATTGCAGAAATCGTGCGCCCGCGCTGCACCGGGGCAGGGCGGGGGTCGAAATCACGCGGATTGTCGCATCACTCGGAGCACCTTGTTGAAATAGGCTGGCTTCAAATACGGCTGCAGCAACAACGCCAGGTGTTCCTGCCCGCTGTCGATATCCGCCTTGACCGGCTCGTGCCCTGAGCGCATTTCCGAGAATCTCGGCCAGCTCGTCCAGATAACCCACATGTTCTCCGCAATCGTTTGTCGATCCGCGGGCTTCAGTTTCAGTTCACCCGGCGCGACCCGAACCACGTTATTGATGATCGCGGACACGGCGCGGATACCGTTGTCGGAAAATTCGCGATAGCGCTGGCTCAGGCGGGCATCGTTGATCACGAGTTCGAGCGACGCGGAAAAGAAAAACCGGTAGCGCCACAAGACGTCCGCGCCGCCGGCAAAGTAGCCTGCGAGTTGTTCCGCTGAGGTGTTCTGCCTCGGATCGATGAACAGGGTTTCCTGCAGGTCGGCGCCAAGACGGGTGAGCACCTCGGCGAGAATTTCTTCCCGGTTACGGAAATGGTAGTAAAGATTGCCGGGGCTGATTTTCAGGTGTTCGGCAAGCCGGGTCGTGCCGACGGTGCTGCCGTAGCGGTTCATCAATTCGATCGTCGCGGTCAATATCCGCTCGCGGTTTCCCCCGGGCCTGCCCGACGCCCGTCGTGCCTGTGATTTGTTGTTCATGTCGGCCTTGTTTTGCGTTACCCGGTCGGTGGGTGAAATTCCTGCATTACATTGTCGGTAGTATTAGCTTAAAAAATCTGGCGGATATCTTCTAATTTGGCGGGTGGCAGAATTCTGGCCTGCCGCGGGCAGGGCCGCACGAGCCGGCAACGTCCCCGAAAGCGGGTGCGAAGAATCCCGGAAGCGCGGGGTACGGAAGTGTGCCTGCCGATGCGTCTCATGCGCTCGATTGGCGCGGGGTCGTTACGAAAAGCACCGGGCGCGGGGCAACTCGAATGGAGAAAGGCGGCCGGTGAAGGGCGTTCAGGTCCGCCCGTTCGTACCCAGTCGCGCGATGGTTCAGGTAAAGCGTGTGCCGAACCGCCGGCGGCGCCGGACGCCACTGAGCGGGGCGAATGCCGCCGCGGCCAATGGCAGAGGCGCCGGCAGCGGCACCGCGACGCTCGCGAGCGGTGGTGTCCGGTTCCGCCGCGTAAACCGACATGCTTGCGCGACCGGTTCTGGTTGTTCCGCTTCCATCCCCGATCACGAGCAGCGGAAAACTGATGCTCGTATACCGCCTGATGGCCCTGCATAGTGCCGTACCCCGTCGATCCAGTACGCCACGAGGCCATCGTTGAGCTGGATTTGAAAGGCAGGGTCAGTTCCAACGGCTGCTGTCTCGTTGCAAACGGCTCTCGTTCGGTGGTTATCCCGCTCGTTGGCTATGATTATATATTATTTAACATAATATACATTATGCGAAGTTATAGGGATGAGTGGAGGGGGCACCCCCAGACGCTGCGATGCTCCCCTCGAACCGGTGCGAGCCTGTCCGCCTGACCCGGACCGCGCGCGCTGAACCGGTAGACCTCGATTCAAGCGCCGGCGCCGAGCGCCACGTGAACCTCACGACCTCAGTCGGCTTTGATCCCGCGCTCCTCCAATGCCGCGGCCAGACGTTCGCAGAACGTCTCGATGATCGTGACCCGGGACAACCATTTGTCATTGCCCGGGACGAGCGTCCACGGCGCATACGTCGTGCTCGTGCGCGCGACCATGTCGTTGACGGCATGCTTGTAGGCATCCCAGCGCTCGCGGTTACGCCAGTCTTCATCGGTGAGCTTGTATTGTTTCCAGGCGATTTTTTCCCGTTCCTTGAAGCGTGCGAGTTGCTCCTCCTGGCTGATATGCACCCAGAATTTGAGCACGACCGTGTTGTTCGCCGCGAGCTGCTGCTCGAACTGATTGATTTCCTGGTAAGCCCGCGACCATTCCTGGCGGGTACAGAAGTTCTCGACCCGTTCAACGAGGACGCGTCCGTACCAGGAACGGTCGTAGATCGTGAAATAACCGGCGCGTGGCAGCTGGCGCCAAAAGCGCCACAGGTAGTGTTGTGCGTTCTCTTCGTCCGTCGGCGCCGCGACGGAGATGACCCGGTACAGGCGGGCATCGATGGCCTCCGTGACCCGGCGGATCGCGCCGCCCTTGCCTGCCGCATCCCAGCCTTCAAATACGGCAACCGTGTTGATCTTCGCCTTGCGCGCCTGCCACGCGAGACCGCGGAGACGGCGCTGCGCCTCGCCGAGGCGCTCACTGTATTGTTTGTGGCTCAGTTTCTGCGTCAGATCGACGTGATCGAGCACGGTGATGGAGGCTTCGGGAATTTCCGCGATGAACGAGTTCTTGTCACGTACCCCGGGATCCGGCTGCGGCTCGGCCGGGCCCGCGATTCGATTCTCGATCGCATGCAGCAGCGTTTCGCCGACCGCGAGATTCCGGTAGCGATGGTCTTCGGCCTCGACGATATGCCACGGGCTGTAGCCGCTGTCCGTCGCGCGTATGGCCATTTCCGAGACGAATTTGAAGCGGTTGTATTTCTTCGCGAACTGCTTCAGCAGTGGCGAACTCCGGCCCGTTTTCTCGTCCGCCTTGAGGCGTTTCTGCTGGGCTTTTTTCGACAGGTGGAACCAGAATTTGATAATCAGCGCGCCGTCGTTGCTGAGCAGTCGCTCGAATTCACCGATGCGATCCAGTTCGCTCTCGAATTCCGCCTGCGTCGTGCGGCCCAGCGCCATATCGATGATCGGTTGCGTATACCAGGAGCCGAACAACACCCCAATCGTCGATTTCGGCGGCAGTCGGCGCCAGAAGCGCCAGTACCGGGGGCGCTCGCGTTCCTCGTCGCTCTCGTCCCAGAATGCGTGCGTCTGAATCCCGCGGCTGTCGAGCCAGCGGTTCAGCGCGTTCACGACCTCGCCCTTGCCCGCGCCCTCGACGCCGGACACGATGACGATCACCTGAAACGGCAATTCCCGCAGCTTGAATTGCGCGTCGAGCAGCGCGGTGCGGAGTTCCGGATCTTTCTTGTTGTAGATCGCTTTCGAGACCTTGCGTCCCAGTTCAGCGGCTTCGAACATGCGCGCATCCTCGCTTGTGGCAGAAACATTCAGTGTGACGAAACGTCGTCCGGGCAGGTTGATCGCCATCAACAGGCGATGCTGTGCGGCGCGTCCGTCAATCCCGCGGTATGTGATGTCAAATATTAAAAATATTATTTAATAGTATGAATTTAATATGGTTATTACGCTGCTTTCAAGTATTTTCTAAAGGCAGTTCCGTTTTGTAGACGACCGGTTTCAGCGCGAAACTCGTCTGAATATTACTGATCCCGGGGATCCGGGTGAGCTTGTCCGTAAACCGTTCATAGCTCTGCAGATCCGGCACCACGACCCGCATGAGGAAGTCGGACGTGCCGGTCATCAGATAGCACTCCATGACTTCCGCGTAGGTCTTCACCCGCGACTGGAACGCCTCGAGCCCTTCCCGGTCCTGGCTGTGCAGCGAGATGTTAACGAACGCACTGATCGGCAGACCGACTGCCGCCGCATCGACGATGCCGACGTAGCGGCGAATGATGCCTGCCTGTTCGAGCCGTTTCACCCGGCGCAGGCACGGTGACGGCGACAGGCCGATTCGGTCGGCGAGGTCGGTGTTGCTCATACGCGCATCGTTCTGAACGTAATGGAGGATCCGGTAGTCGATTCGATCGAGGGCCTGATTTGGCATATGCGGTCTTTCCTGTGCAGGTATTATCAGATTTATGCTAAATCATATTCCGATGTTGGCATAATTGGCACGGAATTGCCGGGCTGCTCAACTATAATCGCGGCTCTTGCCACTAGCCCCGGAGCGCTGCATGAACTCACCCGAAACGTCAGGCGATGTGTTCGACGACGAACGTCAGGAGTGGCTCGACGCGCTTGACGATATTCACCGGGAATACGGCGAGGTGGTACTGAAGGAATTGCTGCGCTCGTTGCAGGATCGGGCCCTGTCGCTCGGCGTGCCGCTGAACGAAGCGACCCTGAACACGCCCTATGTCAACACGATAGCGGTCGACAAGCAGCCACCCTACCCCGGCGATATCGAACTCGAAAAGCGGATCGAAAACATCATCCGCTGGAACGCGATGGCGATGGTTCTGCAGGCCGTGGACAGCGGCAGCGGGGTTGGCGGGCATATCGCCACGTACGGGTCGGCGGCGACCACGCTCGAAGTCGCGTTCAATCATTTCTTCCGTTGCCGCAGCGCCGATTACGGTGGCGACATCGTGATGCCGCAGCCGCATGCCGCACCTGGCATCTATGCGCGTGCGTTTCTCGAAGGACGGCTCGATGCGAACCGGCTGAAGAATTTCCGCCGCGAGCGCCAGCCAGGCGGCGGTCTCAGTTCGTATCCGCACCCGCGTTTGATGCCGGACTTCTGGCAGGTGCCGTGTGCGTCCATGGGCTTGTCCACCCCGACTGCGATTTACCAGGCGAGATTCGCGAAGTATCTCGAAAATCGCGGCATGAAGCCGAAAAATGGCGGCAAGGTCTGGTGTTTTATCGGTGACGGGGAATCCGATGAGCCGGAAGTGCTCGGCACCATCAACATCGCCTCGCGGGAAAAGCTCGACAACCTGATCCTCGTCGTGAACTGCAACCTGCAACGGCTCGACGGCCCGGTCCGCGGCAACAGCAAGATCATCCAGGAACTCGAGCGGAGTTTTCGCGGTGCCGACTGGAACGTGATCAAGGTGATCTGGGGCAGCGGCTGGGACGGTCTGCTCGCGCGCGATCACGACGGCATCCTGCGGCGGCGCATGGAGCACGCGGTGGATGGTGATTATCAGTACTACTCGGTGTCGCCGGGCGATATCCAGCGCGAATTGTGGGTGGAAAACAATCCCTACCTCGCCGATATGATGAATTCACTGACCGACGCGGAGATCCACGACATCAAGCGCGGTGGTCAGGATCCGAAAAAAATCTACGCGGCGTTCGCCGCCGCCGCGGCGACGACGGACAAGCCGACGGTCGTGCTCGTGAAAACGGTCAAGGGCGACGGCATGATGACCGTGCAGGGCACGAACACGGTGCACCAGAAGAAAAACCTGAACGCCGACGAGCGAATCGCCTGCGCCCGGGCGTTCGGCATCCCGCTGTCCGAGGCGGAAATGGCCCGCGCGGCGTTTTATCGACCGCCCGAGGACAGCGAGGAAATTCAGTACCTTAAATCGCATCGCGAACGTCTCGGCGGGTATCTGCCGGCGCGGACCGTCGACTGCCCTGCCCTCGACGCGCCACCGATCGAGCGCTTTGCGGAGTTACTCAAGGACAGCGGCGAGCGCACCCTGTCGACGACGACGGCGGCCGTGCGCCTGATCAGCCGCCTGCTCAAGGACAAGGACATCGGGCGCTATATCGTCCCCATCGTCCCGGACGAGGCGCGCACGTTCGGCATGGACGCGCTGTTCAACGTGGCCGGTATCTACTCCCCGGAGGGACAGAAATACAAACCGGTCGATGACGACTCGCTGTTGCGCTACAAGGAAGCGAGCGACGGCCAGTTGCTGCAGGAAGGGATCTGCGAAACCGGCGCCATGGCGTCGTTCCTCGCCGCCGGGACGGCGTATGCAATGCATGGCATCCCGACGATCCCGTTCTACCTGTTTTATTCGATCTTCGGCTTTCAGCGCGTCGGCGACATGATCTGGGCGTGTGGCGACATCATGTGCCGCGGCTTTCTGCTCGGCGGTACCGCCGGGCGAACGACGCTGAACGGCGAAGGCCTGCAGCACCAGGACGGCCATTCGCAGGTCGTGGCGAACACCGTGCCAAACCTGAAAAGCTACGATCCGGCGTTCGCCTATGAACTCGCCGTGATCGTGCGCGATGGCATCGAGCGCATGTACACGCGCGACGAAAAGATCTTCTACTACATCACCTTGTATAACGAAACGTACACAATGCCGGCATTACCGGAGGAAGACGTGACGGCTGCAATCGTCGCGGGACTGTATCGTCTGCGGGCCGCCGGACCGGCGCCGGACAAACCGCGACGGCGGGTGCACCTGCTCGCGAGCGGCGCGATCATGCAACAGGCGCTTGCCGCGGCCGCGGTGCTGGAGGAGTATGGCTGCGCCGTTGATATCTGGAGCGTGACGAGTTTCAACGAACTGTATCGCGATGCCTTCGCGTGCGAACGCTGGAACCGGCTGAACCCGGCGGCACCGCCACGGCGCTCGCATGTCGAAACGCTGCTGCAGGACGAGACCGGCGTCTTCGTCGGGGTGTCGGACTACATGAAGGCGTATAGCGAGTCGATATCGAAGTGGGTGCCCGGTCCGTTCGTGACTCTCGGGACTGACGGCTTCGGGCTCAGTGAGTCGCGCGAATCCTTGCGCGAGTATTTCGAAATCGATGCGGGCCATATCGCCCTGGCCGCGCTCGATGCGTTGCGTGCGACGGGCGAGGCCACGATAGAGGATGCCCAGGATCTGATCCGGCGCTACGATATCGACGGAGCTAAATCGAATCCGGCCGGGGCCTGAGTTGTCCGGTCACTAATTGAGCGGTGTCGCTTGGGGAGCACATGGCAGCAGAAGATTACCAGCGCACACACATTGGTGATCAGGAATTACATCCTGAAACATTAATGATTTCTTACGGTTACGACCCGTTCCTGTCGGAGGGTGCGGTCAAGCCGCCGGTGTTTCTCACCTCGACGTTCGCGTTTCCGACGGCCGAAGCCGGCGCCGCGTATTTCGAGTCTCTCGCCGGTACGGCGAGCGTGGCGGAACGCGACGGCGCCGGACTCATCTACTCGCGCTTCAATCATCCGAACCTGCAGATCGCCGAGGACCGTCTGGCCGTGTTCGAACGCGGTGAGGCGGCCGCCGTGTTTGCGAGCGGTATGGCCGCGATCTCCACGACCCTGCTCGCGCTCGTCCAGCACGGCGAGGTGATCCTGCGCTCACAGCCCCTGTATGGGGGCACGGAGACGCTGATCACCTCGGTGCTCGCGGGGATGCAACTGCGCTCGCATGCGTTTACCGACGGCCTGTCGGGTGACGATATTCGCAGCGCCGCCGCGAACGCGATGGCGATCGGGCCGGTCCGGGTCATTTTCCTCGAAACCCCGGCGAATCCGACGAATACGCTGATCGATTTCGCGACGATTGCGGCGGTCGCCGACGACATCGAACACCGGCAGGGTGCGCGGCCGATTGTTATTTGCGACAACACGATGCTCGGTCCGGTGTTTCAGCAGCCGCTCCGGCACGGCGTCGATATCGTCCTGTATTCGCTCACGAAATACATCGGCGGACACAGCGACCTCGTGGCCGGCGCCGCGATCGGACCGCGCGCACTGATCGATCCGATCCGCCGCGCCCGCAGTGCCTTCGGAACACAGCTCGATCCGCATTCGTGCTGGATGATCGGACGTTCCCTGGAAACGGTGAATCTGCGCATGCGGCGCGCATCAGACAGCGCCGCACGGGTCGCGGACTGGCTCGCGGCACAGCCGCGGGTTGGCAAGGTATTTCACCCCGCGCACATCACCGACGAACGCTACCAGCGCGTGTTCCGCGAGCAGTGCAGCGGCGGTGGTTCGACGTTTTCGTTCACGCTCGAGGGCGGGCGCGATGTCGTGTTCCCGATCCTGAACCGGCTCCGCCTGTTCAAACTCGCGGTCAGTCTCGGTGGCAGCGAATCACTCGTGTGTCATCCGGCGTCGACGACGCACTCGGGGGTCGACCGGCAGGTGCGCGACAAGCTCGAGATCAGCGATTCGCTCGTGCGCATTTCGATCGGCCTCGAGCACCCGGACGATTTGATCGCCGATTTGACCCAGGCGCTCGCCTGAGGCCGGACTACAGGCTGGCAGCGGCAAACGTGTCGCAGGCCGCGACCGTGCCGTGCTCGAGGCCGCGGCTGAACCAGCGCACCCGCTGGGCGGACGTGCCGTGGGTGAAGGATTCCGGCGTAACATAGCCGCGGCCCTGCTGCTGCAGCCGGTCGTCACCGATCGCGGTGGCCGCCGTCATCGCCTCCTCGACATCGCCGCGTTCGACGATCTGGCGTGTACGGTTCGCATGGTGGGCCCATAATCCGGCGAAGCAATCGGCCTGAAGTAATAATTTATTGCCTTCGTGCTGACCGACCCGCGAACGCGCGGCGTGGACCTGTTGCGAGATCCCCATGAGCGTCTGCACGTGGTGGCCGATTTCATGGGCGACGAATTAGGCCTGGGCAAAGTCGCCTGGTGCGCCGTGGCGCTCGCGCAGATCGCGGTAGAAACTCAGGTCGATATACACCTTGTTGTCCGCCGGGCAATAAAACGGCCCCATCGCGGACTGCGCATTCCCGCAGCCCGAGCGCACCGCGCCGCTGAACAAGACGAGTTTCGGTTCCGCGTAGCGTTCACCCGCCGCGTTGAACAAGGCGTGCCACGTATCCTCCGTGTCGGCGAGCACGACGGCGGTGAAATCCGCGAGTTCCTGCTCGGCCGCGCTCGGCCGGTAGTCGCCGGCCGGGCCGGCGTCGCCGCCGGTTTGCAGCGCCTGGTTCAGGATAATGGCCGGATCGACCCCGAAACAGGCGGCCGCAAGGACCACGATCACGAGCCCGAGGCCGCCTTTGACCGGCACGCCGCCCGTGCGGCGTCCGCGTCGATCCTCGACATTGCTGCTGCGCCTTCCTCCGCGCCAACGCATCGCCCGTCTCCGTTTGTGCTTGCCTGCATTCTAGTCGAGCAATGACGCCACCGAATTGCTGGCACGGGCCGTCGGTCCGGGTCCCGGGCAAATAAACAAATTCATAAATAAATATATATTAAATAACAGGATAAGATTAATATCTGAAGTTAATTATATTATCGAAAATATATCTCCCGGATGCAGCGGGGTCGGTTCGCGAAACCGCGCCAGGCCATGCGTCGCGCAGCGAAGCCGCCCGTGCGGGCCGCACGGAATGAGCATTCACTCCCCGCCCCCGCTCGGCTAGACTGCAACGTCCGCCGCCTGCATCGGACCCCGATGAACGAGCCGCCTGTCCCGAAGCGATTACCGCCCGCCCGTCCGCACGCCGACGACGGGTTTGAGCCCGTTGCCGGCAATGGCTTGCTCGATCGACGCGTGTTCCTCGCGACCATGCTGGCTACCGGTACCGCCGCGATGGCCGATCCGGTGCCGGCCACGGCTGCCACTACCACCGAATCCGAACCCTGGCGTCATACGCCAGGCGCACCGATGCGTAACTACGGCCAGCCTTCCACCCACGAGCGCGACGTCATCCGCTGGGTGTCGGCAACCCCGGGGGCGCCGACGAATGGCGTGTCGTGGTGCCCGTTGCAGGATCTCGACGGCATCATCACGCCGAACGGGCTGCACTACGAACGCCACCACAACGGGGTGCCGGCAATCGATCCGGCAGTCCACCGGCTTGTGATCCACGGGGCGGTGGAACGCGCACTGACGTTTTCCATCGATGCGCTGCTGCGCTATCCGCGCGAATCACGGCTGTGCGCGATCGAATGCGGCGGCAACAGCAATGCGGGTTGGCGGCGCAAGCCGATCCAGACCGCGGTCGGTTATTTCCATGGTCTCGTCTCGTGCAGCGAATGGACCGGGGTGCCGCTGCGACTGTTGCTGCGCGAGGTCGGCGTGACAGCGGACGCGGCCTGGGCTGTTGCCGAGGGCGCCGATGCGTTCGGTATGACCGTCAGTGTGCCGCTGGCGAAATTGCGTGAGGACGCGCTGCTCGCGCTGTTCCAGAACGGCGAACGGATCCGGCCGGAACAGGGCTATCCCCTGCGCCTCGTCGTGCCCGGCTACGAGGGCGTACTGAACGTGAAGTGGCTGAGAACGCTGAAGATTTCGCGTGAGCCCGTCATGGCGCGCAATGAGACGTCCCGCTACACGGAACTGCAGCCCTCGGGCAAGGCGCGCATGTTTACGTTCACGATGGCGGTGAAGTCCGTGATCACCGCGCCCTCGGCCGGCCTGCGCCTCGATGGTGCGGGTTACTATGAGATCTCCGGGCTTGCCTGGTCCGGCCGGGGCCGGATCGCGCGGGTCGAAGTCTCCGCCGATGGCGGCGAAACGTGGGCTGAGGCCGCGCTGAATGAGCCGGTGCTGCCGTATTGTTTCACCCGCTTCCGGATCCCGTGGCAGTGGGACGGACGTGCGGCCGTGCTGCAGAGCCGCGCGACGGACGAAACCGGTGAGGTCCAGCCGACCCGCGCCACCCTGCTCGCAACGCGCGGCCGGCACGGCTACTTCCATTACAACGCGATCGTCAGCTGGGCCGTCCCGCCGGGCGGCGCGATCGAACACACTTACGTCGACGCCGACCCGGACAGCGCTGTCGACGATCCGTTCGATGATGACTGGGATTTCTGAACCGGTGACCCGTGTATGCCGGTTCGCGCTGCTGTGCGCGAGCCTCGTGGCCGGTGTCGCCGGCGCGGCGGAACCGGCCCCGGCGTTCGGCGAAGCGGCCACGGTCGCCGAAATCGCCGGACACGACTCGATGGTGTTCCCGGACGGCAGCGGTCTGCCTAACGGCCACGGAGACGCGGCGACGGGCGCGGCGCTGTATGCGCAGCACTGCGTCGCCTGCCATGGGCCGGGCGGACGCGGCGGTCCCGGCGGTGAACTCGCCGGCGGGACGCAAGCGCTGACGAGCGACACGCCGGATCTGACGATCGGCACGTACTGGCCGTACGCGACGACCTTGTTCGATTTCATTCGCCGCGCGATGCCACTGGATGCGCCGGGCTCACTCGAGCCTGATGAAGTGTATGCGCTGTGCGCCTACCTGCTCGCGCAAAACGGCATCATTGCGCCGGAGACGGAACTCGATGCAGCGACGCTCGCCGCGATCGTGATGCCGAATCGCGACGGCTTTGACTGGGTCGACGTGCCGCGACGCTGAACCGCCGGCGAATTCACGCGCCGATGTACTCGGCCGGCCCGGCCGGCACGACCCCGCTCGGATTGATCGTTTCGTGACTGCCGTAGTAGTGGTGCTTGATGTGCCGCATGTTCACGGTCTCCGCCACCCCGGGATACGCGTACAGCTCGCGGGCAAGACGCGACAGGTTCGGGTAGTCGATCAGGCGTTTCTTGTTGCATTTGAAGTGACCGACATACACCGGGTCGAAGCGGATCAGCGTCGTGAACAGGCGCCAGTCGGCCTCGGTCAGGGTCTCGCCGACGAGGTAGCGTTGGCCCGCGAGTCGCGCATCGAGCCAGTCCAGCGTGTCGAACAGCGGCTCGATCGCTTCGTCGTAGGCCAGCTGGCTCGTGGCGAAGCCGCATTTGTACACGCCGTTGTTCACGCTGTCGTACACGCGTGCATTGACCGCATCGATCTCATCGCGCAGCGCCGCCGGGTAATAATCGCCCGGGGTTGCCCCGAGTGCGTCAAACGCGGAATTGAACATTCGCATGATTTCCGACGATTCGTTGTTCACGATCGTCGCGGTGTGCTTGTCCCACAGGATCGGTACCGTCACCCGACCGGAATAGTCCGCGGCGGCGGCGCGGTAGATTTCGTGCACGTACTGCGCGTGGTGAACCGGATCGGGGATTACGCCGTCGCCGGGTTCGAACGTCCAGCCCTGGGCGCCCATATGCCAGTGCACGACGGACAGTCCGATCCAGTCCGCGAGCCCTTTCAGGGTGCGCATGATGCGGGTGCGATGGGCCCACGGACAGGCATTGCTGATGTACAGATGGTAGCGGCCGGGCTCCGCGGCGAAACCGCCCTCTCCGCTCGGTCCCGGACTGCCGTCGGCGGTGACCCAGTGACGAAACTGGGCATCGGCGCGGATAAAGCGCCCGTCGTTCGACCCCGTGTCGTACCACTCGTCATGCCAGGCGCCATCCACCATTAATCCCACCGGCTTATGCCCCGGAACCGTAGCGGTTGTCGAACGCGGCCTTCCAGCGGGCGAAACGTGCCGCGCTCGAGGGAAATTTCGGATGGTCAAAGCGCGCGAGCGTGATCGCGGCACCGGCGACGTCGTAACGCGCGGCCTCGATGAATTCGAGTTGTTCGCGATAGGCGGCGCGGTGGTCGTCGGGGACCTGTTTCGGCGTCTCGTCGGACCACAAGCCGTCGGCGCGCAATTCGGCGATGAGCCGATCACGGGTGCCCGGGTCGGCGTCGTCGCCGCGTTGACACAAATACAGGCTGCCGTTGTCGGGATCGCCCGGATCGAACGTGAGTTCGCAATTATCGATGATGTCTTCTTTCGTCATGGAGGGGTCCTCGGGAGGTGCCGGTCACACCGGTTGTTCGCCGGCCAGCGTAATTCGGTGCATGAGCCGCAAATATCCTTCGTAGCCGCCGTCGGCGTAATGCAGCACGCAGCGATTGTCCCAGATTACGAGCATGTCGGCGCGCCAGCGATGGCGATAGACAAATTCCGGCCGGATCAGGTGCGCAAACAGCGTGTCGAGCAGCGCGCGGCTGGCGGCCGCTGCCATGCCTTCGATCGCGACCGTGTAGACGTGGTTGATAAACAGGCCTTTGCGCCCGGTGCGCGGATGCGTGCGCACGATCGGGTGGCTCACCGTCTGATCCGCGTCCGCGGACACGACGATCTTCATCGAGCGACTGGGGTCATCGCGCGCGAACAGCCCGCGCGGCCCGTATGACGGTGCCGCGGTGTGGAGGGCACGGCGCCCGTCTATGCGCGAACGCAGGGCTGGTGGCAGCGCGGCATACGCGGCGGTCGCATCGGCGAAACACGTATCGCCGCCGACCGGGGGAACGTGTATCGCATGCAGCAGCGTCGCGCTCGGTGGTGTCGCCAGAAAGCTCCAGTCGCTGTGCCACGACGCGCCGAATATCGGGGTCGTTTCGTGCGCCTCACGGCGCACCTCGACGACATGCGGATGCGCGTCGATGCCGCGCAGGTAGGGATTGTGACCGAATGCCCCGAATTCACCGGCAAACCGCTCGTAGGCGCACACGTCGAGCCGTTGATCGGGCAGCACGAGAACCGGAAACCGCGCCCAGCAGCGTTGCAGGGCCTCGCGTTCGGACTCCGACAGACCCCGGTCGAGCGGCACCCCGTCGATTTGCGCGACGAAGCCGGCCGCGAGTTCGCGCACCGGCCACGGCGCGTCGCGCCCGGCGGCGGGTTCGCCGGCCGTGAGGCGGGCGTCGCGGGAGTCCAGGTTCGAATGCGTCATCGCATTATTGTCGTGTGTCTGGACGCGCAAGCATAGACCCCGACCGGCGGGCGCGGTCTAATACGCCGCATGGAAACCGCCAAGTCGCTCTTCTCGTACAAAAAATTCTGGGCTCACCGCCTCGGTCCGGCACCGTTTCTGCCGATGAGTCGCGCCGAGATGGACGATCTCGGCTGGGACAGTTGCGACATCATCATCGTCACCGGCGACGCGTATGTCGACCATCCGAGTTTTGGTATGGCCATCGTCGGCCGCCTGCTCGAAGCCCAGGGCTTTCGGGTTGGCATCATCGCGCAGCCCGACTGGCGCAGTACCGAGGCGTTCACGGAACTCGGGTGTCCGAACCTGTTCTTCGGCATTACGGCCGGCAACATGGATTCGATGGTGAACCGCTACACCTCGGACCGCAAAATCCGCCGCGACGACGCGTATACGCCGGGCGGCGAAGGCGGCAAGCGACCGGACCGGAGCGTGATCGTGTATGCACAACGCGTCCGCGAGGCGTTCGCGCAGACGCCGATTGTGATCGGGGGCATCGAAGCGAGCCTGCGACGCACCGCCCATTTCGACTACTGGTCGGAGAAGGTCCGGCGTTCGATCCTGATCGATGCGAAGGCGGATCTGCTCGTGTTCGGCAATGCCGAGCGGCAACTCGGCGAGATCGGCCATCGTCTCGCGGCCGGCGAGCGAATCGCGCAGATCACGGATTTGCGCGGCACGGCATTCGTTCATCGCCACCTGCCCGAGGGTTGGACGGAAATCGATTCGACCCATCTCGATAAACCCGGCCCGCTGGCACCGCCGGTCGATCCGTATGCGATGGCCGGCCTGCCCGGCGAACCCGCGGCGACGAAAACGCGTGAACCCGACGAGAAAATCGTGCGTTTCAGCCGCCGCGTCCCGAACAGCGATCGCGCCACGAGCGTTATTCGCCTGCCGGACTACGCGGCCGTGCGTGACGACCCCGTCCTCTACGCCCATGCCTCGCGGATCGTGCATCTCGAGTCCAACCCCGGCAATGCTCGCGCCCTCGTACAGAACCACGGCGATGTGGACGTGTGGCTGAATCCGCCGCCGCTGCCGCTGACGACCGCGGAAATGGACGCCGTCTACGAACTGCCATATGCGCGGCGGCCGCATCCCGCTTACGGCGAGGCGAACATTCCCGCCTACGAGATGATCCGCTTTTCGATTTCGATTCAGCGCGGTTGTTTCGGCGGCTGTACGTTCTGTTCGATCACGGAGCATGAAGGCCGGATCATCCAGAACCGCTCGGAAGATTCCGTGATCCGCGAAATCGAAACGATCCGCGACGAGGTGCCCGGCTTTACCGGCGTCATCTCCGATTTGGGCGGGCCGACAGCGAACATGTACCGGCTTGCGTGCAAGAGCAAGGAAGTCGAGGCCGCGTGCCGACGGCCGTCGTGCGTGTTTCCCGAGGTATGCCCGAACCTGAATACGAACCATGCGCCGCTGATCGACCTGTACCGCCGCGCGCGCGAACTGCCGGGGATCAAGAAAGTCCTGATTGCTTCCGGGGTGCGTTACGACCTCGCGATCGAATCGCCGGAATACGTACGCGAACTCGCGCAACACCACACCGGCGGTTATCTGAAAATCGCACCGGAAGCGATCGCGGAAGGTCCGCTGTCGAAAATGATGAAGCCGGGGGTCGGTACGTATTACCGGTTCAAGGAACTGTTTGATCGGTATTCCGCCGAAGCCGGCAAGGAACAGTATCTGATCCCGTATTTCATCGCCGCGCATCCCGGCACCTCGGACCAGGACATGCTCGAACTCGCGCTGTGGCTGAAACAGCATCGCTACCGCGCGGACCAGGTGCAGGCTTTTCTGCCCTCGCCGATGGCGAGCGCGACGGCGATGTATCACAGCGGCAAGAATCCGCTCAGACGGGTCGGGCGCGACAGTGAAGACGTGATCGTGCCAAAGGGCCTGAAGGTCCGCCGCCTGCACAAGGCGTTTCTGCGTTATCACGATCCGCACAACTGGCCGATGTTGCGCGCGGCGCTCAAACGCATGGGCCGCGAGGATTTGATTGGCAACGGTAAACGCCATCTCGTGCCGTCGTATCAACCCGCCGGCACCGGCAACAGTGCCGAAGGACGTCGTGGCGCGGGCAATGCGCGACCGTTTCGCACGACGCACTCGCGCGCGGAACGCAACGACGCGCCGGGGCGCGTCCCGCGCAAGGCGAAACCGGTTCCGCGGACACCGGCGCCGGCCGGGTCACGCAAGCGCAGAATAAAATAAACAGCCGCGAACAGGAGGATTCCCATGCCCAGGCTCAAGCCGACAGAGCGCGATCAGTTTCTTGCCGAACCCGGGATCATGATGACCATCGCGACCGTCGACAGCGACGGCGCGCCGCTTGTCACCCCGATCTGGTTCGTGCACGAGGAAGGCCGAATCTGGTTTACACCGCGCCAGCATTCCGAGTGGCTCAAACACCTGCGCAATGATTCACGCGTGGCGTTGTGTATCGATGAACAGGTGATGCCGTACCGCAAGGTCGTCGTGCGCGGCCGCGCCGACATCATCCACGAGGTTGGCAACGACGATGCGTGGCGCGATCGCTACCGGCGCATCGCGGGGCGTTACATCCCGGCCGACGATGCGAACGCCTATGTCGACGGTACCGACGATCAGCCCCGCGCCCTGTGTGCCGTCGACCTCGCCGGCGCCGAAGTGCGCAGCTGGCGGATGCCCGTTGCGGGCGAGGCGTACGACGGCATCTGGGCGAAGCGTTACTGGACCGAAGACGCGAAGATCAAACAAACCGCGCCGGATGTCATCGACCGCAGCGTCTAGGCCGCATTGCGCACGCCGGCGGTGCCGGTGTCGCGGCGCCTGGTGCGACGCTACAATCACACGCAATTGATAAAACGTCTTGCAGTGCGCAGCGCGCGCCGGATGCAAGCAGATGAGAGGTAAACAATTCCATGCAGTTCCTACGTTACGCCGCCCTGCCCTTGCTCGGTGGATTGATCGTCGCGCCCGCTACCTTCGCGGAACCCGCCCGGCAGAGCACAAACTGGTCGAGTTACAACCAGAACATGAACGGGCAGCGTTACGTACCGCTCGAGCAGATTAATCGTGACAACGCGGCGCAACTCGGTGAAGTCTGCAAGCTCAAGGTCGACGACCTTGGTGCGTTCCACAGTTCCGTGTTGCATATTGACGGGACCCTGTACTTCACGACGGCGACGGATACGCTCGCGGTCGACGCGACGAACTGCAAACTGCGCTGGCGCCATCATTACGTCGAACAGGAGTTCGGCATGACGACCCTGCGGGTGAACCGCGGCGTCGCTTACGCGAATGGCCGCCTGTTCCGCGGCACGGTTGATGCCCGCTTGATCGCGATCGACGCGAAAACAGGCGAAACGGTGTGGCAGAACCAGGTGGGTGATCCGCAGGTCGGTGAATTTTTCAGCGCCGCGCCGCAGGTTTATCAGGGACTCGTGATCCTGGGTGCCGCCGGCGGCGACTGGGGCATTCGCGGACGGGTCATGGCCTTCGATGCGGCGACCGGCCGCGAGGTCTGGCGGTTCTATACGATCCCGCGTGGTGATGAACCGGGTGCGGATTCGTGGGTAGTTGCCGACAGCGCGCGCTTCGGCGGCGGCGGTACGTGGACGACCTATACGATTGATATCGCTGCCGGCGAACTGTTCGTCCCGGTCGGCAATCCGGCGCCCGATCTGTTGCCGCATAAGCGTCCGGGTGAAAACCTGTACACGAACAGTCTTGTCGTGCTCGACGCCGCGACGGGCAAGATCAAGTGGTATCACCAGTTGCTCGGCAACGATTCACAGGATCTCGACCTCGGTGCGGCGCCCGTGCTCTACCACAACAAGAATGGTGAGCGTATGGTCGCATTCGGCTCGAAAGACGGCTATGTGTACGGCGTCAACCGCGAAACGAAAGCGCGCGTGTTCAAGACGCAGGTCACGACGATCAAGAACGCCGGGGTCGTGCCAACGACCGAAGGAATCGAGGTTTGTCCGGGGCCGCTCGGCGGGGTCGAGTGGAACGGTCCTGCATTCGACAAGCCGAACCATGCGCTCGTCGTCGGCACGGTTGACTGGTGTGCAACACTCGCCGCGCAGGCGGAAGATTTCGAGTACAAGCCCGGCCAGTTCGCGTTTGGCGGGACGTTCACGTTCGGCGACGAAGCTTCCGGCTGGGTGTATTCGCTCGATGCGGACACCGGCGCGGTGCGCTGGAAACGTAAAACCGCGGGACCGCACGTGGCCGGGGTTACACCGACCGCCGGCGGGGTGCTGTTCACCGGTGACCTCGGCTCGAATTTTTTCGCGCTCGACACCGCGAACGGCAAAACACTCTACGAGACGAAAGTGTCCGGTGGCCTCGCCGGTGGTGTGATCACCTACCTGCGCGGCGGCAAGCAATACGTGGCATTTCTCAGCGGGAATGTATCGCGGATCACGTTCGGCAACGCCGGCAGTCCGACCCTGAATATTTTCGCGCTCGGCGCTCAACAAACGTCGTCGAACGCGGCGCCCGCGCCCGCGACGAAGGCCGCGACGACTGCCGGTAAGGCGAATCCGGCCGCCGGCAAGATTACCTACGGCCAGGTTTGCGCGATGTGCCACGGCACCCAGGGTGAAGGTGCAACCGGGCCGGCGCTCACCGACGTGTCGAGCCGTCTCGGCACGCCGCGCGTTATCGAGTGGATCAAGAACCCGTCGGCGAAAATGCCGAAGCTCTACCCCGCCATGCTCGATGAACAGAAAGTCCGCGACGTCGCGGCGTACCTCGAAAAGCTCGGGAAATAGGCGTTGTCGTGGCTGGCGGCGGTCAGTTGACGCCGCCAACCACGGCGTAGCCGCGATCGCGCCAGCGCAGCATCCCGCCGTTCAGGTTCGCGATCGCGCTGAGTCCGTTACGCTTCAGCAACACGGTTGCCTGCGTCGAACGTCCACCCGCCCGGCACACGGTCACGACCGGCCGATCGGTATCGATTTCGCCGGCCCGTTCGGCGAGTTCGCCGAGCGGAATGCTGATCGCATTGGGAATGTGGCCGAGCGGACCGTCGAACTCGTCGTGTTCGCGCACATCGACGATCTGGACGTCATCGAGATGCTCTTCGAGCCATAGCGGATCGATTTCCCACACACCCGCGAACGTCAGGCTCAGTGGCGCCCATTGCGGCTGGTCGTCATCGATATTGCCGTCCTCCGGCTTGCCGCAGCGCAGGTTGGCCGGGAGCGCGATATCAATCTGCTTCGGGTGCGGTAACCCGAGGTTGTTCATGTAGCCGACGAAATCCTGCTCGCTGATCTGGCCCCCGAGGCGTGGATTGAAGCGCTTTTCCTCGGCCACCGTCGTCATCGTGATGCCTTTGTAATCGTGCGCGGGATATAGCCGGGTCTGTGGCGGCAGCGCGAGTATCTGCGTCTGGATCGAGCGATACATCGTGTGCGGATCGCCCTGCTGGAAATCCGTCCGTCCGCAACCGCGGATCAACAGCGTGTCGCCGGTGAAGGCCATCGATTCGTCGTCGAGGACGTAGGTAAGACAGCCGTTCGTGTGCCCCGGCGTTTCGCGCACTTCGAGATAGCGCGAGCCAAACACGACATGTTCACCGTGTTTCAGTTCGCGATCGGCACCACTCACCCCGGCCGTATGGGACACGCCGATAGTCGCGCCGGTATGGTGTTTCAGCAGCCAGGCGCCGGTGACATGGTCCGCATGACAGTGCGTATCGAGCACCGCGACGAGTCTCAGCCCGAGTTCTGACAGCAGCGCGCGATCGCGGCCGCTCTGCTCGTAAACGGAATCGATTACGACGGCTTCGCCGGATTCACTGTCGCCGAGCAAATACGTGTAGGTTGAAGACTCTTGATCGAACAATTGACGAAAAATCAGCATCGGAAAGCCTCCGTGATCGACGTAACGGTGATCATGAATAATAAAGGCTGACGGTATGTTTTGCCTCGGCGAAAAACAGCCAGCGTTCGATCAACAGGCCGACAGCAGTGCTGATCACGGCCAGGACCGTCGCCACGCGGGTCGCGAGGCCGGCATCAAAAAACAGGGTCACGGACAATACGATGGGAACGAGGAAACCGGTGGCGATGGCGATTTGCCGCAGCTTGCGCGCATGTCGGCGGGCGATCCTGAAGCCCATTTCCTGCTGTAGATAGTTTTCCTGCGAATGCGGTGCCTGCGTCAGCTTCACCCGGCTGTTGCGGTCGACGCCGATCGCCGTCGTTACCGTGGTGCCGCCGTTCCCGTGATCGATGTGCCGCCAATACGCGAGCTTCACCGCGAACGCGGCGACGAACAGCGCAATCGATACGAGCGGATACGCGCCCGCCGGGCCACCGAACCAGACCACGAACGTGTTCAGCAGCAGCATCCCGCTCGCCGCCGCGAGGATCAGATAAACCGGTGGCACCCACACATTGTGCCAGGCGGCGATCGAGCGCAGCGAGCCGTAGATCATGGCGGTCGTGAATACGGTGATGATGGCGCCGAGGGCGCTCATCGCACCCGCGATCCGCGCCAGCGGGCTCGTCATGTCGGCGAGAAAACACGTGCCGAGGAACACGACCGCGGGCACATACGTGAGCAGCGCCATGACGCCTTCCCGGCTCAGCCACGAGGAACGCCATTGCGTCAATGCGCGCCACGCGCGCTCGGGATGCCCGAGATGGAACGTCGATGACAGCAGGCCCGCGGTAATCAACGCGAGCGCGGTGACCCCGGCTGCGGCGATCATCGTATTGTCGCGCGGCAGCCAGTTAAACAGGGTGCCGAGGCCGAGCAGCGCCAGCAGGCCATAGCCGGCGCCGGACGCGGTAGTGAAGAAAATGACGGAAAAGGCGGGATGCATAGCGTGTTCTAGCGACTCAGGGTTTTATCGATCCATTTCAGCAGCGCCTCGCCGACCCCGTTGACCGCGGGTTTCAGTTCGCGCGGCGGCGTGGCGGCCGGGTTGATGCGCTTGCGTACGGGCAGGTATTTATTCACCGGCTTGCAGGCCTGTTCCGGCATCAGGTCGAATCCGTTGCGCGCGGCGACGACGCGCGATACGCCGGAGTTCGGATCACCGAGATCGCCGAAGCTGCGCGCCCCCGTCGGACACGCGCCGACGCACGCCGGTACCCGGCTCTCGGCGGGCAGGTCTTCGTTGTAGATTTTGTCGACGCACAATGTGCATTTTTTCATGACCCCGTCGTCGGTGTCGTATTCGCGTGCCCCGTAAGGGCAGGCCCACGAACACAACTTGCACCCGATGCAGGTGTCCGGGTTGACGAGCACGATGCCGTCCTCTTCGCGTTTGAACGAGGCCCCGGTCGGGCACACGGTAACGCACGGGGCATCCTCGCAGTGCAGGCACGACTTCGGAAAATTGATCGTGCGCGAGCTGCCGTCCTCGGCGCTTACTTCGAAGCTGTGAACCCGGTTGAACCACACACCCGACGGGTTCTCGCCGTATGGGTCGGTGTCCGTCAGCGGCGCGGAATAGCCACCGGTATTCCATTCCTTGCAGCTCGTGGCACAGGCGTGACAGCCGACGCAGATATCGAGGTCGATCACGAGCCCGAGTTTTTTCCGCGTACTCGCGGGCAGCATGGTCATTTATCGTCCTCCCCTGCGGCGTCCGTAAGTCCCGCGATCGACTCCGCGGCCTGCTCGCGATTGCCGACGAATTCACGATGCGTGCCCTGCTCCGGTGGCGGCGTGCGTGGCTTGAATGCCGCGCCGAACTGCGAGATGGCCGGACGCGGCGTGGCGTGCGCGCGCGCGAGGCTCGCGAATTGCGGGGACGCTTCACCCATCTCATGTTCCGCGCAGCGCTCGATTTTTACCCGCAGGTCGAACCACGCCGCCTGCCCTGTCACCGGATCGGCATTCGCATAGCGATACCCGTCCGCGCGCGGCGGCAGCAACTCGGAAATGATGTGATTGAGCAGGAAGCCGCGTCGCGCTTCCGGTGCTTTCGGATCGAGATCCCAGGCGCCGGCGCGCTTGCCGATGGCATTCCAGGTCCATACCGTATCGCGATTGACCCCATTGACGAGTCTGACTTCGGCCTTCACCCGGCCGTGCGGGCTCGTGATCCAGGCCCAGTCACCGTCGGCGATACCCAGGCGTTCGCCGAGCGCTTCATGCATGTGCAGTGCGTTCGCCGACGTGAGTTGGCGCAACCACGCATTCTGCGAGCCCCACGAGTGGTACATGTGCATCGGGCGCTGACTGAGCGCGTGGATCGGATATTCCGTTGCCGTGGCTGGCTGTTGCTCGGCAAACGGCTCGTGCCAGTACGGCAGCGGGTCGAAATACGTTTTCAGGCGCTCGCGCTCGGCGGGCGGCGGCGCGATGTCCCAGTGGCCGTCGGCGGCGAGCCGAAATTTCTGCATTGCCTCGCTGTAAATCTGCATGACGACCGGTGCGCTGCTGCCGATCCAGCCGGCCTGTTTCGCGAACTCGAGATACTCGGCGTTCGCGAATTTGTAATAGCGCTGCGACGGTGTGAATTCGTGCCGCCAGAAGCAGCCGTTGTCGATGTAGCGCTGCAACTGATCGGGGTTAGGATCGCCGTTCAGTTTGTCGCTGCCGTCCGCGCCGCGCCAGCCCGCGAGCGGGCCGACCGTTGGGGTGCGCATGTGATTCACGATGTAATCGGCATAGCCGCCTGGATATTTTTCGCTGCCGTCATCGTTCGTCATGCCCGGCAGTCCGAGTTTTGCGCCGAGCTGCAGCAGCGCTTCCTGGAACGAGCGTACGTCGCGATCGGGCAGCGTGACGGGCTGACGAATGGAATCCGCCGCGCCGTCGGCGTCGCCGATCGGGCGGTCGAGCAGCGAGATGCAGTCCCAGCGTTCGAGATACGTCGTATCCGGCAGTACGAGATCGGCGTATGGCACGGTCTCGGAATAGTACGCGTCGCTGTAAATGATATGCGGGATCCGGTATTCACCCGTGTCGGGATCCTTGTCCGTCAGGTAGTCGATCGTCCGCGCCGTGTTCATCGACGAGTTCCACGCCATGTTCGCCATGTACATGAATAACGTGTCGATCGGATACGGATCACCCTTCCACGCGTTGTGGATCACCATGTGCATCATGCCGTGAATCGCGAGCGGGTATTCCCAGCTGAACGCCTTGTCGATCCGTAACGGCGCGCCGGCGTCGTCGACGAGCAGATCATCGGGCGAGGACGGAAAACCGAGCGGCATGCCGGTTAGCGGCGTGGCCGGTGCATCGGCTTCCCGGGCCGGCTTCTGCGCCGGTGGAATATGTTTCGGGAACGGCGGTTTGTAGCGAAAGCCGCCGGGCACGTCGATCGAACCGAGCAGCATCTGCAGCAGATGGATCGCGCGGCACGTGTGGAAGCCGTTCGTATGCGCGGAGATACCCCGCATCGCGTGCATCGCGACGGGCCGCCCGGTCATCGTCTCGTGGCGGCGACCGGCCCAGTCCGTCCACGGGACATCGATCGTGATTTCGTTTTCGAACGCGGCGTCGGCGAGTTCCGCGGCGATACGCCGGATTTGCGTTGCGTCGATCCCGATCCGTTCCGCGACCGCGTCCGCCGCATAGGCGGGGTCGAGATAGCGTTCCACGAGCAGGTGAAATGCCGGCACGACGGTGCGACCGTTCGCGGTCGTGAATTCGCCGACCATGGCCGGGCTCGACCCGGGATTATCGGCCGGCACGAGCGTGTTGGCGTCGCGATCGAAACACAGCGGCTGCGCGGTTTCCGGATCGAGCGCGAACAGACCGTGATCGGACGCACCGGGTTCCTGGATCACGAGCCAGCTGGCGTTCGTATAGCGCGCGAGATAGTCCCAGTCGACGCGCTCGGCACGCAGCAATTCGTGGATCAGGGCAAACACGAACAGGCCGTCCGTGCCGGGCCGCAAGCCGACCCATTCGTCGGCAATCGCGGAGTATCCCGTGCGCACCGGGTTCACGGATACGAACTTCGTATCGTTGCGTGATTTCAGTTTGCCGAGGCCGACCTTGATCGGGTTCGAATCGTGATCCTCGGCGACCCCGAACAGCATGAAGTACTTCGTCAGCTCCCAGTCGGGTTCGCCGAACTCCCAGAACGCTCCACCGATCGAGTACAGTCCGGCCGCGGCCATGTTGACGGAGCAGAAGCCGCCATGCGCGGCATAGTTGATGGTGCCGAACTGCGCCGCCCACCAGGCCGTGAGCGACTGGCTCTGATCACGTCCGGTAAAAAACGCGAGCCGTTTCGGATCGGATTCGCGAATCGGACCGAGCCAGCCGGCGGCGATGTCGAGCGCCTCGTCCCACTCGATCTCGCGAAACTCCCCGCTGCCACGTTCACCGACCCTGAGCAGGGGTTTCGACAAGCGCGCCGGCGAGTAATGCTGCATGATCCCGGCCGATCCTTTTGCGCACAGCACACCATGGTTGACGGGATGATCCGGATTACCCTCGATGTAGCGCACGCTGCCGTCTTTCAGGTAGACGCGAATGCCGCAGCGGCACGCGCACATGTAGCAGGTGGTGGTTTTTACGCTGTCGGCGGTATCCGTCGGTGGCGGCGCATTGCCGCGAGGACTCTCTTGCGATGAATTCACGGGTTTGAAATGACCGGTAATTGTGCTCAGGGGCCTGGCGCCGAGTATATTAGCTTTTTTGGTTATATAGATATAATTATTAGGAATAAATAGTCCGCGCACCGGTGCCAACCGCCCGGATGACTCAGTCGGTCCGTCGCGGTGCGTAATCGCGACGGGAATGACCGGCGCGCTGCGCCGGGCTTAACGACCCGCGCCGAGCAGGGCTTCGAGCTGTCCCTCGAGCCGCTGTTCGAGCGCGGCGGTTTCCGCGCGCCCGGCATCGAGCGACGCGTCGATCACGCTGAGCGTGATGAAGCCGGCCGCGAACAATTCGGCATCCCCGTCCGGAACGTCCGCGTCCGAGGTGGCGCCATGGTGCAGTTCGATGCGCACGGTCCCGGACGTGCCGTCCGCGACATAAGCCGCCGTAAAGCCGCCAACATGCCCGACCCGCGTCGTGCGCACACCCTTGATGGCGTCCGGCGGCAAGGCCGGGTAATTAACGTTCAGCAGCCGATGGGGGGGCAACAAGGCGCCGCCGGGAGGCGCCGTGCGCACGAGCTTGTGGACGAGGCCAGTCAGAAAACGCGCGGCGCGCGGGAACGCGGCCGCGGTGCTCGGGTAGCGCTCGGGTTGCGCGCTGCGTTCGCCGAGATCGATACCGACGGATATGGCGAGCGCCGGCACCCCGAGTTGGGTTGCCATGATCGCGGCGCCGACGGTTCCCGAGAGATTCGTATTACCGCCGAGATTCTGGCCAAAATTCGCGCCGGAAATGACGAGATCCGGCGGATCGTCGCGCAATACCGTGTTCAAAGCCCAGGCGACCGCGTCAGCGGGCGTGCCGTCCACGGCCCAGGCGTGATCATCGATCTGTTCTACGTTGATCGAGCCGATCGAAACGCGCATGCTGGCCCCGCTTTGCTGATCGCGCGGTGCGGCCACGCTCACACGAAATCCTGCGTCCTGCAGCGCGGCATGAACCGCTTCGATGCCGGCGGCGCGATAGCCGTCATCGTTGGTCAGCAATATGTGCAGTGGCCGGTCGAGGGCGTCCGCTTGCGTACCGGGCAAGAATGCGAACAGCACGAAGGCGATGAGAGTGCGCGCGCGCCGGGCGCCCCGTGTTTGCGGCCTGTCCAAATTCCCGATTCCCCGAATTCTTGCGCCCGGGCTGTCGCGAACCGATCCGGACGGGCGCGAAGCTGGCGGTGACGATATCGTGCGCGGGCATGATACAAGAAGCCAGCGCAAAATCATCAACCGGCCGTCACCGGCGTGCCGCGCCGGGCGGCCCGTTGCCCGTCCTCAATCGCCGCTGCATAATTGCCGACCCGTCCTCGGCGCGCGGAAGCAGGCATTGTGCTGGCGACGCTGGTGACCTGCAATCTAATCCCCCTTCCCAACGAGGAGATAATTGAAATGACTGAGGCAGTAATCGTAGCTACCGCCCGTACCCCGCTGTGCAAGAGCTGGCGCGGGTCTTTCAACATGACCCACGGCGCGACGCTCGGCGCCGCAGCGGTCAGAGCAGCAGTGGAGCGCGCGGGCCTCGAACCGGCTGAAGTCGCTGACGTGATCATGGGGTGCGCGAACCCGGAAGGCGCAACCGGATCGAACATCGCCCGCCAGATTGCGCTGCGGGCGGAAATGCCGGTGACGGTATCGGGTATGACGGTAAACCGGTTCTGCTCGTCCGGTCTGCAGACCGT
>CAXBJY010000060.1:0-36630 GCA_963976285.1 uncultured Gammaproteobacteria bacterium
GCCGGCGGTAGCGGGGGCTCGTCGGCTGGCGCTGGCGGCAGCAGCAATGGCGCCGCCCTGAACACCGGCGCCGGACCCGGCGGCGCACCGGGAACCGACGGCAGCCCCGGTATGAACGCGTTTGGCACGGCGAACCTCGTCGACACGCTGACCCTGCTGCAACAGGGCGATCTCAGTGCGCTCGAGGACGATGGCGCGGAGTCGATCGATCCGGCGCATTTCACCGCCGGCAACGTGAATGTGCTGCGCTCGATCCGCGAAACGGGCGCGATCGGGCAGGTCAACCAGACCGACGGCCTGACCCTGGACATCGTCTCGATCCTGTTCGATTACATCCTCGACGACCCGGCGATCCCCGCGGCCATGAAGGCTTTGATCGGGCGTCTGCAGATCCCGATGCTGAAAGTCGCGCTGCTGGACAAGGCGTTGTTTTCGAAGAAATCCCACCCCGCGCGACGTTTGCTCGATGCGCTGGCCGGGGCGGCCGTCGGCTGGAGCGCGCCCGCCGGCGATGAAGACAGCCTGTTTCATACCGTCGACCGGATCGTGCACAGCATCCTCGACGAATTCGAAGATGACGTCGCCGTGTTCGAGCGCGCCCTCGAAGACCTCGAAGCGTTTCTCGCGCGGGAAACGGCCGACGCGGAGCAGCGCGCCGCGGATTCCGCGCAATCGCTGCGCGCGCGTGAACAGATCGAACTCGCGAAACTGGCCGTCGACGACGCCATCAACGAACGCATTCGCGGCCAGGAAATGCGCACGTTCATCCGGCAGTTCCTGCTCGATTACTGGCGCCAGCTCATGATCATCACGCATATCGAACACGGCGTGGACAGTGAAATCTGGCACGACCAGCTGCGCACCGCCGAAGACCTCGTGTGGTCGATACAGTCAAAATCCGGTCCCGAAGAGCGCCAGGCCCTGACGAAGAAGCTGCCGCAGATCCTGAAGAACATCCGGCGCGGCATGGCGACGCTCGAAATGGACCCGCCGACGTGTTCGAAATTTCTGAGTATGCTCGCCAGCGTGCACGTGGTCTCGGTAAAACATACTGAAGAAGCGGGCCTGGCCGAGCGGCACCTGTTCAGTTCGCCGACGGAGGACGAACCGCTCGTTGCCGAGAGCGACGGCAGCGATAACGAAGATTTCGTGAAGCAGGGATTGGCCCGTCTGTTCGACCAGCGCGGGGTCGATACCCAGGAACTCGATTTCGACCTGTCCGTGTTCGAGCCCGAAGCGGCCGACGCCGCCCCGGAGCCGGAACACCTGAGCCCGGATATCATGGCGTTCGTCGAGCAGGTGACCGAGCTCGATCTCGGCGACTGGGTGGAGTTCGACAACGACGACGGCTCGACGATGCGCGCGCGGTTCACGTGGATCAGCCCCTCGACCGGGCGCTACCTGTTCACGATGCGCCAGGGTGAAAAGGCGCTCGACACGACCCTCACCGGTCTTGCCGACCAGTTTGCCCGCGGGGTGGCACGCCGGATCGAGACGAAACCCGATCCGATTTTCGATCGCGCCATCGGCGATTTGATGGAAAAGCTCGAAAACGAGCAAGCAACGGCGTGACCCTCGCGCCGCTGCGGGGTCATCGGCGTCGCGCGAGCGGATGATCCCGGCACCGCGGCGGATGCGCCCTCACCCGTCCCCGCCGAGATGCCAGAATGGATTCCCAATTGACTGAAATTAATGGTATTGTTGCACTGCACCTGACGGTTGGACGCAGCGATGCCGGACGCTGGCGACATTTGGACTGCCGTTACCAAAACCGCACGCATTGTTTTGTGTAATAGTTCACCAAATTTAACGAACCGAGTTCACATTGTCGTAACATTCCGCCAATATTGTACTTGGCAACACTAAAAAGACGCACGCGGGGCAGAAAACCACTGTCCCCGGACCCAAGGCAAGGACTACACAACCCACTGGAGGGTTTATGGAAATGGACAGGAACTTCTTAAAAGGACTTGGAAAAACGGTAGCGGTGCTGCTGTTGACCGCCGGATTTGCGACAGCGAACGCGGCGTCGGTCACGATTTCGAACGCGATGGATGGCAACGGTGCGGCAAGTCTATTTGACGTATCCGGCATCACCCAATCTGGCGTGAACGGTGAAATCATCGAGCTTGGAATTAGTAACTTCATCGCCGACGGCAGTTTCGGGCCAAGCTCGGCTGTCGATACGCTCTTTCTGACGCTGACCGCTCCGACAGGAATGCGCATTACATCGATTGGTTATTCGGAGTCCGGCGAGGGAGAAACTGAAACCGGTGTTGCCATGGCGTCCGGTTCTTTGATTGCAGACGGAATGCCGACGAACTTCCTGACGCAAATTTTCAATACGAACACGAGTCGGGATCAGTGGACCATCACAAAGCTGCCGCTTGTGATAAACAACAAGCAAACCATCGACGTGAGCATCACGAATAGCTTGTTCGCATATGCCTTTGTCGGCGGCGAAATCGCTGAAATTGAAAAAACATCAGCGACGCTGACGGTTGGCCTGTCGGCGATTCCAATCCCGCCGGCCATCTGGATGATGGGCGCCGCAATCACGGCTCTCGTCACCGTCGGACGTCGTGGTGGCCAGGCCTCCTGATGACTGACTGAACATTGCCGGCGATTCAGTTCGCCCCGGCAGGTTCGCAAAGCCCCGGTTCGCCGGGGCTTTTTTTTGTCGCCAGCGTGCCCTACCCGCGCCGGAACCCGGACGCGTCAATCACTTTCTGCTCGTGTCTTCACGCCGTCGAAGATTTCGCCACGGGCACGGTATACTGCCACCTCAAACAATCCGATTCCCGCTCGCTGACAAACACCACCAGCAACGTGACCGATCCCGCTGCCATCACCGCTCCGGCCGACGTTCTCCGTGTCCAGGGTGTGTCTACCGCCTACGGCAACCGGCAGGTCCTGCGCGATGTGTCGTTGCAGGTGGCCAAGGGCGAGATTTTCGTCATCATGGGCGAAAGCGGTTCCGGGAAGACGACGTTACTGCGTCATCTGATCGGCCTGAACAAACCGCAGACCGGCAGCGTTGAACTACTCGGTAAATCGCTCGGCAACCTGTCGAAGCGCGAATTGTACGAACTGCGCAAGCGCATCGGGGTCGCGTTTCAAAGCGGCGCGCTGATCAATTCGATGAGCGTGATCGACAATGTCGAGTTGCCGTTGCGCCAGCACACCTCGCTGGACCCAAGCACGATCCGGATCATGAGTCGCATGAAGCTCGATATGATGTCGCTCGGCAACGCCGAAGACCTGATGCCGGCGCAACTGTCGGGCGGCATGCTGAAGCGGGCCGGACTCGCGCGTGCCGTCGTCATGGATCCGCACGTGCTGTTTTTCGACGAACCATCGGCCGGTCTTGATCCGATCACGTCGGCCGAACTCGACGAACTCATCGTGGAAATGCGCGACGCCTTGCGCATGACCGTCGTCGTGGTCACGCACGAACTCGAGAGTGCACTGAAAATTGCCGATCGCATACTCATCATCGCCGACGGCCGGATCGCGGGCCTCGGTACGGTCGATGAAATCATGCGTTCGCCGGACGAAGCGATCCAGGCCTTGCTGCATCGACGCACCCGGCAGCGCAAGCGCACCGGCGAGGAATACCTCGAACAACTGACGCACGATGATGATGACGAGCCCTGATGTGATGTCGCCAGCGCACGACGTGCGGAGCACAAGCGTATGACCGGGGCTGTTACGGCATGGCTCGGGGCTTTTGGCGGGCGCACGCTTGCCGCGGTCGAGGAACTGGGTCGGATGGGCTTGTATCTGGCGCTGGTCGTGCGCCAAATCCCGGCGCGGCCGTTCGAGCTCCGCATCCTGTTGCAGCAGATCCGCTTCGTCGGTGCGCGCTCCGTCGTCGTGATCGCCGTCGCGGGCGCGTTCGTCGGCATGGTCGTCGCGCTGCAGTTCTACGATACGCTCGTGCGCTTCGGTTCCGTCAGCCTGCTCGGCTCCGCCGTCGGTTTGAGCCTGATTCGCGAACTCGGCCCCGTACTTACCGCGCTGATTATTATCGGGCGGGCCGGTTCGGCGACGTGCGCGGAGATCGGGATCATGCGCAGCGACAATCAAATCGACGCGCTCGAGTCGATGGCGATCGATCCCTATCGCTATTTGATCGTTCCCCGCCTGCTCGCGTTCGGGGTCACGGTTCCCCTGCTCACGGCGATATTCAACGTCGTTGGCATTATCGGCGGCTGGCTCGTCGGGGTCGTCATTTTCGGCCTGAACCAGGGCACGTATTTCCAGAGTATGGCCGACAGCGTGCTGTGGCCGGACTTGCTGATGGGCTTCGCGAAATCCGTTGCGTTCGCGGTGATTATCGCGTGGATATGCACCGGCAAGAGCTTCCTCATGCATTTGAATCGGAGTATGGTATTTGGCGCCGAAGGGGTGAGCCGCGTAACGACCGACGCTGTCGTCGCGGCGTCGATCACGGTGTTGTTCTCCGATTACATTATCAGCGCGTTGATGCTCTAGTGTGGTATCCAGCGAAAAACTCCGATAAATCGCGCCGGATTTTTCGTCGCTGGCAAGGCGCAACGACGCGTGAGCGCGGGCCCCGCGCAAAAGCCGGCAACGCAGCCAGGGACGAAGTCAATCAGCGCATGACGCATCGGGATTGCGGAATACCGCACTAGAACATCATGACGGAACGCTCCTCTCTCGAATTATCGGTTGGCCTGTTCATGGTGATCGGCCTGCTCGCCATCAGCTATCTCGCGCTGCGCCTCGGTGACGTGGCCCTGTTCAAACAGGACGCGTACGCCCTGAAAGCTCGTTTTGTCTCGTCTTCCGGGCTGAACGAGGGCGCGCTCGTTGAGGTTGGCGGCGTCCGGGTCGGGACGGTCTCGAAAATTGAAATCGATTTCGACAGCTACGAATCCATCGTCTCGATGGCACTCGATCCGCGAATACGGCTGCAGGAAGACGCTATCGCCTCGATTCGAACGTCCGGTATCATCGGTGACAAGTTCGTCAAGATCTCGCCGGGCGGATCGGATACATTCCTCGAATCCGGCGGCGAAATCTACGAAACCGAGTCGTCGATTAATCTCGAAGAACTGATCAGCAAGTACATCTTCGAAAGCGGAGACAAGGATTGATCCCGATGCTTATCCAGGCGCGCGAAACTCCACCCCGATCGTCGCGCGGGATCCGTGTGCTGATCGCCGCCGTTGTAATCGCCCTCCTCCCGGTACCTGCCATCGCGGACACACCGATGGCCACGGTCGCAGGCACCGTAGACGCGGTACTGCATGCGCTGCAGTCGGGCGATGTGAGTGAGGAAGCGAAGATGCGCAGGGTGAAGAATATTATTTCCGAACACTTCGATTTTCGCGCCATGTCGAGCCGCGTGCTCGCGACGAACTGGCGGCACGCAACGAAAAAGCAGCGCAACCGATTTTCGAGCCTGTTCAAGGAATTGCTGTCGAATACCTACTGGCTGAAAATTTCCGGCTACAAAAACGAAACCGTCGAGTACGTCGGCGAATCGAGGCGCGGTGAAAAGCTCGCGACGGTGAAAACGCTGATCAAAACGGATACGGTCGATATTCCCGTCGACTACAAGATGTATCGCAAGGACGACGGCAAGTGGTACGCGTACGATGTCGTCATCGAACAGGTCAGCCTGGTCCGCAATTACCGCGGCAGCTTTCAGCAGATGGTCAGGGATTCCGGGATCGACGGGCTGATCGCGCAACTGGAGACGAAAGTCGCGCGTTCATCCCTGCCGGCGCAAAACTAGCGCGTTTTCACAGCGGCCGCAGGCGTCCGGTTTCATTCCAGCAGCGCGCCTGCAGCCGTGCCGTTCGACGCGGGTTTCAGGCCCGTTCGTGCACAACGGCGTGATTCAGTGCGCGGCGCACTTCACCCGGCGAACCCGGTCATTCCACCGGCGGCAGGCCGCCGTGCTCCGCCTTGTAGCGCTCGATCCGGCCCTGCAGATCCGTCAGCAGACCTTCCATCCCTTCGGACTTGATGATCGCCGAGAACGTGCTGCGGTAGTTATTGACGAGACTGACGCCTTCGATGACGACGTCGTAGGCAAACCAGCCTTCATCATTCAGCTTCAGTTTGTAGGTGACCGGGATCTGGGTGGCATCGGTCATGATGATCGTATCGACGACCGCCCGATCGCCGCGGACGGATTCATTCATATACTCGACGCGTTGATTCGTATAAGCCTCGATCTTGTCGCGGTAAGTCGCTTCGAGGTACTGCGCGAAATATTCCACGAACTGACGCTTCTCTTCCGTCGTCGCGGTTCGCCAGTTCGTCGCGAGGATGCTTTGCGACATACTCCGAAAGTCGAACCCGGCATCAACGACCCGGCCGACTTCGGACCACTTTTGATCGCGATCGAGATTCTCGTTCTTCAGAATTTTCATGATATCGCTGATGGCACTGCGCACGCGCTCCGTTGGAGTCGCGATTTCCTCGGCGATAACGTTGCCGCACGATGCGACAAGGAAGATCAGTGCAAAAACAGTGCGATGCATGGCAGTCAGCGGATTCAGGATCGGATTCATAGCGGTTCAGTTTGATATCAGTTTTGTTGACCGCCGTACGGTCGGTTCCCGGTGCACCTGGAGTTCCCGTAGTGCCGGCCGCCCTCAGGCGGCCTTGACTACCGAGAGCGCAACAACGAGTTGACTCCCGTTGATGTCGAAAGTTTCCCGATGCTCGCCCTCGGGATTGTCCGAATATTCCAGCTCGAGCGCCAGCGTTTCCCGACAAATCGTATCCGTGTGTTGCGTGATCGCCGCCGCGAGGTCTCCGGCGCAGGAATACTGCACGCGGATCCGGTCCACGAGATCGAGATCGCCGGCCTTGCGCGTCGTCTGAATGCGGTTGACGACTTCGCGCGACAGGCCATGCGCGAGCAATTCCGGAGTCAGTTGCGTATCGAGCGCGACCGTTACCCGTCCTTCCTGGGCGACACTCCAGTCGCCGAGTTCCTCGCTCAGGATCTCGACATCGTCGGGTGAGAGGGCTATCGCTTCGCCATCGACGTCGATCGTCAGTGAGCCGGTAGTCAGTAGCTGTGAAATCTCGGCTTCGCCAAACCCCGCGATCGCCGCAGCCGCCCCTTTCATGCGCTTGCCAAGACGGGCACCGAGTTGCTTGAAGTTCGCTTTCGCGGAACGCTTGACGACCTCGCTCGAGTCTTCGATGTACTCGATGTTGCGGACGTTGATCTCGTCGAGAATGATGTCCCTGACACTTTCCACGACGCCCTGGTCGATGCCGCTACCGACGACGAGCAGCACGCGCGACAGCGGCTGGCGTACATTGAGATGGCTTTTGTTACGTAATAACAGGACCAGCGTTACGATCGTCCGCGCGGTCTCCATGCGGTGCTCGAGTTCGGGCAGGGTCGCTGCCGGATCGGTAACGGGGAAGTTCGTCATATGCACGGAGGGCATCGGATCGAGGCCCGTCGTCTCATTCAGGCTGCGGTACAGCCATTCAGAGAAAAACGGCGCGATCGGGCTCATCAGTTTCGCCACGGCGATCAGGCATTCATACGTCGTCTGGTAGGCGGCCAGCTTGTCGCCGGCGCCCGCGGATTCACCGCCGGACTTCTTGGCCGCCCAGAATCGCGGTCGCGATCTGCGGATGTACCAGTTCGACAGTTCATCGACGAACACTTCGATCGCGCGCGCCGCGCGGGTCGCGTCATAGCCGTCGAACGAGGCGTCGACGAGGCGGATCGTGGAATTGAGACGGCTGATGATCCAGCGGTCGAGTTCCGATCGCTCGCCGAGCGGCAACACCGGTTCGCTGTGGTCGAATCCGTCGATGTTCGCGTAACTCGCCATAAACCGGTACACGTTTTCAAGCGTGCTGAAAAACTTGTTGCGCGTTTCCGTGAGTCCGCGCAGCGAAAACTTCATGTTGTCCCACGGCGGTGAATTGCTCAGCATGTACCAGCGCACGACATCGGCCCCGTACGTTGCCACCGTTTCGAACGGGTCTATCGTGTTGCCTTTCGATTTCGACATTTTTTCGCCGTTTTCATCGAGCAACAGGCCGTTTACGACGCAGTTTTTGAACGCGACGCTGTCCATGACGAGCGTCGCAATCGCGTGCAGCGTGTAGAACCAGCCGCGCGTCTGGTCGAGGCCTTCGCAAATGAAATCCGCCGGAAAACTCTCCTCGAATTCCGCCTTGTTCTCGAACGGGTAATGCCATTGCGCGAACGGCATGGAGCCGGAGTCGAACCAGACGTCGATGACGTCGGGAACACGGCGCATCGTGCCGCCGTCGGGGGCCGGCCAGGTGTACTGATCGACATGCGGACGATGGAGATCGAGGACTTCGTCGGCCGGCAACGTGGCGCCAACTTTTTCCCGCAGTTCGGCGACCGAACCGATGACCTCGAAGTACTCGGACCCGGGGCGATCCGACATCCACACCGGCAGCGGGGTGCCCCAGTAGCGCTTGCGACTCAGCGCCCAGTCGATATTGTTCTCGAGCCAGTTGCCGAAGCGGCCATCGCGGATCGCGGGCGGATGCCAGTTGACCGTGCGGTTCAGATCCACGAGCCGATCCTTCACCGCCGTCGTGCGTACGAACCAGCTTTCAACCGGGTAACTCATCAACGGCGTGCCCTTGCGCCAGTCGTGCGGATAGTTGTGCAGGTAGGATTCCTGGCGGTACAGCAGACCGCGTTCCTTCAGGTCGCGGTTGATGATCCGGTTTGCATCCTTGAACCACTCGCCGCCGACGAGCGGCGTGGAGGCGGCAAAGCGACCGTCCGGCTGCATCGGGTTGAACATCGGCAGTCCTTCGCGCTGCGCGACCTCGTAGTCCTCGGCCCCGAACGCGGGTGCCTGATGGACGATCCCGGTGCCGTCTTCCGTGGACACATAATCGGCGGCGACCACGCGCCACGCCGTCGACGTATCGCCGGCATCCGGCAATGTGAACGCGGGCCGATAGCGACGACCGACGAGTTCTCGGCCGGGTATGCGCTCGAGCACCTCATGCGGTTCCGTGATCACGCCGAGTCTCGCCGCGGCCAGGATCAGCGTTTCGCCTGCACGCGGTCCTTCGTCGAGGCGCACGCGAACGTAATCGATATCCGGCCCGACCGCGAGCGCGACGTTGGAAATCAGGGTCCACGGGGTGGTCGTCCACGCGAGGAAGCTTTCCTTATCGACGTCCGTGGCCTCAAAGCGTACGTAGACGCTCGGATCGGTGATTTCCTTGTAACCCAGGCTCACCTCGTGCGACGACAACACCGTGCCACTGCCCGGGCTGTACCACTGGATCTTGTAGCCCCGGTACAGCAAGTCGCGTTTGTGAATTTCCTTGATCAGCCACCACACGGATTCGATGTAGTTCGTCTCGTAAGTGATGTAGGGATGATCGAGGTCGACCCAGTATCCGATCCGGCGGGTCAGGTCGTCCCAGTCTTTCTTGTAACGCGCGATACTCGCCTTGCACGCCTGGTTGAAGCGATCGATGCCGTAGGCTTCGATCTGCTCGCGACCGTCGAGCCCGAGTTCCTTTTCAACCTCGATCTCAACCGGCAGTCCGTGCGTGTCCCAGCCGGCCTTGCGATTGACCTTGTGGCCTTTCAGGGTCTTGTAGCGACAGAACGTATCCTTGATCGTGCGGCCGAGAACGTGGTGGATGCCGGGCCGTCCGTTCGCCGTCGGCGGGCCTTCGTAGAAGCTGAATGCCGGGCCATCGGCGCGGTTGGCGATGCAGCGCTCGAAAATGTCGTCTTGCGACCACCACGTCAGCAGGTCGTCTTCCATACGGGCGAAATCAAGGCCCTTTGTTTCAGGGAATCGTTTGTTCATCGTTGTCGTCAGGGTTCGGGCACGGCGGCAGGCATGCCAGCGCTGGGTTAGGGTCCGGTTTTGCGGTCGATCGGGTCACTCTCCACCGATCGGCCCCGGAGCGTAATACAAGGAGCCAATCCCGCGCGGATTATAACGCAATGCACCTGGGCGATCGTCACGTTCACGCTGTGAATACGGTCTCGAACTTGACCGGGCCGGCGGCGGCAAGTGTGCTATCGTTAAGCTAGTCGGCCCCGTGTCGACCCCGTGGACCAGCCGTGCCAGGAGAAGCCGCGTGAATTCGGACGCCGTACTCGATTTCCTACAATTCGTCGAAGGGCAGAAGAACCAGTCCGTCCGCGACCTGCTCGACCGCATCCTGCGCAAGAGCCGGCTCCTGACGAAGGCGGAAGCCGGGACGATTTTCATCGCGCGCAAGGGCGGCAAGAAGCGCTGGCTCGAGCCGGCGAGCGTCCAGAACGATGCGATCGCCGTACGCAAGGGCGACTTCATCGTCCCCATCGGCCCCGGCTCCATCGCCGGCCATGTCGCCGACAAGGGCAAAACCGTATTCATCGACGACGTCTACAAAATTCCGAAACGCGCGCCCTACTCTTTCGATCCAATACGCGAACACCGCAGTTACAAGACGCACTCGATGTGTTGCTTCGCGCTGAAAAATTACCAGGACGAAGTGATCGGCGTCGTGCAACTGCTGAATTGCCGCCCGCGCAAGGATCGCGCTCCGATCCCGTTCGCTGCGAGTGTCGAAAAACTCGTCGCGCCGATTGCCCGGGTCGTCGGTCACTCGATCGAGCGGGCGGAAATGCTCGAGCAGATAAAGTCGAAAAACAAGACCCTGCGCGACCGTAATCGCCAGCTGGCCGAACAACGCAGTCACATCGAAGCCCTGCAGGAGGAAACGGAAGCCGCGTTCCAGATTTCGACCCAGTTACTGGCGCGCGCGGCGGAAATTCACGACGAGGAAACCGGCAACCACATCATTCGGGTCAACGAGTACAGCTATTACATCGCCAAGGTACTCGGCATGCCGGACGACTGGTGTGACGAAGTACGCTACAGCGCCCAGCTGCACGACGTTGGCAAGATGAGCGTGGATGCGGCCGTGCTGAAGAAGAAAGGCCGCCTCGACGACGCCGAACGCGAGGAAATGAACCGTCACACACAGTACGGCTATCAAATCCTCGAAGCGTCGCCGCGGCTGAAAATGGGTGCGGAAATCGCGCTCAACCATCATGAAAAATGGGACGGCACCGGTTATCCGAACGGAATTTCCGGCACCGACATCCCGTTGTCGGCGCGCATCGTGCAGCTCGCTGACATCTACGACGCGCTGCGTTCAGAGCGCCCCTACAAACCGGCTTTCAGCCATAAAAAGTCCGTCGCAATCCTTACCGAAGGTGACGATCGCATCGACCCGTTCGGGCATTTCGATCCGACGATCGTCGAATTATTCCGGCAGAACCACGCGGAATTCGACCGCATCTGGATGCGTCTGAAAGACGACTGAGTAAACCGTACGCCGCTGTAACGGCGATGCCACCGAAAAAAAACCGCGCCGCGCGGTTCAGCTCGCGTGCGCTGCCGCGAGGGCCTCGACCGCGAATTGACGGATCTGTTGCACCATCGCGCTCAGTCCGTTGCTGCGGGTCGGCGACAGGTGGGATTCGAGCTCGATTTCCCGAATAAAACTCGGTGGGGTGGAGATGATGTCGGCGGGCAGACGCCCCGAGTAGACCTTCAGCATCAGCGCGATGAGCCCGCAAACGATGGCGGAATCACTCGTCGCGGCGAAATACAGCCGCCCGTCTTTCGCTTCGGGAACGATCCACACCTGCGACTGGCAACCCTTCAGCCGGTTGTCCTCGGTTTTCTGATCGTCGGCGAGATCCGGCAATTCCTTGCCGAGATCGATGATGTACTGATAGCGATCCGTCCAGTCATCGAAAAACGAAAAAGTCTCGACAATTTCCTTCTGCGTTTCGAGAATTTCCGCTGCCGGGGTCAGTTGTGTCGACGTGGCCGTCATGATTTATCGTTTCCTCACGTGAGAAAGTCTACTGCAGATACGTTGCCTGTGCGCTGTCGCGCCGGGAAGCGTCACCGGGCGTACCGGATTTTTCGTCGCCGGCACGACGCAGTACGCGCAGGCGCGACGCCGCCAGCCGGGAAAACGCCGGGCGAATCGCGTAAGTTACTCGCACGATCGCACGCGAAGCGCCTGTCGGACTCGGGAACAATCTACTACGCCGGCGGGACAGCGGCCAAAAATGCGCGATTTATCGTCACGTAAAATAACACTGCGCCTCGAAATCGCGAATTTTTTCAACCCGCTCTCCCACTCGGCTCGCCAGGATTGCCCGACTCCGACACGCTCCTAGGTACGCCACTCGGTACCGTTCGGCCCATCCTGAATCTGGACCCCCATGTCCGCGAGTTCATCACGCAGCGCATCGGCGCGTGCCCAGTCGCGCTCGTCGCGCGCGCGATTGCGCTCGGCGATGAGCGCTTCGACGCGCGCAACGTCGATTTCGCCGCCCGGTTGAGCGGCAAACCACTCCTGCGGCGAATGCTGCAGAATGCCGAGTTCCGCGCCGCCGGCGAGCAAGTCGTTTTTCGCCTGCTGCCGCGACACCGGGTCCGCGGCCGTATTCGCCAGAGTGACGGATTCCATGAGGCTCGCAATCGCGAGTGCGGAATTCAGATCGTCATCCATCGCGGCACAAAATGCCGCCGATGGCTGCGCCTGCGGGTCGACCGGAACGTCTTCCAGGCGCTGCAGGGCGCCATACAGTCGATCGAGTTGCGCCTTGGCCTGGTCGACGAGCGCTTCGTCCCAGTTGAGCGGTTCGCGATAGCGCGTACGGATTAGCGCCATGCGGATCGCCTCTCCCGGGTAGCGCTGGAGCAGGTTTTCAACGAGCAGCACGTTGCCAAGTGACTTCGACATCTTTTCGCTGTTGATTTCGACGAAGCCGTTATGCACCCAATACCGTGCAAATTCTTCCCCGCCGTGTGAGCACACGCTCTGCGCGATTTCGTTCTCATGGTGGGGAAACTTCAGATCGTTGCCGCCCCCGTGAATATCGATAGTCCGTCCGAGGTGGCGCTCGGCCATGGCGGAGCATTCGATATGCCAGCCGGGCCGGCCGCGTCCCCACGGGCTGTCCCAGCCGGGCGTTTCGGAGTCTGACGGTTTCCACAGGATGAAGTCGGCCGGGTCGCGCTTGTAGGGTGCGACCTCGACCCGGGAACCGGCGATCATGTCGTCGCGGTTACGGCCGGAGAGACGGCCATAGTCGGAATAGGCCGGCACGTGGAACAGCACATGGCCCTCGGCGGCATACGCGAAACCATCCGCTATGAGGCGCTCGATCATCTCGATGATGGCATCGATATGGTGCGTGGCACGCGGCTCGATGACCGGCGGAAGGACGTTGAGTTGCGCCATGTCCGAGTGGTAGACCTCGGTGTAGCGTGCGGTAATCACCTCGATCGGCACACCTTCGGCACGTGCGGCGGCGTTAATCTTGTCGTCGACGTCCGTAATGTTGCGGGCATACACAACGTTCGCATAGTGACGCCGTAACACGCGATACAGCAGATCGTAGACGACCGCCGCGCGCGCATTGCCGATGTGTGGCGGGTTGTAGACGGTCGGGCCACACGCGTACATCGTCACCCGCTCCGGATCCAGCGGTTCAAATTGCGTTTTACGACGGGAAATCGAGTTGTAGAGCTGCAGCGCCATGACAGGACTATAAGGGCTTGGTTCGGGAGGTCGCGATTATATGCGCAAGCGTCGGCGCGGGCACGCCGGCCGGTGGCGTCGCGACGCCACCGGCGTCCCTGATGCGGTTCGCTGCGTCCTGCCTGCGGCACCGTGGCGATTGTGCGCTACCATGGGTGGCGCCAGGTTTGACCGATCTGCCGCGCTTCACCCCAGGTTTGTAGCCAAGGAGTCCGCCCATGTATCCCCGATTATCCGTGCGTTTGAAAACGATCAGCTTGCTCCTCTGCGTAGTGGCGATCAGCGGCCCGGCCAGGGCGGCAGATTATGCCGTGGACCCGAGCCACGCCTTCATTCAGTTTCGTATTTCGCACCTTGGCTACAGCGTACTCGCCGGTCGCTTCAATGATTTCGCGGGCACGTTTGTGTGGGACCGCGACAATCCGTCCACCGCCGCGATCAACGTGACGATCAAAACCGCGAGCATCGACACGAACTGGGCCGAACGCGACAAGCATATCCGCGGTGAGGATTTTCTCGACGTCGAGCAATTCCCGCTCGCGACGTTCAGGAGTTCGACATTCACGGGCGACGCGGCGCGCGGCACGCTCGACGGCATTCTCACCCTGCACGGGGTGAGCAAGCCGGTGACGCTGCAGGTGCATGCCGTCGGTGAAGGCGACGACCCGTGGGGCGGCTATCGCGCCGGCTTCGCCGGCACGACCACGATCGACCGCACGGATTTCGGGATCAGCTACGACCTCGGCCCCACCGCGAATACGATGGAGTTCGACCTGTTCATCGAGGGGATCCGGCAGTAGCGCCGGCCGGGATGCAGCAGACTTCGGGATCGTGGGCGGACGCTAGCGCCAGAGCATCCGCGCGAGCGTGCCGTCCTTGTCGAACAACTGGTGCTTCACGGCGGCCCCGGCGTGCGCGATCACGAGCAACACGATGCCGTAGGCGCAATAGTAGTGCAGCGTGATCGCGAAATCGCGGATTTCCTTGTTGTTGCGCGCCGGCGGGGGAACGTCGAACAGTCCGAAGAAATCGACCGGCTTCCCGGCCGAGGTGGAAATGAGGTAGCCGGATAGCGGGATCACCACCATGAGCAGCATCAGGCCCGCGTGTACCAGCCGCGCACTGATCTGCTGCCAGCGTGGCGCCACGGCCAGGCCTGGCGGCGACGGCGAAAAGATTTTCCAGGTGAAATAGAACCCGGCGAGGGCGAATACGAGCAGTCCGAGCGACTTGTGCAGCGACAGCGACTGGTTGTACCACTTGTCGAAATACGACAGCTCGACCATGTAAGCGCCGAGCCACACGAGCCCGAGAATGAGCACCGCGATGGTCCAGTGCAGCAGCTTCGAGATCAGCCCGTAATGACTCGGCGTGTTTCTGAGTCTCACGGCAGCACCGTCAACGGCGTACGGCGCGCTTTCGCGGCGCCGTTCATTGACGTCACCGGGGCCCGCGCACTACGACAGCGCGGCGACCCCGGGCGTGCGGACACCAGCGCAGCCTAGTAGCGGTAATGATCCGGCTTGTAGGGGCCTTCCGGTGCGACACCAAGATATTTGCCCTGCTTTTTCGACAACACGTCGAGTCTGACATTGAGTTTCGCCAGATGCAGACGCGCGACTTTCTCGTCCAGCAACTTCGGAATCACGTGCACGCCGACCGGGTAGTCGTCGACATTGTTGAACATCTCGATCTGGGCGATCGTCTGGTTCGTGAAGCTGTTCGACATGACGAAACTCGGATGGCCGGTGGCGCAGCCGAGGTTCACGAGCCGACCTTCGGCCAGCACGATGATGCTCCTGCCGTTCGGGAACGTCACGCGGTGGACCTGCGGCTTGATCTCTTCCCACTTGTACTTGCGCAGCGCCTCGATTTGGATTTCGCTGTCGAAATGCCCGATGTTGCTCACGATCGCGAGGTTCTTCATCTGCTTCATGTGGCGCTCGGTGATAACGTCGCAGCAGCCGGTCGTCGTGACGAAGATGTCACCGATCTTGCACGCATCGTTCATCTGCATCACTTCAAAACCTTCCATTGAAGCCTGCAGCGCGCAAATCGGATCGATCTCGGTGATGATTACGCGGGCGCCCTGGCCGGCGAGCGACTGCGCGCTGCCCTTGCCCACGTCGCCGTAGCCGGCGATTACCGCGACCTTGCCGGACAACATGACATCGGTGGCACGGAAGATCGCGTCGACGAGCGAATGGCGGCAGCCGTAGAGGTTATCGAATTTCGATTTCGTGACGGCGTCATTCACGTTCATCGCCGGGAACAGCAGCTCGCCGCTCTCGTGGAGCTGGTACAGGCGGTGAACGCCGGTGGTGGTCTCTTCGGTGACACCGCGAATTTCCGGCGCAATGCGGTGGAAGCGTTGCGGATCGCGTTTCAGTGATTTACGCAGTTGCTTGTACAGCGCAGCTTCTTCGGGATTGCCGGGAACCTTGTCGAGGATCGACGGATTCTCCTCGGCCTTGTAGCCGAGCTGGACGAACATCGTCGCGTCACCGCCGTCATCGAGAATCATGTTCGGGCCTTTGCCGTCGCCCCAATCGAGAATGCGATCGGTGTATTCCCAGTATTCCGTAATTGATTCGCCCTTGACCGCGAATACCGGGGTGCCAGCCTTCGCAATCGCCGCCGCGGCGTGGTCCTGGGTCGAGAAAATATTGCAGCTCGCCCAGCGCACCTTCGCGCCGAGCACTTCGAGCGTTTCGATCAACACGGCCGTCTGGATCGTCATGTGCAGTGAACCGGTGATGCGCGCGCCCTTGAGAGGTTTCGATTTACCGAACTCTTCACGCATGGCCATGAGGCCGGGCATTTCCTGTTCGGCAAGTTCGATTTCCCTGCGCCCGTACGCCGCCAGCGAGAGATCCTTGACGACGTAATCGGGGGCGCGTTTCGCCCGGGTGGTGCGCTTCGCTTTCACACTGCTCACTATTGGTGTCCTCTTGAGTTCAACTAATTTTCAGACTAATTCATACGTATCGGGATCGGCCCCGGATCAGGCATCAACCTGTGGCCGCTTTCAGCGCATCGACAAGATCGGTCTTTTCCCACGAGAACCCGCCGTCGGATTCCGGCGTACGACCGAAGTGCCCGTAGGCCGCGGTGCGTTCGTAAATCGGCTTGTTCAGCTGCAGGTGTTCGCGGATGCCGCGCGGCGTCAGGTTCATCACGTCGGGCAATACCTGCTCGAGCTTCGCCTCGTCGACGTTGCCGGTGCCATGCAAATCCACGTACAGCGACAGTGGTTTGGCCACGCCGATGGCGTAAGACAGCTGGATCGTGCAACGTTCGCCGAGTCCCGCGGCAACGACATTCTTCGCCAGGTAGCGCGCCGCGTACGCCGCGGACCGATCCACTTTCGACGGGTCCTTGCCCGAGAACGCGCCGCCGCCGTGCGGAGCAGCGCCACCGTAGGTGTCGACAATGATTTTACGCCCGGTCAGGCCGGCGTCGCCATCCGGACCACCGATCACGAAGCGCCCGGTCGGGTTCACGTAGAACTCGCCATCGTCGCACATCCAGCCGTCCGGCAGGGCTTTCACGACATAGGGGCGCACGATCTCACGCACGTCCTCCTGCGACAAGCCTTCGGCATGCTGCGTGGACACAACAACCGATGTCGCGCCGACGGGTTTGCCGTTGACATAACTGAGCGTAACCTGACTCTTGGCATCCGGCCCGAGTCCGGGTTCCGTGCCGTCGTGACGCACGGCCGCGAGGTCCTGCAGAATCCGGTGCGAGTAATAAATCGGCGCCGGCATGAGCGCTTCGGTCTCGGTGCACGCGTAGCCGAACATAATGCCCTGGTCGCCCGCGCCTTCGTCCTTGTCACCCGCGGAGTCCACACCCTGGGCAATATCGACTGACTGCTTGTGCAGGTGGCATTCGACGATCGCATTCTTCCAGTGAAACCCTTCCTGCTCGTACCCGATACTTTTGACGGCGCCGCGCGCGAGTTCAATGATTTTTTCGTGCGTAATCGAATCCGGGCCGCGCACTTCACCTGCGATCACGATCCGGTTCGTCGTCGTGAGCGTCTCCGCGGCAACGCGCGACATCGGATCGGCACCGATGAAGGCATCCACAATCGCATCGGAAATCCGATCGCAGACTTTGTCGGGATGACCTTCCGACACGGATTCGCTCGTAAATAGGTAGTTTGAACGCACGCAGGTACCTCCGAAGGCAGGGTCAGGTCGAAATAAAGCGCAATATTATGCCGCAATTACGGCCGCGGCGCCGTATAACTTGTTGCGTAATGTGTCCACAGGTGAACTTTGTCGCCCGGCGGACACCGACAGCCGGACGTTCAATCGGCCGCCACTTCGAGCGCGATCTTGCCCATGTGCGCCGAACTTTCCATCAACTCGTGTGCCGCCGACGCCTCGGCGAGCGGAAAGCTCGCATACACGACCGATCGGAACTCGCCCCGCTCGATCATGGGCCACACCGTGGCGCGGCAATCGGCTGCGATCGCGGCCTTCTGTGCCGGGGTCTGGGGCCTGAGCAGGGAGCCCGTCACGGTCAAGCGTTTGCTCATGATCTGCATGAAATCGACTTCGGCTTTCGCACCGAGCAAAAAAGCAATCATCGAGTACCGACCGTCGAGGGCCAGAACCTCGATATTTTTCGCCACGTACGGTCCCGCGACCATGTCGAGCACGACGTCCACCTGGCCTTCCGGTGCCACCGCCCGCACGGCTTCGAGCCAGTCGCCGGCCTTGTAGTTGATCGCATGATCCGCGCCAAGCTCCCGGCAATACGCGCATTTTTCCTCGCTGCCGGCAGTCACGATGACGCTGGCGCCGACTGACTTCGCGATCTGAATCGCGGTCGAGCCGATACCACTGCTGCCGCCATGCACGAGCACCCGGTCCTGCGGGCGCAGCGCCGCGCGGGTGACGAGGTTGTACTGCACGGTAAAACACGTCTCGGGCAGGGTCGCCGCTTCGACACTGCTGAAATTCCCCGGCCACGGCAGACAATGCCCCGCATGCACGGCGCAGTACTCCGCATAACCGCCCCCGTGCGTCAGCGCAACGACCCGATCACCGGGTTTCCATTGCGTGACCTGGTCGCCGCAGGCGACGATTTCACCGGCAATCTCGAGGCCGGGATAGATACTCGCATCGGGCGGCACCCGGTAATGCCCCATCCGCTGCAGACAATCCGGTCGGTTTACCCCCGCCGCCAGCACGCGCACGAGCACCTCGGCGGCGTCAATCCGCGGCACCTCGGCGGTGCAGATTTCGAGAACCTCCGGTCCTCCCGGCCGCGTGATGCTGACGGCCTTCATTGATGTTGGAATGGTCATTGCGCGCGCGGCTCCGTGATCGCTTTTGGCAGGCAGGCGCGAGTATAAATCAGTGCCGGTGGTGGTGTCCGCACGGGCGTCCGGGCATGCTAGGATTGGCCGCCGAAATTGCCACGCCGGGAGCCACCATGACCGCGAAACACTGTCGACTTCTCATTCTGGGCTCCGGCCCCGCCGGCTACACCGCCGCCGTTTACGGCGCGCGTGCAGCGCTGGAACCCGTTCTCATCACCGGAGTCGAGGTTGGCGGCCAGATGACGACAACGACCGATGTCGACAACTGGCCAGGAGACGACGAGGGGGTCCAGGGACCGGAACTGATGGAGCGGATGAAACGCCACGCGGAACGCTTCGGCACCGAGATCATCCACGACACGATTAACCACGTCGATCTCGCGACAACACCGTTCACGCTGCGCGGTGACTCCGGGCAGTACACCTGTGATGCGCTGATCTGCGCTACCGGCGCCACCGCGAAGTATCTCGGACTCGAATCGGAAGAGGCGTTCAAAGGTCGCGGCGTCTCCGCGTGCGCGACGTGCGATGGCTTTTTCTACCGCGACAAACCCGTCGCCGTTATCGGCGGCGGCAACACGGCGGTCGAGGAAGCGCTGTATTTATCGAATATCGCTTCAAAGGTAACGGTTGTGCATCGGCGCGACGAATTCCGCGCGGAAAAAATACTCAGCAACCGGCTGCTCGCGAAACAACAGGACAACGTCAACATCGAATGGCACCACGTACTCGACGAAGTGCTGGGTGACGCGGCCGGCGTTACCGGCATCCGCATCCGCGATACGCGTACGAATGCCGCCAAGGATATCGACGTCCACGGCACGTTCATCGCGATTGGCCACAAACCGAATACGGAAATTTTCGCCGGCCAGTTGACGATGAACGGCGGCTACATCGAAGTCGGCATTGGTGCGCCCGGCTTCGCGACGGCGACGAACGTTCCCGGCGTCTTTGCCGCCGGCGATGTTGCCGATGCGATTTATCGCCAGGCGATCACCTCGGCGGGATCCGGCTGCATGGCCGCACTCGATGCGGAACGCTACCTCGAAGCGCAAAAATAGCGCTCAGTTCGTCACTTCGCCATAGCGGGACTCGAGCGCCGCATACACGCGATCGCGGAACGCGGGCTCATCGGGGTCCAGTGCCGCAACGATCTCGACGAGGTGTTCGTTGTCTTCCCGGCCGTGCCAGGTTTTCACATACGTACCGTCACGGTAACCGTGGTCCTGGCGAAAAAAGTTCAACACGTTCTTGCCCACATAGGCGCAATACAGATCGTCGAAATCCCGCCCGAGGTCGCCGAGCAAGGTCGGCACGACGGCAACATCGAAGCGCTGATTCACGAGTGCCGCGCCGGCGAGACGTTCCACGTCGCCGAGAAATCCCGCGCTCGGCGCCGGCACCAGCCATTCATCGGCGATCGTCGCGGCGGCAGCGGCGTAATCGCGATCCGCCGTGATGCGCATACTCAAGCCGAAGTGCCAGATGTCGACAATCTCGAGTATGGCCTGCTCCAAGTCCTTTGCGCCTGCCTTCCACCACTTCCAGCCGCCGTAATGATCCATCAGCTCCGCACACTCAATCCACACGGCGCGGTACCATTCCCGCCCGCGTTCGAGCCAGTCGCGATCGACCCGGGAATTCATCGCATCCTGCATTTCGAGCATGATGCCGGTCTTCGTTATCATCAGCGATCGGATTTCACTTGCCGTTGTCATATTGAACCGTTCATTTTGAAGAAAGAACCATGGCCCCCGCTGTCTTCACCACGCACTCGCGCGCTCGGCGGTCCTCGTGCAGACTACCGCGACGGCGGCACAAAAACACCCGCCCGAACACCCGGGCTACCACCGGCATCACGCTGCCCGGCCCGGCTGAGCGGCGCAGGACACCTTGAATTTTATGACGTTGCTATTTGACCCTGCCGTGATCACGGCGCTCGTACTCGTCGCCGTACTCATACTGCTCGTGCGGGTCAACCACGCGACGGATTTCACGATTTGGGGTGGCGTCGCACTGCTCGCGATTATTCCCGTACCGGCGGACGACGGCACCTGGTCGATCGGCGTTCTGACGACATCCGATGCGCTGGCGGGTCTGGCGAACGACGGTGTCGTGACGATTGCCGCGCTGTTTCTCGTTGCCGCCGGCTTGCGCGAGACCGGCGTCATGAACTGGCTCGTCGCGAATGTCTTTGGCAAACCGAAATCGCTGTTCTCGGCGCAAAACCGCCTGTTGTGGCCGACCGCGCTCATGAGCGGATTTCTGAACAATACTCCGCTCGTCGCGATGCTGCTGCCGGTGGTCCAGGAATGGGCGAAACGGCACGGTCTCGCCGTATCAGCGTTGCTCATGCCGCTGTCGTTCGCCTCGATACTCGGTGGTGCCTGCACCCTGATCGGTACGAGCACGAATATCATCGTCAATGGCTGGCTGATCGAGGAAACGGCGCACCCCGGTCTCGGTATGTTCGAAATCACGATCGTCGCCGCGCCGATCGCGATCATCGGTATCGCCTTCGTGATCGGATTCAGCCGTATCGCGTTGCCCGACCGCCGCCCGGCGCTGAACCCGAGCGACGATCCACGCGAATACGTCGTCGAAATGATCGTCGATGAACGCAGCGAACTCGTCGGACAAACGATTGAAAACGCCGGACTGCGGGGTCTGCCGGAACTCTATCTCGTCGAGGTCGACCGTGACGGCTCGTTGATCCCGGCCGTGTCCTCAAATATCGAGTTGCATGCGAACGACCGCCTCATCTTTGCCGGCCAGGTGGAGTCGGTGATCGATTTGCAGCGTTTCAGCGGACTGCGGCCCGCGCACGAACACGTCTTCAAACTCGACGAGAAACGCCATAACCGCATCATGGTCGAAGCCGTCGTCAGCAATACCTGCCCGCTGATCGGCAGCACGATCAAGGAAGGGAGATTCCGCACGAACTACAACGCCGCGATCATCGCCGTCGCGCGTAACGGCGAGCGCTTGAAGCGAAAAATCGGTGATATCGAACTGCGGGCCGGCGATACACTGCTGCTCGAGGCGCGGCCGAACTTCTATGAACAGCAACGTAATAATCGCGATTTCTTTCTCGTCAGCAAACTCGCCGGCTCCGCGCATGTGAACCTCGAACGCGCGCCGGTCGCGCTCGCGGTCCTGATCGCGATCGTCGCTTGCGTCAGCTTTGGCTTCGTCTCGATGCTGACGGCGAGCCTGTTCGGTGGTTTGCTCATGGTCGCGAGTGGCTGCTGCAGCGCTTCCGCGGCGCGCAAGGCGATCGACTGGGAGGTGCTGCTCGTCATCGCCGGCGCGATCGCACTCGGTCGGGCAATGGACATATCCGGCCTCGCCGGGATCCTCGGTCACGGCGTGCGCCATCTGTTCGGTGGCGATCCGACCCTGATGCTGGCGGCGATTTTCGGCCTCGCCATGGTGCTTGCGAGCGCGATTACGGCGAAAGCCGGCGCGGTTCTCATGCTGCCGATCGCGCTCGCGAGCGCGAACGATCTGAACGTCTCGTTCATGCCGTACGTGATCGCGGTCATGCTCGCCGCGAGTACGACGGTCGCAACCCCGATCGGGTATCCGACGAACCTGATGGTGTACGGCCCCGGCGGTTACCGCTTCTCCGACTATCTGCGCATCGGGGGACCGCTGTCCGTGATCATCTGGGCCATGGCGGTGTGGATGATCCCGCTCGTGTGGCCATATTGATTCGCCGCGACGCTACAGACTGGCGAGGAATTTAACCACATCATCGACTTCGTGCGTCCTGCGCAAGCCCGGCATGGAGCGGAGAAACGCCTTGCCGTAACCCTTCGTTTCGATCCGCGGGTCGCACAGCACGAGCACCCCCCGGTCGCTCGCGTCGCGGATCAAACGGCCGGCGCCCTGCTTCAGCGCGATGACCGCCTCGGGTACCTGGAAATCGTAAAACGGGTTGCCGCCCTCGGCCTTCAGTGCGCTGATCCGGGCACGTGTTACCGGATCGTCGGGCGGCGCGAACGGCAGCTTGTCGATGATGACGCAGGACAGGCCCGGGCCGCGCACGTCGATCCCCTGCCAGAACGTCGCGGTGCCAAGCAGCACGGCATTCCCGCGGCTCTCGAACTGGCGCAGCAATTCCGCGCGTGGCGCCTGACCCTGGATCAGCAACGGCAGATCGACGCGCTCGGCGAGCAACTCCGCGGCCCGGGTTAGCGCGGTGAAACTCGTGAACAGCATGAATGTCCGTCCCCGGGCCGCGCGCACGATCGGCGCGGCGATATCGACGACGGCCTCGACGTAGGCCGGATCACGCGGCTCCAGCGGCAGACGCGGCAACAGCAAATACCCCTGTTCGGCGTAGTCGAATGGGCTGTCCCAGCACGCTTCGACGGGATCAGAGATCCCGAGTTCGCGCTTGAAATGGCTGAAGTCGCCATTCACCGATAACGTGGCCGAGGTAAAAACCCACGCCGTCGCGTACGCGCCGGTCATCGACTGGAACGGCTCCGCGACCGTCACCGGCGTGGCGTGCAGGGTCGCCCCGCGATTCGTCGTTTCGAACCACCGTATCCATTCGTAATCGACGTCCTCGTCCTCATCGCGAAACAGCTCGAGACGGGCGACGAATCGCAGCGCGCGGTGGTAGCAATTTTCCGCGCCGGGCCCGCGTTCGCTGGCAATTTCCAGCACATCGCGCAAATCCGTGAGCGTGGCGTACACCGCGTCGAGGGCCGCGCGCCCGGCGTCCGCCGACCCCGCCTGCGACCACTCGCCACGCGTACCGAAACGGCGTAATGCGACGATCAACTGTGCGGTCGCCTGTTCGAGCGCAATCGCCGCGTCACCGAGTTGCGGTTGATCCGGCGCTTCCTTCGCGCCGGCGGTCTGCGTATCGCGGCACAGATCATTGAGTTGGTGTGAGCTCAGCGAGGCACCGAAAAATTTCGACGCGACGTCCGGCACCTGGTGGGCCTCGTCGAGCACGATCACTTCGGCGGTTGGCAGTAATTCCGCAAAGCCTTCTTCGCGCAGCGCCATATCGGCAAACAGCAGGTGGTGGTTGACCACGACGACATCCGCGTTCGCGGCCTCGCGACGCGCTTTCACCACAAAACAGTCGTCGAAGAAGTCGCATGCCTGGCCGAGGCAGTTATCCACCGTCGAGGTCACGTGTGGCCAGATCCGCGCGTCATCCGGCAAGGCGCCGGCACCGGCGATATCCCCGCTGTCACTGCGCCGTGCCCATTCCGCGAGATAGCTCAGCTGATCCTGTTCCGTCGCGCCGAAATCGGGATTCCCCGCCGCGATATCGAGGCGATGCCGGCACAGGTAGTTCGCGCGGCCTTTCAGTAACGCGAGGTCGATCCGGATCCCGAGCGCGTCGCGTACGAGCGGGATGTCACGCTCGTAGAGCTGATCCTGGAGCGTCTTCGTGGCCGTGGAAATGATGGTTTTTCGATCGACGTCGAGACAGGGGACGAGATACGCGAGCGTTTTTCCGGTACCGGTGCCGGCTTCGCACAGCAGGGTGCCGCTGTCGCGCAGGACCTGCTCGATCAGGCCGGCCATCGCCTGCTGCTCGGCGCGTTCGGAAAACCCGTCCAGCGCACTCGCCAGCGGACCGTCCTCGCCCAGTAGCGCCGGCGCCCGCGGCGCCGCGGCCGAACTGCTCAGGGTCATGCCACCCACCGCGCGCGGGTGCGCGACAACTCAGCCGGCCTCGAGATCAAAACCGCTCGCGGCCGTCCACAAACAGCGGGCGATGATTTTGAACTGAGCCACCGTCATCGCGCCCCGTTTGTTCGACGCTTTTTTCTCCAGTACCGACTCGATCACCCCGCGCCCGGCAACATAGATTTCCGTCGGTTCATACTCTTCGTTCATCAGCACGAGGACGAGTTCATCCCACGCCTGATCGAGTTTCAGCTGGCCGATCCGCTGCGCCGATTTCGCTTCGTCGAACACAACCCGACCCTTGATCTGCAGGCGCTGGACCTCGTTGTCCGATTTTCGCAGCGCGTCACAGCCCGCAGCCGGCGACTCGATGCGCTCGAGCCCCAGTATCCGTACCGCATCGTTCACCGCGATTTCACCCGACAGCGGCAACGTCTTCCCGGTCGCGCGGCGATATTCCGCGGCCAGGCGCCGTGCCTGCGCTGTCAGTTTGTCAACGGAGTAGGTTTCCGGCGTCGTCAAGAGCGCATACCCATACTTACGTCGAAGATTAGATTAATGCTATAAGTATATGATTTTATTTAGTCGATGCCAAACCCAACGACACCCTAATCGAACGCCGTACCGGTAAAGCTCGTCACCTCGGCGATTCGGCTCTTGCCGGTCGCCAGCATCACGAGGCGATCGAAGCCGAGCGCCACCCCGGCGCACGCCGGCAGGCCGGCGGCGAGCGCCGCGAGCAGGCAGGGATCGACGTCCACCACCGGCAAGCCGAGCGCGGCCCGGCGCGCGTTCTCCGCGTGCATCCGCGCGGCCTGCTCGTCGCCATCCGTGAGTTCGCGGTATCCGTTCGCGATTTCGAGGCCGCCAACGATCAGTTCGAAGCGCTCGGCCACGGCCGGCGGGCCTTCGTTGATGCGTGCGTAAGCGGCCTGTTCCCGCGGAAAATCGTACACGAACAGAGCCTGTCCCGACCGGTCATCGCGCAACAGCGAATCGGCGAACAAGCCGTCGAGCAAGGCGGCCCGATCCGCTTGCAGGGCACCGAGTTCGAGCCCCGCGTCACGCGCGAGGGCAGCGAGCGTCGCGGATTCAGCCGTGTGCGGGTTCACCCCGTAGCGGGCGTGAAACAACTCGGCATAGCTGCGGCGCTCGAATTCGAGCGCGGGGAGCGCAAGCCGCACGACGCACTCCACGTCGTCCATCAGGGCGTGCTGGTCGAACCCGACCCGGTACCACTCGAGCATTGTAAACTCGGCGAGATGATGACGGCCCGCCTCTTCGGCGCGAAACGCCGGGCCGAGCTGGTAGATATCCCCGCTGCCGGCCGCGAGCAGGCGCTTCATCGCGAATTCCGGCGAAGTCTGCAGGTAACCGCGCGGACCGGCGCCATCGCCGGTGGGCTGCGCGCTGAAACTGTGCAGCGCGGGGTCGCAGGATGCCCACGGCATCATGACCGGGGTGTGGACCTCGAGCACACCGGCCGCGGCGAAATACGCGCGCACCGTGCCGGCGATTTCCGCCCGCCGGCGCAGCGCCGAAAGTGACGCGGACGGCCGCCAGGCGACCGGAGCAATGTCCGCTGGCGGCAGGGTGCGCTCAGTCTTCCTTGGCACGCGACACGTACTCACCGGTGCGCGTGTCGATTTTCAGCAGATCCGCCTGCTCGACGAACAATGGCACTTTGACGACGGCACCGGTTTCGAGCGTCGCCGGTTTCGTGCCACCGGACGCGGTATCGCCGCGCAAACCCGGATCGGTTTCGGTAATCGCGAGGATCGCGAAATTCGGCGGCACGACGGCAATCGGTTCGTTGTTCCACAACGTGACGTTGCACAGCTCCTCGCCTTTCAGCCATTTCACGGCATCGCCCATCGCCGCCGCGGACGCTGACAGCTGTTCGAACGTCTGGGTATTCATGAATGTCCACGTGTCACCGTCGGTGTACAGGTATTGCATTTCCGTATCGACGACGTCGGCCGCCTCGACCGATTCACCGGACTTATACGTCTTCTCGATCACGCGCCCGGTTTTCAGGTTGCGCACCTTGATGCGACTGAACGCCTGCCCCTTGCCGGGTTTCACAAACTCGTTTTCGATGATGCTGTAAGGATCGCCATCAAGCATGATTTTGAGTCCGAGCTTGAATTGGTTGGTACTGAATGACGCCATGGTGAATTTTTCTCGATAGACTTGAGTGAATGCTGATAAACCGCAGCCGGGAATACGATCGCGCGTGGCAAACACACGCGATGCGGGTCCGTGTGCAAGCGGCGACCCGTGACAAATTGCCCGGCAAATAACGCACTATGATAACTCGAAGCACACCATCCGTTCAGCCCGCTGAGTGGGGCCAGGAACTGAAACTGGCCTACACCGATCCGCGGCAACTGCTGCGCGATCTCGGGATCCGGGACCGCGAGGTCGCACTCGGCGACGGCGCGGGCTTCGCGTTCCGGGTGCCGCGGCCGTTCGCAAGCCGCATGCGCCCGGGCGACGCCGCTGACCCCCTGCTCCGCCAGGTGTTGCCGCTGACGGCGGAAGCGGGACACGCCGCGGGTTTCACGACCGATCCGGTGGCGGACCTCGCGAGCCGTCGCGGACCGAAGGTGCTGCAGAAATACCACGGTCGTGCCTTGCTCATGCTCACGGGTGCGTGCGCCATCAACTGCCGCTACTGCTTTCGCCGCCACTACCCCTATGCCGGGGTGAGCGGTGGTAACGACGCCCTGCTCGGCGCGGTGCGCGCGGATGCGACGATCAGCGAACTGATCCTGAGCGGCGGCGACCCGCTCATGCTGCGGGATGATGCGCTCGCCCGCCTCATCGACGACATCGCCGCCATCGGCCACGTTCGACGCCTGCGCATCCACACTCGTCTGCCGGTGACGATCCCGTCGAGACTCACCCCCGCGCTCATCGACGCCCTGACCCGATCACGGCTAACGAGTACGATCGTCGTCCATATCAATCATCCGAACGAAATCGACGCGGAACTGCACGAGGTCTTGCGCACGACGGCGCGCGCCGGCATTCCGCTACTGAACCAGTCCGTGCTGTTGCGCGGGATCAACGACGACCCCGCTGTGCTCGCGCGCTTGTCGGAAAGCCTGTTCGACGCCGCGGTGTTGCCGTACTACATCCATCTGCTCGACCCGGTACAGGGCGCGGCGCATTTCGATGTCGACGAAACGACGGCGCGCGGCCTCGCCCGGATCCTGCGCGACACGCTGCCCGGCTATCTCGTGCCGCGGTTCGCGCGTGAGGTCCCCGGCGCGAGTTCGAAGCATGTGATCGCCTGAACCGGGCCGCGGGTTCGACGCCGCATGACCACAGTCGCCGGGGTTCGGGGGCCAGGCGGCGCGTATCGGTACGAGGTTAAAGTTTCGCCGCGATCGCGCCGACACAATTCCTGAACGGAGACCCTCCCCTCCCTGTTATCCGTTCTGTGGGAGGGTCGGTTCGCGAGAACCGGCCCTCCTCATTTTTGCCGTGGATGGCGGTGAACCTGACGACGTGTGCGTAAATCCGCGACACTGAGGCTGCGGGGCCGGAACTACTGTCGATACCCCATCCCTGCCCCCCCTCGATTTGAGCGAGAGGGTACCCGGTCCATCAAGGTCCGTGTTCAATAATCCGGAGCACGCATTTAGCCTCAGACGACTTCGATCGCTTCGACTTTCTGAAACCCGCGCGGCAATTTGAGCCCGCGCCGCGCACGATCCCCGCGGTAGCGATCGAGATCCTTGTGCTTCAGCGTAATGTGACGACTGCCGGCGGTGATACGCAACGTGCCCCGCGCCGGAACGACGACCGCGCGCAGCATGAACTCTTCGCGGTTTTTCAGTTTTGCCGCCGGTATTTGCATCATTTTCAGGCCCTTGCCGCGCGCAAGCTCGGGCAACTGCCGGGCGGGGAAGACCAGCAGGTAACCTTCATTCGTGACACACGCGATTTCGTCAGTGTCGCGCTCGCCAACCACGTCCGGCACCGTCGCGCGGGCCACACCGCGCACGGACAACACGGCTTTACCCGCCTTGTTCTTCGAATACAGGTCGCCAATCGGACCGATAAAGCCATAACCGGCATCCGATGCGAGTAATACGTTCGTTTCCGCTGCGCCGGCAATGACCCCGACGAAATCCGTTCCGTCCGGCGGACTCAGGCGCCCGGCCAGCGGTTCGCCCATGCTGCGCGCGGACGGAAACGAGTGCGCCGGCAGGGAGTAGCAGCGCCCGCCGGCGTCGAGAAAGACCGCCGTCTGGTTCGTCCGGCCATGGGCCGCCGCCTGGAAGCCGTCGCCACTGCGAAACGCGAGTTCGCGGGCGATGATGTCGTGCCCTTTCGCGGCACGCACCCAGCCTTTCTCCGACAGCACGATCGTGATCGGCTCGGACGGGATCAAATCCGCTTCGGCGATCGCCTGCGCCGCCTCGCGCAATACAAGCGGCGAACGCCGCGCGTCACCAAACTTCTTCATGTCGGCCTTGATTTCGTCGCGGACCCGCGTGCGCAGCCGGCGCCGCGAATTCAGCACCTTTTCGAGCGCCTTGCGCTCCGCCGACAGCTCCTGTTGCTCACCGCGGATTTTCTCCTCCTCGAGGCGGGCGAGGTGGCGCAAGCGCAGATCGAGGATCGCGTCAGCCTGCGTCCCGGTCAGCTTGAAGCGCTTCATCAACACCGGTTTCGGCTTGTCTTCCGTGCGAATGATCCGAATCACTTCATCGATGTTCAGGAATGCGATCAAATAACCGTCGAGGATGTGCAGCCGGTCGATCACCTTGTCGAGGCGAAACTGCAGGCGCTTGCGCACGGTCTCGATGCGGAATTCGAGCCACTCGCCGAGCAGTACGAGCAGGTTCTTCACCGCCGGCAATCCGTCGTTGCCGATCACGTTGAAATTGATGCGGTAATTCCGCTCGAGGTCCGTCGTCGCGAACAGGTGCTGCATCAGCTGCTCAGCGTTGACCCGGTTTGAACGCGGTACGAGTACGATCCGGGTCGGGGTCTCGTGGTCGGATTCGTCGCGGATGTCGTCGAGCATGGGCAGCTTTTTCGCCTGCATCTGCTGCGCTATCTGCTCGATGATCTTGTTGCCGGAAGTCTGGTAGGGCAACGCGGTGATCGCGATCGCCTCTTTCTCGACCTCGTAGCGGGCACGCATTTTTACCGAACCATGCCCCGTTTCGTAAGCCTGCCGGATCTCCTCCGGCGGCGTGATGATTTCCGCCTCGGTCGGAAAATCCGGGCCGCTGATGTGCGTGCACAGATCCGCGACCGTTGCTTTCGGGTTCTCGATCAAGTGGATACAGGCCGCCGCCACTTCGCTCAGGTTATGCGGCGGGATATCCGTCGCCATGCCCACGGCAATCCCGGTGGTGCCGTTGAGCAGCAGGTTCGGCAGCCGCGCCGGCAGTAACTCGGGCTCATCGAGCGTGCCATCGAAGTTCGGCTTCCAGTCGGTCGTTCCCTGATCGAGCTCAGCGAGCAGTAAATCGGCATACGGCGCGAGCTTTGCTTCCGTATACCGCATCGCCGCGAAAGATTTCGGATCGTCGCTCGATCCCCAGTTCCCCTGGCCTTCGATGAGCGGATAGCGATACGAGAACGGCTGCGCCATCAACACCATGGCTTCGTAGCACGCGGAATCGCCGTGGGGATGAAACTTGCCGAGCACGTCACCGACGGTGCGTGCGGATTTCTTGAACTTCGCCGTCGCGTTCAGCCCGAGTTCCGACATTGCGTAGACGATCCGTCGCTGAACCGGTTTGAGTCCGTCACCAACGTGCGGCAGCGCGCGATCGAGGATCACGTACATCGAATAATCGAGGTAGGCCTTCTCGGTAAAATCCCCGAGCGCGCGGCGTTCTATGTCGAGGTCGTCGTTCATACGGGACGTGCTGTTGCGGTCGGGTTCATACGATGGTGACGAGATTGCCTTTGGTTTCAAGCCAGCTTCGACGGTCCGACGCGCGCTTCTTCGCGAGCAGCATGTCCATCGTTTTTTCGGTTTGCCCGTCGTCGTCCAGCGTCAATTGCACGAGCCGCCGCGTCGCCGGCGCCATCGATGTTTCGCGCAACTGCAGCGGGTTCATTTCGCCGAGCCCCTTGAACCGCTGCACATTCACCTTGCCGCGGATCTTCTCCGCCGCGATGCGATCGATCACGCCGTTCTTTTCGTCCTCATCGAGCGCATAGAAAACCGACTGACCAACGTCGATACGATACAGCGGCGGCATTGCCACGTAGACATGCCCGGCCTCGACGACGGGACGAAAATGACGCACGAACAGCGCGCAGATCAGGGTCGCGATATGCGCACCGTCGGAGTCCGCATCAGCGAGGATGCACAACTTGCCGTAGCGCAGGCGCGAGATGTTCGACGAGCCCGGGTCGACCCCGAGCGCGACGGAGATGTCGTGCACTTCCTGCGAGGCGAGAACCTGGGTCGATTCAACTTCCCAAGTATTCAGGATCTTGCCGCGCAACGGCAGGATCGCCTGAAAGTTCTTGTCGCGCGCCTGCTTCGCCGAACCGCCGGCGGAATCCCCTTCGACGAGAAACAGCTCCGTTTCACCGAGATCCTGCGAAGTGCAATCCGCGAGCTTGCCGGGCAGTGCCGGACCGAGGCCGCCGAGCTTTTTGCGCACGACGTTCTTCGACGCTTTCAGTCGGCTCTGCGCGCGGGACACGGCGATCTCCGCGATCCGTTCGCCGGTCTCGGCGTGCTGATGCAGCCACAGCGCAAACGCATCGCGCACGACCCCGGAGACGAACGTCGCCGACGAGCGTGACGACAGGCGCTCCTTCGTTTGTCCCGAGAATTGCGGATCCGTGAGCTTCACGGACAGCACGTAGGCGCAACGATCGATCACGTCTTCGGCCGTGAGTTTCACCCCACGCGGCAACAGGCTGCGAAATTCACAGAACTCGCGCATCGCCTCGAGCAGGCCCTGGCGCAATCCGGTCACGTGCGTTCCACCCTGCAAAGTTGGCACGAGGTTTACGTAACTCTCCGTGACGAGGTCGCCTTCATCGGCGCGCCATTGCAGTGCCCACGTTACGGCTTCGTCGTTGCCCGCCATATCGCCCATGAACGGCGCCGCGGGCAGCAACTCCGCGTCCGGCATCGCTTCACACAGATAGCTCTTCAGTCCGTCTTCGTAATGCCATTCTTCCTTCGTCTTCGCGGCTTCATCGTGCAGCCGCACCCGCAGGCCCGGACACAACACGGCTTTCGCGCGCAGCACGTGGCGCAGTTTCGACAGCGACAGTTTGACCGTGTCGAAATATTTCGCATCGGGCCAGAACCGGATCTGCGTACCGCTGTTCTGTTTGCCGACCTTGCCGGTTACTTTCAGCGGTGTTTTGCGATCGCCGTTGGCGAACGTCATTTCGTGCACGTTACCGCCGCGTTTCACCGCAACGGTCAGCTTTTTCGACAACGCGTTGACGACGGAGACCCCGACGCCGTGCAGGCCGCCGGAATACTTGTAGTTCTTGCTGGAAAACTTGCCACCCGCATGGAGTCGGGTGAGCACGAGTTCCACACCGGGGATTTTTTCTTCGGGATGCTTGTCGACCGGCATTCCGCGCCCGTCGTCGCCGACTTCGATCGAACCGTCGGCGTAGAGACAGACCTCGATCAGCGAGCAGTGTCCGGCAATTGCTTCGTCGACGCTATTGTCGACGACTTCCTGTACGAGGTGGTTTGGCCGGGTCGTGTCCGTATACATACCCGGACGTTTGCGCACCGGATCGAGGCCCGTGAGCACCTCGATATCTGCAGCGTCGTATTTTGCGACCAAACCCCTGCCCCAGCGCCCGATCGGGCGTATAGATCAAATTAAATTAGCGGTACAAGCCGCTAATAAGCCCGCGATTGTCGTTACAGGAGTGCGGCCGGTCAAGGCCCTTGATCATGATCCGCAGTGGACTCCGCGCCGCGCCCGCGCACGCGTCGCCGATCAGGCCAGATCGGCACTCAGTGCATCGCGTGCGGCTGCGGGGAGCGGGTCGACGCTGTGTGTATAGGCCGGATGATCGATGCCGATGCTGATCGCCGCGCCCGCCTTTGCCGCCGCGACGGATTGACTGTCGAGCTGGAACCGCAGGAAATGCACGGCCGAGGTTTTCTCCTCTCGCGAGCGCTCGAGGTCTTCGTCGGCGATCGCCCAGGTGCGTTCGCCGTCCCCGACCTGCACCCAGACCCGGTCTTCGATACCGACAAGTTGCGTCAGCGCGACCTGGCGTTCCGCCGCGTCCGCGTATTCGATCATGAACGTGGCTTTCCAGTTGTCACCGTCCGGGATCAGCGGGTTGTAAGCGCCGAGTTCCTCGTTGATCGCCTCGGCTTCGAAAATCCGCTCGACCCGCAGCATTTCCTGGATCTGATACTGGATCGTCAGCCGATCTTCGAAGTACAGCGTCGCATGCGGACCGACCGCAATCTGGCGATTCGCCTTGTGCGCCATCACCTCGCGTCGAAAATCGGCGCGTTGCTCGTGATAGGTCTCGAGCGGGATCAGGTCCTCCCGTTTCAAATGCATCATGTGTTGTCAGATCCCGTAAGCGCGGCGCAACAGTTCGAACGCCGATGTCGTGTGTCCGGACGTCATGCCATGTTCGATCAGATCGCCGGCCATCGGGCAATCACTGATCACATGATCGGCTTCCGCCTGTTCCACCCGGGTCACCACCGGACGGCAAATTTTCTGCGCGTGCGCGTAATTTTCCTTCTTCACCGCGTACGTACCGTCATGTCCCGAGCAGCGCTCGATCATGGTCACTTCCGTATCGGGGACGAGTTCGAGTACGTCCTTCGTTTTCGGCCCGATTTTCTGCACGCGCTGGTGGCACGGCACGTGGTAGGCGACCTTCCCCAGCGACTGCGTGAACTTCAGGTTCAGTTGCTGTTCGCGGTGTCGCGCCATCAGGTACTCGAACGGGTCGAAGAATGCCGCGGCCACGGCCTGCACATCCTCGTCATCGGGGAACATGAGGGGCAGTTCCTGCTTGTACATGAGCACGCAACTCGGGATTGGCGCCGTCAGGTCGTAGCCGCGCCGTACCAGGTTCATCAGTTGCGGGATGTTGTGTTCCTTCAGTTTCTCTACCGCCTCGAGATCGCCGAGCTCGAGCTTCGGCATCCCGCAACACTTTTCCGACTCCGTCAGCGCCACATCGATGCCGTTGTGGCGAAACAGCAGGGCCATATCCTCGACCATTTGTGGCGCATTGCGGTTGCCGTAACACGTGAGGAATATCGCGACGCGTCCCGTCGTATTTTCGGTCGGGGTTACCTTGACGCTGCCGGTGTCGAGCTTCGATAGCCGCTTGCGCGCCGTGTTGCTGGAGAATTTCGGCAGCGGCGCCTGTGCATGCACGCCGAGTGTTTTTTCGAGCAGTTGGCGTGCCGGTTTGAATTCGTTCGTCGTATTCACGATCTCCGCGACGATGGGTATCGAAGCGAACGAGCCGACCTGATCGGTCGACGTGAGGAGCTTGTCGCGCAGCGGCGTCTTGCCCTGTTTGTGCGCCACCGCTTTGGCCCGCAGCATCAGGTGCGGGTAGTCGACGTTCCATTCGTGCGGCGGAACGTATGGGCATTTCGTCAGGTAGCACAAATCGCACAGGTAGCACTGCTCGACGACCGACCAGTAGTCCTGCTTGTCGACCCCGTCCACTTCCATCGTGCTCGATTCGTCGACGAGATCGAACAGCCGCGGGAACGAGTTGCACAGGCTGACGCAGCGACGGCATCCGTGGCAAATGTCGAACACGCGCTCGAGTTCCGAGAATAAAGCGTCCTCGTCGTAAAACGACGCTTCTTTCCAGCCCAGCGGGTGTCGTGTTGGCGCTTCGAGGCTACCTTCGCGTGACATAGTTCTTCTCGCGGTGAGAGCGGCGGACGCGGCGGTGCGTCGCCGGCTGATTCATGCTCGTGCGATGAACAAAGCCGGGCAGATACCCGGCTTCGTCATCCTGATGCCGCAAACGGGTTTAGCCGTTCAGGCCGTCGAGCGCTTTCTGGAAACGGTTCGCATGCGAACGCTCGGCTTTCGCCAGCGTTTCGAACCAGTCGGCGATTTCGTCGAAGCCCTCTTCGCGCGCCGACTTGGCCATACCCGGGTACATGTCCGTGTACTCGTGGGTTTCACCGGCAATCGCGGCCTTCAGGTTCAGGTCGGTGCTGCCAATCGGTTCACCCGTCGCCGGATCGCCGACGGCTTCGAGGTATTCGAGGTGTCCGTGCGCGTGGCCCGTTTCGCCTTCCGCCGTTGAACGGAAGACAGCCGATACATCGTTGAAACCTTCGACGTCGGCTTTTTGTGCGAAGTACAGGTAGCGGCGGTTGGCCTGGGATTCCCCGGCAAATGCTGCTTTCAGATTTTCTTCGGTTTTCGTGCCTTTTAATGCGGCCATTACGTGCTCCTCCGATTTGGACCCGACAGGGTCCCGATGCGTTTTTGGTTTAGATTTAGACTTATTCTAAAACTGGACGCAGTCTAAATCTGCCGCTGAACGGAAGTCAAGGGTTACCGCGACCGGCCGCGGCCCGCAGACGGTTGACCGTTAAGGGTACGGTCAGTAGAGTTTCGGCCCCGCTGGGCACGCGCCACGTTCGGACCGTCCAGATGTTAGGTTTTCCGTTTAGCTGGAGCATCAAGCCGCATGGCCCGCAAGGCGCAAAAATTTGATTTCGAGTCGTCGATCACGGCACTCGAGGAACTCGTCGAAAAAATGGAAGGCGGCGAGTTCACGCTGGAAGAGTCGCTGCAGCAATTCGAAAAAGGTGTATCGCTCGCGCGGGCCTGTCAGGCCGCACTGCGCGAAGCGGAGCAGAAAGTACAACAACTCACGAAGAACGGTTCCGGCGATGACGCGCTCGAGCCGTTCGAACCGGTTGACAGCGATTGACGACGCCGATGTCCCTTGAACAAACACTGCAGCTGTTCCAGGCGCAGGTAAACCGTGCGCTCGACCGCGGATTACCGGCCGGCGATCGCGATCCGAGCCGCCTGCACAGCGCCATGCGCTACGCGGTACTCGGCCCCGGCAAACGGGTCCGCCCGGTACTCGTCTACGCCACCGGGCAGGCGTTCGGAACACCGCTCGAAACACTCGATCCCTGCGCCGTCGCGGTCGAACTGATCCACGCCTACTCACTCATTCATGACGACCTTCCAGCGATGGATAACGATGATCTGCGCCGTGGCCGCCCGACGTGCCATCGCGAGTTCGACGAGGCGACCGCGATCCTGGCCGGCGATGCACTGCAGGCGCTCGCATTCGGGGTGATCGCGGATTCCGCAACCGCGATCGACGACCGGCGGCGTATCGCGATGCTGCACGAACTCGCGCGTGCGAGCGGGTCCGAGGGTATGGCCGGCGGGCAGGCAATGGATCTCGGCGCGGTCGGAACCGCACTGTCCCTCGACGACCTCGAAAAAATGCACCTGCACAAGACCGGCGCGTTGATCCGCGCGAGTGTGCGCCTGGGCTATCTCGCGAGCGACGTAAACGATGACGCGATCTCCGCGCGGCTCGACCGCTACGCACACTGTGTCGGACTCGCGTTTCAGGTTCACGACGACATTCTCGATGTCGAGGGTGACACCTCGGTGATCGGCAAGCCCCAGGGATCCGACAGCGATCAGAACAAACCGACCTATCCGAATATCCTCGGCATGAGCAAGGCCAAGGAAACGGCCCGGGCTTTGTGCGATGAAGCGATCGCGAATCTCGCTCCGCTCGGCGCATCGGCGGACACGCTGCGTCAGCTCGCGGCCTATATCGTCAACCGCGACCGCTGACCGCCCCGGGCGGCGCGCGCCCGACCGGTGCAAGCGCGTGTTCGATGCGACGCCGCGGATATGAAACGCGCAATACCGCGCGAGCACGCGCTGTCGCCGACCGCTTATGTAATCGCCAGCGCGCGAGTAATCGCTCGCCGCACCTCACTTCCCTGCGTCGCGGACGTCCCTCGCGGCAGCTGACGAGAATTGTCAGTTCCCTGCCGCCCGCGGCAGCTTGCCGCC